>NZ_JBICSL010000018.1:0-119054 GCF_043197045.1 Micromonospora sp. NPDC049282
CCGCTGTTGGTGTCGCGGAGGTAGAAGGTGGAGGTGCTGGGTCGGAAGACGCCGACGGTGTCGACGCCGTCGCCGTTCCAGTCACCCGAGATCGGAATGTCCTCCAGGCGAGGAGCGGCGACATCCCAGAGGCTGTCGACGATGATCTGGGCGTCCGGCGCCTGAACCTGGTAGCGGTCGGGGTAGGCGGACACCTGCACCGCCTGGCAGACCGTGCCGATCGGGGCGCTGGCCCAACTGCCGTTGGGATACTTCCGCACCATCGCGTCGAGGAAGGCGTTCGTGGCGTAGGCCGGGTTGAGCCGCTCAGCCCGGGTGCCCCACCACTCCTGCTGCTGGAACAGACCGAGGCTGGTGTGGTCCACCTCCTCGCTGATGTTCTGCAGGTGCGTCTCGACGATCACGGTGGTGATCGCGATGACCGCCGCGCGGGAGGAGAGGCCCCGCTCCCGTACCGCCTCGACCACCTCGCGGGCGCAGGAGACGCGGTACGCCGTCATGTAGCCGCGCATGTCGGAGTTCAGCCGCGAGTTGAGCTGGGTCGCGAGCGTCCCGTCGGCCCCGGTGGGACCGTTGGGGTCGCACGCCACCGTCTGGTACAGCGCGGTCAGCGGGGCGAGTGCCGGCGGCAGGTCCGGCTGCTGGGTCGCCTCCGCGCCGAGCGCGGGGGATGCGCCGATCAGCGTGGCCAGCACGACCGTGGCGCAGATGGGCGATACTTTCGAGAGCACGTTGTCCACCAGTGGTAATCCGTTCGCCGAGGGATCCGTCTACCGACCGGGTCGGGTCGACCGGGCCTGCGGTCAGACTCGGGCACGCCCCTGACGGACGGCTGACACCTGACTTCCAGGACCGATCCCGTATCCGGTACGACGGAAGGAACCCCCGTTGTCGTCCTCCGACCTGCTGCTGTCCCGCCGTGACCTGGCGTTTCTGCTGCACGACTGGCTGGACGTGAGCCGGCTGACCGAGCGGCCCCGCTACGCCGAGCACACCCGCGAGACCTTCGACGCGGTGCTCGACCTCGCCGCGCGGGTCGCCGCCGAGAAGTTCGCCCCGCACAACCGGGCCGCCGACACGAGCGAGCCCACCGTCGACGGTGGACGTGTACGCACCATTCCGCAGGTCAAGGCCGCCCTGGACGCGTTCGCCGACACCGGGCTGTTCGCCGCCACGCTGGACGAGTCGGTCGGCGGCATGCAGCTCCCGCACGCGGTGGCCGCCGCCGCGTTCGCCTGGTTCCAGGCCGCCAACGTGGGCACCTCGGCGTACCCGTTCCTCACCCTCGGCAACGCCAACCTGCTGCTCGCCCACGGCAGCCCCGAGCAGGTCGACACCTGGGTCCGCCCGATGGTGCAGGGCCGGTTCTTCGGCACCATGTGCCTGTCCGAGCCGCAGGCCGGCAGCTCCCTGGCCGACCTCACCACCCGCGCCGAGCCGCAGGACGACGGCACCTACCGGCTCACCGGCACCAAGATGTGGATCTCCGCGGGTGACCACGAGCTGGCCGAGAACATCGTGCACCTGGTCCTCGCCCGCATCCCCGGCGGGCCACCCGGCGTGAAGGGCCTGTCCCTGTTCGTCGTACCGAAGGTGCTGCTCGACGGCGACGGCGCGCCCGGCCCGCGCAACGACGTGGTGCTGGTCGGGCTCAACCACAAGCTCGGCTACCGGGGCGCCACCAACACGCTGCTCAACTTCGGCGAGGGCGTGCACCGGCCGTACGGGCGGGCCGGCGCGGTCGGCCATCTGGTCGGCACGCCGCACCAGGGGCTGGCGCTGATGTTCCACATGATGAACGAGGCGCGCATCGGCATCGGCGCCGGCGCCACCGCGCTCGGCTACACCGGCTACCTGAAATCCGTCGCGTACGCCCGGCAGCGGCCGCAGGGCCGCCCGGTCGCGGACAAGGACCCCACCGCCCCGCAGGTGCCGATCGTCGCCCACCCCGACGTACGCCGGATGCTGCTGGCCCAGAAGAGCTACGTGGAGGGCGCTCTCGCGCTCGTCCTCTACTGCGGTCGGCTGCTCGACGAGGAGAAGACCGCACCCGCCGAGTCCGACCGGGAGCGGGCGCACCTGCTGCTGGAACTGCTCACCCCGATCGCCAAGAGCTGGCCGTCGCAGTGGTGCCTGGCCGCCAACGACCTGGCCATCCAGGTGCACGGCGGCTACGGCTACACCCGCGACTACGACGTCGAGCAGCACTGGCGGGACAACCGGCTCAACGCCATCCACGAGGGCACCCACGGCATCCAGGCGCTCGACCTGCTCGGCCGCAAGGTCACCATGCGCGAAGGCGCCGCGTTGGAGCTGCTGCTGGAGACGATGCGCGCCACGGTGAACCGGGCCTGGAAGGCGGACGGGTTCGCCGCCGACCTGGCTGGACGGCTCGGGGCGGCGGTGGACCGGATCGCGGTGGTGACCCGGCGGTTGTGGGCGACCGGTGATCCGGAGGTGGCGCTGGCGAACGCCTCGGTCTACCTGGAGGCGGTCGGGCACGTGGTGGTCGCGTGGATCTGGCTGGAGCAGGTGCTCGCGGCGGAGACGTTGGGGTCACCGGAGGGGCCCGAGGGGGACTTCCTGGCGGGGAAGCGGGCGGCGGCGCGGTACTTCTACCGGTGGGAGCTGCCGAAGGTGGCGGCGCAGTTCGACCTGCTGGAGAGCCTGGACCGCACCACGTTGGACGCGCGCGAGAGCTGGTTCTAGGAAACGCGCGCCGATCAGCGGCATCGTCGCCCTCTCGTCATCCGACCCGTACCCGATGTCCGTGTCTGCGTCGGGGTTACGATGACGCGGGTGGCGACGGACAAGTGGGCACAGTGGCTCTTGACCCGTCGGGACGGCAACAGCGCGGGCTTGCGCGCCCGCAACGCCCTGGATCTGGCGGCGTTCCGGGACGGCGTCCTTGCGGGAGCTGACCTGGCGGCCGACGACGTGGTCCTCGACGTGGGCTGCGGGACGGGACTGATCGGATTCGGCGCGCTGGCTCGACTCGGCCCGGACGGTCATGTCATTTTCAGCGATGTCTCGCTGGATGTGCTCGACGAGTGCCGGCGCACCGCCAGTGGCGACGGGCGGTGCAGCTTCGTGGTCGCGTCGGCCGATGATCTCACCGGAATCGCCGACGCCTCTGTCGACGTCGTGACCACCCGGTCGGTGCTCATCTACTCCGATCGGCTGCCGGCGAAGGCCAAGCCGATCCGCCGTGAGCGAGGCCACCTGGTCGATCACCACGCGCAGCCGTAAGGCCGCCGCCTTCGCGGAGTTCTTCCGGGTCCTGCGGCCGGGCGGACGGATCTCCCTGTTCGAACCCATCAACCGCTTCATGGAGCGGCTCCGGCCCGATGATCTGTTCGGCACGGGCAGGACGCCCGTGAATGCCCTGATCGCCAAGGTCCACGATGTCTACCGGGGCACCACCGAGGACACCGCCCGATCGATGATGGACTTCGACGAGCGTGACCTCGTCGACTGGACGATGGCCGCCGGCTTCGAGGCGGTGGAACTGGATTACCGCGCCCAGGTCGACGTGCCAGCCGACCCGATCGGGGACTGGGAGACACTCAAGCGCGTGGCGCCCAACCCCCTGGTCCCCACGTACGGCGAAGCGGTCGCCGCCGCCCTGACCGACGACGAACGCGAGCGTCTCGACAAATACATGACCGCCCTGGCCGCAGCCGGCACGCCGACGCGGCGCACGATGGCCACGGCGTTCCTTCGCGCACGGCGTCCGCACCGGAACCGCTGAACCGTAAGCGGAGTTCCCGCGCCTCCAGCATCACGATGTCGATGCCCGCTACGTTCAGCGTTGGTGGTAGGCGTGCAGCCCGAGCAGGAGCCCGGCGGGGTCGATGACGTAGCAACCGCGGCCGACGCCGGCCAGCTCGAACGGCGGTACGACGACCCGTGCCGCCGTGCGCGCCGAACCGTGCCGCCGTGCGCGCCGACCGCAGCGTTTGCCGCGTCCAGGTCCGCCCGCCGGGTGGGCCAGGTGCTTGATGCCGGCAGGGCTGGCAGGCAATACCCTTGACCATGAGCACGGCTTTCTCCGGCACGTCAAACGCTCGGGCTCGACCGGTCCGCGCTCGCTGCTCGACTCGAGAGGCACGCCTATGCCCGGTACGACCGAACCCGTCACGTACCTCATCGTGGACGGGGAGAACATCGATGCCACTCTCGGCAACAGTGTGCTGGAGCGCCGGCCGGCCCCTGCGGAGCGACCTCGGTGGGAGCGTCTGCGGGACTTCGCGCGGGACACGTGGCAGCAGCCGGTGAAGGCGCTGTTCTTCCTCAACGCCTCGGGCGGCGGTCTGCCGATGCCCTTCGTCCGGGCCCTCCTGAGCATGGAATACCGGCCCATTCCGCTCGCTGGATCATCGGATCAGAAGGTGGTGGACATCGGCATCCAGCGGACGTTGGAGGCTATCGCCCGGCGCTCGGGCAATGTGATGCTCGCCAGCCACGACGGCGACTTCCTGCCGCAGGTCGACGAGCTCCTACGGAGTGATCATCAGGTCGCGGTCGTCGGGTTCAAGGAGTTCCTCAACGCCGGCTTCGCCGACCTGCCGGGCCTGCAGGTATTCGACATCGAGGAGGATGCGGGCTGCTTTACCAACGTCCTTCCCCGGGTTCGCATCATCGACCTCGAAAGCTTCGACCCTGAGCGCTTCCTGTAGGCCGGACAGCATCCGCGGACCGGCCGCAAGGGCGGTGGTCGCCGTGCCCACTGTGGCCCAGCACCGATCAGGTGCCCCCGCACCTTCGTCAACGCTTCAAGGTCTCGAGGCACAGGATCAGCACTTGGCCGTCCTCGAAAGTCTTCCAGAAGACGTCGTCGGCTGTCGGGGAGCCGGAGCATGCCTCATCGAGGACCTGCTCTGTCACCGGGCTCGGCCTTATCGCGCTGTCCACCACTCGTCTGCGGGCGGCCGGATCCTCACAGGCGACGATGCGCGCGTCCGCTGCCGTCTCCCCGGCTACGCAGTCCCCAATCTCGGCGGAGAACCTCTCTACATCCCGTACGCTGCGGACGAAGCCGAGGACACAACTGATCGCGCCAACGACGGCAAGAATCGCGACCGCAACCGCCGCGAACGCCCGTAGGCCCAACGCCCGAGATCTCTGTTCAGCGGGCAACGACATCAGCACTCCAGTGAAGTGTCGGCAGGGTCGGTGGCATCCAAGGTAGAGTTCGCCGTCAATCGCTGCCACACGACGCCTGTTGGTCCGGACGGCGCCTGGAGCCGCCGATGAAGATTGAGCCCCGCCAGCGGCCTCCTCGACCTGCCGAACGCTCGATCAGCGGCTCACTCGGCGTCGGTGAGCAGTCGGGCGGCCAGGGCGCGTATCTCGTCCTTGAGTTTGTCCGGTCGGTCGATCGTGAACGGCCAGCCGAGGCCGGCGAGCATCTGTGCCGCACCGTCGAGCCGTTCGACCCGGGTGGTGAGGCGCACTCCGTCGGGCACCTCGGTAAGCGTGCCGACCGACGGCGGGATCCGTCGCTGCGCCTGCTCCAGGCTGGTGTGCAGTACCACGGACATGTCGTGCGCGTACGGCACGGCTGCCAGACCGGCAAGTACCCGCGTGGTGGGATCGAAGCCGGCCGGGATGTCGAACCTGCCCTGGGCGGGGTGGGCTGTCCCGATCCGGTCGAGCCGGAACGTCCGCACGGCCCGGCGGTGGTGGTCGTGACCGGTGACGTACCACCGGCCGGCGTGGAAGACCAGCCCGTACGGGTCGAGTTGCCGCTCGCCGGACCGGCCGCGCCAGGTGGTGTAGGTGATGCTCACCGGTTGCTGATGTCGGGCCGCTTCGGCGAGCACCAGCAACACCTCGATGCCGGGCGGGGCGGACTTGCGGACCGGTGCGGTGAAGTCCACGGTGTCCAGCAGCGAATCGATCCGCCGGGTGAGGGCGGCCGGCAGCACCCGGCGGATCTTCGCGGTCGCGCTCTCGGCGGCCGCGCCTTCGGCGGTGACCAGCCCTGCCCGGGTGGCGGCGACGAGCCCGAGCATGACGGCGACCGCCTCCTCGTCGGTGAGCATGAGTGGCGGCAGCTTGTATCCGGGCCCGAGCCGGTACCCGCCGTAGCGACCGCGCCGGGCCTCGACCGGGATGCCGAGGTCGGCGAGGTGCGCAGCGTAGCGGCGGACCGTGCGCTCGTCGACGCCCAGCCGACCGGCCAGGTCCGCGACGGTGAAGCCGCCACCGGCCTGGAGGATCTCCAGCAACGCCAGTACGCGCGCGGTGGGCCGGGCCAATGATCTGACTCCTAATCCGGGCGGAATCTGTCCGGTATTGATCATAGCGTGTGGCGCATGACGACATTCGTACTGGTTCCCGGGTTCTGGCTCGGCGCGTGGGCCTGGCGCCCGGTCGCCGCCGCCCTGCGTGGGCAGGGCCACGAGGTGTATCCGCTGAGCCTGACCGGCCTGGGCGAGCGCGCCCACCTGGCCCGCCCGGACACCGACCTCGACGTCCACGTCACCGACGTGATCAACCTGCTGCGCTACGAGGACCTGCACGAGGTGGTCCTCGTCGGGCACAGCTACGCCGGCGCGGTCGTGACGACCGCCGCCGCCGACCGCATGACCGACCGCATAGCCCAGTTGGTATTCGTCGACACCGGCCCACTACCCGACGGGGCGGCGAACGACGATTTCAGCCCACCCCAGGAGCGTGAACGCAACGCGGCGATGGTCGCCGAACAAGGCGATGGCTGGCGGCTGCCACCCCCGCCGTGGGCCGAACTGGCGGCGAGAGCAGCAGATGTGGATGAATCGGTCGTCGCGCTGCTCGCTGAGCGGTCGGCGGCCCAACCGTGGGCGACCGCCACCACCCCGGTGCGGCTCACCGGGGCGTGGGAGAAGCTGCCCCGCCTCGGTGTGCTGTCGAGCTTCACCGTCGAGCAGGTGCGCGAGATGGCCGCCACCGTGCCGCTGTGCCAGCACATGACCGGCAACTCGTGGCGGTACGAGGAACTACCGACGTGGCACTGGCCGATGCTCAGCCGACCGGCCGAGCTGGCCCGGATCCTGCACGAAGCCAGGCCGTCGGCATAGCCGGCGATGCCCGGGTGACCGCGCACCGAGGTCACCCGGGCGCCGGTGCGCAATCGCGGACGGGCATCGAAACCATTTGATCTTGGCGAGACATATGGCAAGGCAGGAAGGCGCCGCCGATGGCTTGAATGGGCAGCGTTGCGTTCCCGGTCATCAGCCGATCGGATGACCGAAGGCGATGATCGGCTCTTTCCATGTGCGACGGACCACCTGCGACGCTTAGGAAGGAGGCATGACCAACGAGCGGACCGTGCCCCTGCTGCCGTGCGCATCCATTGACGACATCGAGACCTTCTACGGAGTTCTCGGTTTCCGCACCACATACAAACAACGCAAGCCCAATGCGTGCGTGGGGGTGCAGCGGGAAGACCTGCATCTGCAGTTCTTCGAGATCGCCGGATTCGACCCGGAGCAGTCCTATGGCTCCTGTCTCGTACTCACCGAGGACATCGAGGGACTACATCGGGCGTTCACAGCCGGCATGCGTGCCGCGTACGGCAAGGTGCTGGTGTCCGGAACACCGCGGATGACCCGGCCCAGGGCGCGGAAGAACGCCGACGGGTTGGGTGGATTCAGCGTCATCGACCCGGGCGGCAACTGGATCCGCGTCTTTCGGGACGCCGCCACCGCGCCCATGCCGGCCGCCACCCCTGCCGGGCGGCTGGCCAAGGCCCTGGCAAATGCTGTCGTGCAGGCCGACTCCAGGGGAAGCGTCGGACAGGCCGTTCGGATCCTCGACAGCGCGTTGGCCCGCGCGCACGCCGACGACGACCCGGTCGAGCAGGTAGAGGTCCTGGTCTACCGCGCCGAACTCGCGATGGTGCTGCACGATCCAAAGACCGCGGCCGAGATGCTGGCCCGCGCCCAGTCCGTCACGCTCACCGAACACGAATCCGAAAGGGCGGCACCCGCGTTCGACAACGCCGCCGACCTCGCAGCGGCACTGCGGTGACTCACCATACGAACGCCTCCCTCATCTCGGCTACGTCCGGCCGTCCTCGTAGCTGCCACGCCGAGGTCGGCGGCTCCGGAAGGCTACGGACGTGCCGGCACCGGCACGCGCACGATCGGCGGCAAGAGCGTGCGTCACCTCCTTGGGCTAACCCCAGTCGTCGGGGTCGGCGTCGAGGGCGTCCAGTTGTGCCTGGATCTCCGACAGAAGCGCAGCGGGTAGAACTACGACAAAGTCGTAGCTTTCGGGGTCTTGGCCCACACTCAAGGTGAGCTGGCCGTCGCTCGTCCACCACACGCGGCTTTTCGCCGACGTCCCGACGCTGACGTCCACCAGCGGCATGAGGTGCGTTGTGGGTGGCTTTCTCTGGGCGTTGCGGTTGTATACCGCGACCTGGTTCGGTGATACTCGCGGCGTGCCCGTGCCGTATGAAGAGGTCTCGCACTTGGCGCGTATCGTCCTTTTCGTCAGCGTCGGCGCCTTCTCTGCGGGCGAACTCTCACAGGCGCTCCGCGTACGCCGCAGCGCGACGCGCGCCAGTGTGCGCGCGGAGATCGTGTTCAGAGCGATGTTCTTCAGTGCGATCCTGCTGTTGCCCGTCGGTCGAGCTGTCGCCCCAGGCGCCGTGATCGCCGGTGGTGTGTGGCTGTTCGCGCTTGGCGTGGTGATCGGGTGGCTCGGCCTGCTGCTGCGCTGGTGGTCTTTTGCGAGCCTGGGAAACTACTTCACCGTGGTGGTGAAGACCAGTGAGGACCAGCCGGTTGTGGAACGGGGTCCATACAGGGTTCTGCGACACCCGAGCTACACCGGCCTACTGCTCGCCATCGCGGGAGGCGGCCTGATGTTGGGAAATTGGGTCAGCGCCGTGGGCGCGGCCGGCTTGGTGCTGATCGCCCTGATCTATCGCCTTCGGATCGAGGAGCGCGCCCTGAGTACGGCACTGGGCGACCGCTACCGAGAGTTTGCAGCGGGCCGCGCCCGGCTCATCCCCTACGTGTGGTAACCCTGGCTACCCAGCCCGATCCGTCTCGCCTACGCGGAACCTTGATGTGGCAGCAGGTTCGCGCGCTCATCGACAAGTCCGGACGTCGGCTCCAATTCGCTTGACATGACACTCCGTAACGCGCGGATCGCGGCATGTGCGTGCGTTCGCTCGCGGTCCAGGCGGCGACGTTCCCGCCCCGCCCCTGTCTTGGCGAGGGAGGGATTAGGCTCCGATGGAAAGCGTGCTTGACATACACGCGATGGCCGGACATGCTTCCATCATGACAAGCAAGCTTGACACGAACATGCGGAGTCGCGGGGACCGCGCCCGCACCCGCGCCTACTTCCGCGACTTCGCCCCCGCCATGGCCGCCTACGTCGTGGCTATCGTCGCCGTCGTCGCCTGGGGTGACCTCGACGGCGAGAGTCCGTGGCGCTTCGCCTGGGCGTTGCTGCCCGTGCTGCCCGTCCTGGGCGTGGTTCGTGCCGTGGTGCGCGGTCTACGCCGCTCCGATGAGTACGCCCAGCTGGTCCAGCTGCGCAGCCTCGCAGTCGGCTTCGCCGTCGCCATGGTCGCGTGCGTGGTCCTCGGCATGCTGATGGCCGCGAGCCTGAGCGTGCCGGCCGGTCCCTGGCTGGCTTTCAGCGCTGGGATGGGCTCGTGGGGAGTGACCGCTGCCGTCGCCTCCCGTTGAGTGCACCGGACACTAGTCGTGAAAAACCGCATCCGGCAACTGCGCACCGACCGCGGCTGGACCCAGGCCGCTCTCGCAGACCTCTTGGACGTCTCTCGGCAGACCGTCAACGCCTTGGAGACCGGCCGCTACGACCCCAGCCTGCCGCTGGCCTTCCGCCTGGCGCGCCTACTCGGTCAACCCCTCGAAGCGATCTTCGACCCCGAAGACGAACACCACGCCGCCCCGCCACTGCTCTGACCCAGAGACATCCGCAGATCGACAGAGTCGGACGTCTGAGAGCCTGGTCGAACGCGCGCGCGTCGCGGTAGATCCGGATGCGGACTGACTCACGCAGAGCACCCTTCGCGCTCGGTGCCGATCTTGGTAGCTTTCGGCCGTGACTGATGACCGCACGGTCGTTCGCCGTTTCGAGCCCTACGCCGATCATCTGGCCTTCGTCATTTCGGACGCGGAGGCGACCGAGGACATCTTTGACGAAGACACCTGGGACAAGGCCGATGACACCTGGCGCATCGCTGGAGAGCGTCACTGCGTCGTGGTCGGGACGGCCCGCTACGACTACGTACCGGTGAGGCTGGCACTGGTGGATACGCCTCCCGAAGATGCATCTCTCGACGCCTTCGACCATGTCGTCGAAGCAGACATTCTGGTGCCCTCGGGGAAGATGGCAGTGACCGGTGCCACGGAGCTTCCGAGCGAGGTTGAACCTGTGCCGCTGCCGGCAGGTCGATACCGCGTTCGGGTCGCGTACGCGCAGACAGACCGCCGGCCGGCCAGGTTTGATCTGGAAGGTGTGGGTGACCATCTGGAGTACCAAGTCACCATGTGGCCGACCGACGCAGACCTCGGCGTGTACGTCTTGAAGCAAGGCCCATCGCCTTGGGCGTCCTGATGAGTATTACGCACGAAAGGCGCCGCACCCGGTAACGACGGACTGCGGCAGCTGCGGATGCCGCATCGAGGCTTCGCGGACCGCATGATTTGTCGTACCCGATCGTAGGATCATCGGCCATGACTCGCACCACGCCGCCGCGGCCGCTGGACATAACGGAGCTCTTTCCCGAGTTGAGGGAGCACTCGGCGACGGCCACGCGGCTGCATCCCCGGCC
The DNA here is from genome assembly GCF_043197045.1 of Micromonospora sp. NPDC049282. NCBI lineage: Bacteria > Bacillati > Actinomycetota > Actinomycetes > Micromonosporales > Micromonosporaceae > Micromonospora > Micromonospora sp. NPDC049282. The sequence continues at coordinate 10,808 of NZ_JBICSL010000018.1, forward strand.
CGGTACGCCGACGGCCGCCGCCAGTTCGGTCGGTGGGCCGCTGCTGTGGCCGGCGGATGAGGTTTGGCCAGTGTGCACAGATGGCGATGCTCATTACATCTTCCGGCTCCGGACGCCGTCGGCGGTCCGCCGCAGCCGGGAGATCTACGCGGCGGCGCAGGCCCGTGCCAACGCGACGGGCACTCGTTACGCTCTGAGCGACCAGGAGCGAGCGCAGTTGCCGGGCCTCGACTTCTCCGAGCCGCACAACCTGGTGAACCAGCCGATCTCCCTGGTCCCGGTGGCGCAGCTGTACCGCCGGGATGTTCCCGACTTCGCCGGCCCGGACGGCGCCGATCTGTTGCAGGTGCTGTGGTGCCCGCTGGACCACCCCGAGGAGGGTTACAACCCGCGGATACGGCTGTACTGGCGGCGCAGCGCCGACGTCAGCCGGCCCTTGGCCGCGGCCCCGGAGCCCCCCGTTGTCAACGACTCCTATCTGCCGACTCCCTGCGTCGTGTACCCGGAACAGATTCGCGAGTACCAGTACGGCGGACTGCTGCCCGAGGAACTCGACGCCCGGATCATCTCCTGGCAGGAGGAAACCGAGGAGGAATCCGACGACGAGGAGGGAATCGACTATCAGTTCGACCTGTCCCTGGCACCGGGCTGGAAGGTGGGCGGCTTCGCGAACTGGTCATTGACCGACCCGCATCCGGTGGACTGCACGGAGTGTGGCACGGCGATGACGCTGCTGTTCACTGCCGATTCCGGCGAGTGGCACGGGTCGGGCGGCAGCTGGCGACCGGTGGAAGATCCGGCGGAGGTTCCGCGCAACCCCACCGATGTCTCGATCGGCCGGGGTTATGCCCTGTACGTCTTCCGCTGCCCGGTCTCGTTCGATCACCCACCAGCCACCGCCATGCAGTGATCTCTCCGAACGTCGGCACCCGGAACGGCGCACCACTTTAGGCAGAGTCGGGCGGGAGCGGCTGGTGGGCGCTCGGTCGGCGGCGAATTCGGGTGCTCGGACGCCCGGACACGACCGTGCTGCACCGGGCCCGCAACGAGTCCGAGTGTCGGCTACCCAAACAGCCTCACATCGACAGATCGGGATGACGAGATGCCTGTGCTCCGGCGCAAGGACAATCAGCGACCTCCTCCATCACGACACGGGTGGGTTCAGCCATGCCATCGGTCGGCCGGTGAGTGCAGCGTCGGCGAGGCGTCGGGCGGACTTCGTCTTGAGCGTTCGGCGATCGACTCGGGTCCTTGACGCCGGCGAACCACCAGCCGGTGCGGGCGGCGCGTTTGAGCACGCCCGCCTCGAAGATGAACCTCATCGTCCCTGTGGCATCGCGGTCGTCGCTCATCTGCCACCACCTATGACTCGGCCGATGCGGAGCCTGTAAAGGATAAACCTCGCCTGTGGTCAGGAAATGACGATCCAGCGCTCGACATGGTTAACAAGGCCGCGGCCAGGGCGGGGCGCGGCATGCGTCCTTCGGCGGCCCGCGGTGTACGGTCCGAAAGGGGCAGCTCGTCCGGCAGCCTTTGGCCGTTGCGCGGGCCCTGGTTTTCTCCTGGGAGGCGAACGAGATGGTCGGGCGGACCGACACCATCGGAGCCCGGATCCGGTACTGGCGGATGGGTCGTGGCGGGATGAGTCAGGCGGTCCTCGCCGGGCTGGCCGGGGTCAGCCAGTCCTACATCTCCCAGGTCGAGTCAGGCCGCAAGACGATCGACCGGCGGTCCACCCTGGTCGCGGTCGCCGCCGCGTTGCAGGTGACGGTCGCGGATCTGCTCGGTCAGGGTGTGGAGACCGGGGACCCCGCCCGCGAGCGTGCGGCCGAGTGCGTGCCGGCGATCTGGTCCGCGCTCATCGAGATCGAGGACGGCGAGCGGCGGCCGTCCACGCGCACACCTCAGGAGTTGGCAGCGGGTGTCGCACGAAGTGAGCAGCTCCGTCACCGCTCGAACTTCCCGGCCATGGCCCAGATGCTGCCGGGCCTGCTGCTGGAGAGCGCCACAGCAGGCGGGACCACGCTCGCGCAGGTGGCCTACCAGGCATCGGCCTGCCTGCGGCACCTCGGGTACCGGCACCTGGCGTTGAACGCGGCACGGGTGGCGGTGTCGGCCGCCGAGGACGTGGCGGAACCGGCATGGCTGGGCGCGTCCCGCTTCGCGTACGCGCAGAGCCTGCCCATCGAGTCGGCGTCCCTGGCGGCGCGGGCGGCCGACCGATCGCTGGCGGAACTCCAGTCCGCCGCATCCGATGAGCGGGTCCGCCAGATGCTGGGCCAGTTGCACCTCTCGGCGGCGCTGGCGTCGACGGTGAGTGGTCGGCCGGATGTCGCGCGCGACCACCTGACCGAGGCGGCCCGGGAGGCCGCGACGCTCGGGGATCCCCAGGACGGGATGGGGTTCAACGGCTGCGGGTTCGGACCGACCAACGTGGCGCTGTGGGAGATGTCCATCGCCGGTGAGTCGGGCGAGCCCGGCCGTGTGATCGAGCTGTCCCGCACCGTACGACCCCAGGTTCTCGCGGCGTCGATCCGGCAGATGTCGTACTGGCTCGACCTCGGGCGCGCGCTGGCCGACTCCGGTCGTCGGGACGGGGAGGCGCTTGCGGCGTTCGTCCGCGCGGAGCAGGCGGCGCCGGTGCCGTTCTCGCTCAATCCGCTCGCTCAGGATGCCGTCGTCGCGATGGCGCAACGGGCCAAACGCCGGGCGGTGCCCAACGAACTTCGTCTGCTGGCCGGACGTCTCGGCATCATCCTGACCCCATAACCGCGAGTGATTTCCTTCTCACCGTCAGCTTCTAATGTCCCCTCCGGGTGAGGCGCCCGCTTCGCCCTGGTCCCAGCAGACGGAGGCGGGCATGGGCGGTCGGAACAGGCGGACCGGAAGCCGCAGTGGCCAGCGGATCCAGGCGGCCGAATGGGAGGCGGCCAAGCAACGGATCCTTTCCTTGGCCGAATCGGGCCAGCGACAAAGTGTCCCATCAAGGTCGGGGGACAGGATCAGCGGTGCCGCGCCCTCCGCGCCGCGCAGGCGTCTGCTGCCGTACGACGGCCACCTGCTCGCCGTGGTGCTGACGCTCGTGCGTCGCCACCGGCCGGTCTGGTCGTGGCGCAGGTGGCGGTGGGTGTGCCGGTGCGGCGCCGACCTGCCCTGCCGGGTCCGCCACCGGGTGCCCATCGGCCGGTCGCACTGGCTGCCGGGCGACCGCGGGTGAACGACAGGCGCGAGGAGGGGGTGCGGGCGGGGGAACGGGCGCGCTCCACTCCGTACCTCTGTGGGGTGTGGGGGTGAGCGCGCACGGGCCGGTGCTGCCGGTCTGGACGTGCGACGGTTGCGGCGGGCCGTGGCCGTGCGAGACGCGCCGGCGCGAGCTGCGGGCGGAGTACGCGGGCGCGCCGATCTCGTTGGCGTTGTACATGGGGGCGCAGTTGGCGCGGGCGACGGCGGACCTGAGCTGGGCGCCGGCTAGGGCGTTGCACCGGCGGTTCCTGGGGTGGCTGCGGTGAGGGGCCGCTCGTGAACTCGGTGGCGTGAGCGCCGGGCCAGGCGTGAGGATGCGTCCATGGCGCACGATCCGTTGCTCGCCCGGGCTCGCGGGGCCTGGCTCAAGACGGCCGGCGTGCCGATGGCCTTCCCCGATGCTCGGCCGGAACCGTCCCGCCGGGTGGCGCGGGCGCTGGGCTTCCGCCAGCTCGGCGCGCAACTGAGCCTCTCGCTTACGGGGGAGTGACGGCATGGAGTACGGCACCCGCGACGATCTGCTCCGCCACCTGGCCGAGGCGGTCGGCGCCGTGCCGGCCGGACATCCGACGCGGGTCGCCGTCGACGGGCCGCCCGCCGCCGGCAAGACCACGCTCGCCGACGAGCTGGCCGGCGTCCTGCGCGCGCGGGGCCGGCACGTCATCCGGGCGACGGTCGACGACTTCCTCGTTCCCCGGGAGCGGCGCTATGCGCGCGGCGAGTTCTCGGCCGAGGGCTGTTACCTCGACGCCCACGACCACGGCGCGTTGAACCGGGTGCTGCTCGATCCGCTCGGCCCGGGAGGAGACCGACGCTTCCGGCACGCGGTCTACGACCACGCGACGGACGCCGTGCCGTCCCCGCCGGTCCGGACCGCCCCGGCCGACGCCGTGCTGGTCTTCGACGGTGTCTTCCTGATGCGCCCGGAACTGGTCGACCGGTGGGACCTGCGCGTCCTCGTGTCGGTCGCGCTCGACCGGACCGTCGAACGTGCCGTGACGCGTGAGCGTCGGGTGTCCTCGCGGGCCGAGGTCGAGCGGCGCTGGCGGGAGCGTTACCTCCCCGCCCAGCAGCTCTACTTCACCACGGTCCGTCCGAGCGACCGCGTCGACGTCGTCGTGCACAACGACGAGCCGCAGCGGCCGGCCTGGCAGATCCGGCGACGCTGACGGCGCTCGCTCCGCCTACCGCGCGGGTTCCAGCACGACGACCGGGATCGTGCGGGTGGTCTTCCGCTCGTAGTCGGCGAAACCCGGGTATGCGGCCTTCTGCGCGTCCCAGATCCGGTCCCGCTCGTCCCCGTCGGTGACCCGGGCGACCAGGTCGACGGTGTCCGTGCCGATCTCGGCCCGGACCCGCGGCTGGGCGAGCAGGTTGTGGTACCAGTCGGGATTGGTGGGCGCGCCGGCCTTGGACGCGAACACGGCGTAGCCGTCGTCCAGCTTCTGGTACATCATCGGGTTGACCCGAGGCTGGCCGCTCTTCGCGCCGACGGTGTGCAGCAGCAGCAGCGGGGCGCCCGCGAACTGCCCACCCACCCGGCCGCCGTTGGCCCGGAACTCGGAAATGATCTTGTCGTTCCAGTCGCTCACGTCTGCTCCTCACTCCCGCCGGTCGGCGGTCCGAACACTACCCTGATCCTTACCCAACAATTCGGCGGCGATGATGAGGCGACCAACACTGTTCCTGACTGTGGGACTTCCGTGCACCGGGAAGACCACCGCCGCCCGGCGCATCGAGGTCGAACGCAAGGCACTGCGTCTCACCAAGGACGAGTGGGTGAAGGCCCTCTACGGTGACGAGAATCCGCCCTCGGCCCAGGACGTGATCGAGGGACGACTCATCCAGATCGGGTTGCGCGCGCTCGAACTCGGCACCAACGTCGTGATCGACTTCGGCCTCTGGAGTCGGGACGAGCGCTCCGCCCTCCGGCAGGCCGCAGCCGACGTCGGCGCGGCGGTGGAGTTGCGGTACTTCGCACTCACCGCCACCGAGCAGCGTCGACGACTCGACCGGCGCCAGGCCGAAGCGCCGCACACGACGTGGCCCATGTCCGAGGAGGAACTCACCGAGTGGGCCGCCATTATCGAGATCCCGACGTCGGGTGAACTCGACGGCAGCGAACCCGTCGACGACCCACCGGCCGGATTCGCGACGTGGAACGAGTGGCGCACCCACCGCTGGCCGCCGTCGGTCTTCTGACGCCGGATCACCGGTTCTGAGCGGGTTGCGGGTCGTACTCGTCGTGCAGCCGCCACCACCGGTAGGGCTCGGTCTGCGGCCAGCCCTCCGGCGAGTCCTCCCAGTTCTCCCGCCGGCCGTACGGTGTGAGGTCGAGGAAGGTCCAGTTGCTGCCGAGCCGTTCCACCCCGCGGGCGGTGGTGGAGTAGGTGCGGAAGACCTGGTCACCGACGCGGAGGAAGACGTTCAACCCGAACCCGTCACCAGCTCCCATGTCGACGTTGAAGCTGTTGTTCAGTGACGAGTACCAGGGCAGGGCCCAGCCCATTCTCCGCCGCAACGTCATGAGGTCGGCCAGCGGACCACCGGACGTCAACGTCAGAGTGACATCGCGGGCGTTGAGGTGAGCCAGGTGTCCGACATTGTCGGCGAACATCGAGCAGCCGGTGCAGGCATCCTCGGCGCCGTGCCACATGAAGGTGTAGACGATGAGTTGACTGCGGCCCTGGAACAGGTCGACCAGAGTGGCCGGTCCGTCCGGACCCTCGAACACATAGTCCCGCTCGACCGGTGCCATCGGTAGCCGGCGACGCGCTGCGGCTACCTTGTCCAGCTCACGGGTGAGCATCTTCTCCTGGACGCGCACGCTGTCCAGCGCGGCCTGCCAGTCCTCGGTCGGCACGATGGGCGGGTGGTTCATGCGGCCTCTTCTCGGGCTCTTCCGGCTTGAGGTGGGAACGTGCCCCCAAGCCCGTTCCCTGACGGAACGGACTGGAGGTGACGGTAGCAGCATCCGTTCCCTGAGGGAACCTACTGGCGTATCGTGGCGTCATGCAGCGAACCCAGTTCGGCGCCATGACGTGCTCGATCGCCCGCACCCTCGATGTCATCGGTGAACCGTGGTCTCCGCTGATCCTGCGAGACGTCTACGCCGGAACGAACCGCTTCGAGCAACTCCAGCGAGGGCTCGGCATCTCCCGCAAGGTGCTTACCGAGAGACTGAACTGGCTGGTCGCCCAAGGGGTGCTCGCTCGACGTGAATACTCCGCCCGGCCGGTCCGTCACGAGTACACGCTCACCGACAAGGGGACGGAGTTGTGCGACCTACTCCTGGTCATGGTCCGATGGGGCGACCGGTGGACGGCGGGTGAGGCCGGTCCGCCGGTGCTCTACCGGCACCATGCCTGCGGCAGCACCAGCCATGTGGAACTGCGGTGCTCGGAATGCGAACGACCGATGCGTGCCACCGACATCGACCTGTTGCCCGGCCCCGGTGCCGGCGGACCGTCGGATCGGTCGACGACCGACGGGCAGGAGGGGGAACCTCACGGTTCGGCGAAGCCCTGACGTGGCGATGAATTCCGGGCAGATCCGCACACCGTTCGCCGTGGACCTGGCCGGCGACGCCATCGCGGCCGGATCGCCGCAACAGCCGAGACAGGGACCGAGATCAGGTCGGGCCGAGTGGGACGACGAGGTCCTCGTCCGCGACGAGTACGTCGCCGCCGAAGGTCGAACGGGCCGCGGCCGCGGCGGCGGCCCGATCGTTGCCCGGCCAGAAGTGGGTGAGCATCAGCCTGCGCGCACCGGCCCGGGCGGCCCAGTGACCTGCCTCCTCGGAGGTCAGCAGGTTGCGGTGGGGCTGTTGCGGCTCACCTGTCCGGTCGGTGGCTTCGACGATGTACAGGTCCGCGGCCCTACCCAGCTCAGCCAGACGCGGATCCGGTCCGGTGTCCCCGGTGTAGGCGAGTGTCACCTGGTCATTCCGCAGACGGACGCCGACGTTGGGCACATAGTGGGGCAGCGGAACGCCGTCAAGCTCGAACGGACCGACCCGATACGCTCCGGGCAACTCGTGAACGTCGAACACGGTACGCAGATCGGCCTCGGGCTCCAGACCGTTGAGCCGGGTCAGCACACCCGGCGTGCAGTACAGCGGCAGTCTGGAGCCGGCCCGTCCGCCGTAGAGGCGCATCCGGAACAGCCCGTGCAGGTCGACGCAGTGGTCGGGGTGTTCGTGAGTGATGACGACGGCGTCCACGGCGCCGTCGGGACAGTGGGTCAGCAACCGCGGCAGGGCGGCGTACCCGAGGTCGAGCACGAGCCGGAAACCGTCCCACTCCACCAGAAAACCGCTGCAGGCCCTGCCGGGCTCCGGGTAGGCGCCACAGCTACCGAGCACCGTAACCTGTCGCATCGGCACAGCATTGTTGCCGGGTAGGGACATGATCGTCTCGATTCACTCGTATCCCATGGCCGGCACGACCGTGCCGAGAGCCTCTTCGACGTACTCGCGGGTTCGGTTGTCGAACTGGTGGTCGCGGTTCGCGAGCTTGTGCGACTGGAACGCCGACCGGGTGGCGACGTCGTCGACGCCGAGCCGTTCGAACAGGGCGCGGCGCTGCCCGGGCCAGTCGGCGGCGAGGTCCTCCGCCTTCACCTCGATGTAGCGCCGGCCCGTCAGGTCGACCGTGTCCTTCCAGGCCAGCCAGCGGTGATAGATCGGCTCGAGGTAGGCGAGCGCGCCCTCGACGGTGGGCGGCGCCCACGGCTGGGCCAGGTGGGAGGCGAGCACCGAGACCGGGTGACGCTTGATGTGCACGATCGTCGCGTCGGGGACCAGTTCCCAGAGGAACTCCATGCACAGCAGGTTGAACGGTGTCTTCTCGCACCAGGTCGGCTTGCCCGCGTCGGCGGCCGCGCCGCCGAACAGCGTGTCGACCAGGCCGTGCAGGATGCCGAGCAGCTCCCCCCGGTCGCGGAAATACCTGGGTACGACCCGCCGGCGGCTGGGCGGCCCGAACGGTCCCGTCGGCCGGTCCGCGTCCCCGAAGCCTTCCGCCGGCGCCGGCTCGTCGTACGTGTCCGCGATCAACCGCGGCCAGAGCCGCTGCACCGCGTCCCGGTAGCGCCGCTGGCCGACCAGCTCGGGGACGGTCTTGCCGCGATCGTCGCGCCGGCCGGGCAGCCGGACGGTGAGGAAGTCGCTCAACCGGTGCAGGGCGTCCTCACCGACGGTCGGGTCGTAGCGGTCGGTGAGCGCGTCGGCCAGGTCCCGCAGGCCACCCGGGTCGACGAGGAACCGGGTCTCCATCGGGATCCGGTGGATCAGCGGATGCTGGCCGATGATGTCGGCGATCCGCGACGTGCCCGAGCGGCCCGTGCCCGCGACGAAGACCGGTGAGGGGGAAGGCATGGCGGGCAGTCAAACCCCGCTCCCGGCGCCCGGGCAAGCGGTTTATCCCGGAGGGCCGGGCACGACGAGGTGGACCCTGGTCTCCGGCCGCGTCGTGCGGAGGTAGAAGTCCTCGGCGGCGCGCCACCGCCCGATCCACTCCTCGCTGTTCTCGCCCCTGGCCCGTACCCGGCGTAGGCAGATCTCCCGCGGAGCGTCGACGAAGGCGGTGAGGTCGTAGTAACGGGTCAGCTCCGGGCGGGCGGCGTAGACACCCTCCACGATCACCAGGGACCCCGGGTCGATCTCGTGCCACGTGGTGAGCTGCCCGGTGGACCAGTCGTAGCTCTGCCAGCGGGCCGACCGACCCGCGCGCAACGGCGTCAGCACCTCGTCGCGGAGGCGTTGCCAGTCGAAGTAACGCTGGTAGCCCCGCCGCGGATCGAGCCGAGCGCGCTCGTGGTCGGGCATCGGCCGGTAGAAGTCGTCCCCATGGACGATCGACGCGCCGTCGAGCAGGTCGGCGACGGCCGCCGCCAGCGTCGTCTTGCCCGACCCGCCCGCCCCGTCGACGGCGACGATCGTCGACTCACCGGCGCGCTCGACGGCGCGCGCGGCCTCGGCGACCTCCTGTGCGCGTTCGAAGGAGTCCACGAGTTCATGCTGCTGCCCGCAGGGCGTCCTCGCGGCCAGGACTGGTGAGCACGATCTCCTTGGCTCGTCCGAGGGCGCCCGGGCCGGCACCCAGCAGCTCCCGGGTGACGACGACAGCGTCGACGACAGTGATGTTCCGGTCGCGCAGGAACCGCTGGACGGCATCCATGCCCGCGCCACGTTCCAACAGCGGTCGACACCACTCGACCAGGGCGGCACGTCGCGCGCCCCGCTCCGGATCGGGACCGTTGACGGTGTCGGACATTCGAGCTCCTGCCAGGTGGTGGTATCGGCTCGGGTCACGCTATGTCAGTCATCCGGCACGAGGCTCGCCTGGCTCGCGCTGGTCCCGCGCCATACCGTGGCGAGGTGGCCACGGCTCGCAGGGCGCCGCCGGGGGAGATGAGCCGCCGGTTGACGTTCCTGCTCGCGGTGGCGGCCGGGGCGGCCATCGGCAACCTGTACTGGACGCAGCCGCTGCTCGGCCTCATCGCGGGCGACCTGCGGACCGCCACCGCGACGGCCGGCTGGCTGGTCACCGCCACGCAGGTCGGCTACGCCGTCGGCGTGCTGCTGCTCGTGCCGCTCGGCGACGTCCTCGACCGCCGCCGGTTCGTCCCGCTGATGCTGTCGGCCTCGGCCGCCGTGCTGCTGATGTGCGCGCTGGCGACGTCGATCGGCGTACTCCTGCTCGCGCTCGGCCTGCTCGGCGTGACGACAATCTCCGGGCAGGTCCTCACCCCGCTGGCCGGGGATCTCGCCGGCGCCGCCGACCGTGGCCGCGTCGTCGGCGTCGTCGGATCCGGGACCCTCACCGGCATCCTGGCCTCCCGTACGATCAGCGGCCTCGTCGCCGACGCTGCGGGGTGGCGTGCGATCTTCGCCGTCGCGGCGGTCGTCGCCGTCCTGCTCGCGATCGTGCTGCGCCGCGCGATCCCCCCGCTGGCGCCACGGACGCGCATGCCGTACCCGCGGCTCGTCGCCTCGGTCTTCGCGGTGGTGCTGCGGGAGCGGGCGGCCCGCTGGACGCTGGTCCTGGCCGGTACCGGCTTCGCCGCGTTCTCGCTGTTCTGGACGGCGCTGACGTTCCTGCTCAGCAGCCCACCGTTCGGGTACCCGGCGCCGGTGATCGGGTTGTTCGGGCTGGCCGGCCTCGCCGGCGTCCTCTCCGGACTGCGCGGCGGCCGGCTGCACGACCGCGGCTGGTCGCTGCCGGCCACCGGCGCGGCCTGGTCGCTGGCGCTCGGCGCCTTCGTCGTCGCGGCGTTCGCCGGCCGCTCCCTCGCGCTCGTCCTCGTCGCCGTCGTCATGATCGATGTTGCCCTCCAGACCCAGGCGCTGCTCAACCGGGCGCGGCTGTTCGCCCTCTCCGACGAGGCCCGTAGCCGGCTCAACACGGCGCTGGCCACCAGCAACTTCATCGGCGCGGCGGTCGGCTCGGCCGCCGCGACCATGCTCTGGTCCGTCGGCGGCTGGACCGCGATCACGAGTACCGGCGCGGCACTGTGCGGCGTCGCGCTCGCCGCGTGGGCGCTGGGACGTCGGGGGCCGCTCGTGGTCCGCGCAGCCGTCGACGCACCGCCGCGTCAGTCCTCCGGCGTTCCGGGGCTGACCAGACCGGTCTCGTAGGCGACGACCACCGCCTGCACCCGGTCGCGCAACCCGAGCTTGCCGAGGATGCGGGCCACGTGGGTCTTCACGGTCGCTTCGGACAGGTGCAACGCGGCCGCGAGCTCGGCGTTGCTGAGGCCACGGGCCAGCAGGCGCAGCACCTCCGTCTCGCGCGGCGCGGCGCGCTGCTGCCGGCCGGATGGGCGGCCCGGGCCAGGACCGCGGTGGTGCTGCGTGCCGAGTAGCGCGGCGCGATCAGCCTGGGCCCTGGATGAGGCGGTCCAGGATGTGCCGGGCCGCCGCGAGCTTCTCGATGGACCTGGTGATCCGGACCCGCTCCTCGGCCAGGGCGTCGAGGAGTTCGGGACAGGTGGGTGCGAGCACGGTCCGGTCGTCGGGGATGCAGGGCAGGATCTCGGCGATCGCGGCGGTGCCCAGGCCGGCGGAGAGCAACAGCTGGATGTGCCGCACGACGCGTACGGCCTGCCCGTCGTAGTCCCGGTAGCCGCTGTCGCGACGTGCCGGTCTCAGCAGACCCTGCTCCTCGTAGTAGCGCAGGGCGCGGGGGGTGGTGCCCGTCTGCCGGGCCAGTTCGCCGATCCGCATGCGCAGAGCAGAACAGGACTTGACCTTCACGTCAACGTGAAGGTCTACCGTCACCGCTGTGACAGAAAATGCCATTGCCGTCCTGGGGCTCGGTCCGATGGGCCGGGCGCTCGCCGCCACCGCACTCGCCGCAGGCCACCCGACGGTGGTCTGGAACCGCACGCCGGGCAGGGCCGACACCCTCGTGGCCGAGGGGGCGGTGCTCGCGCCCACCGTGGCCGACGCGGTACGCCAGGCGCGGACCACGATCGCCTGCATGATCCACTACGACGCGGTCCGGGCGAGCATGACCGACCTCGCCGACCTGTCCGGGAGCACGTTCGTCAACCTCAGCAGCGGTCACGCCGGCGAGGCACGCGCCATGGCCGACTGGGCGGCACAGCGCGGCATCCCGTACCTGGAGGGCGCCATCCTGACACCGGCGCCCACCATCGGCACACCCGCCGCGACGATCCTCTACAGCGGCCGACACTCGCTCTATCAACGCAGCCGATCCCTGCTGGACGCCTTCGGCGGCACCAGCATCCACCTCGGCGACGACATCGGCGCCGCGGCGGCGTACGAGATGGCGCTGCTCGACCTGTTCGCCATGTCGGTCGGTGGACTCGCGCACGCCTTCGCGCTGGCCACCGCCGAGGGCATCGAGCCGGCGGCGTTCGCCCGCTTCGCCAAGGGGATCGGCGGCCTGCTCCCCGGCCTCGCCGACCGGTTCGCCGAACAACTCGCCGCCGGCGACTTCCCCGCCGACATCTCCAGCGTCGCGTCGGCGGCCTCCGCGCTGTCCCATGTCAGCGCCGCCGCAGCCGCCCACGGCATCGACACCGCGCCGCTGGAGGCCGTTCGACGCCTCATCGGTCGCGCCGCGGCGGCGGGCCACGGCGGGGACAGCTACGCCCGGCTCGCCCAGTTCCTCGCCGAGACCGACGGCGTGGCCTCGCCGGTGGGCTGACCCGTCCGGGCCGGCCGTCGCGCACACCCGGGTCACCGCATGGTGGAAGCGTCCGATCCATCGCACGGCGGCGTGACGTCGGCGAGCACTGCCGAACCCTACGCCGGCGCGAAGTCGGACGGACGCCTCCGCGACCTCACTGCGCAGGGCGGTAGATGGCGGCGAGCCGGGGAAGGCGGGCGCGCATCTGCTCGTCGTCGTCGAAGTCGAAGTCCTCGCCGGCCGGGTCGGCGGACGCCGTGGGTTCGTCGTCACCTTCGGTCTGCTCCAGCGCTTCCCAGAACGCCTCGTCGTCACCGGTCGACGCGGCATGGGCGTCACCGGCTGCCGCCACCATCTCCTCGCACTCGACCAAGTCGTCGTCCGGGTCGACGCCGACGCCCGCCAACGAGTCCGGGTCGGCCACCGCCTGCTCCCACACGGCCCGTCCCTGGGCGATCAACCAGCCGCGGAAGTAGTCGAAGCCGTCGTCGGAGCAACCGCCCCGCATGAGATACGCCGCGGCCCACAGGTCCCAGCGATATGTCTCCTGGTCCAGCGAGTCGTAGACGTGCTGGAACTCGACCGCCGTCGAGGGTCCCAGGGCGGTCAGCTGTGCGACCAGGTGACGGGCGACCGTCGCGGCCGACGAGGCGTGACGGGTGTCGCCCACCTCGGCCCGCGACCGCTCCACGATCTCCCAGAACGTCTCACGATTCACGATCGAGATCGTACGCACAACGCCCGCCCCTCGGCGGTAGGCTGCTGCCCTGCCTGCCCGTTGGGAAGTGTCGATCATGGCGATGATCCGTGTCGAAGCTGTCGTCGACGTCCCCGCGCAGCGGGTGTGGGAGGCCGTCGCCGACGTGGGCGCGGTACACCGCCGGCTGTTGCCCGGCCGGGTCACCGACGCCCGGGTCGAGGGCGACATACGGACCCTGACCATGCCGGACGGTCAGCAGGTCCGCGAACTCATCCTGGGCATCGACGACGGCCTCCGCCGAATGGCCTACAGCGTGGTCGAGGGTCAGCGCCTGCCGTTGACCTACCACCACGCGGCGTTCCAGGTGTTCGACGAGGGCGACCGCAGCCGACTCGTCTGGCTGACCGATGTGCTGCCGCACGGGATGGCGGACGCGGTGCGGGCCCGGGTCGAGCGGGGGATCGTGGAGATGAAGGCGGCCCTGGAGAGCGACGAGGTCACCGCCCCGGTTCCGGGGCGACGGTGAGCAGGTATTCCCCGAACCGGTCCGCCCGCAACGCCACGTCGACCAGCTCGGCGGCGCCCTCCGGATACCAGCTGCCCGCCCTCGCCACGTCGAGGAGCGCGGCGCGCAGAACCGCGGCCTGCTCGTCCGACACGCGTCGCCTGCCCATGCCGAGCAGGATGCCGGAGCAGGGCGCACCGCGGCATCCGATTTCGCCGCGACGGTCACGGCGCGCGCGGGTCACTGCCCCAGAGGAAGGGGCCCGTCACGTGACGATCGCCCGGCGGCGGGCGAGGACCGCCGCCACGACGGCTTCGGGCGCGGTGGCCGGGCTGCCGGCCTGGTACGGCGGCTCGGGCTGGTACTCGTGGGCGAGTTGGATGCTCTGGGCGACCATGTCGCCGGCGATGCGGCCGGCCAGGCCGAAGGCCAGGTCGATCCCGGCGGACACCCCCGCGGCGGTGACGTACTTCCCGTCGAAGACGACCCGCTCATGCGTGGGAACGGCGCCCAGCGGAGCCAGGTCGTCGTGGAGCAGCCAGTGCGTGGTGGCGCGACGGCCGGTCAGCAGACCGGCGGCGGCGAGCAGCAGCGAACCGCTGCAGACCGAGGCGGTCCACGTGCTGTGCGCGTCGACGGCGCACAGCCAGCGCCGGACCGGGCCGTCGTGCATGTGCGCGTTCTGTCCCGGGCCGCCCGGGACGACGACCACGTCGGGGCGGGGCACGTCACCGAGCGCCGAGTCGGCGTTCAGGAGCAGGCCGCCGACCTCGTTGCCCACCGGGCCGGGTCGTTCGGCGACGAAGGTCACCCGCGCACCGGGCAGGTGACTGAGCACGTCGTAGGGGCCGACCACGTCCAGGGCGGTGAAGCGGTCGAAGAGCAGGAACGCGATCTGCATGTGGGACTCCTCCGGATCAGAAGCGGCGTCGGTACTCGGTGGGCGGGACGCCCAGCACGCGGACGAAGGCGCGGCGCATGGCCTCGCTCGTCCCGTAGCCGCACCGGCCGGCGATCCGGTCGATGCTGTCGTCGCTCTCCGCCAGGAGGCGGCGGGCGGTTTCCAGGCGTACCCGGTCGACGTAACGGCCCGGCGTCTCGCCGACCTCGGCGGTGAATGCCCGGGCGAACTGCCGCGGTGACAGACTGGCCCGGCGGGCCAACGCCGGAATGCTGAGGTCGGCGTGTGGATTGTCGGTGATCCACCGCTGCGCCTCCCGTAGCCCGGACCGGCTCGCGACCTGGGCGGAGAGCTGGGCGCTGAACTGGGCCTGATTGGCCGGCCGGCGCAGGAACATCACCAGGTGCCGGGCGATGGTCAGCGCGACGTCGCGGCCGAGGTCCTCCTCGACCAGCGCGAGGGCGAGATCGATGCCGGCGGTCACGCCGGCCGAAGTGGCGATCGGCCCGTCCCGTATGAAGATCGGCTCCGGATCGACCTGGACGTCGGGATATCGCCGCGCCAACGTGCCGCAGACCCGCCAGTGGGTGGTGGCCCGGCGGCCGGCCAACAGCCCGGCCTCGGCAAGGACGAACGCGCCGCTGCACACCGAGACGACCCGCCGCGCCTCCGCGGCGTGCGCCCGCAGCCATCGCACGATCCTCGGATCGGTGTCGCGGGTGCCCTCTCCGCCCGGCACGATCACCGTGTCCGGCGCCGGCCCGGCCGGTAGGTCCCCGTCGGGCACCAGGGTGAGCCCGCTCGACGTGCGTACCGCCGCGCCGCCGGGGCTGGCGGTGGCCACCCGGTAGGCCGCGCCGGCGCCCGCGAAGACCTCCAACGGACCGGTCACGTCGAGGCTCTGCACACCCGGGAACAGCAGGATCAGAACGTCGCGGCCGGACATGCCACCAGCCTGCGGCCCGCCGGCGATGGCAGCAACGTCGTGGTTCCCACCTTTTCCGCCATCCGACCCGTGCCGGTGCCGATCACGGCGCGTCCGGCGGCTTGGCCTTCTGCGGGTGGATCGTCTCGTGGCGGGCCAGCATGGCGACGAACTCGCCGATCTTCCGCTCGCGGGTCTCCGCCCGCTTCACCGCGTTGAGGCGGTGCACCAGTGAGAACCGGTTGGTCTTGGTGAGCACGTCGAACATGGCCTGGGCGGCGGGCTCGGCGGCGATGGCGGCGAGCAGGTCGGCCGGCACCTCGGTCTCCGACGGCGGGGCGTAGGCCGCCGCCCAGCGCCCGTCCGCCTTCGCGGCCTCCACCGCGGCGCGGCCGGCCGGCTGCATCCGCCCCTGCTCCTCCAGCCGGGCCACGTGGGCGACGTTGCGCTGCGACCAGGAACTGCGGGCACGGCGCGGGGTGAACCGGATCCAGGAGGTTTCCGCGTCCCGCCGGCGGGCCTGCCCGTCGATCCAGCCGAAGCACAGCGCCTCGTCGACCGCCTGTTGCCAGGTCAGCGTCGTCACGGTGCCGCCCTTGCGGGTCAGGGCCAACCACACGCCGGGTGAGGTGGCATGGTGGGCCGACAACCAGGTACGCAGCTCGTCGGCGTCCCTGACGACCAACTCGTCCAGCTCGGCGCTCGGCATGACGGAAGGCTAACCGGTCGGTATGACACCCGAGATCACCGCGGAGCTGGTCGGGGATCTGCTCCGCGACCAGCATCCCGACCTCGCCGACCGCCCGGTCCGGCTGGGCGCGCGCGGATGGGACAACCAGATGTGGCGGCTCGGCGACGACCTGGCCGTCCGGCTGCCCTGGGCGACCGGATCCGCCGGCGCGCTGCTGCTGCGCAAGGAGCACCGTTGGGTGCCCCGGCTCGCCCCACGCCTGCCGCTGCCGGTACCCGTCCCGCAACGGCTCGGCGAGCCGTCCGAGCGGTTCCCGTACCCCTGGCTCGTCACCACCTGGATCCCGGGTACGCCCGCGGACCGCGCACCGGTCTCCCGAGCCGCCGACGCGGCCACCTCGCTGGCCGGCTTCCTGTCCGCCCTGCACCGGCCGGCCCCCGGCGACGCGCCCACCAGCCACAGCCGTGGCGGGCCGCTGGCCGAGCAGACGGACGGGTTCACCGAGGCGCTGACCTCGGCCACCGAGCGAGGGCTGGTCGACGACCCGGACGCCGTGCGTGCCGTCTGGCACGACGCGGTCACCGCGCCACCGTGGACCGGCCCGGCGCTGTGGCTGCACGCCGACCTGCACCCGGCCAACGTCCTGGTCGCCGACGGCACGATCTGCGGTGTGATCGACTTCGGCGATCTCTGCGTGGGCGATCCGGCGTACGACCTGGCCGCCGGGTGGCTGCTGCTGCCGGCGGGCGCCCTCGACGACTTCCACGCGGCCTACCGGCCGGCCCCGGACGCCGCCACCGCGCGCCGCGCCCGGGGCTGGGCGGCGGCGCGTGCCCTCGGCGGTCTCCTCATCGGCGACAACGGCGTCCACGGTCGACCGGGCGGCAAGGTCACCTGGGGGCCGCCCGCCGACGCCGCGCTGCGACGCCTGACCGCCACGATCCACTGACGAGTGTCGTACCCGGATGTGACGCTTCCGGGCATGGCGACGTTCGTTCTGATCCACGGCGGCGGGGGCAGCGCCTGGGACTGGCATCTCCTGATTCCAGAGCTGGTTGCCCTCGGCCACGACGTGGTGGTGCCGGAGCTGCCGATCGAGGACAGGTCGGCCGGCCTCACCGAGTTCTGCCAGGCGGTCGTCGACGCGGTCGGCGACCGGCGCGATCTCGTGGTGGTCGGCCAGTCCTACGGCGCGTTCACCGCGCCGCTGATCGCCGAGCGGCTGCCGGTCCGCCTGCTCCTCCTGCTCACCCCGATGATTCCGCGACCGGGGGAGAAGCCCGGCGACTGGTGGGACCGCACCGGCTACCGGGGTGTCGAAGGGCTAACCGAGGAGCAGCAGTTCTACAACGGCGTGCCGGCCGAGGTGGTGGCCGAGGCCGCGGCCCACGTGCGGGAGCAGGTCAGCGCCGAGGGCGACGAGCCTTGGCCCCTCGACGCCTGGCCGGACGTGCCGACGAAGGTGCTTATCGCCCGCGAGGACCAGCTCTTCGATGTGGACTTCCAGCGGCGGGTGGCCGCCGACCGGCTCGGCATCACTCCGAACGAGATCGACGGCGGTCACTCGGTGGCGCTCAGTCACCCGAAGCAGCTCGCCGACCGGCTGTCCGGCTACCTGCGGCCCTGAGGCCGCGGGTTCACTGGTCGCGCTTCCTCAACTCCCGCAGCCGGCCGACCTGCGCGCCTGCCAGGCAGGCCATGCCGACCGCGATCGCCCAGGGGCCGATCCGGGAGGGATCGAGCAGGGACAGCACGAGACTGGCGATACCGACGGCGACGGCGGTCACCAGCAGGATCAGCGTGCCTCTCTTCCCCTGCACGCCCGGCGCCGATCAGGCAGCCGGGTCGGCGCCGGCCGACCGGCGACCACCGTGGGAGGTGACCAGTGCGTCAGCCACGGCGTCGGCGTCGGCGTCGGCGATGTCGGCAGGGTATTCCGGCAGCAGGTCGTCCCAGACGACCAGCCAGGATCCGTAGAGCTGCGCCTGGCCCTGCGGCCGGGCGAAGAACCAGACGTGCAGGTGGGCGGCGCCGTCACCGAAGCGATAGACGTGGGCCCTCGAGACGTGCGCCAACGCCTGCATGTGGCGCACGATGCGCGTGGTCAGCAGTCCCAGCTCCGCGGCGAGTTCATCGGGAAGATCCGCCATGTCGTGGTGGTCACGCGGATACAGCATCAGCACGAGCGGCACGCCCACCCCCGGGACCCGGGCCAACCGCCAGCGCTCGTTGAACCAGATCCCCTCGTCGCGTTCGCGGCACATCCCGCAGTCCGCCGGATCCTCGCCGTGCCGCGCCGGCTCGGGCAGCACCGGCGGGCGCAGCGGCGCGACGCGCAGCCCGTCCTGCTCGAACGGGCTGATGTCCCATCCCGTCATCCGTGCCAGCGGCAGCCGACGCTCGCCGTCCGCGACAGCCAGGGCATGGTCGTGGAACTGCTCGGGGGAAAGGGCCACCGCGCAAGGCTAGACCAGGCGGGCGCTCGGAAGGTGACCGTGGGGATCCGACCGGGACGGTGGAGACGCTCGGCATCGCTGATCACGGGACGGTGACGAAGCCCGCCGCGTACTCGTTTGCCGTTCCGCCGTTGTTCGCCGCGCTGGCCTCGGCCCGCAACATCCTCATCGCCGGCGGCAGGTCATCAGGCGCATCGCGGCGTTCCGCGAGGAACTGCGCCACGTCCGCGTCCCCCGGGCGTTTCCGCACTGACCGCCGCGCGGTCGGTGGTGGCCGGACCCCTGGCCAGATCGGTTGGGTGCCGACACAATGACGCGGTCCGGTGTGGCCCGAGGGGACGAGGTAGGCCATGGATCAGTTCGCCGCGGTGGTCGGTGCCGGCGCGCTCAGATCGAGTGCGGCCGACGCGGTACGGTCTCCCCACCACTGGACGCCGGAGGGCGTGACGGTCACCGCCGACTTCACCGGGGCCCACCTCCTGCACGTCGCGGTCGCGGGCTGCGTGCTCAACGACGTGTACCGGGAGGCCGGCGAACTGGGCATCCGCATCGACGGCGTGCGGGTGACGGCCTCGGGCGGCTTCGACCCGGAGAACTGGGCGTCCACCGGCATCACCTACCAGGTCGAGCTTCGCTCACCCGCGCCCGCCGACGAGCTGGACCGGCTGCTGGAGCGGGTCGACGAGGTGGCCGAGATCCCGCGCGCCCTGCGAGCCGGGGCCCCGGTGCGGCGGCGCTGACACCCCATAGGGTCGCGGGGTGACGACAGAACAGGTCCGGCGGGCGTACGCGTCCGTGGCCGATCTCTACATCGAGCTGTTCGGCACCAGCGGCCAGGTCCACGCCGACGACCTCGCGTTCATCCGGCGGCACCTGGCCGATCGGCCCGGACCCGTGCTCGACCTGGGCTGCGGGCCGGGCCACCTGACGGACTTCCTCCGCTCGTGCGGCGCCGACGCGACGGGCTTCGACATCGTCGCCGAGTTCATCGCCCACGCGCGGGCCACCCACCCGGGCGGTCGCTACGTGCTCGGGTCGATGCGCGGCCTCGCCGTCGCCACCGGACGCGTCGCCGGCATCCTGGCCTGGGGCTCGGTGATCCACCTGCCGCCGCCCGACCTCGACGGCGTGCTCGCCGAGTTCCGCCGGGTGACGGCGCCCGGGGCGACGGCCGTGTTCGGCATCTTCGTCGGCGACGAGGTCGCCGCGTTCGACCACAAGGTCACCACCGCCTACCGCTGGCCGGTCGACGAGTTCTCCGCGCGGCTGGCGCGAGCCGGTTTCACCGAGGTCGAGCGCCTGCACCGACCGGGCGACGACAACCGCCGGCCGCACGCCGCCGTCGCCGCGGTCAGGACCGCCGGCTGAGTCCCGCCGGCCGGCGGCGGAAAACGATCGCCGGGCAGGCAGGACCGTGCGATCGTGGCCGGATGCCCCAACCGATCTTGCGCACCGACCGCCTGCTGATGGTTCCGCTGGCCGACCGGCACCTCGAACTGGAGGTGCGGCTCGACTCCGACGCCGAGGTGCTCCGCTACCTGTTCAGCCGGCCGCATACCAGGGACGAGGTGGTCGACTACCACGCACGGCGGATGGCCCAGGCCGCCAAGGTCGACGGCCTGGGCTTCTGGATGGCGTTCGGGTCCGACGACTGCGGGCGTGACTCGATCGCGCCCGCGAGCGAGGACGAGGGCGAGTTCGTCGGGCTGATGATGCTGCCGCCGGCGCACGGACCCGACCAGCCCGACGACCCGACCGTCGCGGAACTGGGCTACCGACTCGTCCGTCGGCACTGGCGCAAGGGCCTGGCCAGCGAGGCGTCCCGCGGCCTGCTGCGGCACGCCTTCGACACCGTCGGGCAGCGCCTGGTGATCGCGCAGACCATGACCGTGAACGTCGGTTCGCGCGGCGTCATGGAGGCCGTCGGCATGCGCTACGTGCGCACGTACGTCCCCGAGTGGGACGAGCCGCTGCCGGGCGCGGACCAGGGCGAGGTCGAGTACGAGATGACCCGGGAGATGTGGCAGGCCAGCTGAGGTGTCACGGGTTCGTCCTCGGCAGCTCGGGGTCGCCGCTGGCGACCAGCTGCCGCACCAGCGGCCACGGATCGTCGTCCCGCGTGCCGTCGGCGCACCGGAGCAGATCGGCCGGCGTCACCCGGATCCTCCGTCGCAGGGGCGAGGCGCGGACCCCGCCGCGGTGGCGGCGTACCAGGCGTCGGGGTAGGCGTTGATGACCCGCTCCGGAATGTCCGGCTGGGCGGAGAAGAACCAGTGGTACCAGTCGCGGGCGAACGTGGCGTCGCACCTGGCGAGGGCCGCGCTGATCGGCACGCCCGATGACCACCAGGTGGTCGACCGCGTCGGGGTGGTCGAGGGCCAGGCGCAACGCCACGTACGCACCGCGGTCGTGCCCGACCACGGCGAACCGCTCGTGGCCCAGCGTGGCCATCAACCGCGCCAGGTCCGCCGCCACCGCCCGCTTGGACTGCTGGGAGTGGTCCGGGCGGAGGTCCGCCTTGCCGGACTGACCGTAGCCCCGCATGTCGGGGCAGACGACGGTGAACCCGCGATGCACCAGTCGCGGGCCGACCTGGTGCCAGGTCGCCCCGGTGCGCGGGTGGCCGTGGACGAGGAGGACGGCAGGGCCGTGCCCGGCGTGCCGGACCCGCGGCTCCACCTCCCCGACGTCGATCCGCTCGTCGGTGAAGTCGTCGAACCCGCCCGGCGTACCCACGGGCGAGCGGCGGCTCCGCTGCTCACCGTCACCGGGCGGCCGGCCCGCCCACCGTCTGACCTGCCGTCCGGCCACCAGCATCCCCACGCCGGCGCCGGCGAGCCCCAGTCCGATCAGCCTCGCTACCGATGAGGTCCTCCCGAGGGCTTCCGGCCGGGGTGGCCGGCGGATCGTCGGAACCGGCGGATCATGATCCTGATGCCCTGATGGATCAGCACCCCGGCCCCGGTGTTGGCGACGGCGAGCAGGGAAGCGCCGAGCAGACCCGGGCCGACCTCCATCACGTCGGCGACGACCAGCAGGGCCGGCCAGCCGACCGCGGCGGCGCCGAGCGACGCTCGCCACCAGCGCCCGACCAGCAGGCCGAACAGGATCAGCGTCGGGATCACGGCGCACCTCCCGGCGCGCCGACGGAGCGGACGTCGCGTGCCGGCGACGCGCCCGGCACCCGGGCGCCGGCACGCCGCCCGGCCCGGTGGGGGACGTCCCGGAGTCGGTGGACCGCCAGGTTCACGAACCGATCCTGCCGGATCGTGCGGCCGGGCGAAAGCCGGTCGACGGCGGCGAGCCGGCACCCGCCGATCGCCGCAGCGCCGCGCCGGGCAGCAGGAGCGGGGTGGCGAGCAGGAGCACACCGGAGACGGTGATCGCGGCCAGCGGGCCGACCAGGGTGGCGAGGACGCCCCACAGCACCGTCAGCGCGGCCTGGGCGAGCCGGCTGCTGACGCTCCACGCGCTGAGCACCCGGGCGGCCCGGTCCGGGGGAGTCCGCCGCAGGCGTTCGGTGGCGAAGATCGGGTTGAACACGCCCATGCACACGATCAACAGGGCCTCCACCACGATCACGATGACCAGCCCGGTGACGCCCGGACGGAGGAACGCGAGACCGAGCGGGAACACCGCGCGCAGCCAACCGGACACGGTCACGACCCGGTGCGGGCCGTGCCGCCGGACCAGGCGCGGACAGAGGCGGGCCCCGGCGAACCCGCCCAGCGCCGGCAGGCCGAACGCGAGCCCGTACTGCCAGGCCGGGAAGCCGTAGTCGCCCAGCAGCAGGACGGCCAGCAGCGGCACGGTGGCCGTGATCAGGCCGTTGACCAGGACCGAGTTGAGGAACAGGCGCCACAGCACCGGGTCGTGGTGGATGAACCGCCAACCGGCGAGCAGGTCGGCGGCACGCATCCCGCCGGCCCGGGGCGTCGTCACGTCGCCGCCGCGGACACGGCGCACCGCCGACGCGGAGAGCAGGTAGCTCACCGCGTCGGCCGCGACGGTGACGACCGGGCCGAGCAGCCCGACCAGCGCGCCGCCGAGCGGCGGGCCGGCCGCCGTCGCCACCCAGGCCGTGCCCTCGAACCGTCCGGTCGCGACCAGCAGCCGGTCGCCGGGGACCAGATGCTTCAGGTACGCGCCGGACGCCGCGGTGAACGCGATGCCCGCGCTACCGGACACCACCGCGACGACCAGGAGTTGGCCGTAGGAGAGCACCCCCAGGCCGTACGTGACCGGCACGCTCGCCGTCGCGGCGAACCGGACCAGATCCGTCGCGATCATCACCGGTCGTTTCGGTCGGTGCTCGACCCACGGCCCGAGCGGGATCGCGACGACCGCCGCCACGGCGAGCCCGGCCGCCTCCAGCAGCGACACCGCGAACGCCGACGAGTGCAGCACCCGCACCGCGAGCAGCGGAAAAGCGCCGAAGGCGAGCCACGTGCCGTAGGTGCTGACCGCGTAGGCCGACCACAGCCAGCCGAAGCCGGCCCCCAGTTTCTCCCGCACCCCCGCATCAGATCGACCACCCGCGCGCGGGAGCAAACAACCGCCCACCGGCGAGCCACAACCGTCGGTTGGGCGGCCCTAGGGTGAGCCGGTGGACACCGAGGCAGTGCGATCGTTCGTCCGGGCGGCCGAGCTGGGTCAGCTCCGACACGCGGCCGACGAGCTGGGCGTCACCCAGCAGGCCGTCTCGAAGCGGGTCGCCGCCCTGGAGCGTGAACTGGCCGTGCGCCTGTTCACCCGTACCGCCCGGGGGGTCGACCTGACGCTCGACGGCCAGGCGTTCCTCCCGCACGCCCGCGGCGTCGTCGCGCACGCCGACCGGGCCGTCGTCGCGGTCCGGCCGGGCTCCCGGTCCCCGCGCGTCGACGTGCTCGGCCTGCGCAGCGCGCAGGCCGTCCTGCTGCACGACTACTGGCGGGCACGCCCCGGCGTCGACCTCGACGTGGTGACGCTGCGGGTGGACGACCCGCACCTGGTGGCCGGCGCCGTCCGGGCCGGCGACCTGGACGCCGCGTTCCGCACCGTCACCGACCCGGCCACCCTGCCGCCCGACGTGCGGATGGTCCACGCGTTCGACTCGCCGCTGGAACTCCTCGTCGGCCCCCGGCACCCGCTCGCCGCCGCCCGCACGCTGACCCCGGCCGAGCTGCGCGGGCACCGCATCTGGGTGCCGGGCATCGTGGCCGGCAGCGAATGGTCGGAGTTCTACGACCAGCTCGCCACCGCGTTCGACCTGCGCATCGACGCCACCGGCCCGAACTTCGGCACCGAGGTCCTCCTCGACGCGCTGGCCGGCGCCGCCGACCTGGCCACCCTCGTCGGCGCCCGCGACCGCTACCTCTGGCCGGCCGGGCACGACCTGCGGCGCATCCCGATCGTCGACCCGACGCTCGCGTACCCCATCTCGCTGATGCTGCCGGCGGCGGACCCGCACCCGGCGCTCCGGCCGATCATCGACCATTTCGCGGGCCTGCCGCCGCTTCCCGAGCCGGTCTGGCGGCCGTCCTGGCCGCGGTTCAGGCCGGCGGCGGCGCGGCGGTGACACGCGCCAGGGTGCGCCGGCCCATCCGGCTCATCGGCGGATTCGACTCCCGGTAGTACCAGACCAGGCCCAGCGCCTGCTGGAACGCCCACGCCCGGCCGCGTTCCCACTCCAGGTCGTCGCAGCCGAGGCGCCGCCGCAGCGCCTCGCGCGGACCGGCGTCCAGCAGGTGCCAGCCGCCGACCAGGTCGAGCGACGGGTCGGCCGGCCCCAGGCCGCCCACGTCGAGCACCCCGGCCAGCCGTCCCTCCCGAACCAGGACGTTGCCCGGTATCAGGTCGGTGTGGTTCATCAGGTCCGGCGTGGCGCCCCTGGGCAGCTCCCGCATCGCCGCCCAGAACCGGCGCAGCGACGGCACGTCCAGCAGCGACCCGCTGTGCCGCAGGCAGGTCTCCACCCAGTCGTCGTGCGTCCGCAGGTCACCGCCTCGACCCCGGCCGGCGAACGTGCGCCCCCGGGTGTCGATGGCCCGCACGCCGGTGACGAACTCGGCCAGGTCGTCGGCGAACGCGTACGAGCCGCCCGGGTCCCGGTCGGTCGCCACCACCCCGGGCAGCCAGGTCTGGACCGACCAGGGCAGGGGATAGCCGGCGCCGGGTCCGCCGACCGCGACCGGCTCGGGGGTGGGGAACCGGGTACGCCCCCGCAGCTCACGAGCCGCGTCCGCCTCGCGTCGCAGCCACCGTCGCGCCGTCTCGGGCTCCTGCGGCTGCCGCGGGAACCGCGCGGTCAGCCGGTCGCCCAGCCGGAAGATGGCGTTGACGGTGCCTTGCGCGGCCACCGGGCGGACCGGCAGCTTCCGCCACTCGGGGAACTGCGCGTCCACCAGCTCCCGCACCGTCTCCGGCGAGACGGTCAGCTCTCCCTCGTGCATCGGCATGCCCGGCAGCCTCGCCGTCGGGCCGGTGGCCCGCAACCGGATTGCCGGCTCGCCGCGACCGACGGCTAGGGTGCCGACGGTGGACGACTCCGGCTGGCTCGACGACACGCGGACCTCCTACGACACGGTGGCGGTCAGCTACGCCGACCTGCTGCGCGACGCGCTCGCCGCCGAACCGTTCCAGCGCGGCATACTCGCGCTCTTCACCGAACTGGTGCGGGCCCGGGGGAGCGGCCCGGTCGCCGACGTCGGCTGCGGGCCGGGGCGGATCACCGGGTACCTGCACGGGCTCGGCCTGGACGCGTTCGGCGTCGACCTGTCCCCGGCGATGATCGAGGTGGCCCGACGCGACCACCCCGGCCTGCGGTTCGAGGTGGGCAGCATGACCCGCCTCGACCTCGCCGACGAGTGCCTCACCGGGCTGCTCGCCTGGTTCTCGCTCATCCACGTCCCGGACGACGAGGTGCCCGTGGTCCTCGCCGAGTTCCACCGCGTGCTGCGGCCGGGCGGCGTCGTGCTGCTCGGGTTCCACGCCGGCGACGGCAGCCGGCTCAAGACCGAGGGGTACGGCGGTCACCCGATGCGCGTCCACGTGCACCGGCGTCCGCCCGAGCGGGTCGCGGGCTGGCTGACGGCGGCCGGGTTCACCGTGGCGGCCGAGATGGCGCACCACCCGGCCCCGGGTGTCGAGGGCGGATTCGTCTTCGCCCACCGCTGAGCGCGATACCGTGCCGGGGTGATCGAGGCTTCGGTGCCGCCGGCCGCCGTGACGTCCACGCTCGACTACTACCTGCTCGGCCCGGCCTCGCCGTGCGGGCTGCTGGTCGAGGAGTTCGAGCTGGCCGACGACCTGTCGGCGACCCGCCTGCGTACCGCCGGTTGGACGCCGGCGGACGGCTGGTGGAGTTCGGCGGCCTTCGCCCGCGCGGTCCGCGCGGACCCGGACGTGCGGGCCCGGGTGCGCGCCGTGACCCGCGCCGACGCGGCGGCGACCTACCGCCGGCTGGGCGGCGGGGCGCTGCCGGACGAGGAGACGCTGCGCGGGCGCTTCCGCGACGACGTGCCGTTGGCGGCCACGGCGCCGCTGCGGCTCGGCCTCGGACCGGCCGTGCACCGGGTGCTGTTCGCCGGCGGGCTCGACGCCGATCGGCTGACCGCGTTGCGGGCGGCGCTGCGCCTCGACGGGATGGCGGACCCGGGTGTCGTCGGCACCGGTCGGCTGCGCGTCGACGGGACAACGTTGCGCTGGGACCTGCGTCGCGTCGGCGGCGGGGTGGCGTGGTGCCTGGACGTGACGGCCGAGCCGGCCGACCGGGAGGCGCTGCGCCCGCTGCTGCGCCGGCTCACCGGCGTCGTGCGCGGCCACGGCCTGGTGCCCGCGACGATCGACTGCCTCGCCTGACCTCGAGCCGGCCCTGCTTCCGTCAGTCGGCGAACTCGACACCGGCGAGGGTGGCGGAGCGGTGCGCGGCGAGGCGTTCGGCCTGCTCGACCACGGCCCGGCGGTGAGCGGCGGTGAGCTTCTGCCACGGCTGCACGGTGACGGTCAGCTTCGTGCCGGACTTGCGGGGACGCCAGGTGCCGACCAGGTCGCCGTCGGCCAGCACCGCGCCCGGTCGACCCAGCACCGGCCACAGCTCCCTGGCCCGGGCCGGGTCGGGCGCCAGCGTCGCCCGGTCCTTCGCCTGGAGAAAGAGGTCGAACGGGCCGAGCAGGCGGGTCGGCGTGCTCCCGGCCGACGCCAGCGCCGCCTCGTCGGCGGCCAGGAGCCAGCGCGTCTCGCCGTCGACCGTCACCTCCACCGCGTCCTGCGGCCAGCGCGCCCTCACGTCCTTGACCGGGGCGTCGAGGTAGTCGGCCACGAGTTTCGGCGTGGCCGGGCCGAGCAGCCGGAGGTAGGCGCGGACAAGATCGAGCCGCTCCCCGGGGGACGCCGCCCGGCGGAAGGCCGGGATGCGGCGCAGCACCGGCGGTGAGGTGTCGGGCGTCAGCTCCAGGCCCGCCCGCACGGCAGCCAGGCGGAACGGCATCTCGTAGAGGTGGGTGACGCCGCACGGCCGGCAGAACCGCAGATAGGGCTCGGGCAGCGCGTCGGCGAGGCGGCCCGAGACGTCGCCCTTGACCGTCGGCTCGGTGACGATCGTCCGCATCCGCGCGGCCACCTCGTCGAGGGCGGCGAGGATGCCGATCCCGGCCGCCTTCAAGGGTTTGGCCGCGTCGTAGATGCGCTTGGCCGCGTCGGCGTCCGAGAACGGCTCGACCGCGGCCGCCACCCGCCCGACGTCGGCGCGACGGTAGAGGTGGGGAGCGCCGCGCACGGTCCAGAGCAGGACCAGGTCGTCGCCGGCGGACGCCGACGCGTCGACCCCGCGCAGAGCCAGCGCCCACCGACCGCCGTCGGGGCCGGTGTGCTGCGCGCCGAGGTCGAGCACGGCGGTTTCGGCCACCGTGCCCCCGGCGCGGTCGAGCTGCTGGGCCCGGACGCGGAAGCCCATCACCTGCCGTCGGTCGACCATCGCCACAGCCTAGGCGCAGGCACCGACACCGGCCGCGGGACGCGGCCGGTGTCGGGTCAGCGTGCCTGCTGCCCCGCGATCGGCGCGGAGGTCGAGCCCTCCGCTCGGCGAGGGCTGCCCGAACGCTTGAGCGCGAACACCCCGCCGCCGATCAGCACCGCGCTGAGGACGATCCCGACGAGGTTGCCGTCGGCGAGACTGCCGAACGCCATGAGCAGCCCGCAGATCACCGACACCCCGCCGACGAGCCGCAAAAGGTAACGCCCGACCGCCTTGCCCCGTGAATCCACCATGGACGCTCGTCTACCCGTGGCGTCGCGACGGCAAACCGCTCACCGGGCGCTGCGCAGCACCGTCAGTGTCGCCGCGTCCACCGGTTCGGCCCGGGTGAACCGGAAGTCGGCGGGCGTGCCGGCGGCGAACAGCCGCTCGCCCCGCCCGAGGACCGTCGGAAAGGTGATCAGCCGGTACTCGTCGACCACATCGGCCCGGGCCAGCGCGTGCACCAGGCTCAGGCTGCCGATCACGACCACGTCGCGCCGGGCCCGCTCCTCGCCGGCCCAGGCCACCGGGTCGCCGTCGATCGCCGCCGAGTTCGACCAGGCGTCCGCGTCGATGCCGGTGCGGGTCGCCACCCGCTTCGGCACGGCGTTCATCAGCCGGGGGTAGTCGCCGGCGCGGGCCGGCCACAGCCGGGCGAAGTGCTCCCACGTCCGCCGGCCGTAGAGCTGGACGCCCCGCTCCATCCGCTCCCCGAGGCGGAACTTGTCACCGCTGACCGCGCCCGGGCCGTACCGGAAGGCCCAGCCGCCGTGGTCGGTGCCGCCGCGCCCGTCGGGGTCGGAGACCACTCCGTCCAGCGTGACGAACTGAATGACGATGATGTCGCCCATCGAAGCTCCCTGCGGTCGTGGCGGCTCCGGTCGGGCCGCCCTCACCCCGCACATACCGGTGCGCCACGCAGAACTCATCGGGCAGGGGAGTTCCGCGTAGGCTCGCGCGGGTGGCGGGGAACACGACGCAGCACGAGGCGTACCGCGGTGACCTGCTGGCGCACTGCTACCGGATGCTCGGCTCCGTCGAGGAGGCCGAGGACGTGGTGCAGGAGACGCTGGTGCGGGCGTGGCGGGCCGCCGACCGGTACGACCCGCGGCGGGCGTCGGTGCGCACCTGGCTGCACCGGATCGCCACCAACGCCTGCCTCACCGCGCCGACCCGGCGGTGTTCGACCTGTTCGGCCTGCCGCACACGCTGGAGCCCCACGCCGTCGGGTGACATTTGTACCGGCCGACCGGGTATCGCCGACCCTGCCGGAGCCGCCCCCGTCTCCCTACCGTCGGGGCATGGACGACGACGCGGTACGACTGGCCGGGCTGACCCGGCACTACGGCCCGGTCCGGGCGGTCGACGGGATCGACCTGACCATCGCGCGGGGGAGCACGGTGGCCCTGCTCGGACCGAACGGCGCCGGCAAGACCACCACCATCTCGATCCTGTTGGGGCTCGCGCCGGCCGACGCCGGTACGGTGTCGCTGTTCGGCGGGACGCCCGCCGAGGCGGTCCGGGCCGGCCGGGTCGGCGCGATGCTCCAGGGCGCCGGGTTCGTCCCCGGTGCCACGGTCACGGACCTGCTCGAGCTGGCCCGGGCGCTCTATCCCCACCCGCTGGACACCGACCGGATCCTGCGCCTGGCCGGGCTCACCGACCTGGCCACGCGCCGCGTCGACCGGCTCTCCGGCGGCGAGGCGCAACGTGCCCGGTTCGCGTTCGCGTTGGCCAGCCAGCCGGACCTGCTGGTCCTCGACGAGCCGACCGCCGCCCTGGACGTCGAGGCCCGGTTGGCGTTCTGGACGGCGATCCGGCGCTACGCCGACGACGGCCACACCGTGCTGTTCAGCACCCACCAGCTGCACGAGGCCGACGAGTACGCCGACCGGGTCGTGGTGCTCGCCGCCGGGCGGGTGGTGGCCGACGGCACGCCCGCGCAGGTCCGCGCGCTCGCCGGTGCCCGCACGGTCGCGTTCGACCTGGCCGGCGGGGCGGTCGACGGTCTGGAGTTGCTGCCCGCCGTACGGTCGGTGCGGGTGCGCGGGGACCGCGTGGTGCTCACCACCGAGGACGCCGACGCGACGGTGCTGGCGCTGGCGGCGGGCCGCGGCTTCCGGGGTCTGGAGGTCGCCGCCCCCGGGCTGGAGGCCGCCTTCCGTGCGCTCACCTCGACTCCGAAGGAGCACTGACATGCGCGCCTATCTGCGGTTCGAGCTGCGGCGGTTGGTCCGGGACCCGCGGCTGACCATGTTCACCGTCCTCGGGCCGGTCGTCACCTACCTGATCTTCTCGCCGCTGGCCGGCGACGACCGGCTGGAGGGCCTCGACGCCGCCACCGCGCTCATGGTCGGCCTGGCCGGCTACGGCGCGGTGGCAGGCGCGCTCACGGTGGCCGGCTCGGTCGCGCAGGAACGCGCGTCGGGCTGGTTGCACCAGCTCCGCGTCACCCCGCTGCCGCCGTGGCGGGTGGTGGTCGCGAAGGCCGTGACCAGCATGCTCAGCGGCGTCCCGGCGGTCGTCGCGGTCGGCCTCACCGGCGTGC
This sequence comes from Micromonospora sp. NPDC049282, assembly GCF_043197045.1. Lineage (NCBI taxonomy): Bacteria > Bacillati > Actinomycetota > Actinomycetes > Micromonosporales > Micromonosporaceae > Micromonospora > Micromonospora sp. NPDC049282. The sequence goes on from NZ_JBICSL010000018.1 coordinate 40,930, forward strand.
TCCAGCACCACGTCGCGCTCCCCGCCGGGCGGTGGGTCGCGCTGGTGGTGACGCTGTGGCTCGGCACGGCGCCGTTCGCGCTGCTCGGGCTCGCCATCGGGTACGCGCTGGCGCCGCACCTCGCCCAGCCGGCCGTCTTCCTCGCCTTCCTCGCCCTGTCCGTGCTCGGTGGCCTGCTCGTGCCGGTGGCGTACTTCCCCGACGCGCTGCGGCACCTCGCGCACGTGCTGCCCACCTTCCGGTTCGCCGAACTGGGGTGGCGCGCGGTCGACGGGCGGGCGCCCGCCCCGGCCGGGCTGGCGTTGCTGCTCGCCTGGACCGGCGTGTTCGCGGTGCTGGCAGCCGGCGCGTACCGTCGCTCGACCGTCCGCCGCTGACCGCCGTACGGTGACTGCCATGGCCCGCCCCGACCCTGACGCCGCCGCCCGGAGGCGGGGCGTCGCGCTGGTCGCGGCGCACACGCTGTGGTTCTGGCTGCTGGTCCCGCCGGCCGCCGCGATCGTCGACGGCGAGGTGCGGCCCGCCGCGCCGGCGGCCGTCGGGCTGATCGGGTTCGCGCTGCTCTACCTCACCATGGTGGCCGTGCCGGTGGTGTCCCTGCCGGTCCCGCCGCTGGCGCGGCGCCTCGGGCTGGCGGTGTTCGCGCTGCTCGGTGTGGGGCTCGCCGCAGCGTACGCCGGTGGTCCCGGCGGCTGGTTGATCCTGTTGATGTACGTGGCGGCGGCGGGTGCCGTGACGGTGGACCGTCCGGCGTGGGGCTTCGGCTGGGTCGGCGCCGCGGTCGCCGCGGTCGCGGCGATCGGCGTGGCCCGTGGGGCGCCGGCCGCGGAGACCGCGCAGACGGCGCTGATCACGATGCTCGCCGGCGCCATGACGCTGGCGTTCGTCCGGATGGCGCAGCTCGTCGACGAGCTGCGCCGGACCCAGCGCGAGCTGGCCCGCTCGGCGGTGCGGCAGGAACGGCTCCGGTTCGCCCGTGACCTGCACGACCTGCTCGGTCACACGCTTTCGCTGGTCGTGGTGAAGGCGGAGGTGGTACGCCGGCTCGTGCCGGCGGACCCGGACCGGGCGGCGGCGGAGGCCGCGGACATCGAACGGATCGGCCGGACCGCGTTGGCCGAGGTCCGCGAGGCCGTCACCGGCTACCGGGACCACAGCTTCGGCCGGGAGCTGGCCAACGCCCGGGCCGCCCTGGCCGACGCCGGGATCGCGGTGACGGTACGGCACGGCGGCGACCCGCTCGACGCGGCGGTCGACGACACGTTCGGCTGGGTGCTGCGGGAGGCGGTGACGAACGTGCTGCGGCACAGCCGGGCGACCCGTTGCGAGATCGATGTCCACCTCGACGCCGACGGGTCGGTGCTGAGCGTCCGGGACGACGGCGTCGGCGGCCGGCCCGAGTTCGGCAACGGGCTGCGCGGTCTCGCCGAACGTCTGGGCCGGGCCCGGGGCACGCTTGACGTCACCCCGGACCCCGACGGCGGCCTGCGGCTCACCGCCCGGGTCCACGGCCGGCCCGCTCCGGCGGTGTGCCGGTGATCCGGCTGCTGCTGGCCGAGGACCAGGGCATGATGCGCGGCGCGTTGGCCCTGCTGCTGAACCTCGAACCCGATATCGAGGTGGTGGCCGAGGTGGGCACCGGCGCCGGCGCGGTCGAGGCGGCCCGGCGGGTCCGCCCGGACGTGGCGCTGCTCGACATCGAGATGCCCGACGGCACCGGCCTGGACGCCGCCGCCGCGCTGCGGGCCGAGGTGCCGACCTGCCGGGTGCTCATCCTCACCACGTTCGGCCGGCCCGGCTACCTCCGTCGGGCCATGGCGGCCGGCGCCCGGGGTTTCCTGGTCAAGGACGGCCCGGTGGAGGAGTTGGCGGCGGCGGTCCGGCGGGTCCTGGCCGGCGAGCGGGTGATCGACCCGGCGCTGGCGGTGGCGGCGCTGTCGGCCGGCCCGGATCCGCTGACCGGCCGGGAACGCGAGGTGCTCGCTGCCGCCATGGACGGCGCGACGGTCGCCGACGTCGCGGCCGAGCTGCACCTGTCGGAGAGCACGGTCCGCAACTACCTGTCGGCGGCGATCGGCAAGACCGGCACCCGCAACCGGATCGAGGCGGCCCGCGCCGCCCGCGCCAACGGCTGGCTCTGACCGTCCCGCCGCGCGCTCAGGACCGCTCGCGGATCTCCATCTCGGCCACCAGCCCGTCGGCGAGGCGGTAGACGTGCGTGACCGTCTGGTTCGCCAGCTCCGACCCGGCCCGGTCCCGGACCACCTGGTGGACGGTGACGGCGATGCGGCCGTCGGGTTCGACGGCGAAGGCGGTCGGCGTCACCGTCGGGTCGATCTCGGCCCACTGCCGGCGCCAGTAGGCGCCCACCTCGGCGTGGCCGTGCAGGACACCGTCCTCCCAGCCGTTGGGCCATCTGACGTCCGGGGTCATCGCAGCCAGCAGGCTGGCTACGTCACGCCCGTTGAAGGCCGCGTAGAGGCTCGCGAGCCGCGTCTGCGGCGCGTCCGGTCCAGGATCCGTCATCCCACGATTCTGGCCGGTCCGGGCGGATCGTGATCGGTGACTTCGCGCTCGGCAGAACGGATCGGACTCGCGCCTCCTGCGGGTCGGCCGGCTGCCGACGACCTTCCCGCCCGGGGCATCGGTGACGCAGCGGATAGTAGGGTCGCGCGGTGACCGCGTACGACATCGCCGCCGAACTGCCGGACATCGACGTGCTGAAACGGCGGTGCCGGGCGCTGGCCGTGCTGGAACGCATTCTCGACGGTGGGCATCCGTACTACGCCTACGATCCGGCGTGGGGTCCGGACGAGGCGGCGCTGATGAGCAACGGCAGTGGCGACGAGTGGGCCGTCGTGTTCACCGCCGACGGCGTGTTCATCCGGGTCTTCGACCACGAGTCGCCCATGTCGCCCTACGCCCACGAGGATCGCGAGTTGTGGCCGGGCCTGCTCGACGGTCTGCCGGAGGTGCTGGGCCCGTTGGTGGCCGAGCCGGCGTTCGGCGACGAGGAGGGGCATTTCGTCGCGACCGCCGTGCTGTGGCGGCTGGACGGCGACGACCGCTGGCAGGCCGGCGCGGACATCACCTTCCCGCCGCGTGCCGGACTGTACGACGACGTCGGGCCGGACGGGTCCGGGATGCTGAAGATCCTCCTCGACGACATCGTGGAGCGGTACGTGGTATTCGCCGAGGACTACTACGAGATCGCCGTGGACCGGGCGGCCGTCGCGCACGTGGTCGCCCACCGGCCGCTGACCGACGCGGTGACGCGGACCCTGAACCCTCGCCTCGTCCTCGCCGACGTCCGGCACGACGTCGCGGCGACGGGCTATCCGGTCGACTGACGCGCGATACCGGCCTGTCAGCCGTCGGCGAGGAGCCGGTCGCGGACCTCGCGGCGGAGGATCTTGCCGATCTGGGAGCGGGGCAGGTCCTCGACCACCACCACCCGGCGCGGCACCTTGTAGCCGGCCAGGTGGGTGCGGCAGGCGGTGCGGATCGCCTCCGGGGTGCCGGCCACGGCGACGTCGAGCACCACGGCCGCGACCACCTCCTCGCCGTCCGCGGTGGGCACGCCCACGGCGGCGGCCTCGATAACGCCGGGGATGCGACGCAACGCCTCCTCCACCTCGGACGGGTAGACGTTGAAGCCGCCGGTGATGATGAGTTCCTTGATCCGGTCGACCACGGTCACGAAGCCGTCGGCGTCCATGGTGACGATGTCGCCGGTGCGCAGCCAGCCGTCGGGCAGCAGCACCCGCGCCGTCTCGTCGGGTCGGTTCCAGTAGCCGGAGAACACCTGCGGGCCGCGTACCAGCAGTTCGCCGGCCTCGCCGGCGGGCCGGTCGCGGGTCGGGTCCTCCGGGTCGACGATACGGACCTCGGTGGAGGGGAACGGCACCCCGACCGTGCCGGGCCGGCGGGTCGGCGCGACCGGGTTGCCAAGCGTGATCGGGGACGTCTCGGTCATCCCGTAGCCCTCGACGAGCAGCCCGCCGGTCACCTGTTCCCACAGGTCCACGGTGGTCGGCGGCAGTGCCATCGCGCCGGAGATGGCGTACCGGATCGAGGTGAGGTCCGCGCCGCGCTCGCGGGCGGCGGTGGCCAGTCGCGCGTAGACCGGCGGCACCGCCGGCAGGAACGTCGGCGGGCGGCGGCGGGCCGCGTCGAGCACCTGGTCGGCGTCGAAGCGCGGGAACAGCACCAGCGTCGCCCCGATGCCCACGGCGAAGGTGAGGCAGAGCGTCAGCCCGTACGCGTGGAACAGCGGCAGCACCGCGTACACCGTCTCCGCGCCGTCGCGCAGGCCGGGCACCCAGGCCCGGCCCTGCGCGGCGTTGGCCCGTAGGTTGCGGTGGGTCAGCACGGCGCCCTTGGGCACCCCGGTGGTGCCGCCGGTGTACTGCAACAGCGCCACGTCGTCGACGCCCGGCCCCGGGTGCGCGGCCGGCAGCGGGTCGGCGGCGGCGACCAGGTCCGACCAGGCCCGCGCGCCGGGCGCGGTGCCGGTCATGGCCGCGCGGGCGGCGCGGACCTTCGGCAGCGGCAACCGCAGCGCCCACCGCTTGAGCCGGGGCAGCGCCGCGGTCAGGTCGACCGCGACCACGGTACGCACGGCGCCGCGCCCCGCCACCAGCGGCGCGATCCGGTCCCACACGACCGCCACCTCGGCGCCGTGGTCGGTGAGCTGCCGGTCCAGTTCGACGGCGGTGTAGAGCGGGTTGTGCTCGACCACCACCGCGCCGAGGCGCAGCACCGCGTAGAAGGCGACCACGTGCTGCGGACAGTTCGGCAGCACCAGCGCCACCCGGTCGCCCGGCGAGACGCCCAGCCGGCGCAGCGCCTCGGCGGCGCGGGCCACCTGGTCGGCCAGCTCAGTGAAGGTGGTGGTGGCGCCGTAGAAGTCGAGGGCCACCCGGGGCCCGAACCGGCCCGCCGCGTCGGTGAGCAGCTCGACCAGCGAGCCGTCCGGCTCGGCGATCTCAGCCGGCACCCCGGGTGCGTAGCTCTGGGTCCAGGGTCGCCGGTCGGTCGCGTCCATCGCCGTCTCTCCTCGCTGCGCGGATGACGGCCCCAGCCTAACGTGACCGGCCGGTAACTTACGCTGGCGTAGGTTGCCGGGTTGGTCACATCAGCGGTGCCTCGCCGAGTGCCGGTCGACCACCCGCCGGGTCTTCAGGATGGCGAAGATGACGACCGCGGCCAGCGCGATCACGCCGATGATGACCAGCCAGCGGACCGCCTCCAGCAGCAGCCCGAGCAGGATGAGCACGCCGGCGACCACGCCGACCACCCAGAGCAACGCACGCATGTCGTGCCTCCCGTCTCCCCCGGTGGGCCGCGCGCTTTCCCGCTCCGCCGGCGACCATGCCCACCGGCGGGCGGTCAGCGCCGGGCCACGTAGACGGTGTTCGCCGCCTCCCGGCCCTGCAGCGGGTTGGGGAACCGGACGACGTGCGCCACCGACGTCGGGAACACCTCGGTCAGCGTGCGCTGGAACTCGGAGTCCGGCGGGTCGTTCGACCAGAGCGCGAACACCCCGTCCGGGTGCAGCAGCGTGGCCAGCCGCCGCAGGCCCTCGACCGTGTAGAACGGGGCGTGGCTCGGGTGCAGCACGTGGCGGGGGGAGTGGTCCACGTCGAGCAGCACCGCGTGGAACCGCCGCCCGGGCTCGTCCGGGTCGAACCCGCCGTCGGCGACCGCGGCGAAGAAGTCCGCCCGGACGAACCGGGTACGCGGGTCCGCGGCCAGACCGGCGGCGAACGGCAGCAGGTCCCGGCAGTGCCAGTCGATCACGTCCTCGATCGCCTCGACCACCAGCAGCGAACGCACCCGGGCGTCCGCCAGCGCGGTGCGCGCGGTGTAGCCGAGCCCGAGCCCGCCCACCACCACGTCGAGCGTCTCGCCGGTGAGCGGGGCCAGCCCGAGTCGGGCCAGCTCGATCTCCGCGACCGGGAAGGCGCTGGACATGAGGTACTCGTCGTCGAGCTTCACCTCGTAGACTTCGGCGCCCAACGCCGGGTCGTGGCGCCGGCGCAGGCTGATCTCCCCGATCGGGGTCTCCCGCCAGGCCAACTCCTCGAAACGCACGCCCACCCGGTGTCCTCTCCGCCGATCCGTCACCGGATGGTACCGGCCGGCTCGGGACTCGGCCCGGCGAACGCCCCGGCCGGCGGTCAGTCCGCCGGGCGGGTGGCCACCACCACGGTGTCCAGCGCGTCGACCGTGCCGCCGTCGGTGGTCGGCACCGGGCGGCGGGCCGTCTCGGCGCGCCGGATACGCAGCCCGGCCAGCCCGTCGACCACCGCCTCCGGGGTGAGCAGCACGTTGGCGTCCTGCGGACCGCCGGTGCCGCCGGAGAGGTTCGCCAGGTCGTGGCCGACCACCACGAGCGTGCCGCCGGGGCGCAGCGCCGACCGGGCCGCGGCGAGCACCCCGGCGAAGTCGGCGGCCGGCAGGTGCAGGTAGCTGATCAGCACCAGGTCGTAGCTGCCCGGCACCGGCCGGTACGCGGTCACGTCGGCGACCCGCCAGTCGACCGAGACGCCCCGCGCGGCGGCCAGCTCCCGCCCGCGCTCGATGGCCACGGTCGAGAAGTCCACCGCGTTGACCCGCCAACCCTGACCGGCCAGCCAGACCGCGTTGCGCCCCTCGCCGGCGGCGATGTCCAACGCCGAGCCGGGACTCAGGCCGGCGACCGACTCGACCACGAACCGGTTGGGCTCAGCGCTCCACACCAGTCCGGATGCTTTGGCGTACCGGTCGTCCCAGGCGTTGCTGTCCACTGTGTCCCCTCCTTCGGCGGCCCCACACCGCCACCGTGACCGTACCGGCTGCGGCGAGAATGGCCAGCGCGAGTCCCGTAACCGGCGGTAACTGCCGGGTCAGGACGAACACGCCCATCACCACGACGAACCAGCCGAACGCCTTGCGCAGCACGTCCTCCGGGATGCGGCCGGCCAGTCGGCCGCCGAGCAGGCTGCCGACGATCGCGGCGGCGGTCACCGCGCCCGCGAGCCCCCAGTCGATCTGCACGCTGGACAGGTAGCCGGCCAGGCCGGCGAATGACTTCATCGCGATGACGACCAGCGACGTGCCGACCGCGACCGGCATCGGCAGCCCGCCGAGCAGCGCCAGGGCGGGCACGACCAGGAACCCGCCGCCGGCGCCGACCAGGCCGGTGACCAGGCCGACGACCACGCCGTCGAGGATCACCCGGCGCACCGGCGGCTCGTGCGGCGTCGCCCGTCCCTCGGCGGGACGCCGGCCGCGGATCATCGCGGCCGCGGTGGCGAGCATCATCAGGGCGAACGCGGTGAGCAGGACGCTCGCCGGGACGAACTCGGCCAGCCGGCCGCCCGCGTACGCCCCGGTCATGCCGGCCAGGCCGAAGACCAGTCCGGTGCGCCAGCGCACCCGGTGGGCGCGGGCGTGCGGCAGCACGCCGACGGCGCTGGTGGCGCCGACGACGAGCAGCGAGGTGGCGATGGCCTCCTTGGCGGGCAGGTCGGCGACGTAGACCAGCAGCGGCACGGCGAGGATGGATCCGCCGCCGCCGAGCAGGCCGAGGCTGACGCCGATGAGCATCGCGCCGGCCACGGTCAGCGCCAGGGCGGTCACGATCGCCGCCCGGCGCCGGAGTCGCGCAGCTGGCCGACGACGGTGTCCAGGTCGCAGCTTGCGCCCCGGTTGTAGGGCAGCTTGCTCAGCAGCATGCCCATCGCGCAGGTGTTCGAGACCGCCGCGAAGGTGAGGCCGGCGCCGATGACGCCGGCGACCCACTCGAGGCCCGGCGCCCACACCGAGCCGACGACGGCGGCCAGCACGATCGAGCCGGCGACGAGGCGGACCTGGCGCTCCAGGTCCCAGCGCGGCCGGCCCCGGTTGACCGGTGCGTTCGCGGCCTGCCACGCCAGCATGCCGCCGTCGAGGACCTTGAGGTTGGGCAGGCCGACGATGGCGAGCGCCTGCTCGGCCTGGGTGGCGCGGGCGCCGGAGCGGCAGATCAGCACCACGTCCTCGTCGAGGTGGTCGCGCAGCTCCTCGCGGTGTTCCCGGAGCAGGTCCAGCGGCACGTTGTAGGCGCCGGCGACGTGCGCGGCCTCGAACTCGCCGGGGCTGCGGACGTCCAGCATCCGGGGGGCGCGGCCGGCGGCGATCAGCTCCCGCAGGGTGGCCGCGTCGATGGTCGACGGGGTCGTGGTGGTCATGCTCTCTCCTTCGGTGGTTCTGGGCAGGGGGCATCGCCGGCCGGCGCGGTGGGCGCGCCGGCCGGGCGGGGAACGGGGAGATCAGGCGGTCGGTGCCAGCCGGACGCCGGCGGCCTCGGCCCGGCCGAACATGTCGTCGATCAGCACCACGTCGTGGCCGGCGTTGGCCAGCAGGGACGCGGCGGCGGTGGCCCGGTAGCCGGAGCCGCAGTGCACCCAGACCGTGCCGGCGGGCACGTCCGCGAGCCGCGTGGGCAGGTCGGGAAGCGGGATGTGCACCGCGCCGTCGACGTGCCCGGCCGTCCACTCGTTGGTCATCCGCACGTCCAGGACGACCTGCGGGGCGGGCAGTCCGGCCGGGGTGTTCCCGGCCTGCGCGGCGGCCAGCGCCGGGAAGTCGGCCACGGTCAGCTCGCGCAGCTCCGACCGTTCGGCGGTCCACCGCTCGGGCGTGCCGGTGGCCTGGGCGGCCGGCCGGTCGATGCCGATCCGGACCAGCTCCCGCTGGGCGTCGGCGACCTGGTCCGGTGTCTCGGCCAGGAGCGTGATCGGCACGCCCCACTCGATCAGCCAGCCGAGCCAGGTCGACATCGGCCCGTCCAGGCCGAGGCTGACGGTGCCGGCCAGGTGCGAGGCCGCGTACGCCTTGCGGTGCCGCAGGTCGACCACCCACTCGCCGGCGGCGATCCGGCGGCGCAGCTCGCCGGCGTCGGCCCGGGCCACCGGGGTGAGGTCGACCGGGGCGGGACCGGCGGCGTTGGCCACCCCCATGTGGGCGTAGTAGGCCGGGTAGGCGTCCAGGCCGGCGAGCGTCTCGGTGACGAACCGGTCGGCGGCCAGCCGCAGCACCGGGTTGGCGTCCTTCTCCCGGCCGATGGTCGACTCGGGGGCGTCGGCCTGGCTGGCCGAGCAGAAGCTGCCGAAGCCGTGCGTCGGCCACACCTGCGCGCCGTCGGGCAGCAGGTCGGCCAGCTTGCGCGCGGAGGCGTGCTGGTGGTGGGCCAGTTCGTGGGCGTGCTGCTGGCCCAGCAGGTCGGTGCGGCCGGTGGTGCCGAACAACAGCGAGCCGCCGGTGAACACGCCGACCGGCGTCCAGCCGCCGTCGCTCGTCTCGTCCAGCACGTACGACAGGTGGTGGAACGTGTGGCCCGGCGTGCCGACGACCCGCAGCCGCAGGTCGTCCGAGACCGGGACCACGTCGCCGTCGGCCGCGCGCATCCGTTCGAAGCCGACCTGGTCGGCGGCGGCCACCAGGTAGTGCGCGCCGGTGATCCGGGCCAGTTCCAGGCCGCCGGAGACGTAGTCGTTGTGGATGTGGGTCTCCACCACGTGGGTGATGCGCACCCCCTTGGCGCCGGCCAGGTGCAGGACGCGGTCGATGTCGCGCTGCGGGTCGACCACGATCGCCACCCGGCCGTCGGCGGCCAGGTAGCTGCGGTCGCCGAGCGAGGACGTGGCGATGACGGAAACCTCGACGGTCACGTGCCGTTCTCCTCTCGTCGTCGCGTATACCCCCGGGGGTATGCGCGGGACAGACTCCGGCCCGGGTTCTCCGGACACGGGTTACCCGCCCGGGCCGCGATCACGCGACCCGGGTCGGATGTCGTGGTGCTAGGCCAGGGAGAGGAAGAGCTTCTCCAGCTCCTCCTCGGTCATCTCCGGCTCCTCGCCCGCCTGCCGGGCGGTGCCGCAGTGCCGCATGCCGGAGGCGATGATCTTGAAGCCGGCCCGGTCGATGGCCTTGGACACCGCGGCGAGCTGGGTCAACGCCGCACGGCAGTCCTCACCGTTCTCCATCATCTCGATCACGGCGTTGAGCTGACCCCGGGCCCGCTTGAGCCGGGTCAGCGCGTCGCCGGTCATCTCGGGTCGTAGCTTCACGTCGCACCTCCTGCCTCCGAACATACCCCAGGGGGTACCCGTTCGCCACCGCCCAGGGCTCCTGCGGCGATCGATCACGACGTTGACGGCGGTCATGTCCGGTATGTCGGTCGCTGACCTCATGATCGACCGAGGCTTGTGGCGTGATCGACACCAGTTCGGCGAAGTGGCGGTGTCGCGGTGGGGTTGATACCGCCACCTCGGCGACGTTGCGATCCCCGCCCCCGAGCGCGAGAGCCCGCGGGCGGGGGGCGTCGGGCGGGGGACACGCAGGGTCGCCGGAGGATCGACGGAGCGCTTATCCTGTGCGCCGGTGAACCCGGCGGAAGGGACTCGATGGCGTCGCGGCAGGATCAGCTGCACTCGTACCAGTTCACCGTCCAGCGTGCGGTCGCCGCGCTTGTCATGCGCGAGACCGACCCGGCGCAGTCGCCGTTCCGCCGGCTGGCCGGCGCCGGTCTGGCCAGCGTGCTGGTGGCGGCGATCGCGCTCGGCGGGGTGGCGCTGTACGGCCTGTTCACCGGCGGCGGCAGCTCCTGGCGGGACACCCGGGCGGTGATCGTGGAGAAGGAGTCCGGCGCCCGGTTCGTCTACCGCGACGAGAAGCTGCACCCGGTGCTCAACTACGCCTCGGCCCTGCTGATCATCGGGGCGGACCGGCCGAAGACCGTGCTGGTCACCCGCCGCGCCATCGAGGGCGTGCCGCGCGGCCTGCCACTCGGCATCGCGGACGCCCCGGACTCGCTGCCCGCCGCGAACCGGCTGGTCCGGGACGGCTGGACGCTCTGTTCGTCGGTGACCGGGGAGGCGGGCCGGGCCGAGGCCCGGTCCGCGCTGCTGATCGGCCGGGGCGCGCCCGGCGGCCGGGCGCTCGGCGAGCAGGGCCTGCTGGTCCGCCACCCGGACGGCGGGCTGCACCTGCTCTGGCACGACCGGCGTTACCTGCTGCGCGACACCGACCGGGTGCTCGCCGCGCTGGCCGCCACCCGGGAACGGGCCGTGCCGGTCGCGGCGGCGTTGCTCAACACCCTGCCGGCCGGCGCCGACCTGGTCCCACCGCCGGTGGGCGATCTCGGCGCCCCCTCCGAGCGGGTCGGCGGCGCCGCGGTGGGCGACGTCTACCTGGTGCGCAACTCCGGCGGCGGCCGGCAGTACGCGGTGGCCGCGCGCGGCGGGCTGGCCGGCATCACCGAGTTGCAGGCCGCGTTGCTGCTGGCGCGCACCGGCCAGGGCGAGCCGGAACCGATCACGCTCGGCCGGTTCGCCGCGCTGCCGAAGCTGCCCGACCTGGAGCCGTCGGGGCCGACCGCGCCGCCCGCCGTGCCGCCCCGGCTGGCCACGCCCGAGGGCGGCGCGCTCTGCGCCCGGGCCGGCGACGACGCGGGCGTACGGGAGATCCGGCTCGGCGTGACCGCGCCGGACCTGACCGCCGCCACGCGTACCCCCGGGGGTCGGGGTGGGCTGGCCGACCAGGTCGTGGTGGAACCGGGGCGCGGCGCGCTGGTGGAGGCGGCGGCCGCGCCGGGCGCGACCGGCGGCGCGGTCTGCGTGGTCACTGACCTGGGCCGGCGGTACGCGCTGTCCGGCGCGGACGTGCCGGGCATGCTCGGCTACGCCGGGGTGCGCCCGGTGCGGCTGCCGGCCGGCCTGGTCGACCTGCTGCCGGCGGGCAGCCCGCTGGACCCGGAGGCCGCCCGCGCGGTGGCCGCCCCGGCGTGACCGGCGGCCCGACTCAGGCGGGCCGGCGCAGCACGGTCACCGCGAACTCGGCGCCGTCGTGCCAGGGCCGCAGGTCCCAGGTGGCGAAGCGGTGCTCCAGGCGCAGCCCGGCGGCGACCGCGTCGGCGTCCAGCTCGGCGACCGGGTAGCCCCGGTCGGTGCCGAAGCCGACCACGACCGCTCCGTCCGGGCGCACGTGCGCGGCGATGCGGGCCAGCACGGCGCGTTCGGTGCCGGGGGCGACGAAGGTCATCACGTTGCCGGCCACCACGGCCGCGTCGAACGGCTCCGCCTCGCCCTGCCCGGGCAGGTCCAGCTCGGCCAGGTCGGCGACCAGGAAGCGCGGCCCGGGGTGGTCGGCGCGGGCCGCCTCGACAAGCGTCGGGTCGGCGTCCACGCCGACGACGGCGTGGCCGCGCCCGGCCAGCGCGGCGGCCACCCGGCCGGTGCCGCAGCCGGCGTCGAGGATCCGCGCCCCGGGCGGCACGAGCGCGTCCACCAGCCGGGCCTCGCCGGCCAGGTCGGCGCCCTCGGCGGCGAGGCGGCGGAACCGGTCGACGTACCACTGCGAGTGGCCGGGTTCGGTGTCGGTCACCCAGCGGGTCGGCTTGCTCATGGGCCAACCGTAACGGTCAGGTCAGCGCGAGGAACGTGCCGGCGGCCAGCGGTGTGCCGAGCGCGACCCCGGCCAGCACCTGCGGCCAGGTGTGGTCGCGCAGCCGCACCCGGGACCAGCCGACCGCCGCCACCAGCGGCCAGCCCAGGTGCGCCACCGGGGGAAACAGCAGCACCAGCACGGCGACCGTGGCGCCGGCCACCGCCGCGTGGATGCTCAGCTTCCACCAGTGGTTGACGAGCGTGCAGGCGGCGCCGACCACGAAGATGACCACGATCACCGCGAACAGCTCGGCCGGCGCGCGCAGCGCCGCCAGCAGCAGCAGCCCGACCGCCACCGAGGCCAGCCCGATCGAGAGCGGGCGGGCCCGCTGCCGGTGGTCGCCGACGTGCCGGTCGGTGAGCCGGCCCCGGCGGACGCCGGACACGATCACCCCGACCGGGATCACCGCGCAGAACAGCAGCGCGGTGCCGCCCCAGAGCAGCAGCTGGGCCGGGGCGCGGCTGACCCGGGCGACGGCGACCAGCGGCAGCGCGGTGACCAGGACGCCCGGGGCGAGCACCTCGGTGAGCAGCCGGGCCAGCCGCGCGCCGGCCGGTCCCTCCCGTGGTGATCGCACCCGGTCATCCTGGCATGCCGCGTCAGCCCTTCTCCGCCCCGCTGGTGAGGCCCTCGGTGAGCAGCCGTTCGCCGGCGAAGAAGAGCACCACGATCGGCAGGGTGAGGATGACCGAGCCGGCCATCAGCACGGTCTTGGGCACCTCGACGCCGTCGGCGAGCAGCGACAGCCCGAGTGAGACGGTCCACCGGTCCGGCCGGTCGACCAGGAACAGCAGGGCGAACAGGAACTCGTTCCAGGCGATCATGAAGTCGTAGAGCGCGACCGCCATCACCGACGGCGCGGCCAGGGGCAGGCTGACCCGGCGGATGATGCCGAGCCGGCCGGCGCCGTCGATCGCCGCGGACTCCTCCAAACTGACCGGGATGGTCTCGAAGTAGTTCTTCAGCATGTAGACCGAGACCGGCAGCGTCTGCGAGATGTAGACCAGCACCAGCCCGAACAGCGACCCGCGCAGCCCGGCCCGGCTGAAGACCACGAACAGCGGGATCGCGATGACGATCGACGGGAACAGGTAGACCGCCAGGAACAGCGCGCTGACCTGCCGGCGGCCGAAGAACCGCAGCCGGGAGACCGCGTACGCGCCGGGGATGGCCACCACCAGGGTGAGCACGGTGGCGGCCAGCGCCACCAGGCCGCTGTTGCGGATGAACGTGAGGAAGCCCTGACCGCCGTTCTCGACCGACCGCAGCACCTCGGCGTACGTGGCGAGGGTCAGCTCGCCGAACGGCACCCAGAGCGAGCCGGGGTCGAGCAGCAGCCGCTCGATCGGGCGCACCGAGAGCACCAGCATGTACCAGAACGGCAGCAGCGTGACCAGCAGGAAGCCGGTGATCACCAGCCGGCGCAGCCAGCGCAGGCCGACCGTCTCGATCCGGTCCCGATCCATCACGCCTCCCGTTTCGCGCCGAAGAAGCGCAGGTAGATGGCCACGAAGACGAGCAGCACCACGGCCAGTACGACGGCTTGGGCGGCGGCCGCGCCGATGTCGGTGCGGGCGGTGAGGAACTGGTAGACCCGGACGCTTACCACCTCGGTGCCGGCGGAGCCGCCGGTGAGCAGGTAGACGTCGTCGAACTTGTTGAACGTCATGATGAACCGGAGCACGCCGAGCAGCGCGATCACCGGCATCAGCTGCGGCAGCAGGATGTGCCGGAACCGCTGCGTCGGCGTCGCCCCGTCGACCCGGGCGGCCTCCTCCAACTCGGCCGGCACGGCCTGGAGCCGGGCCAGCAGGAACAGGAACGCGAACGGGAAGTAGCGCCACGCTTCGAACGCGATCACGGTCCACAGCGCGGTGGACTCCTGGGACAGGAACGCCACCGGAGCGTCCCAGCCGAGGAAGCGCCGCCCCCAGTCGTTGACGATGCCGAGCTGCGGGTCGAGCATCACCTGCCAGACGAACGTCATGGCGACCACCGGCGCCACGTACGGCAGCAGCATCGACGCGCGTACCAGTGTGCGGCCCCGGAACGGCCCGCGTACCGCCAGCGCCGCGACCAGGCCGACCACGATCGAGCCGGCGGTGCCGCCGACGCTGTAGAGCACGGTGGTCCAGAGCGTGTCGGCGAACCCGGGGGTGTGCAGCACCCGGTCGACGTTGTCCAGCGTCAGTTCGCCGAAAAGACCGGTCTTGCGCAGTGTCGCCAGGCGTACCCGTTGGAAGGCCAGCACCACCGTCCACACGATGGGTATGCCGATCACCGCGAGCACGACGAGCAATGTGGGGGTGACCAGCGCGAGTCCGGCGCGGGACTCGCGGCGGCGCAGGGTCAGCGGGCGGCGGCCGGGCCGGCGGGGCCGCTCCGGGGTGGGGGACCGGCCGGCCTCCGGCGCGGTGGTGGTCAATTGACGCCCTTGGCGATGGCCTCGACGTCCTTCTTGGCCCGCTCGGCGGCGGCCTGGGCGTCGGACTTGCCGCCGACCACGTCGGCGAGCGCCTTCGGCACCGGCAGCTCGCCCAGGATCGCCCCGACCAGCTTGCCCTGGCCCTGGGTCAGCCCCCAGCGCTGGAACGTGTCCGGGCTCTCCCGCAGGGTGGCGAGCACGTCGTCGCCGTAGACGTCGGAGAGGGGCTTCCTGGTGTCCACGCCGGCCGGGCTGGTGTTCCAGGCGGTGCGGAACTTCTGCTTGTCCTCGGGCGTGCCGGTGCGCACCGGGAAGCGGCCCTCGGGGGACATGCCGAACCAGCGCGGGTAGCCGTCGGAGAGCATGTACTCCACGAAGGACTTCGCCGGGTCGGCGGCGCCGTCGAGCACCGCCCAGGAGCTGACCTCGCCGTACTGGGCCGGCTCGGTGCCGTTCGGGCCCTTGATCGCGGTGACGAAACCGCTGTTGCGCGCCAGCCAGGCCGGGTCGGACTGGCACTGTGGGCAGGTGGGTCGGGCGTCGTTGCGCAGGCCGGCCAGCTCGTCGAGGACGAACGGCGACCAGATCAGCATGGCCGCCCTGCCGGCGAAGTAGGTGGCCCGGGTGGTGTCGACGTCCTGGGCGCCCTTGACCGAGTTGTTCCGCATCAGGTCGCCGTAGAACCGGAACGCCTCGACGCACTGCGGCGAATCCAGGGTGATCTTGCCGGTGTCGTCGGTGAGCTGGCAGCCGTTGGCCAGCGCGAGGTGCTCGAACGTCTGCTGGGTGAACACGTCGCCGGGGGCGGTCGCCGCGGTGATGCCGGCGACGCCGCCGGTGTTCAGCTTCGCCGCCGCGGCGGCGATCTTTTCGTACGTGTCGGGGGCGGGCAGGCCGGCGGCGTCGAACAGGTCCTTGCGGTAGACCAGCAGCTGGCCCCAGCCGTCGCTGGGCACGGCGAGCTGCGTGCCGCCGTCGCTGGTCAGCTCCAGCGCGCGGGGGGAGAACGTGTCCCGCCCGAGCTTCTCCACCACCGCCTTGTTGGCGTCCGGCTCCAGCAGCTCGTTGCCGGCGAGGGTGCGGACGCCGGCGAGCGACACCGAGCCGACCACGTCGGGCAGGTCACCGGCGGCGGCGCTGGACGCGATCAGGGCGGGGAACTGGTCCTCGTTGACGGTGACCAGGTTGACCTTGACGCCGGATTTCGCGGTGTAGTCGGCGATGATCGCCTTGGTGGCGTTGACCCGGTCCGCCACGTCCTCCAGGCTCCACACGGTGATCTGCGTACTGTCGGATTTCTGCCCGTCGTCGCTGCAGGCGGTCGCGCCGGCCCCGGCCAGTGCCAGGATCAGGCTCGACGCGAGCAACCGTGTTGAGGGTGATGACATCGGTGGCACCTTTCTCCAAGGAGCACGGCGCGGCATCAATACCCACGGATTCATCAATCTAATCAGATATGCCCATTTTTAGGGGTTAGAATCGAGGCCGGCACTTTCCTCGGAGCGACGCCATGGGCAACTGGGTTGTCTCTCTGGCCGGGCCCCGGCGCGTTCGCCTGGAGCCCTGCCCCCCGGACCGGCTCGGCCCGGGTCAGGTCCGCGTCCGCACCCGCTACTCCGGCATCTCCGCCGGCACCGAGCTGACCCTCTACCGGGGCAGCAACCCCCGCCTCCGCAAGGACTGGGACGCGGGCGCCCGGATGTTCGTGCCCCGCCAGGCCGGACCCGCGTACCCGGTGGTCGGCTTCGGCTACGAGGAGGTCGGCGAGATCGTCGAGGTCGCCCCCGACGTCGCCGACCGCCGCGCCGGGCAACTCGTCTGGGGCATCTGGGGGCACCGCGCCGAGGCGGTGCTCCCCGCCGCCGCCGCGCACCCGCTCACCCCCGGCCTCGACCCGCTCGCCGCCGTCTTCGCCCGGCCCGGAGCCATCGCGCTGACCGCGGTGCTCGCCGGCGACCTGCACCTCGGCGACTGGGTCGGCGTCTTCGGCCAGGGCGTGATCGGGTTGCTCGGCACCCGACTCGCGGTCCTGTCCGGCACCCGGGTGGTCGCCGTCGACACCGAACCAGCGCGGCTGGCGCACGCCACCGGGCTCGGCGCCCGCCGGGTGGTCGAGGCCGTCGGCGACTCGGCCGCCACCGCGCTGCGGGCGGCCACCGACGGCCGGGGCGCCGACGTGTGCCTGGAGCTGTCCGGCGCGTACCCGGCGCTGCACCAGGCGATCAAGGCCACCGCGCACGCCGGCCGCGTCGTCGCCGCCGGCTTCTACCAGGGGTACGCACACGGGCTGGAACTCGGCGAGGAGTTCCACCACAACCGGATCCAGCTGGTGGCCGCGCAGGTCTCCGGGCCGGACCCGGCACCCGGCACGGCCGGCCGGTGGACCCCGACGCGGATCGCACACACCTTCATGGACCTGGTGGCGGAGGGCAGCGTCGACCCGCTGCCGCTGGTGAGCCACGTCGTCGACGCGGGCGCGGTGGCCGACGCCCTGGCGTTGCTCGACCGCGGTGACGGTGACGTCCTCCAAGTGGTGCTGAGGTTCTGAATGGACATCCCACTGGCCTGCCAGGAGCAGCTGCTCCCCGGCGCCGACCTGATCGACAGGTACGCCCTCGCCGTCTCCCTCGGCTACCAGGGCATCGAGCTGCGCGGGCGGGGGGACCTGGCGCTGGCCCGGCGGCTGCCGGAGCTGCGCCGGGCCCACGCCGCCGGGGTGGTGACGCCGACCGTCTGCGTCGAGATGGACCACTTCATCGGCGACTTCGACCCGGACCGCTCCCGGGACGCGGTGCGCAACCTGCGTTCCCAGCTCTCCGTGATCGCCGAGCTGGGCGGCGTCGGGGCCATGACGCCCGCCGCCTGGGGCATGTTCTCCCGCCGGCTGCCACCGTTCGAGCCGCCCCGGTCGCCCGCCGACGACCGGCGGGTGCTCGTCGACGCCCTCGGCGAGCTGGGCGAGCACGCCCGGGCCGAGGGGGTCACGCTCTTCCTGGAACCGCTCAACCGGTACGAGGACCACATGGTCAACCGGCTCGACCAGGCGGTCGAGCTGTGCCGGGCGGTCGGGTCGCCCGCGGTGCGGGTGGTCGCCGACACCTACCACATGAACATCGAGGAGGACGATCCCGGCGCCGCGCTGCGCGCCGCCGCGCCGCACCTCGGGCACGTGCAGGTCAGCGACTCCAACCGGTACCAACCCGGCGCCGGGCACCTGGACTGGGCCGCGCTGCTGGGCACGCTCGACGACCTCGGCTATCCCGGGTGGCTGGCGCTGGAGTGCCGGCTGCGCGGTGAACCGGTCGCCGCGCTGCGCCAGGCCGCCGACGTGCTGCGGGCGGACCGGCCGTGGCGGGCCGCCGCGTGACCGGCAGCCTGGCGGCCGGCGTACGGGCCGGCGCCGAACGGGACGCCCGGCTGCGCCGGCTCGCGCTGGCCACCCTGGACGCCAACTGGGAACACGACCACACCGTGCCGTCGCGCACGCTCTACCCGCACCAATGGAGCTGGGACTCGGCGTTCATCGCGGTCGGGCTGGCGCACGTACGCCCGGATCGGGCCTGGCGTGAGCTGCGCACCCTGTTCGCCGCGCAGTGGGTCGACGGGCGGGTGCCGCACATCGTGTTCAACCCGGCGCTGCGCGTCGGCTCCTACTTCCCCGGCCCCGAGTTCTGGGACTCGGCCCGCGCCGACGGCGCCCCGGCGGCGCCCACCTCCGGCATCGTCCAACCGCCCGTGCACGCCCCGGCCGCATGGCTGGTGCACCGCCGCGCGCCGTCCGAGGCGTCGGTGGCCGCGCTGCGCCGGCTCTATCCCCGGCTGGTCGCCCAGCAGCGCTACCTGGCCGGGCGGCGGGACGTCGGCGGGGGCGGGCTGGCCGCCGTCGTGCACCCGTGGGAGTCCGGCCTGGACAACAGCCCCGCCTGGGACGCCCCGCTGGCGGCGGTGCCGGCCGACGAGTCGGTGATGCGCGCGTACCGCCGGCACGACACCGCGTACGCCGACGCCGCGCACCGGCCCACCGACCTGGACTACGCGCGCTACGTCGCCCTGGTGGACAGCTACCGCGCCGGCCGCTACCGGGACGAGGGGCTGCTCGGCCGGCATCCGTTCCTGGTGGAGTGCCCGCTGGTCAACGCCGCGCTCGGGGTCTCCGAGTACGCGCTGGCCCGGATCGCGACCGTCGTCGGCGCGGACCCGTGCCCGCACCGCGACCGGGCCGCCCGGATCACCGAGGCCCTGGTGAGCCGGCTCTGGGATCCGGTAGCCGGCACGTTCCGCCCCCGCGACGTGCGCACCGACCGGCTCGTCGGACCCCGTACCGTGCTCGGTCTGCTGCCGCTGGCGCTGCCCGACCTGCCCGAGCCGCAGGTGCGGGCCGTGCTGGCCGAGGCGTGCTCGCCCCGGTTCGGCCTGGCCGCCCGGATGGACCGGCCGCTGCCCACCCACGACCGCACCGCGCCGGACTTCGAACCGCTGCGCTACTGGCGCGGGCCGAGCTGGGTGAACACGGGCTGGCTGCTCTGGCAGGGGCTGCGGACGCACCGCCGGGCCGACCTGGCGGCCGGGTTGCGCGAGTCCCTGCTCGACCTGGTCGACGGCGCCGGCTGCCACGAGTACTTCCACCCGGACACCGGGGCCGGACTCGGCTCACCGGCGTTCAGCTGGACCGCCGCGCTGGTGCTGGACGCGCTCGCCGAAGGGTGAGCGGGCCGGCGGCGTCACCCGCGGGCCGACGCCGCCGACCGACCGGGTCGGCTCAGGCGATGCCGGCCGGCATGCCGCCGCCGAGCCGCAGGGCCGAGCGCGGCGCGTCGTCGATCGCGTAGCCGAGCGCGTCGACCACCTCGACCACGCCGCTTACCTGACGGGTCAACCGCAGCGCCAGGCGCACCGTGGACCAGCGCTCCAGCTGACCGGTGAGCGTCACCACGCCGCCGTGCACGGTCACGTCCACCACGCCGTCGCGCACGCCGAGCGTGCGCCGCAGCACCTCGTCGACCACGTCCCGCCGGATGTCCGGGTCCGGGCGCAGGTGCACCTTGAGCAGGTCGCCGCGGGTCACGATGCCGACCAGTCGGCCCAGGTCGTCGACCACCGGCAGCCGCTTCACGCCGCGGGAGTCCATCAGCCGGGCCGCCTCGACCAGCGTGGCGTCCGACGTGACGGTGACCGGGGGAGCGGTCATCAGGTCGGCCGCGAGCGTCGCGCCGGCCTTCGCCCGCGCCTCCCGGCGGTGCCGGTCGGGCCGGATCCGCCGCTCACGCGGCTGCCCGGACAGCTCCACCTTGTACATCAGGTCCGCCTCGGAGACCACCCCGAGGACCCGCCGGTCGCCGTCCACCACCGGCGCCGCCGTCACCTGCCGGCCGGTCAGCACGTCGACGATCTCCCGGTACGCCGTGCCCTCCCGCACCGACGCCACGTCGGTGGTCATCACGTCCCGCACCTGCCACGTACGCATGGCGTCCTCCTCGTCCCCGGCGCGCCGGCTCGAGCCGGCGCCTCCGTCCTCGACGCTAGGCGGCGGGGGTGGGCCGGAGCAGGGGCGCACGGACCCGGTGACCGGGCCGGAAGTCCCGGCTCAGCCGGTCGACGCGGGCACGTCCGCGACGTGGTCGGCCGGCGGTTGCCAGCCTTGGTCGGCTCCTTGATCCACACCAGCTCGCCGTGACGGTGGTATCCGATCGGCCGTGATGGAGCCACTTCGCCGAAGTGGAGTGGATCTTGGGAGTGTGGGCTCCGTTTGGTGGGGGTGGGCGCGGGTATTCCGCGGGCCGGCGGAGGGTCGGTGGCCGGCGACGAGGGGAGGGGCGGCATGCGTTTTCCCCTGTTCGTCGACGCGGTGGCGCGTCGGGCCGAGCTGCCCACGGACGACGCCGCGACGATCTCCCGGGCGGTGCTGCAGACCCTCGCCGAACGGATCACCGCCGACGAGTCGGCCGACCTGGCCGCCCAGTTGCCGGACGACGTGGGCGGCTATCTGTCCGCGCCGGACCGGGCGGGAGCGACCGGCGCCGCGGTGGACTTCCTCTACCGGGTGGCCGAGCGGGCCGCGGTGGACCCGGCGGTCGCCGAGGTGGGCGCGCGGGCGGTGCTCGCCACGTTGCGCGACACGGTCACGGTCGGCGAGTTCGAGGATCTCGTGGCGCAGCTTCCGCGCGGATTCGACGCGATGGTGGACCCCATTCCGCGCCCGCCGTACGATGTCTGAGCAGGCTCCCCGCGATCCGGGTCGAGCTGCCGAGCAGGGGCCGTGAGGCGAAAATTTGACGGCCCGGAAGTATTTTCACCGTAAAATAACTCGCGAGTAGGTACCTACGCTGTAAATCGTCTACGCGCCAGAGGGATGATCGGACGAAATCCTCCGTCCGGGGTACCACGGTTCCTCCCACCTTCGGCTCAACCCGCATCGATGCTCTTCCGGTCGAGAGATTGAGCCTTATTCTGCTTCCAATGTGAAGTCCTGGGGGGGATCAATGGTCACATTTGTCGATTGCTGCGTGCCTGCCGTCAGTGGAGCGCGACCCGCTTCCTGACATGACAGAGACGATGATCATCAATCGTTTCGGCGCGGTCGCAGCGGTCCACGGGGGCCGTCCGGCGCTTCTCGGTGAGACCCACGAGGTCGGTTACGCCGAGTTGGCCGGTGCGGCCGGCGGGTACGCGGCCGTGCTCGTCGCCGCCGGCTTCCGACCCGGCGACCGCATCGCGCTGCTCACCACGCACGGCGCGCCGACCGTCGCCGCGCTGCTCGGCACGCTCGCCGCCGGATGCGCGTACGTGCCGCTGGACCCGGGCTTCCCGGTCGCCCGGCTGCGACACATGGTCGCCGCCGCCGGGGTCACCGCCGTGGCGTGCGCCGCCGAGCACCGTGAGCTGGCCCGTGAGCTGGCCGACGGGCGTCTCGTGGTGCCGCTGGACGAGGTGCCGCCGGCTCCGCTGCGACCGGTACCGGTCGACCCGGACGCGCTGGCGTACGTGCTGTTCACCTCCGGCTCCACCGGCGTGCCCAAGGCGGTCGGGCAGACCCACCGCAACCTGGCCCACGTCGTCGACAACCAGATCGAGGCGCTCGGCGTCGGCCCGGCGGACCGGCTCAGCCTGCTCGCCTCGTTCAGCTTCGACGCCGCCATCCCCGACCTCTACCCGGCGCTGCTCACCGGCGCCGCGGTCGTCCCGGTCGACCTGCGCCGGCAGGGCCTGGCGTACGCGGTCGAGCAGCTCGACCGGCACCGGACCACCGTGCTGCACGGCACGCCCACCGTCTACCGGTACCTGCTCGACACGCTCGGCGAGCGCCGGCTGACCTCGGTGCGCGCGGTGCTGCTCGGCGGCGAGCAGGTCACCTGGGCCGACGCCGCGCGCGGCCGGGACCGGTTCGCCCCCGACTGCGTGCTGGTCAACGGCTACGGCGCGACCGAGATGACGTTCGCGGCCCGGCACCTGCTGCCCCTGTCCGAGGTGGACCCGGACGCCGTCGGGCCGCTGCCGGTCGGCACCGCGTTCCCCGGCTACCGGCTCGACCTCGACCCGGACACCGGCGAGATCGTGGTCCGCAGCCGGCACCTCGCGCCCGGCTACCTCAACCAGGACAGCGACCGCTTCGCCATCGACGACGGCGGCGTGCGGTCGTACCGCACCGGCGACCTCGGCCGGCGACTGCCCGGCGGGGAGCTGGTCTGCCTGGGCCGGCTCGACCGGCAGGTCAAGGTGCGCGGGCACCGGGTGGAGCTGACCGAGATCGAGGCCGTGCTCGCCGACCGGCCCGGTGTGGCCGGCGTCCGCGCCATCGCCCGCGACGGCGAGCTGCTGGCGTACGTCCGGCCGGCCGGCGCCCGACCCGACCCGGCCGCGTTGCGGGCGGCCCTGGCCGCCGCCCTGCCCGACTACGCCGTGCCCCGCGCGGTGGTCGTGGTCGACGACTTCCCGCTCACCGTCAGCGGCAAGGTCGACGAGCGGGCGCTGCCCGACCCGGCCACCGAGGTGCCCGCCGAGGCGGCCCCGGCCACCGACACCGAACGCGCCGTGCACGACATCTGGTGCGCGGTGCTCGGCCGCCCGGCGGTCGGCCGCACCGACAGCTTCTTCGACGTGGGCGGGCAGTCGCTGCTGCTGGGCCGGGTGCAGCAGCGGATCGCCGAGCGCTTCGGCGTACGACTGCCGATGCTGCGCCTGTTCGACCATCCCACCGTCGCCGCCCAGGCCGCACTGCTCGACGCCCCGCCCGAGGCGGTCCGCGCCCCGCTGCTGCCCGCGCCCGCCGCGCCGCCGCGCGCGGCCCGCGACCACACCGGCGACGAGATCGCCGTGGTCGGGCTCGCCGGCCGCTTCCCCGGCGCGCCCGACGTGGCGACGTTCTGGTGGAACCTGTGCACCGGGGTGGACTCCGTGCACGACCACACCGACGAGGAGCTGGCCGCGCTCGGCGTCGGGCCGCGGCTGCGCGCCGACCCCCGCCACGTCCGCGCCGCCGGCCGGCTCGACGGGGTGACCGACTTCGACGCCGAGTTCTTCTCCTTCGGCGCCGACGAGGCGGCCCGCACCGACCCCCAGCACCGCCTCTTCCTGGAGACCGCGTGGGAGGCGCTGGAGGACGCCGGGCACGACCCGCGCCGCTTCCCGGGCCTGGTCGGCGTCTACTCCGCCACCTCCGCCAACCGGTACTTCCTGTTCCACCTGATGGACAACCCGGCCGTGGTCGGCGACGTCGACCCGGACGACTGGGAGGCGCGGCTCGTCGGCCGGCAGTTCACCGACCACCTGCCCGGTCAGGTGGCCTACCGGCTCGGCCTGACCGGGCCCGCGCTGGCCGTGCAGAGCGCCTGCTCCAGCTCACTGGTCGCGGTCTGCCTGGCCGCGCAGAGCCTCGCCGACTACCAGTGCGACCTCGCCCTGGCCGGCGGCGCCACGGTCATGTGGCCCCGGCACCGGGCCACCCCCGGCGGGCTCGCCTCGCCCGACGGCCGGTGCCGCGCCTTCGACGAGGCCGCCGACGGCTCCGGCTTCGGCTCCGGCGCGGGCGTGGTCGCGCTGCGCCGGCTCGCCGACGCGCAGGCCGACGGCGACCGGATCTACGCGATCCTGCCCGGCTGGGCGGTCACCAACGACGGCTCGGACCGGGCCGGTTTCGCCGTGCCCGGCCCGACCGGGCAGGCCGCCGCCGTGGCCAACGCGCTCGCCACCGCCGAGGTCGCCCCCGGCGAGGTCCGCTTCGTCGAGGGCCACGGCAGCGGCACCCCGCTCGGCGACGCCATCGAGGTGGCCGCGCTGCACGAGGTGTACGCCGGCGTCGCGCCCGCCGGCACCTGCGCGCTCGGCTCGGTGAAGACGAACATCGGTCACCTCGACGCCGCCGCCGGCATCGCCGGGCTGATCAAGACCGTGCTCGCCGTCCGCCACGGCGTGATCCCGCCGAACCTGCACTTCACCCGCCCGCACCCGGAGATCGACCTGGCCGCCGGCCCGTTCTACGTGCCGACCAAGGCCCGGGACTGGCCGGACGGCGGACGCCGGGTGGCCGGCGTGAGCGCGTTCGGCCTCGGCGGCACCAACGCCCACGTGGTGGTGGAGCAGCCGCCGCCGGTCGAGCCGGTCGACCCGCCCGGCGACGGGCCGTGGCTGCTGCCGGTCTCCGCGCGTACCCCGGTGGCCTTGCGGGCCGCGCTGGCCCGGCTGCGGGCCCACCTGGCCGGAGCCGCGCCGGCGCTGCCCGAGGTGGCCGCCACGCTGGCGCTCGGCCGGCGGCCGTTCGCCCACCGGGCGGCCGTGGTCGCCGCCGACCTGCCCGCCGCGCTGTCCGCGCTCGACGTGCTGCTCGACACCGACGCCCGGACGGCCGGCGACGCCGGGCCGGTGCGCGAGCTGGCCGCGGACTGGGTCGCCGGGCGCGACGTCGACTGGGACGCCCTGCACCCCGAGGGCGCCGTCCGGCGCACCGGGCTGCCCACCTACCCGTTCCAGCGCCGCCGGCACTGGATCGACCCTGTGCAGAGAGGCCCGCGGTGAACTGGTTCGTCTCCACCGGAAGCCGACCCGAGGCGCCGATGCGGTTGTTCTGCCTGCCCTACGCCGGCGCGGGCGCCAGCGCGTTCCGGCGCTGGCCGGCCGCGTTCGACCCGGGCGTCGAGGTGCTGCCGGTGCAGTTGCCCGGCCGGGAGAACCGGATCACCGAGGACCCCCGCTTCTCCGTCGCCGACGTGGCCGACGCCATCGCCTCCCGGGTCGACCGCCCGTACGCGATCTACGGTCACTCGATGGGTGGCCGCCTCGGCTTCGAGGTGGTGCGGGAGCTGCGCCGTACCGGCCGGCCGCTGCCGCTGCGGCTCTACGTCGGCGGCGCCCGCGCCCCGCACGTCGCCGCGCCGGGGCTCTTCGACGGGTTGTCCCGCGCCGACGACGAGGAGCTGCTGCGCCGCCTCGGCGACGGCGGCGGCCTCCCCGCCGAGCTGCTCGACCACCCGGAGCTGGTGGAGCTGCTGCTGCCGTTGCTGCGGGCCGACTTCGGCCGGGTGGACGACTACCGCTACCTCCCCGGCGAGCCGCTGCCGGTGCCGATCGTCGCGTTCGCCGGCCACCAGGACCGGGCGGTCACCCGCGAGCAGAGCGCGGCCTGGGCGGAGCACACCGCCGCCGGGTTCACCCTGCACGAGCTGCCCGGCGGGCACTTCTTCCTGCACGACCGGCTCGCCGAGCTGGTCGCGCTGATTCGGGCCGACCTGACGGCGGGCGCCGCGACCGCGCCGGACGCGGAGACCGCCGGGCCCGGCACCCCGACCACCCGCGCCGCGACACCGGGCGCGGGTCCGGCACCGGTGCGCGCCGCCGGCCGCGGGACCGCCGGCGGTGCGCACCGGGTGCCGCTGGGCGACACCGGCTGGTCGGTGTGGCGCGACGCGATGCTGCGGACCACCGGTTTCCCCGCCGACGGGCTGGAGCTGTTGAGCGCGCCACGGGCCGCGGCGGCCGCCGACGAGCTGCTCGCCACCGGCACCGGCGAGGACCGCTTCGACAAGGAGTTCGACGAGGCGGTGCGCGCCGCGGCCGAGCGGATCGGCGCGCTGGCCGCCGATCCGCTGCTGCGCGAGGCGGTCACCTGGCAGAACCGGGGCGCCCTGGTCGCGCTGGACGGGCTGGTGCGCGGCGGCGCCGACGCGCCCCGCAACGTGCGCCGGCGGGACCGGGAACGGGCGCTGCTCAAGTACTGGCAGCGCTACTGCGGTAAGAACGAGACGGTCGGCTTCTTCGGGCCGAGCTGCTGGGTCACCGTCGACCCCGACCAGCCGGAGGTTGCCCGGGTCAACCCTGGTGACCGGCTGACCCGGCGGCGCTGGGTGTGGTTCGAGTCCTGGGCGCTGACCGCGTACGCCGACCGGATCGGCGCGGACCTGGCGGTCCGCCGCTGGTGGCCGCCGGCGCTGCGGCCCCACCTGGCGATCCGGAACCGGGTCGTGCTGCGGCCCGGCCGCCCGCCGCTGACGCTGACCCCGGTCGAGGCGGCGTTGCTGCGCGCCGCCGACGGGCGCCGCGCCGCCGCGGACCTGGTCGCCGACCCGGCGATCGGGCTGCGCCGGCCGGAGGACGGCTACGCGCTGCTCGACCGGCTGGTGGAACGGGAGCTGGTCACCTGGGACGCGGCGCTGCCGGTGAGCCCGGACGCCGAGCGGGTGCTGGCCGACCGGATCGCCGCGATCGGCGACGAGCCGGCCCGCGCCGTCGCCCGGGCCGGCTTCGACCGGCTGCGCGCCGCCCGCGACGCGGTGGCCGGCGCGGCCGGCGACCCGGCGTCGCTGCGCGCCGCGCTGGACACCCTCGACGCCACGTTCACCGAGCTGACCGGCGCGCCCGCGGTGCGCCGCGCCGGCCAGATGTACGCCGGCCGCACCATCTGCTACGAGGACACCGCCCGCGACCTGGACGTGGTCTTCGGCGCCCCGCTGCTGGCCGAGCTGGCCGCGCCGCTGGACGTGCTGATGCGCGCCGCCCGCTGGCTGGCCAACGCGCTCGCCGAGGCCTACCTCCAGGTGCTGCGCGGCCTGCACGACGAGCTGCGCGCCGAGTCCGGCGGCCCGGTGGCGCTGGCCGACCTGTGGTTCCTGGCCCAGGGCCTGTTCTGGGGCGGCGGCGAGCGGCCGGTCGACGCGGTCGCGGCCGACTTCGCGGCCCGCTGGGCCGGGCTGTTCGGCCTGGACACGTTGCCCACCGGCGCCACCGGGGTGGAGCTGCGCGCGGCCGACCTCGCCGAGAAGATCGACGCGGTCTTCCCCGGCGCCCGACCGAACTGGTCCAACGCCGCCATGCACAGCCCCGACCTGCAGATCTGCGCCACCGACGAGGCGGCGCTGCGGCGCGGCGACTACACCGTGGTGCTCGGTGAGCTGCACGCCGCCTGGTCGTCGTTCGACTGCGCGGTCTTCACCCCGTCGCACCCGCGGGTGGAGCGGCTGCGCGAGGCGCTGACCGCCGACCTCGGCGAGCGGCGGATCCGGTTGCTCTTCCCGGCCGACTGGCCGCGCCGGACCAGCCGCACCGCCGAGTCGCTGACCGGCCCGACCGACCGCCAACTGGCCTTCCTCGACGCGCCGGGCGCCGACCCGGCGCGGGTGCTGCCCACGGTGGACCTCACCGTCGACGAAACCGACGGCGAGCTGGTCGCCACCGCCTCGGACGGGCAGCGCTGGCCGCTCGCCGAGGTCTTCGCCGAGGCGTTCAGCGCGCACGCCGTGGACGGCTTCAAGCTGGTCGCCGCCGCGCCGTACACGCCGCGGATCACGGTGGACCGGCTGGTGGTGGCCCGGCAGACGTGGCGCACCACGGTGGGCGAGAGCGGCTTGGCCACCGCCACCGGTGAACGGCAGCGGTTCCTGGCCGTCCGGGCCTGGCGTCGCCGGCTCGGCCTGCCCGAGCAGGTCTACGTCAAGTTGGGCACCGAGACCAAGCCCTGCTTCGTGGACCTGGCCGCACCCGGGTTCGCCACCATGCTCTGCGCGCTGGTGCGAGCCGCGCGCGTCGACGGCGGCGACGGCGTCCCGGTCACGGTCAGCGAGATGCTGCCCGCCCCGGAGCTGGCCTGGGTGCCCGACGGCGCGGGCCGCCGCTACTTCAGCGAGCTGCGCCTGCACATCACCGACGCCGGCCGGGAGGACGCGCGATGAGTCACCTGGTGCCCCTGGGCGCGACCGGCTGGTCGGTGTGGCGGGACGTGGTCCTGCGTACCGCCGGGTTCCCGGCCGCCGGGCTGGACCGGTTCGCCGCGCCGGAGTGCGCGGGCGCCGCCGACGCGTTGCTGGCCGGCGTCGGCACCGTCGAGGTGTTCGACAAGACGCTGCGCGAGGCGTTCGCCGAGTCCTCCGCGGTGGCCGGTGAGCTTGCCGCCGACCCGCTGCTGCGCGAGGCCGTGACCTGGCAGAACCCGGACATGCTCATCGCGCTGGACGGCCTGTTGCGTACCGACCCGCAGGTGCGCAACGTGCGCCGGCGCAAGCGGGAGCTGAGCCTGCTGCGGTACTGGCAGCGCTACTGCGGCAAGGCCGAGACCATCGGCTTCTTCGGCCCGGTCTGCTGGGGCACGTTCGACCCGACGGTGCGCGGCGTCCGCACCGTGCCCGGCGCGACGCTGGTGCACCGCCGCCGGGTGTTCTTCGAGGCGTGGGCGCTGATCGCGTACGCCGACCGGCTCGCCGACGACCTGGCGGTGCGCCGCTGGTGGGCGCCGGCGCTGCAGCCGCACCTCACCGTGGTCGGCCGGGAGCTGCGCTGGCCGCTGCACCCGCCGATCGCGCTGACCCCGGTCGAGGCCCGGCTGCTCGCCGCCGCCGACGGGCGCACGCCGGCGGTGGAGCTGGCCGGGCGGCTGTGCGCCGAGGGCGTGGTGCACGGTGCCGACGACGTCTACCTGCTGCTCGACCGGTGGGTCGAACGCGGCCAGCTGAGCTGGGGCGCGAACCTGCCGATCGCCCCGGACGCCGAGGCGGTGCTCACCGCCCGGATCGCCGCCATCGGCGACGAGCCGGTCCGCGCCGCGACGGCGGCGGAGTTCGACCGGCTCCGGGCGGCCCGCGACGAGGTGGCGGCCGCGGCCGGCGACCCGGACCGGCTCGGCGCCGCGCTCGCCGCGCTCAACGCCGGTTTCACCGCGGTCACCGGACGCCCGGCCACCCGCAACAGCGGACAGATGTACGCCGCCCGCACCGTCTGCTACGAGGAGACCGCCCGCGACCTGGAGTTCCGGATCGGCTCGGCGGTCACCGACGCGCTCGCCGAACCCCTCGCGGTGGTGCTGCGCACCGCCCGCTGGTTCACCGTGCAGGTCGCCGAGCGCTGCGGCGAACTCTTCACCGAGCTGCACGAGGAGCTGGCCGCCGGCGGCGAGCCGGTGCGGCTTGCCGACCTGTGGCTGCTGGCCCAGGGCACGCTGATCGCCCCGGACGGCCCGATCGGCCGGGCCGGGACGGCGCTCACCGAGCGGTGGGCCGAGCTGTTCGGCCTGCGCGACCTGCCCGCCGGGCAGGCGGAGCTGCGGGTACGCGCGGCGGACCTGGCCGAGCGGGTGCGGGAGCTGTTCCCGGCCGAGACCCCCGGCTGGCCGTCGGCCCGGCTGCACAACCCGGACGTCCAGCTCAGCGCCGCGTCACCGGACGCGGTCGAGCGGGGCGACTTCCTGCTCGTGCTCGGCGAGCTGCACCCCGCCTCGGTCGCCTTCGACAGCGCGGTGCTCAGCCCGTTCCACCCCGACCCGGCCGCGCTGCGCGCCGACCTCGACGCCGACCTCGGCCCGGCCCGGCTGCGGGTGCTCTGGCCGGACAGCTTCCCCCGCCGGACCACCCGCACCACGTACGCGCTGACCGGCCCGGCGGACCGCCAGCTCGGCATCGACACCGCGCACGGCGCCGACGTGGACCGGCTGGTCCCGGCCACCGCGGTGGTGGTGGAACGGGCCGGCGACCGGCTCACCGCGGTCTTCCCGGACGGCGCCCGCTGGCCGCTGATGGAGGTCTTCGCCACCCTGCTCGGCTCGCTGCTGCTGGACGCGTTCAAGCTGTTCGGCGCCACGCCGCACACGCCCCGGATCACCATCGACCGGCTGGTGGTGGCCCGGCGTACCTGGCGCACCACGGCCGGCGCGTGCGGGCTGGGCGGCCACCCCGACGAGAGCGCCCGCTACCTGGCGGTGCGCCGCTGGCGGGCGGCCACCGGCCTGCCCGAGCGGGTGTTCGTCAAGGTGGGCACCGAGATCAAACCCTGCTACGTGGACCTGACCGGTCCGCTGTACGCGCAGTCGCTGTGCGCCATGGTGGACGCCGCGCTGCGCACCGGCGCGGACGTGCCGGTGGTGGTCTCCGAGCTGTTGCCCGCCCCCACCGCGGCCTGGGTGCCCGACGCCCGGGGCCGCGGCTACGTCAGCGAACTCCGCCTCCAGATCACCGATCCGGCCGAGCACCTGGGAGCACACCGGTGACCGACACCCTGACCGTCAGCGCCGCCTCCGGGGCGGACCTGCCCTGGCCGGACGCCACCCTCGCCGACCTGATCACCGACCGGGCCGCCCGGGTGCCGGACGCGGTGGCGGTGCGCCAGTGGGACAGCCGGCTCACCTACCGGCAACTCGTCGAACGGGCCGCCGGGGTGGCCGCCGCGCTGCGCGAGCACGGCGTCGGCCGCGGCGACCGGGTCGGCGTGTGCGGCGCGCGCACCCCCGACCTGGTGGTGACCGTGGTCGGCGTGCTGCTGGCCGGCGCCGCGTACGTGCCGCTGGAGCCGGGCGGCCCGCGTGACCGGCTGCGCGAGATCGCCCGGGACGCCGGCGTGCGGGTGGTGGTCGGCGACGCGGCGGCGGCCGAGTTCGGCGACGAGCCCGGCGTCGAGGCGCTCGGCCTGCCCGGCCCGGCCCCGCTCGCGCCCTGCCCGGCGCGTCCCGGCGACCCGGCGTACGTGCTGTTCACCTCCGGCTCCACCGGCCGCCCCAAGGGCGTGCTCACCACCCACCGCAACGCGGTCGAGTTCGTCA
This sequence comes from Micromonospora sp. NPDC049282, assembly GCF_043197045.1. NCBI lineage: Bacteria > Bacillati > Actinomycetota > Actinomycetes > Micromonosporales > Micromonosporaceae > Micromonospora > Micromonospora sp. NPDC049282. The sequence continues at coordinate 71,835 of NZ_JBICSL010000018.1, forward strand.
CCGGGGTGAGCGCGCTGACCGGCGCCGACGCGTCGGTGCGCAGCCTCGGCATCGCCTCGCTCGGGTTCGACGCGGCCACCATGGACCTGTTCGTGCCGCTGTCCCTCGGCGGCGCGGTGCAGCTGCTCGGCGCCGACGACCGGTCCGACCCGGCGCGGCTGGCCCGGTTCGTCGCCGCGCACGAGGTGACCTGGGGCTTCATCACCCCGACCGTGCTCGCCCTGCTCGACCCGGCGGACGCGCCGTCGTGGCGGGTGCTGCTCTGCGGCGGCGAGGCGGTCCCGGCCGAGCTGGTGGCCCGCTGGGCGCCCGGCCGGCGCTTCCTCAACGGCTACGGGCCGACCGAGACCACCGTGCTGGCGGTCAGCGGCGACCTCACCCCGGCCGACGCCGACCCGGTGCCGATCGGCCGGCCGCTGCCCAACCACCGCGCCTACGTGGTCGACGCGGACCTGCGGCCGGTGCCGCCGGGGGAGACCGGCGAGCTGCTGATCGGCGGGCCGGGGCTGGCCGACGGCTACCTCAACCGGCCCGCGCTGACCGCCGAGCGGTTCGTGCCGGACGAGTTCGGCGCGGTTCCCGGCCAGCGGCTCTACCGCACCGGTGACCTGGTCCACCAGGCGCCGGACGGCCGGATCGTCTACCTGGGCCGGGCCGACCGGCAGGTCAAGGTGCGCGGCCAGCGGATCGAGCTCGGCGAGGTCGAGGCGGTGCTGGCCGCCCACCCGGGCGTCGAGCGTGCCGCCGTGGAGGCCGTGCCCGGCCCGGCCGGCACCGAACTGGTCGCGTTCCTCAGCCCGGCCGGGGCGCCGGACGACGACGTGCTGCGGGCGTACGCCGAGCAGCGGCTGACCGCCGCGATGCTGCCGGCCCGGACGCTGCGGCTGGCCGCGTTGCCGGTCAGCCCGACCACCGGCAAGCTGGACCGGCCGGCGTTGCGCGAGCTGGCCACCGCCGCCGCGCCGGCGGCCGACACCCCCGACGACGGTGACCCGGTCGAGGCCACCGTCCGGCGACTCTGGACCCGGCTGCTCGGCGCCGCCCCGGCCCCGGACAGCGACTTCCTCGCCGCCGGCGGCAACAGCATCGCCGCGATGCGGCTGGTCGCCGCGCTCCGCGCGGAGACGGGCCGGCAGGTGGACACCCGGGTGCTGTTCACCGACCGCACGTTCGCCGCGCTGGTGGGGCGGGTCCGCGCCGCCGATCCGGCCGGCGGCGACGGGCTGCGCACCGGCAACCCGCCCACGCTCTCCCCGCCGCAGCGACGGCTGTGGTTCATGGACCAGCTCGCCCCGTCCAGCGCGCCCTACAACATCGCCGTCGCGCACCGGCTGCGCGGGCCGCTCGACGTCACCGCGCTCGGCGCCGCGCTGCGCGTGGTGGTCGAACGGCACGACGTGCTGCGCTGGCGCATCGCGCAGCAGGGCGGCGTGCCGTACGCGGTCCGCGAGGAACCGACCGACGTGGCCGTGCCGGTGGTCGACCTGACCGCCGCCGCCGACCCGGACACCGAGCTGACGAGCATGCTCGCGGCCGGCGCCGGGCACGCGTTCGACCTGGCCACCGGGCCGCCCTGGCAGGTGACCGTGTACCGGCTCGCGGCCGAGGAGCATGTGCTCGCGGTGACCGTGCACCACGCGGTCTTCGACGGCTGGTCCGAGGCGCTGCTCTACGACGAGCTGGCCGCCGCGTACGACCGCGCGCTCGGCCGGCCGACGCCGGGCCGCCCACCGCTGCCCGCCACGTACGCCGACTACGCGGTCTGGCGGGAGGACCGTGACCGGCGCCGGGGCGAGGCCGACCTGGCCTGGTGGACCGGGCACCTGGCCGGCGCGCCGACCGTGTTGGAGCTGCCCCGCGACCGCCCCCGCCCGGCCGTGCAGACGTACGCCGGCGCGGAGGCCGCGGTCCGGCTGGACGCCGCCGCCGACCGGGCGGTGCGCGACCTGGCCGCCCGGCGTGGCACCACGGTCGCGGCCGTGCTGCTGGCCGGCTTCGGCGAGCTGCTGCGCCGGCTCACCGGTGGCGACGACCACGTGCTCGGCGCGATCGTCGCGGACCGGCGGCTGGCCGCGTTCGACGAGGTGATCGGCTTCTTCATCGACACCGTGCCGGTGCGGGTGCGCGCCGGCGGCAGCTTCGCCGAGCAGGTCGACCGGTGCGCCACCGAGCTGCACGAGGTCACCACGCATCCGGGCGCCCCGCTGGAACGCATCGTCGAGGCGCTCGGCGTCGGCCGGGACACCTCCCGCGCCCCGCTGGTGCAGGTGCTGTTCAACGTGCTCAACTTCGTCCCGCCCCGGCTGGCGCTGGCCGACCTGACCGTCGACCCGGTGCCGGTACCGAAGCCCGGGTCGCCGTTCGACCTCACCGTCTACGTGGTGGAGTCCGACGGCCGCGCCGGCGTCGAGGTGGTGCACAACCCGGACCTGTTCGAGGCCGACCGGATCTCCGCGCTCCTGGCCGACCTGGCCGCGCTGGTCGGCGCGCTCGCCGCCGACCCGGACGCGCCGGCCGGCGAGGTGGCGGCCGAGCTGCCCCGCCCGGCGGTACGGGTGGCCGCGCTCGGCGCGATGACCGTGGTCGCCGCCGAGGCGGCCCGGGCGTCGCTGCCCGCCGGCCCGGACGCGCTCACCGCGACCGAGGAGCTGATCGCCGGCATCTGGCGGGACGTGCTCGGTCGGGACACCGTCGGCGTCGCCGACAACTTCTTCGACATCGGCGGCCACTCGATGGCGCTCGCCGCGGTGCACGCCCGGCTCACCGAGGCCACCGGCCGCTCGATCACCATGCTCGACCTGTTCCGCCACCCGACCGTGCGGGCGCTCGCCGCGAACCTCGACGGCGCCGCCGAGCGGCCGGAGCTGGCCCGTGCCGCGCTGCGCGCCGCCGCCCGGCGGGGCCGCGCCCGCCGTACCCCGCCTCCCCGCCGACCTCACCAGCCGTGATGCCGCAACCGCTTGCGAATGAAGGACGACCTCCCATGCAGAACGACATTCCCGCCGCCGACGACGGCATCGAACCCATCGCCATCGTCGGGCTGGCCGCCCGCCTGCCCGGCGCGGCCGACGTCGACGAGTTCTGGCGCAACCTGGTCGACGGCGTGGAGTCGACGACCGAGCTGACCCGCGAGGAGCAGCTCGCCCGCGGCGCCACCGCCGACGAGGTCGACGACCCCAGCTGGGTGAACCGGGCCCCGCTGGTCGACGGCTACGACGAGTTCGACGCCGGCCTGTTCGGGATGACCGCCCGCGAGGCCGAGATCACCGACCCGCAGCACCGGCTGTTCCTGGAGAGCTGCTACACCGCGTTGCAGGACGCCGGCTACGACCCGGGCCGCTACGACGGCGCGGTCGGGGTGTACGCCGGCACCGGCGGCACGACCTACCTGAACCGCTACGTGCTGCGCAACAAGCGGGTCGGGGGCAGCCCGCACGGCGCGGTCTCCATCGCCACCGGCAACTCGCCGAACTACGTGGCCACCAACGCCTCGTACCGGCTGGACCTGCGCGGCCCGAGCCTGACCGTGCACACCGCCTGCTCCACCTCGCTTGTCGCGTTCCACCTCGCCTGCGAGGCGCTGCGCAACGGCGAGTGCGACATGGCGCTGGCCGGCGGCGTCAACATCGAGCTGCCGCACGCCGGCTACCTCGGCATGGACGGCTTCACCTCGCCGGACGGGCGGTGCCGGCCGTTCGACGCGAGCGCGAACGGCACGGTGTGGGGCAGCGGCGTCGGCGTCACCCTGCTCAAGCGCCTCTCCGACGCGATCGCCGACGGGGACACCGTCCGGGCCGTGGTGCTCGGCAACGCGATCAACAACGACGGCGCCGGGAAGGTCGGCTTCACCGCCCCCAGCATCGACGGGCAGATGGAGGCCGTGGCACAGGCCGTCGGGCTGGCCGGGATCGACCCGCGCAGCATCAGCTACGTCGAGGCGCACGGCACCGGCACCGCGCTCGGCGACCCGATCGAGATCGCCGCGCTCTCCGCCGTCTACACCAGGGACACCGACGAGCGGGGCTGGTGCGGCATCGGCTCGGTGAAGTCCAACATCGGCCACCTCAGCCAGCCCTCCGGCATCGTCAGCGTGATCAAGACGGTGCTCGCGATGGAACACGGGCTGATCCCGCCGACCATCAACTACGAGACGCCGAACCCGGCCATCGACTTCGCCGACACCCCGTTCTACGTGGCGAACACGCTGACCAAGTGGGACGCCGACGGCGGGCCGCGCCGGGCCGGGGTCAGCTCGTTCGGCATCGGCGGCACCAACGCGCACGTGGTCCTGGAGGAGGCGCCGGCGGCGTACCGGTCCGAGCGGCGGGTCCGCCCGGCGCACCTGCTCCAGGTGTCGGCGAAGACCCCCACCGCGCTGGACGCCGCGGTGCGCGACCTCGCCGACCACCTGGAGCGCGCCACCGCCGGCGGCCCGGACCTGCTCGCCGACGTGGCGCACACGCTGCGCGTCGGCCGCCAGCGGTACGCGCACCGTGCCGCCGTGGTCGCCGGCGACCCGCAGGCCGCCGCCGCCGCGCTGCGCGACCGGCGCAAGGCGCACCGGGGCGTCGTCGACGGGCCCGCCCCCCGGGTGGCCTTCCTGTTCAGCGGCCAGGGCTCGCAGTACGCCGGGATGGGCGCCGAGCTGTACGCCGAGGACCGGGTGTTCGCGGCCGCCGTGGACGAGTGCGCCGAGCTGCTCCGCGGCGACCTGGGCCTGGACATCCGGGACCTGATCCTCGGCCGGGATCCGGAGGCGGCGGCGAAGCTCACCGAGACCCGCTGGACCCAGCCGGCCCTGTTCACCGTCGAGTACGCGCTCGCGGCCGCGTGGCGCGCCGCCGGGGTCATCCCGGCCGCGATGATCGGCCACTCCATCGGCGAGTACGTGGCCGCCACCCTCGCCGGGGTGCTCGACCTTCCCGACGCGCTGCGGGTGGTGGCCGCCCGCGGCCGGCTCATGCACGCCCTGCCGGCCGGGTCCATGCTGGCCGTGACGCTTGACGAGTCGGCGGTGGCCGACCGGCTGCCCGAGGGCCTGTCGGTGGCCACCGTGAACGGCCCCGGCACCTGTGTGGTGGCCGGCGGGACCGCGCTGGTCGAGGCGTTCGCGGAGAGCCTGGGCGGCAGGAACAAGTCCAAGCTGCTGCGTACCTCGCACGCCTTCCACTCGCCGATGATGGACCCGATCCTGGACGAGTTCACCGCGCTGATGGCGAGCGTGCCGCTGCGCCCGCCGGCCGCGCCGTTCGTGTCCAACGTGACCGGCACCTGGATCACCGACGCGCAGGCCACCGATCCGGCGTACTGGGCGGCGCACCTGCGCCGGCCGGTCCGTTTCGGCGCGTGCGTGGCCACCCTGCTCGCCGAGGGCACCTGGGCGCTCGTCGAGTGCGGCCCGGGCCGGCAGCTGGCCAACCTGGCCCGGATGCAGGTCGCCAAGGCCGGCGAGGCGCAGCGCGCGCTCACCCCGTTGGGCAGCCTGCCCGGGCCGGGGGAGCCCACCGGCGACCTGGCCACGCTGCTCGGCACCGCCGGCGCGCTCTGGTGCGCCGGTGCGCCGGTGGACCTGGCCGTCGACCCGGAGGCGCGGCGGGTGCCGCTGCCCACGTACCCGTTCGAGCGGCGCCGCTACTGGGTCGACCCGGACCCGGTGCGGGAGGAGGCCGCGGCCCTGGCCGAGACCGGCCCCCGCCCGCTGCCGGAGTGGTTCGCCGTGCCGGTGTGGCGGCAGGCGGCGCCGGCCCGCGCGGTCGAGCCGCTCGGCCGCTGCCTGGTGCTGGCCGACGGCCCGCGCGGCGACGCGCTCGTCGCCGCGTTGCGGGCCGCCGGCGACGACCCGGTCGAGGTACGCGCCGGCGGCGCGTTCACCGCCACCGCGACCGGCTTCCGGCTGCGCCCCGGCGCGCGGGAGGACGCCGAGGCGCTTGTCGCCGCGCTCGGCGCGGACCTGCCCCGGCGGATCGTGCACGCGTTCGCGCTCGACGGCGAGCCGGCCGGCACCGACGTGGCCGCCGCCTGGGCCGCCCAGGAGCGTGGCTTCTTCGGCGCGCTGCACCTGGTGCAGGCGCTCGCCGGCGCCGGCCTGACCGCCGACGAGGCGGGCGTCCGCCTCGACCTGGTCACCGCCGGCATCGGCGACGTGCGCGGCGACGACCTGGTCCGGCCGGAGCACGCCACGCTGGCCGGGTTGGCCCGGGTGCTCCCGGTCGAGCTGCCCGGCCTCACCGTCCGGTTGCTCGACGGCGACCCCGCCGCGCGCGGTGTGGCCGCCCTCGCGGTGGAGCTGCGCAGCCCGGTCGACCCGGAGCACCCGGAGGTGGCGCTGCGCCGCGACCGGCGCTGGGTGGCCGGCTACGAGCAGGTCACCGTGGCCGCCGAGGACGAGCCGGGCGTGCTGCGCGAGGAGGGCCGCTACCTGATCACCGGCGGTCTCGGTGGCATCGGCGTCACCCTGGCCGAGGACTTCGCCCGCCGGGCCCGCGCCAAGCTGGTGCTGCTGGCCCGCTCCGGCCTGCCCGGGCGGGACGACTGGGACGCGCACCTGGCGGTGCACGGCGGCGCCGACCGGGCCGGCCGGGCCATCGCGGCGATCCGCCGGATGGAGGCCGCCGGGGCGGAGGTGCTGGTGCTCGCCGCCGACGTCACCGACGCGGCGGACCTGCGTCGGGTGCGCGCCGAGGCGGAGCGCCGCTTCGGCGGGCTGGACGGCATCGTGCACGCCGCCGGCCTGCCCGGCGGTGGCATGGCCGAGGTGAAGGAGCGGGCCGAGGCGGAGCGGGTGCTGGCGCCGAAGCTCGCCGGCACGCTCGCGCTGGCCCAGGTCTTCGGTGACCTGCCGCTGGACTTCGTGGCGCTCTGCTCCTCGATCACCGCGGTGATCGGCGGCTTCGGTCAGGTCGACTACTGCGCCGCGAACAACGTGCTGGACGCCCTCGCCCGCTCCGGCGCCGGTTTCCGGGCGCCTGTGGTGTCGCAGAACTGGGGCGGCTGGGCCGAGGTCGGCATGGCGGTGGAGACCGCCGCGCCGGCCGCGTTCCGGGCCGCCGGGCGGGACACCGTGACCAGCCCGGTCACCCACCCGGTGCTGACCACCATGGTCGCCGGGCCGGACGGCACGGTGCTGCACGGCCTGGTCGCGGCGGACACCCACTGGCTGCTCGACGAGCACCGGATCGGCGGGGTGCCGGTGGTGCCCGGCACCGCCCACCTGGAGTCGGTGCGCGCCGCGGTGGTCGCCGCGCTGCCCGCGCCGGCGCCGGACGCCGCGGTGGAGCTGCGCGACGTGGTCTTCCTGGAGCCGTTCTCGGTGCCGGACGGGACCGTCGCCCAGTACCGGGTGGAGCTGGCCCCGGCCGAGGACGGGGTGGACTTCACGGTGGCCAGCCTCGCCGCCGGCCGGTTGCGCACGCACGTGCGCGGCACGGCCGGTTGGACCACCGAGTCCGCGCCACCGGCCGCTCCGGCCGAGGTGGCCGGCCGGCGGGTCGACGACGACGCCTCGTTCGGGCGCGGGCGCACCAGCATGCTCACGTTCGGGCCGCGCTGGGCCGCCCTCGCCGAGCACCACCTCGGCGAGGGGGAGGAGCTGGCCCGGGTGCAGGCGCCCGCCGCGGCGCTGGGCGACCTGCCCGCCTGGGGGCTGCATCCGGCGCTGCTCGACGTGGCCACCGCGTTCGGCCGCGGTCAGGGCGCCGGCACCTACCTGCCGCTGTCGTACGGGCGGATCGTGGTGCGCGGGGCGTTGCCGGCGCAGTTCCACAGTCACCTGCGGCACCGGCCCGCCGCCACCGACGAGGTGGTCGCCGCCGACCTGTCGCTGCGCGACCCGGACGGTCGGGAGCTGGTCGCGATCAGCGACTTCGTGCTGCGCCGGGTGGACCAGGGCGCGGTCACCGGGAATCTCGCGGAGTCCCCGGCGGCCACCGACGCGCCGGCCCCGGTCACCGAGGACATCCGCCCGGTCGACGGCGCGGAGGCGTTCCGCCGCAGTCTCGGCGCCGGCCTCGGCGCGCAGGTGGTCATCGCCACCCGCACCGTGGCCGACATCCGGCGCCGGGCCGCCCGGGTCACCACGGACAGCCTGGCCGAGGAGACCGACGCCCCGGCCGGCACGCCGGCCACCGGCGGCGGCTCGGCCGCGCCCGGCACCGAGCTGGAGAAGACCATCGCCCAGGTGTGGCGCGACGGCCTCGGCGTCACCGACGTCGGCATCGACGACGACTTCTTCGCCCTCGGTGGCAACTCGCTTGTCGCCGTGCAACTGATCGCCGCGATGCGCAAGGCGACCGGGGTGCGGCTGCCGATGCGCAGCCTCTTCGAGACCCCCACCGTGGCCGGACTGGCGGCCCGGATCGAGGAGCTGCGCGCCGAGGCGCCCGCCGACCGACCGGCCGCCCCGGCGGCGATCCCGGCCATCCCGCGCCTGCCCCGCGGCTGACACCCCCCGACGGAAACAAGGAGACACCGCATCATGAGCGAGACAACCGCCACGCTCCCGGTGGTCGTCGAGAACGACGGCCGGTCGCTGACCGACCTCATCGCGGCCCGGCGCGCCGAGCTGCGGGACACCCTCGTCGCCAGCGGCGGGCTGCTGTTCCGCGGCTTCGACGTGGGCGGGGTGGACGGCTTCGACGCGGCCGTGCGCGCCCTGGCCGGCGAGCCGCTGACCTACACCGAGCGTTCCTCGCCCCGGCACTCCATCAAGGGCCGGGTCTACACCTCGACCGACTACCCGCCGGACGAGGAGATCTTCCTGCACAACGAGAACTCGTACCAGGCGCGGTGGCCGCTGACGCTGTTCTTCTACTGCGTGACCGCGCCGGAGACCCTCGGCGCCACGCCGCTGGCCGACGTGCGCCGGGTCCACGAGCTGATCGACCCCGCGGTGCGGGAGGAGTTCGTCCGGCGGCGCTGGATGCTGGTGCGCAACTTCCACGGCGACTTCGGCACCCGTTGGCAGGAGGTCTTCAACACCGAGAGCCGCGTCGAGGTCGAGTCGTACGCGGCGGCGAACGGGATCACCGTGGAGTGGGTCGGCAAGGACGGCCTGCGGACCCGCGCGGTGCGCGACGCGGTGCACCTGCGGCCCGGCTCGGACACCCCGCGCTGGTTCAACCACGCCACGTTCTTCCACCTCAGCACGCTGCCGAAGGACTACCAGGAGGGCCTGCTGGCCATGTTCGGCGCCGACGGGCTGCCGTCGAACACCTACTACGGCGACGGCGGCGAGATCCCCGCCGACGTCATGGACCACCTGCGCGCCGCCTACCGGGCGGCCACGGTCCGCTTCGACTACCAGCGTGACGACGTGCTGGTGGTCGACAACATGACGGCCGCGCACGGCCGGGAGCCGTTCACCGGCCCCCGCAAGATCGCCGTGGCGATGGCCGAGGCGTACACCCCCGACACCGCTGGAGCGAACTGACATGGCCGAAGCCCGATTCCTGGTCGTCCGCAACGACGAGGAGCAGTACTCAATCTGGTCGGCCGACCGGGAGCTGCCCGCCGGCTGGCACGACACCGGCTTCGCCGGCAGCCGCGAGGAGTGCCTGGCCCACGTGGACGAGGTCTGGACCGACATGCGTCCCCGCTCGGTACGCGAGGGAACCTCATGAGTCAGGAGTGGACCTTCCCGGCCTCGTACGCCCAGGAACGGGTGTGGATGGCCAACCAGCTCGACGCCGGCTCGCCGGTGTTCAACGTCTCCGTCCCGTGGGCCTTCCCGGCCGGCGTGGACGCGCGGACGGCGAGCGACGTGGTCAACCGGGTGGTGGCCCGGCACGAGGCGCTCCGTACCCACCTGCGGGTCGACGACGGCGCGCTGGTGCAGGTGGTGCGCGCCCACGAGCCGACGTCGCTGGCCACCGTCGACCTGAGCCACCTGCCCGCCGGTGAGCGGCTGGCCGAGTTCGAGCGGCTCCGGGGCGAGCTGGCCCGCACCCCGATCCCGCTGGACGCGGCGCCGCTGTGGCGGGCCCGGCTGATCCGCCTCGAGGACGCCTGGGCGCTGGCGTTCGTGGCGCACCACGCGGTGTTCGACAGCCACTCGGCGGTGCTGTTCCACGCCGAACTCGCCGCGTTCTGCGAGGCCGCGCGCACCGGCGCCGAGCCCGCCGTGCCCGACCTGCCCATCCAGTACGCCGACTTCGCGGTCTGGCAGCGCCAGCAGCTCACCGGCGACGCGCTGGAGCGGCAGCTGGCGTTCTGGACCGGTCACCTGGCCGGCGCGCCGGCGGTCACCGGCCTGCCGCTGGACCGGCCCCGCCCGGCCCAGCTCGGCTTCGCCGGCGACGAGGTGCGCTTCGCGCTGCCCGACGGCCTGCTCGACCGGATCGGCGCGCTGGCGGTCGGCGCGCAGGCCACGCCGTACATGGTGCTGCTGGCCGGCTTCGCGGCGCTGCTGTCGCGGATCTCCGGCGACACCGAGGTGGTGGTCGGCGTCTCCACCGCGGGCCGCGACAACCCCGAGCTGGCCCCGCTGATCGGCATGTTCGTCAACCCGGTGGCGTTGCGCTGCGACGTCTCCGGCGACCCGACCTTCGCCGAGCTGCTCGGCCGGGTGCGCAACGGCCTCATCGACGCGATGGAACACGGGCAGACGCCGTTCCAGAAGATCGTCGAGGCGGTGGACCCGCAGCGTGACCCGTCGGTGCAGCCGGTCTTCCAGACCGCCCTGAACTGGATCCCGGACTCCGGCCTCGACCCGGTGGAGCTGGGCACCACCAAGGACGACCTGGCGTTCGACATCACCACCGGGGAGTCCCGGCTGGTCTACCGGACCGCGTTGTTCGACCGGGGGACCGCGGCGGCGGTGGTGCGGCGCTACGTGCGGCTGCTCGCCGCCGCCGTGGCCGAGCCGGGGCGCGCGGTAGGCGCGCTGCCGCTGCTCACCGACGACGAGCGGGACCTGGTGCTCGGCGGCGACACCACGTACGACGTGCCGGTGACCACCGTGGTCGACGAGGTGCAGCGGCAGGCCGCGGCCACCCCGGACACCGCCGCGCTGGTCTGCGACGGGGTGACGCTCAGCTACGCCGAGCTGAACAGCGCGGCGAACCGGCTGGCCCGGCTGCTGGTGGCCCGCGGCGCCGGCCCGGAGACCCGGGTCGCGCTCCTCCTGCCCCGCTCCTGCGAGCTGGTGGTGGCGATGCTCGCGGTGCTGAAGTCCGGCGCCGCGTACCTGCCGGTGGACCCCGCCTACCCGGCCGGTCGGATCGCCTACCTGCTGTCGGACGCCACGCCGGCGCTGGTGGTGACCACTGGCGACACCGCCGCGTCGGCCTCCGGCGACACGCTGGTGCTCGACGGGGAGGTCGGCGCGGACCAGCCCGGCGACGACCTCACCGACGCCGACCGGGTCGCCCCGCTGCGCCCCGGGCACCCGGCGTACGTGCTGCACACCTCCGGCTCCACCGGCCGGCCGAAGGGCGTGGTGGTCGAGCACCGGGCGGTGACCGCCTATCTGGCCTGGGCCCGGCAGACCTACCCGGGGCTGACCGGCGTCGCGTTGCTGCACTCGCCGGTCTCGTTCGACCTCACCGTCACCGGCCTGCTCGGCACGCTCACCGCCGGCGGCACGGTGCGGCTGGCCGCGATCGACTCCCCGGCCGCCCGGGCCGGCGGCCGGCCGGCCTTCCTCAAGGTCACCCCGAGCCATCTGCCGTTGCTCGACGGCGAGCTGTCGCCCACCACCGACCTGGTGATCGGCGGCGAGGCGCTGAGCGGCGAGCAGCTCGCCGGCTGGCGGGCCGCGCACCCCGAGGTGGCGGTGGTCAACGAGTACGGCCCGACCGAGGCGACGGTCGGCTGCGTCGCGGCCCGGATCGCCCCCGGCGAGCCGGTGCCCCCCGGTCCGGTGCCGATCGGCAGGCCCACCTGGAACACCGGGGGGCTGCTGCTCGACGGCGCGTTCCAGCCGGTGCCGCCGGGCGTGGTCGGCGAGCTGTACGTCACCGGCGTCCAGCTGGCCCGCGGCTACCACGACCGTCCCGGCCTGACCGCGGAGCGGTTCCTGCCCTGCCCGTACGGCCCGCCCGGCGCCCGGATGTACGCCACCGGCGACCTGGCCCGCCGGCGTCCCGACGGGACGCTGGACTACCTGGGCCGCCGGGACGATCAGGTCAAGGTGCGTGGCATGCGGATCGAGCTGGGCGAGGTGGAGGCCGCGCTGCTGGCGCACCCGGACGTGCGGGCCGCCGCCGCGGCGGTCCGCGTCGACGGCGGTGGCGGTGGCGAACCGATGCTTGTCGGCTACCTGGTCGGCCCCGCCCACGAGGACTCCGTCCGCGCCGAGCTGGCCCGCGAGCTGCCGGCGCACCTGGTGCCGGCCGCCCTGGTGCGACTCGACGCGCTGCCGTTGACCCCGAACGGCAAGCTGGACCGGGCCGCGTTGCCCGCCCCGGCGGCCACCGAGCCGACCGAGGACAGCTACGTCGCGCCGCGCACGGAGGCCGAGGGCCTGGTCGCCGAGGTGTACGCCGACATCCTCCAGGTGGAGAAGGTGGGCGCGCTGGACGACTTCTTCACCCTCGGCGGCAACTCGCTGCGGGGCATGCGGGCGATGGCCCGGATCCGCGCCGAGGTGGACGTCGACCTGCCCATGCGGGCGCTGTTCTCCAGCCCCGTGGTGGCCGACCTGGCCGCCCAGATCGAACAGCGGATCGCCGCCGAACTCGACGGTCTCTCCGACACCGAGGTCGCCGCGCTGCTCGCGGCGGAAGAGGACGACAACTGATGACCGACCTGAAGGATCCGGCCCGCGAAGCGGCCCGGCAGGCGCTGATCGCCAAGCGACTCCGCGCCCGCCAGGCCGCCCCCGCGCCCCGGATCACCCCCCGGCCCGACGGCGCGCCGGTGCCGCTGTCCTACGCCCAGGAGCGGGTCTGGTTCATGGACCAGCTCGCCCCGGGCGAGGCCGCGTACCACATCGCGGTGCCGCTGCGGGTGCGCGGACCGCTCGACGTCGAGGCGCTGCGCGCGGCCCTGGCCGCGCTCGGCGCCCGGCACGAGTCGCAGCGCACCCGCTTCCCGGCGGACGCCGACGGCCGCCCCACCGTGGTGGTCGCCGAGACGCCGGACATCCCGCTGACCGTGGTGGAGGCGGCCGACGAGGCCGCCGCGCAGGCCCTGGTCGACGCGGCGGCGGCCGAGCCGTTCGACCTGGCCCACGGCCCGCTGCTGCGCGCGCTGCTGATCCGGATGAACGTCGAGGATCACGTGCTCTTCCTCGGCCAGCACCACATCGTCGGCGACGGCTGGTCGGTGGACGTGCTGCTGCGCGACCTGATCACGCTCTACCGGGGCGGCGAGCCGCCCGCCCTGCCGATCCAGTACGGCGACTTCGCCGCCTGGGAGGTTCGGGAGCTGGACGGCCCGCAGGCCCGGGGGCACGTGGACTACTGGAAGCAGCGCCTCGCGGGGATCACTCCGCTGGAGCTGCCGCTGGACCGGCCGCGCCCGGCCACCCAGACCTACCGGGGTGACTTCGTCGAGTTCCAGCTCGACCCGGCGGCCACCGAGGCGCTGAACGCGCTCGCCCGCGACAGCGGCGGCACGCTGTTCATGACGCTGCTCGCGGCGTACCAGGTGCTGCTGGCGCGGCACGCCGGCCAGGACGACTTCGCCGTCGGCGCGTCGGTGGCCGGCCGGTCCGCGCCGGAGCTGGAGAACGTCGTCGGCATGTTCATCAACATGCTGCCGCTGCGTGCCGAGCTGGCCGGCGACCCGACCTTCACCGAGCTGCTGGCCCGTACCCGCCGCAGCGTGCTCGACGGCTTCGAGCACGCCGACGTCCCGTTCGCCAAGGTGGTGCACGAGCTGGGGCTGGCCCGCGACGTCAGCCGCTCCCCGGTGTTCCAGACCATGTTCGTGCTGCAGAACTACGAGATGGGCCGGTTCCGCGGGGTGTCCCGCACCGACGAGGTCACCTTCGAGTGGACCCCGATGGAGCTGAAGGCGACCCGGTTCGACTTCGAGCTGCACGCGGTGGAGACCGTCGACGGGCTCTGGGGCAAGCTGGTCTTCAACACCGACCTGTTCGACCGGGACACGGTCGAGCGGATGGCGCGGCGCTGGACCGCCCTGCTGGACGCGGTCGTCGCCGCGCCGGACACTCCGGTCTCCCGGCTGCCGCTGCTGCCGGACGCGGAGCGCGCGCTGCTGGCCGGCTGGAACGACACGGCGGCGGACTTCCCGCGCGCGCAGACGCTGCACGGCCCGATCGAGGAGCGGGCCGCCGCCACCCCGGACGCGGTCGCCGTCACCATCGACGGGCACAGCCGCACGTACGCGCAGCTCAACGCGGACGCCAACCGCATCGCGCACCGGCTGCGCGCGGCCGGCGTCGGCCCGGAGACGCTGGTCGGGGTGTGCGCGGAACGCTCGGTCGAGCTGGTCGCCGGCCTGCTCGGCGTACTCAAGGCCGGCGGCGCCTACCTGCCGCTGGACCCGGAGTATCCGGCGGACCGGCTCGCCTTCATGGTCACCGACGCGGACGCGCCGGTGGTGCTGGTCCAGTCGCACCTGCGCGACGTGCTGCCGGGCACCACCGCCACCGTGCTCGACCTGGACGACGCGGCGATCTGGGCCGACCGGCCGGCCACCGATCCGACGCCGCTGGCCGGTCCGGAGCACCTGGCGTACGTCATCTACACGTCCGGCTCCACCGGCCGCCCGAAGGGTGTGCCGAACACCCACCGGGGCATCGTCAACCGGCTCGACTGGATGCAGAAGACGTACGGCCTCGGCGCCGACGACGCGGTGCTGCAGAAGACGCCGGCCAGCTTCGACGTCTCGGTCTGGGAGTTCTTCTGGCCGCTGCGCACCGGCGCCCGGCTGGTGCTGGCGAAGCCGGGCGGGCACAAGGACGCCGGTTACCTGCGTGACCTGCTGGTGTCCGAGCGGATCACCACCACCCACTTCGTGCCGTCGATGCTGACCGTCTTCCTCGCCGAGGAGGGCGTGGAGGCGGCCACCGCGCTGCGCCGGGTGATCTGCTCCGGTGAGGAGCTGCCGCTGACCTCGGCGGTCGACTTCACCACCCGGCTGCCCTGGTGCGGCCTGCACAACCTCTACGGTCCGACCGAGGCGGCCATCGACGTCACCGCCTGGCCGTGCGAGCCGGCGCGGCTGGCCGAGGTGAGCGCGGTGCCGATCGGCGCGCCGATCGCCAACCTGCGGCTGCACGTGCTCGACCCGTCCGGGGCGGTGTGCCCGGTCGGGGTGGCCGGTGAGCTGCACATCGGCGGGGCCGGGCTGGCCCGCGGCTACCACCGCCGGCCGGCGCTGACCGCGGAGAAGTTCGTCCCCGACCCGTTCTCGGCCGAGCCGGGGGCCCGTCTCTACCGCACCGGCGACCTGGCCCGCTGGGTCGTCGGGCCGGACGGCGCCGGGGTGATCGAGTTCCTCGGCCGGATCGACCACCAGGTGAAGTTGCGCGGCCTGCGGATCGAGCTGGGCGAGATCGAGAGCGCGTTGCGCGAGCAGCCCGGTGTCACCGAGGCCACGGTGATCGTCCGCGAGGACAGCCCCGGCGACAAGCGGCTCACCGGCTACCTGGTCGGGCCGGCCGAGCACACCGCGCTGAAGGCGGCGCTGAAGGACACGCTGCCCGAATACATGGTGCCGGCCGCGTTCGTCACGCTGGACGCGTTGCCGCTGACCCCCAACGGCAAGCTCGACCGCAAGGCGTTGCCCGCCCCGGTGGTCACCCGCGAGGCGTCGGTGGCGCTTGTCGAGCCGCGCGACGACACCGAGCGGGCGCTGGCCGCGATCTGGTCCGAGGTGCTCGGCGTGGAGACGCTCGGCATCGACGACGACTTCTTCGACCTGGGCGGGCACTCCATGCTCGCCACCCAGGTGGTGGCGAAGATCCGCAAGGCGGAGCTGGGCGGCCGGGCGGTGGGCGTGATGGACCTGTTCCAGCAGCGCACAATCCGCGACCTGGCCGCGTTCATCTCCGGCGACGCGACGCAGGAGGGGCCGCGTCGGCTGCTCTACGAGCTGACCAAGCCGATCCCGGCCGGCAAGCGGGTGCTGACCTACGTCTGCGTCCCGTACGGCGGTGGCAGCGCCATCGTCTACCAGCCGCTCGCCGACGCGCTGCCGGCCGGCTACGGGCTGTGGTCGCTCGCCATCCCCGGTCACGACGTCGGTCTCAGCGAGGACGGGCTGCCGTTCGACGAACTCACCACCCGGGTCGCGGACGAGATCGTGGAGCGGGTGGAGGGGCCGATCGCGCTCTACGGCCACTGCGGCGTGGGCAGCGCGATCGTCGCCGAGGTGGCCCGCAAGGTGGAGGCGGCCGGCCGGGACCTGGACGCCGTCTACATCGGCGCGATGTTCCCGTTCGCCCGCCCGAAGGGGCCCTTCGCGGCCGCCCGCAACCGCCTGGAGCAGTTGCGCAGCAACAAGCACTACGCGAGCTGGCTCAAGTCGATGGGCGTGGACACCGACGAGCTGGAGCCGGAGCAGGCGGACCGGATCATCAGCAACATGCGGGCCGACTCCCGCGCCTCGGAGGAGTACTTCACCGGCCTGCTGGACCGGCAGGCGACGAAGCTGCGCGCCCCGATCATCTCGGTGGTCGGCTCCGAGGACCCGGTCACCGACTACTACCGCGAGCGGTACGCCGAGTGGCAGTTCCTCAGCGACACGCTGGGGCTGGTCGTGCTCGACCAGGCCGGGCACTTCTTCCTGAAGTACCGCGCCGAGGAGCTGGCCGAGATCGTCACCCAGGTGCACCCGGCGGTGGTGGCCGGCGACGTCGGCGGGCTGGACCCGGCGGCCCGGGGCGAGGACGCCGGCTGGGCGGTGCACGACACGCTGCGGGTCGGCGACACCGGCAAGCCCGCCACCACGGTCAAACCCAGCATGGGCCGGTTCCTGGCGGTCACGGTCGGGCAGCTCGTCTCCAGCACCGGGTCGGCGCTGACCGCGTTCGCGCTGCCGATCTGGCTGTTCAACCGCACCGGCTCGGTGGCCGACCTCGGGCTGCTCTGGGCGCTCGCGCTGATCTGCGGCGTGCTCATGCTGCCGGTCGCCGGCGCCCTGGTGGACCGGGTCAGCCGACGCCGGATCATGATGTTGGCCAGCTGCGTGGCCGGCGCGGTCCAACTGGTGCTGGCCGCCCTGCTGTGGACCGACAACCTGGTGCTCTGGCACATCTACCTGCTGGTGGCGTTCAGTTCGGTGGCCGGGTCGTTCCAGCGGATCGCGTTCCAGTCGGCGGTGCCCCAGTTGGTGCCGAAGCGCTACCTCGGGCACGCGATGGGCATCACCCAGCTCTCCACCGGCGTGGCCACGCTGCTGATGCCGGCCTTCGCCGCCGGCCTGCTCGCCGCGATCGAGCTGAAGGGCATCCTGGTCGTCGACGTGGCCAGCTACGTGGTCGCGGTGCTCACCCTGGCCGTGGTCCGTTTCCCGGACCTGCTCGGCTGGCGGCCCCGCGAGCGGCTGCTGGTGGCCATCGCGAACGGCATGCGCTACTCCTGGCGGCACCGCGGGTTCCGGCTGATGCTCGGCTACTTCGCGTTGGGCAACATCTTCCTGGCGCCGGCGCTGGTGCTCGCCACCCCGCTGGTGCTGTCGTTCGGCAGCCCGACCCAGGTGGCCCAGGTGGCGCTGGCCGAGGCCGTGGGCGCGGTGCTCGGCGGGGTGCTGATGTCGCTGTGGGGCGGGCCGCGCAAGCGGCGGATGATCGGCGTGCTGATCGGCAACCTGGGCACCGCGATCGGCTGCGTGCTGATCGGGCTGGACGCGTCGATCGTGATGATCTGCGTCGGCTTCTGCTGGCTGGCCATGGCGATGACCACCGCGCAGTCGATCTACGCGACGATCGTCCAGGTGAAGGTGCCGCAGCGCTTCCACGGCCGGGTGTTCAGCCTGAACCAGACCATCTCCTGGTCCACCCTGCCGATCGGGTTCGCGCTGCTCGCGCCGGCCGCCACCGCCCTGTTCGAGCCGATGCTCGCCCCGGGCGGGTCGCTCGCCGGCACGGTGGGCGAGGTGATCGGCACCGGTCCGGGCCGCGGCATCGGCTTCGCGTACGTCTGCTTCGGGGTGATCCTGATCCTGATCACCCTGGGCGGCTTCGGGATCCGGCTGCTGCGCCGCTTCGACCTGGAGGTCGAGGACTCCCTGCCGGACGACCTGATCGGCGCCCAGGAGCGGGAGAAGCGCCTGGCCGCCAAGGCGGAGGCCCGGGAGGCCGTCCCGGTCTGACACCCCACCCCGCGCGGTTGATCAAGGAGTTCGCGTCGGTTCCCGGCCGGGGCCGACGCGAACTCCTTGATCACCTCACCTCACCTCGGCGTCAGTCGGCGGCGACGTACAGCCGTTCGCCGGCGGGTCGGTAGCCGACGCGCTGGTACACCCGCCACGACTCCGCGCCGCCGGCCTCCAGCCAGGCCACCTCCGCGCCGGCGTCGAAGAGTTGCCGGGTCGTCTCGGCGGTGATCGCGCCGGCCAGGCCCCGCCGGCGGTACGGCTCGCGGACGGCGATGCCGGCGACCTCGCTCACCGCGTCCGCGGGCGGGGGCGCCCCGCCGCCGCCGGCGCAGGCGCCGGATCCGGCGACCGCCATGACGGCCACGGCGCCGGCCTCCTGCTGGCGCCGGAGCCGGGCCACATCGGCCGCGGTGGCCACCGGTTTCTCGCCGAACGCCTCGTTCTGCGCGCCGATCAACGCGGCCCGCTGGTCATCGGTGCGCGGCTCGACCAGCTCGACGCCGGCGGGCGTGGGCGGTGTCCGCAGCGTGTCGGGCAGACAGACCAGGTAGGTGTGCCGGGCCGCCACGACGAACCCGGCGGCGGTCAGCAGCGCCTCCAGGCCGGGGGCGCAACTGGCGACGTACTCCAGGCGGGGCTTGCGACCGGCCGAGCGGAACGCGGCGATCAGCGCGGTGACGTCGGCGGCGGTGATCGCCGACCCCGGGCGGGGCGTGGCGTAGTTGATGTGCGGGCTGGCCGTGGTCGGGTCGACACCCACCACGAACGGCCCCACCTCCACGGCCGCGGGACGCGCCGACAGGGTGGCGACGACGCACTGTTGGACGCGAGCATCCATGATCAACATAGCACCTCGATGCAGGAGAGAACGGACGGTGGACGGACGATGCGTCGGACCGCCGAACCGTGGCCGGACGGCGCGACGGTCATCCGTCGCGCGGTCGACACTCAGGCGGCCGCTCGGCCCACCCGGATCACAGGCGTCATTCCCTCATGCGGAGTGCCACGCCGAACGCGTGGTCGGCGGCAAGCCTGCCGCAGGCGGCGCCGGCCTGTCAACCATCGGGTCGGTGCGGGTGTCGGACCGGGCTGGCATGGTGGAGGCATGTGCCGGAACATTCGCGTGCTCCACAACTTCGAGCCGCCCGCGACCGACGACGAGATCGAAGCCGCCGCCCTTCAGTACGTGCGCAAGGTCAGCGGCGCGACCCGGCCGTCCGCGGCCAACGAGGAGGCGTTCGACGAGGCGGTCCGCGCCGTCACCACGGCCACCCGGACGCTGCTGGACCACCTCGTGACGAAGGCGCCCTCGCGCGACCGCGAGGTGGAGGCCGCGAAGGCGAAGGCGCGCGCGGCCGAACGCTACGGGCCGAGGGCGGCCACGTCCTGAGTCGACCGGCGCGCGCCGTCGCCTTTCGTCAGTCGACGGGCGCCGGTTCGGCGGGTCGTCGACCGAAGAAGCGGACGAGTTCGTCGCCCGCGGTGGGGGAGAGCATCATTTCCTGCACCCGGTCGCACATCTCCGCGATCGGGCGGATCCTGGCGAACATCGCCTCCTCGTACGCCCGGATCGCCGAGTCGGGGTCGCCGACGTGGGCGGCGAGCGCGGCGGCGAGTTCGGCGCCGTCGAGCATGGCCTGGTTGGCCCCCTCGCCGACCGGCGGCATGAGGTGCGCGGCGTCACCGATGAGCGTGACGCCGGGCCGGTGGGCCCACCGGGCGCCGATGGGCAGCGCCTCGATCCGGTGCGGGACGGGCGTGCCGTCGCCGGCCTCGATGAGCGCGGTGAGGCGGGGGGCCCAGCCGTCGAACTCCTCGAGCAGTGCGCGCTTGCTGCGGTAGCTGTCGGGGTCGCGGTCGTCGGCCGGCAGCGTGACCCCGACCCGGATGTCGCCGTCGCCGAGGCGTTGCCCGGACAGGATCCGGCACTCGCCGACGCACCAGAGGTTGCCGGGGCCGACCAACTCGGCGAGATCCGGGTGGCGCCGGTCGGCGTCGCGGATGGTCAACTCCACCGCCGTGGAGATCGCGGACGGTGTCGTGTCGGTCAGCAGTGGCCGCAGGACCGAGCGGGCGCCGTCCGCGCCGACCAGGACGTCGCAGTCGGCGTGTCGGCCGTTGTCGAACGTCAGCGCGAAACCGCCGGTGGGTCGCGGGGTCGCGGCGACGAGCCGATGACCCCACGCCACCGTGTCGGCGGGGAGCGAGTCGAGCAGCAGATCACGCAACGTGCGACGGTCGATCTCGGGCCGCCCGGAGAACGAGCCGGGCTGCGGCCGGTGGTGCACGAGCGTGCGTCCGGCCGGGTCGAGGATGCGGTGTTCCTCGCCCTGGGTCCGGGCCGCGGAGCGGAACACCTCCTCGAGACCGGCCTCGGCCAGGGCCCGCTGCCCGGACTCCGGGTGCAGGTCGAGCGAGCCGCCCTGCGAGCGCGCGGTCCGGTGCGCCTCGCGTTCGTACACCACCGAGGGGATGCCGTGCAGGTGCAGGATCCGGGCCAGCGTGAGGCCGCCGAGGCCGCCGCCGGCGATCGCGATGCGCATCGGGTCTCCTTGCCGTACACTGTATTCCGTGGATACGCCGTACGGTAACGCATCGCTGCCGATCTGGGAACGGCCCGAGCCCCGCCCCCGGGCGACGCCGGTGCCGCTGACCCGCGCGAAGATCGTCACCACGGCGACCCGGATCGCCGACGCGGACGGCCTCGACGGGCTGTCGCTCCGCAAGCTCGCCAAGGACCTCGGCGTCGGGCCGATGCGGCTCTACGACTACGTGCTCAACCGCGCCGAGCTGCTCGACGTGATGGTCGACGCGGTGTACGCCGGCATCGCCGGGACCGCCCCGCCCGAGGGGTGGCGCGCCGCGGCGCGCGCCTTCGCCAGGGCGACCCGCGAGGCCGCCCTCGACCACGAGTGGTTCGCCGACCTGCTCGGCTCCCGGCCGCACCTGGGGCCGCACGGGCTCGCCGTGGCGGAGGCGACCGCGGCGGCGCTCGCCCGGGCCCCGGGCGTTCGCGATGTCGACGACCTCCAGCGGGCGCTGGGCGCCTTCAACGCGTACCTCGTCGGCGCGCTCCGGCGGGAGGTCACCGAGCGGCGCACCGCGCGGGCGACAGGCGTCGACGTGTCCGCCTGGCAGGCCGCGCTCGGGCCCTACCTGACCCGCATGCTCGACACGGGCCGCTATCCCACCGTCGCCCGGCTCGTCGTCGACGGCGCCCACCTCGACGCCGCGGAAACCTTCGACCACAACCTGACCATCGTGCTGGACGGCATCGCCGGCCGCCCCCGGCCGTGACCTACCGGGGTGCGGCGTCGCCGAAGGCCGCGGCGAACGCCTCGCCGATGAGGTCGGGCAGGTCGCGGCGCCCGTCCTCCGCCGCCCACCGCACCAGCGCGGTGTGCATGGCCGCCAGGCAGGCGCTGGCCGCCGCCGCGGCCTGAAAGGCCCGCTCCGGGTCGGCGGCCTCGTCCCCGAGGCCGTCCACGATGGCCTGTTGCAGCACGTGGTGGTTGTCCAGGTGGCGGGCCCGCAGGGCGGGTGTCGCGATCATCAGTCGCAGGCGGGCCAGCAGGAACCGGTCGTCGCCGGCGGTAAGCGTCCGCGCCGACTCGACGAGCGCGCCGCCGATGCGGCGGACGAGCGGCTGCCCGGCCGGCGTCGCGGCGATCCGCTCGGCGACCAGTGGGCCGTTCTGATCGACCAGGACGAGGTCCTCCTTGGTCGGGAAGTGCCGGTACACCGTCATCGGGGACACGCCGGCGGCCTCGGCGACGTCGTTCACCGTCGTGCCGTCGTAGCCGCGCGCGACGAACAACCGGACCGCGTGCGCCTGGATCACGCGCTGCGTCTCGGCCCGTCGCTTCTCCCGCAGGGTTGAGTGCCGCTCCTCCACATGCTAGACACTACCAGCCTGGTAGTCACTAACAAGTTGGGAGCGGCTAACATCATGAACGATCTGATCGGCAGGACGGCCCTGGTGACCGGCGCGTCGCGCGGCATCGGGGCGGCTGTCGCGATCCGGCTGGCAACTCGGGGGGCCGCCGTCATCGTGCACTTCGGCTCGGACGAGGACGGTGCGGCGGCGACGGTCGGCGAGATCGCGCGGGCCGGTGGGACGGCGTACCCCGTCCGCGCGGCGCTGGGCGTGGACGGGGATGTCGAGACGCTGTTCACGGGCGTCGAGGCCCACCTGGCCGGGCGGCCGCTGGACATCCTCGTCAACAACGCGGCGGCGCCACCCGCCGGTCCGCTGGGCGCCACGACCCGCGCCGCCTTCGACCACCTGTTCGCGGTCAACGTGCGAGCGCCGTACTTCATCATCGAGCGCGCGTTGCCGCTGTTCCGCGACGACCGCGGCCGGATCGTCACGGTGTCGTCCGTGGCGACCCGGATGGCCAACGCCACCCAGACCTCGTTCGCCATGACCAAGGGCGCGGTCGAGACGATGACCCGCACGCTGGCCAACCAGCTCGGCTCCCGGGGCGTCACGGTGAACGCGGTCGCGCCCGGCGCCACCCGGACCGCGACCAACGGGCCGGTCTTCGAGACCCCGGGCCTCGCCGACCTGATCGCCGGTATGACGGCGCTCGGCCGGCTGGGCGCTCCCGGCGACGTCGCCGACGTGGTCGCGTTCCTCGCCTCCGACGCCGCACGCTGGGTCACCGGGCAGGTCGTCGACGCCAGCGGCGGCCTGTTCCTGGGCCCGCGCGTCTGACCCTTGCCATGTTTATTGGCTGGTGTTCTACTTAACCAGAACAATCCGTGACGTCCGGAGCGGATGAGGAGGGTCACCAGGTGATCAACTTTCATGTCGACCGATCCAGCAGCGTCCCCGCCTACGCCCAACTGGTACGCCAGGTGCGCGAAGGGCTGCGGATCGGGACGCTGCGGCCCGGGGACCAACTCCCCACCGTGCGCAGCGTGGTGACCTCGTGCACGGTCAACCCGACCACGGTGCTCAAGGCCTACCGGGAGCTGGAGCTGTCCGGCCTGGTGGAGGCACGGCAGGGCGCGGGCACCTTCGTCAGCGGCACGCTCGGTCACGCCGACCCGCACGTCATGGCCCGGCTGCGCGGCAGCCTGGCCCGGTGGCTCGACCAGGCCCGCGAGGCCGGCCTGGAGGACGAGGACGTCCAGGCGCTGCTCGCCTCGGTGATCGTGGAGAACTCGACCCGACGAACCGCGCCGCCGGCGCCGGGCGCGGGGTATGGGAAGGAGGGCGCCGCATGAGCGCGCAGTCCGTCGCCGTGGAGGCGCGCGACGTCAGCCGGCGATACGGCGCCGTCTGGGCGCTGCGGGAGTGCAGCTTCGAGTTGCCGGCCGGCCGCATCATCGCGCTGGTCGGCGCGAACGGCGCGGGCAAGTCGACGCTGATGAGCATCATCGCCGGCACGTTGGCGGCCACCAGCGGCTCGTTGCTGGTCCACGGCCGGCCGGTGCTGCGAGGCAGGTCCGGCGACGAGGGCGGTTCCGCCGGCAGCCGGGTCGCGATCCTGGCCCAGGACAAGCCGCTCTACCGGGACTTCAGCGTGTCGGACATGCTCCGCTTCGGCAGGTCCACGAACCGGGTGTGGGACCAGCGGCGGTCGCTGTCCTGGCTGGAACGCTTCGACATTCCGCTGGACCGCCGCTGCGGCAGGCTCTCCGGTGGGCAGCGGGCCCAGGTCGCGCTGGCGGTCGCCCTGGGTTCCCGCCCGGCGGTGCTGCTGTTGGACGAGCCCCTCGCGAACCTGGACCCGGTGGCCCGCACCGAGGTGACCGGTGAACTCATGGCGGAGGCCGCCGACGGCGACATGACCATCATGCTCTCCACCCACATCATCGCCGAGCTCAGTGGCGTCGGTGACCATCTGCTGCTGCTCGACGCGGGCCGGCCCGTGCTCACCGGCGACGTCGAGGAGCTGCTCGACGGCCACGTACGGCTGACCGGGCCGCGCGCGGACCAGCCGCCCGGCCCGGGCGTCATCGTCCAGGCGCGGCACACCGACCGCCAGTCCACGTTCGTGCTCCGGCAGCCGGCGACCCCGACGGCGCACGCCGTGGTCGCGCCCGGCTGGGCGGCCCAGTCCCTCACCCTGGACGAGCTGATCCTGACCTACCTCAGGGCGTCGGCCACGGAATCCCGCAATCTGGAGGCGGTTTCATGAACGTGGTCGTGGACACCGCCCCCGCGCAGCGCCGGGAGGATGCCGGGTCCGGC
This sequence comes from Micromonospora sp. NPDC049282, assembly GCF_043197045.1. NCBI lineage: Bacteria > Bacillati > Actinomycetota > Actinomycetes > Micromonosporales > Micromonosporaceae > Micromonospora > Micromonospora sp. NPDC049282. The sequence continues at coordinate 96,265 of NZ_JBICSL010000018.1, forward strand.
GCGGGGCTGCGCGGCCTGCTGTGGCTGACCTGGCGCCAGCACCGCTGGACTCTGGTCGCCACGCTCGTCCTGGCCGGGGTCCTGGCGGGTTGGATGACCTACCTGTCGATGGAGCTGACGGACCTGTGGCACCAGTGCCACGAGACGTTCTGCCCGGAGAACTCCCCGCAGGGCCGGCGGCTCGGCGGGTCCGAACCCCTGAGCCTGACCCTGGCCGCCCTGGAGCGGCTGGTGCAGTACATGCCGCTGCTGGTCGGCCTGTTCATCGGCGTCCCGGTGCTGGCCAGGGAGCACGAGCAGCGGACGCTGCTGCTGGCCTGGAGCCAGGACGTCTCCCCGACGCGCTGGCTGTGGACCAGGCTGGGTCTGCTCGGCCTGTTCGTGGCGACGGTGACGGCGGTCGTCGGCGTCGTCAGCGACCACCTCCAGCGGACGACCGCCCTGGTCGGCCCGGTGACCCTCTTCGACTACCTGCCGTTCCTGAACACCGGGATGCTGCCGGTGGCGATCAGCCTCGCCTGGTTCGCGGTCGGCGTCGCACTCGGTGGCGCGATCAGACGCACGCTTCCCGCCGTGTTCGCCGTGATCGCGGGCTTCATCGGCCTGACCTACCTCGTCCAGTGGCGCTATCCCACCCTGATGGAGCCGCTGTCCGCGCACCGCCCCATCGGCGGTCCGAACCTCGATGTGCTTCGCGGCAACGCCTTGGTCGTTGACGGCGGCATGGTCGACTACGGGATCGACGGGCCGTCCGGCGCGTTCACCGCCTCCGGGCGCGAGCTCACCGGCGTCGAGCTGCAACGCCTCTGCCAGCCCGACAACGGCACCGGCGAGACGCTCGCCTGCTTCGCGCGCAACCACCTTGAGCAGCACCTGCTGTACCAGCCGGGCAGCCGGATCCCCGACTTCCACCTGATCGTCGCGTCCGGCTACCTGGGTCTGACCGCGCTGGCCCTGCTCGCCGTCTGGTGGATCGTCCGCCGCATCGACCTCAGCGCGGGCTGACCCCGGTCGCCGATCCCGCCCCGGAAGCGGACGCTCTCCGGGGCGGCGGTCTGGAATGCTTCGCCCATGCCTTCCTTCCCGCCCACCTTCGCCGACCGGGTCGTCGCGCTGCCGCCCGGCGGCCAGTTCGAGGCGTTTCTCGACGAGCACCGCGCGGCGCTCGACGGCTGCCTGGACGGGCTGACCGAGGAGCAGGCGCGTCGGTCCCTGGTGGCCTCCCGGACCACGCTGCTGGGCCTGGTGAAGCACGTGACCTTCGTGGAGAAGGTCTGGTTCGACGAGGCCGTCACGGGCCGGTCACGCGCGCAGATCGGCATCCCCGAGCGGTCGGAGGACTCCTTCGTCCTCGACGACGGCGACACGATCGCCACCGTCCGGCAGGCACACCGCGAAGCCTGCGAGGCATCGCGGCGGGCGACGTCGTCCCTGGGCCCCGACGACGTCCTGCGCGGGCACCGGCGTGGCCCGCTTCCGCTGCGGTGGGTCTACCTGCACGTGCTGCGCGAGCTCGCGCAGCACTGCGGGCACGCGGACATCCTCCGCGAGCAGATCCTCGACGTCGGGCCCCGTCAGCCGGCCTCGTCGGCCGGGACGTCCTCCGGGTCCGTGACCCAGGCGGAGTAGACCGGTAGGGCGTGCCACGGGCCGCCCGCGGTGTCCGTGGCCACCGCGACCACCGCGTACGGATGGGCGAAGCGCAGGTCGGCGACGCGGGCGACACCCTCCGGCGGCAGCCCGGCCACCATCCCGAACGCGGTCACCGCGGCGGCCTCGAAGCCGTAGCGGCCGAACCGCGCCACCGCCGACTGCGCCGCCTCGAACGGCGGCTTGGCCAGCCCGAGCAGCTCGCCCAGCGCCCGGGCCGCCGCGTCGAAGCCGAACCCGGCCGCCGTGAGGTCGTGCCGGCTGCGCGCGGCCCAGCACGGCAGCACGGCGGTGGCGCGTTCCTCCCGGCCGTCCCGGGCGAACGTCCGGGTCGGCTCCTCCCGAAGCGTCCACAGCGGGGTCTCGCCCAGCGGCAGGTCGAACAGCGACAGGCGTCCCGGCGCCGGCCCGTCCCCGACGACGGCGGCGGTGACGGCCAGCTCCCGCGCGGCGGCCAGCACCTCCACGGGCGGCACGTCCGGCGCGGCGACCACCGACACCACGAGCATCCCGGCGCCGTCGTCACCCACCTGCGCCGGCGCCACGTGCACCGCCACGTCGCCGGCCCGCTCGGTGGCCGCCACCCAGGCGCGGTGCCCGACCGGGGGCGTCCGGAGCACCTGCCGCAGCCGGCCGGCCCAGGCGCTGCCCGCGCCCAGCTCCGCGGCCGGCGCCACCTCGAACGGGTCGGCCCAGGAAACCCGGGTGGCCAGGGCGTTGGCCAGGATCAGCAGCGTCTCCGGGGCGACGTCGACCGGGAACCGCTCGATCAGACCGCCGGTGCGCTCCCGGGCCCAGGCGTCCAGCGCGGCCTGGTCGGGCAGTGGACCCCGCTCGGTCTGCTCGGGCAGGCCGGCCCGCCACTCGGCCAGCTCCTCGAACGGGGTCCGCTCCCACAGCGCGGTGGCCGCCGCGACCATCGGGTGGGGTGCGGCGAGCAACGCCCGGGCCGCCGCGGCGGCGTCGTCCGGGTCGGCGCCGAGCGCCTCGGCCAGCGCCGCCCGGGCCTCGCCGGTGGCGGCCGGGCCGGTCAGCGCCAGCAGCAGCCAGGCGCCCAGCGGCGAGGCGACGTGGTGGGTGTCACCGGCGGCGCGGTGCAGCCGCTCGGCGTAGTGGGCCAGGGGTGCGTGGAGAGGAGTCACCGTTCCACTCTGCCCGTTGACGCGCCCACCGGCACGTCGGTCAGGACCACAGTTCGAACGGCTCGTCGATCTCCTCGCCGGCGAGGAACGCCGGCAGCAGCTCCGGCAGCCGGCCGGGATAGCAGCGCGGCCGGTCGGCGAGCACCTCGGCCAGCGGCCACCAGCGGAACCCGAAGTAGTCCTCCACCTCGTAGTCCAGCCGGGACGCACCGTCCACCTCCGGCCCCGGACCGGGTAGCCGCACCGGCACCACCACCTCGTCCTGCAGGTGCCGCCGCTGCCGGTGCCGGAAGCTGGCCCGCCGCCGCCAGGTCGGCGCGCCGACCTCGTCCGGCGCGACCACGATGCCGGTCTCCTCGCGCAGCTCGCGCACCGCCGCCTCCCGGTACGTCTCACCCGGGTCCAGCCCGCCGCCGGGCAGCTCCCACCACACCCCCAGGTCGGGGTGCTCCGGGTCCCGGGTGTGGAACAGCAGCACCCGGTCGGCGACGTCGAGCACCACCACCCGCACCGCGCTTCGCTCGAACAACGGCAGATCGCTGGGCAACTCCATGCCCGCAGCCTAAGGAGGGGCCCCCGCTCAACGCTTCCGGTGGAGGAAGGGGCCCCTCTCCGCACCGGGCTTGACGGTGGGCGCGACCCGCTCCGTGCCGCAGCGGGGGCAGCGCACCCGGACTCCGGCCGGGGCACCCGGCGCGCGCAGCCGCTGGCCGCACCGGCAGGCGAACACCACCGACCGCACCATCCGCAGGTACTCCGCCCGGTCCCGGCGGGGCCACCGGCCGTGGCAGCGCCGGCAGACCCGCGGCGGGAAGCTGTGATACCAGGCCATCCCGGCGGCGCCCGCCACCATCACCGTGCCGGACGCCACCAGACCCAGCGGCGCGGCCAGTCCGGGCAGCGCCGCCGTCAGGTCACCCGCCCAGGCGTCACGCACCCCGAACGCGACGAGGAGCACGACCACGGGTACGCCGAGCACGGTCGCGGCGAATCCCCAGACGAACGCCAGCAGCGAGAGCACGAACACCGCCGTCGCCGACGGTGGCGCCCACCGTGCCACGCCGTACCCGCCGCAGCGCGGGCAGTCCGGCGGGGCCGGCTGCGGCGCCGACCGCAGCACCTTCGGGACGACCCAGGTGAGGAGCATCTTCACCAGCTCCTCGGCGAGCTTCTTCACCAGTTCCTGCGCCAGACCACCCACGGCTGTCCTCCTCACCTCCGCTCATCGTCGCCGCCGGCCGCCGGCCCGGCGAGCGCGGCGCGTGACGGGCATCCGACATCGCCCGAACCTGGGAGGATGGCGGCATGTCGCAACTGTTCGGGGAGACGGCCGACACCTACCACGAGGCGCGACCGGGCTACCCGGTCGAGGTCGCCGACGCCGTCCGCGACTACCACGGCGGGCCGCCCGACACCCTGGTCGAGGTCGGCGCCGGCACCGGCCTGGCCACCGCGGCGTTGCTCGCCCTCGGCGCGGCCACCACCTGCGTCGAGCCGGACGCCCGGATGGCCCGGGTGCTCGCCGAGCGCTTCCCGGACGTGGACGTGGTGACCGCCAGCTTCGAGCGGTGGAGCCCGCCGGCCGGCGGCGTGGCCGCGCTGGCCTGCGCGATGGCCTGGCACTGGCTCGACCCGGCCACCCGCAACCAGCGCGCCCGTGACGCCCTGCGCCCGGGCGGCACGCTCGCCGTCCTCGGCCACCGCTACGCCTACGTCGAGGCGGAGCAGGCCGAGGCGATCCGGGCCGCGTTCGCCTCCGCCGACCCCGGCGACCGGGGCGACCGGCCCGACGGCTGGTTCCACGACGACATCGCCGACAGCGGCTGCTTCACCGACGTGCGGCTGTCCCGGTTCCGTCGCGCGGTGCCGCTGGACACCGCCGCCTACCTGCGGCTGGTCGACACGTTCTCGCCGCAGCTGCGCCGCCCGCCCGAGCTGCGCGAGCGGGTCCGCGCCGCGGTCGGCGCGGCGGTCGACGGCTTCGGCGGCACCGTCGTGCTGGACCTGCGCACGACGCTGGTCCTGGCCCGCCGTCCGGTCTGACCGGTCGCCCTGATCGGCCGGGGTCGCCGCCCGGGCAGGGCGATCCGCCGCCGGGCAGGGGCGAGTCGCTGCCCGGCAGCGCCGGCCCCGCGTGCACCCGTTCCTGCCCGGGCTTGAGCGCCCAACCGCAGCGGTACATCATCCACCGGAACGACGGCTTGATCCAGGTCATCCGCTCCCGCTTGAACGGCGGCACGAAGCGGCCGGCGGCCAGCGCCGCGTCGGCGATCTGCGGCGGGTACGCCTGGTAGACGGTGACGGTGTCGTCGGTGAAGGCGGCCCGGATCTGGTGGCGGGGAACGGTCACCTGGGCATGGTGGCGAACCGGGCGGCGCGACCGCCACCGGATTCCGCCGCGCACCGGCGGGATAGGCTGCCCGCCGTGGCAGGTCTGTTGAGGAACGTGGCGTCCCGGCTCGGCCGGATCACCGGGGGCGCCGCCGCGCCCGCCCGCACCGGCGGGCCGATCCCGGCCCAGGTCGCCCGGCGGCGCCAGGTCAGCGCGCTGCAGCGCCGCGAGCTGTCGTACGCGCCGGAGCCGGACGGGCAGGCGGACCCGGGTGAGATCGTCTGGACGTGGGTGCCCTACGAGGACGACCCCCGGCAGGGCAAGGACCGGCCGGTGCTGGTGGTGGGCCGGCACAGCCGCACCCTGTTCGGGCTGATGCTGTCCAGCCAGAGTGACCGGGACGGCCAGCGGCACTGGCTGTCGCTCGGGCCGGGGGAGTGGGACCGGGAGAAGCGACCCAGCTGGGTCCGGCTGGACCGGGTGCTCACCATGCGCGAGGACGCCATCCGCCGGGAGGGCGCGGTGCTCGACCGGCCCCGGTTCGACCGGGTCGGGCAGGCGTTGCGCGCCGGCTACGGCTGGCGCTGACCGAACCCGACGGACGGGTCGGCCGACCGGGTCAGTGTTCGGCGACGAGCTGGCGGGGCGCGCGGGCCGCGCCGAGCGTCTTCGCCTCGTACATGGCGGCGTCGGCGCGGCAGAGCGCGTCGGTGAGCTGGGCGGGGCTGTGGACCGGGGCGAGCCCGACCGAGGCGGTGACCCGGATGCTGCGACCGCCCAGCGGGATCGGCGCGGCGAGCGCCTCGTAGAGCCGGCGGGTGGCGTGCTCGATCCAGCGCCGGTCGGCGGTGGGGCTGGCCAGCAGGCCGGCGAACTCGTCGCCGCCGAGGCGGGCCACCAGGTTGTTGCCGGCGAACGCGGCCAGCCGCTGGGCGACGCAGACCAGGACCTGGTCGCCGGCGGCGTGTCCGAAGCGGTCGTTGATCTGTTTGAAGTCGTCGAGGTCGAGCACCACCGCGACCAGGGGTTGGCCGCCGGGGTCGGTGAGCAGGGTGGCGGCCAGCCGGAAGAAGGCCCGGCGGTTGGGCAGCCCGGTCAGTGGGTCGTGGCTGGCGGCGTGCCGTTCGGCGGCCAGCTCGGCCTGGAGCAGATCGAGTTCGGCCTCGGCGCGCAGGGCCCGACGGCGTAGCTGCCAGGCGGAGAGCAGGGCGCCGGCGGCGGAGATGCCGGAGGCGACGGTCATCGGATCCGGCACGCGCCCTCCTCACCACAGTCGCCGACCGCGCGGGGGCGGCATCCGGGGGCCGGGTTCGAGTCACCGAACGTGAGCGACCCGGCACACCGCACGTTCGGCTATCATGCTCGCAGTCCATTGCAGATGCAATAGCAGATGCACGTGCATCTCACTCCTCAGTCGACACACGTCGCCGCCACCGCTCCTCCCCGCGGCCCCGGCTGGCCTTCCCGAAGGACGCCCATGCAACCGCCCCCCAACGGCGTACCCGTGCCCCACCTGCCCCCGATGCGGTGGTTGAAGAGTCGTCGCAGCAACCCCAGCGGCAACTGCGTCGAGCTGGCCGAGCTGCCCGGCGGCGGTGGCATCGCGGTGCGCAACTCCCGGCACCCGGAGGGGCCGGCGCTGATCTACACCGTGGACGAGATCGCGGCGTTCGTGCTCGGCGCCCGGGACGGTGACTTCGACCACCTGATCCCGCCGTCCCGTACACGAGACTAATTCGTCCGTCCGGAGGAGTTCACCTCACTGTCGGTCCATGGCATGCTTACTCGTCGGCCGGGAGGGCGCCCGGTCGGGAGCAGCCGGGATGCGAGGGCGGTCAGGTGGCGACGGTGCCCGTCGAGGGCGGACCGACAAGCGGTCCGACGGTGCTGCGCATGCTGCTCGGGGCGCAGCTACGCCGCCTGCGCGAGAGCGCCGCGGTCAGCCGGGAGAGCGCCGGTTGGGAGATCCGCTCCTCCGAATCCAAGATCAGCCGGATGGAGCTGGGCCGGGTCGGCTTCAAGGAACGCGACGTCGCCGACCTGCTCACGCTCTACGGCGTCGCCGCGCCGGAGGACCGCGCCGCGCTGCTCAAGCTGGCCCGCGACGCGAACAGCCCGGGCTGGTGGCACCGCTACGGCGACGTGCTCCCCAGTTGGTTCCAGTCCTATCTGGGGCTGGAGGCCGCTACCGCGCTGATCCGCACGTACGAGGTGCAGTTCGTGCCCGGCCTGCTGCAGACCGCCGCGTACGCGCGGGAGGTGATCCTGCTCGGGCATCGCGGCGCCACCCCGGCGGAGCTGGACCGGCGGGTCGACCTGCGGATGGAGCGACAGGAGCTGCTGCGCCGCGCCAACCCCCCGCAGCTCTGGGCGGTGCTGGACGAGGCCGTGCTGCGCCGGCCGATCGGCGGCGCCGCGGTGATGCGCGAGCAGTTGGACGCGCTGATCCAGGCTACCGCCGCGCCGCACGTGCGGCTCCAGATCGTCCCGTTCACCGCCGGCGGGCACGCCGCAGCCAGCGGCGCCTTCAGCATCCTGCGCTTCGGCGACGAGGACCTGCCCGACATCGTCTACATCGAGCAGTTGACCAGCGCCATCTACCTCGACAAGCGGGACGACCTCGACTACTACGCGGAGGCGATGGAGCGGTTGTGCGCCGAGGCCGCGCCGCCGGAGCGCACGCGCGAGCTGCTGGCCCGCGTCCGCGACGAGCTCTACCCGGCCTGACCGGCAGGTCAGACCGGGACGAAGCGTTCACCGGTTGGTGCGGACGGCGGCCGGCCGGGCAGACTGGGGCCATCATGTCGCCGTTCACGCCCGCCCTCCGGCTGCACGACCGCTACGTCCTGCACGAGCGCATCGGGCTCGGCGGGATGTCCGAGGTGTGGCGCGCCGACGACGAGGTGCTGCACCGCCCGGTCGCGGTCAAGGCGCTCGCCGGCCGGCTCGCCGCCGACCCGCACCTGCGCGCCACCATCCAGCGCGAGGCCCGCGCGGCGGCGCGGCTCACCCATCCGCACGTGACCCAGGTGTACGACTACGGCGAGGCGACGCTGCCCGGCGGCCTGGTCACGCCGTACCTGGTGATGGAGCTGGTGCAGGGTCAGACCCTGGCCGACCGGCGGGCCGCTCGCCTGGCCGGACGCGGTCCGGACGGCCGGGCAGGTCGCCGCCGCGCTGGCCGCCGCGCACCGGATCGGCGTGGTGCACCGCGACGTCAAGCCGGCCAACGTGATGCTCACCGAGACCGGCGCGAAGGTGCTCGACTTCGGCATCGCCGCACCGGCCGGTCCGCAGCACCCGGTGGCCGGGCCGGCCGGTGAACCGCTGGCCGGCACCCCGGCCTACTTCGCCCCGGAACGGCTCGATCCCGGCCCGACCCATCCAGCCGGCGACGTGTACGCGCTCGGCGTGCTGCTCTACCGCAGTCTCACCGGCCGCCCGCCGTTGCCGGTGCGGACCTGGGACGACGTGGTCGAGCTGCGGGACCGGCGACCACCGGTGCCGGCGCTCCGGGTGCCCGGGCTGCCCGCCGACGTCGCCGACCTGGTCCTGGACTGCCTGTCGGTGGATCCGGCCCGGCGTCCCACCGCGGCCCGGCTGGCGGATCGGCTCGGCGCGGCCCGCCCGGTCGACCCACCGACCGCGTTCCTGCCCACCGTGCCCCGGCCGGAGCGCCCGCCGACACTTGTCGAGCGGTCCCCGGAGCGGGCGGCTCCGCCGAGCCGGGTCTTTGCGCCGGCCCGCGCGGAGGTCCCGCCGAGCCGGCTGACCGGCGTGCTGGTCGTCGGCGCGGTGGTGCTGCTGCTCGCGCTGGTCGGGGCACTGGTGTTCGAGGGCCGCTCCGGTCCGTCGCCCACCGCCGTCCCACCGGCCGCGTCGACGAGCACCGCCGCCCGGTCCGCGCCGGCGCCGACCCGCGCGGCCCCGTCGGCCGCCGCCCCCCGACCGGTCACCGCGCGCCAGCTCGCGGACCGGTTCACCGACCTGCTGGACCGGGCCGAGGCGGCCCGGCTGATCGACCGTAAGACGGCCGGCGACCTGCGGAAGAAGGTCGTCGAGCTGGACCGGGGCAAGGCCAGGGACCGCGCCAAGCGGGTCGAGGACCTGCACGAGCGGATCGAGGACGCCGTCGACGACGACAAGCTCGACGGGGCCACCGCCGGCGCGTTGCGCGAGGTGCTCGACGCCTACGACCGCCTGCGCGGCGGCGGCGCGGGCTGAGCCCGGTCACCGCCCGCGGATCGCCTCCGCGACCAGGGCCGCCGCGTCGGGCAGCCGGTCGGGATCGGGCGCCCGGCCGTCGGCGCGGTGCCGCATCACCTCGGCCTCGGCGCGCACGTCGCCACCGGCCCGGTAGCGGCGCAGCACCCGCCCGCCGGGCAGCGCCCACACGTCGGCGGTGCGGCCGGCGGCCAGCAGGTGGGCCCCGCCGGCGGGCGGGCGTGGCTGTTCCATCGGCCCAGGCTAACCGTCCGTCCTCAGTGCAGGGTGGCGGTGACCAGCTCACCGGTGGCCGGGCCGGCACGCGCCACCGCCACGCCGGCCGGCGACCAGACGCCCGAGCCGCCGGCCGCCCGCGGGTAGCCGCCGCCGGTCGACCCGGCGAAGCTCGCCATCGCCACCCACACGCCGTGCGCGCCGGCGACCCGGCGGGCGCGCTCGTCCGGGACCGCGGCGTCGTCGGCCGACTCCAGCACCCCGGCCAGGTAGGCGTCCGCGCCCCCGGCCAGGGTCGCCGCCGCGTGCGCCGGCACCCCGGTGTCCTTGCAGACCGCCAGGCCGAGCCGCCAGCCGTCGACGGCGAGCACCGCCGGCTCCCGGCCGGGCCGGAACCGGCTCGGCTCCGCGCCGCCCAGCCAGATCTTCCGGTACGCCACCCGCACGCCGTCGCCGTCGACCGCGAGCACCGCGATGTGCGGTCCCGCCACCGGCGCGCCGGCCAACGCCAGCGTCCCGGTCTCGGCGCAGGCCGTCCGCAGCGGGGCGAGACGGTCGTCGGCCGGGTCCAGGGGCGCGGCGGCCAGCTCGTACCCGGTCAGGGACAGCTCGGGGAAGACCACCACCCGGGCCCCGGCGGCCCGCACCGCGGCGGCGTGCCGGGCGGCGTTGCCCGCGACGTCGTGGGCGACGGTGAGCGGCTGGGCGACCGCGATCCGCAGCGGCGTACGCATGTGCGGCAGCGTAACCGGCCCAGCTTTCCGTGGTCGTCGGTCCGCTCGCCCCGTAACGTGGCCGGATGATCGGAAACGCACAGTTGCTCGCCGGCCCCCGGGTGAGTGCCGCGCGGGCCGCGGAGCCGGCCGGCGAGGGACCCGTCGGGTGGGTCACCGGCCTGGTGGAACGGCTCGGCGGCCCCGGCGCCGGCCTCGCGGTGGCGCTGGAGAACCTGTTCCCGCCCATCCCCAGCGAGGTCATCCTGCCGCTGGCCGGGTTCGCCGCCAGCCAGGGCCGGATGAGCCTGCTCGGCGCGATCGGGTGGACCACGCTCGGCTCGGTGGTGGGCGCGCTGGCGCTCTACTACGTCGGCGCGGCGCTCGGGCGGGACCGGATGCGGGCCCTGGCCGCGCGGCTGCCGCTGATCAAGCTGGACGATGTGGACCGCACCGAGGCGTGGTTCCTGCGCCACGGCGTCAAAGCGGTGTTCTTCGGCCGGATGATTCCGATCTTCCGCAGTCTGATCTCGATTCCGGCCGGCGTGGAACGGATGCCGGTGCCGGTGTTCCTGCTGTTCACCGCGTTGGGCAGCCTGATCTGGAACACCGCGTTCGTGCTCGCCGGCTATCTGCTGGGCGACAACTGGCACGTGGTCGAGGCGTACGCCGGCACGCTCCAGAACGTGGTGATCCTGGCGGTGGTGGCCGGGGTGGGCTGGTTCGTGGTGAGCCGGTTGCGCCGGTCCCGCCGGACCGCCGCCACGCCGGACGCCCCACCCCGGCCGGGCACCGTCTACCGGGGCGGCTGGTACGGCGCCGACGAGGACTGACACGCGGGGTAGAGGCGGCGGGTGCCGGCGCCGGCGGTCCAGGCGGCCGGGTCGCTGAACCGGCAGCCGAAGTCCGCCGCCGCCACCGCCCGTGCGTCGGTGACCGGGTCGCCGGCCGGACGCTTGCCGGTGCGGACCCAGCGGGTCAGGTCGTCCCAGGCGGCGCCGGCCTCGGCCGGGCTGAACTCGCAGTGCTGCGCGGCCCGGACCGCCCGCTGCACCAGCAGCCGGGACCGGCCGTGCCACGCCACGTCCCGGGCGTACGCCTGTTCCATGCTGAACGGCACGAACAGGTCGCCGAGGTCGTGCAGGCTGAGCACCGGCACGGTGGGCCGGCCGGCGATCCGGGGCACCTCGGTCAGGCCGGGGGAGAGCCGCTGGCGCAGGTTCTCCGGCGCGACCCGCTGCACGGTGGCGTTGAGGTTGACCGGCTGGTTCGGGGCGTAGCGGGTGAGCAGGTTGGTGGCGAGCTGACCGGGCCGCTGGGCGGGGGAGTCGCCGCCGTCGGTGGTGGCGATGCCGAACAGGAAGTCCTTCCACACCGCGAACGCGGCGTCGGCGCCCGGCCGGTCACCGCCGGAGCGGGCCACGGTGACCGCGCGCAGTTGCCTGCCGAGCGCGTTTGTGGTGTCCGGGCCGGTGGGGGTGAGCCCGGCCAGCCCGGTCGCCACCTGGATCCGGGGCACCGCGTTCGTCAGGTAGTCGGCCGGCGGCGGGTAGGCGCGCACCCCGGTGAGCGCCTGCGCGACCAGGTTGTAGTCGAGGAAGTAGTCGAACAGCTCCTGGTCGCCGAGCACCCCGCACATCGGCAGCGCGCCGGCGTAGTAGCCGGGGTACTGCTCCAGCGAGCGGCCGATGACGTGCCCGCCCATGGAGACACCGGCGATGAGCACCCGGTGCGGTCGCCGTACGGTGCGGGCGAACAGGTCGGCGAGGGCCCGGGTGCCGAGGACGCCGGAGCGGATGTCGTAGCCGTTGCGGTCGTACGAGGAGGACGCCCAGGCGTAGCCCTGGGCGAGCAGGCGCTGCCGCAGGTCGAAGGCGGGTGGTTCGGGGGAGAGTTCGGTGCCCTGGCCGCGGTAGCCGTGCGCCCACATCACCAGGTCGCCGTTCCACCTCGCGGGGACCTCGACGACGTAGCCGGCGTGCGCGTGCACGCCCTGCCGGACGGTGGTGGCGACGCCGCCCACGACCAGTGGCGGCAGCGGCGGGTTGACGATGGTGTAGCCGGGCAGCGGCTGGCCGCCGTCGTCGTGGCCGGCGGCGCCGGCGGGCGCCGCGCCGGCCAGGCCGAGCGCGACCACGAGGGCGGCGCCGGCGGCGAGCAGCCGGCGGGTGGATGAGGTCTGCATCGCTGCTCCCGGGGGACGGGTGCCTACCGGCCGGTAGGCACCTGAACCTAGGCCGGAGGTCGAGACCTGTCAATCACTGACTGACCGCTCACACCAGCACCTGTCGTGCACGTCCCGCATGATCTCGCGCAACCGCTGCTCCGAGCGGGCGAACGTCCACGAGTCGCGACTGGCGTTCTGCTGCATCTCCAGCGCGCTCACCGCCACCCCGCCGGCGTTGGCCGCCTTGCCGGGCGCGCGCCGGCACCGTTGCCCGCACCGCACCCGGATCCGGATCGTCACCGCAGTCCGGTTCACTTGACCGGGTGGACGACATGATCTGGACCTCGGCCCGGGACGCCCGCGCCTGGCTGGACGCCGCCAACGGCACCGGTGACACGGAGTTGACCTGCCGCATCCTCAAGCTCGGCGAGGAGACCGGCGAGGTGGCCGCGGCGTGGATCGGCGCGCTCGGGCAGAACCCGCGCAAGGGCGTGACCCACACCCGGGCCGAGGTGGCCGCCGAGCTGGCCGACGTGGCGTTCACCGCGCTGGTCGCGATCGAGAGCCTCGGCCTCGACGCGCACGCCACGCTGTCCGCCTGCGCGGCCAAGGTGCGGGCCCGACTCGCCGACGCCTCCCCGCCGGGCGAATGAACCGCGGCGGAAACGGAGACGTATGACCCGGTGGGGACCGGTGAGAGGGGACGACCATGACGACATCCGGGGACGACGCCGACCTGACCGACACACGCTGGTCCGCGACCGCCCGGCTACTGGTCGCCGCCGCCGTGCTGGTGGTGGCGCTCGGCGCGGTCGCGGTCGCGGTAACCCTGTCCAACCCGGCCCGCCTCGGCGTGGTCTTCTCCGGTGGGCCGTCGTCCTCGCCGGGCGCCGGCGGCTCGGGTGGCGTCGGTGGCGCCGAGGTCGCCGCCGCCGAGACGCTCACCGCTCCGCGCGGCGACCGGCGGCGGGCGGACTTCGAGCTGGTCGACGGCCTGACCAGCTTCACCCTGCGGGCCGCCGACCTCGGCGACGACCTCTACCGGATCGCCACCCCGGACGACGCCGGCGTGACGCCGCGCCCGCAACTGGCCGGCGACCGGGTCCGGCTGCGGATCGAGGAGAACGGCCGCCCCGGCCCGTCCGCCGTGGAGGTGGTGCTCAACTCCCGGCTGACCTGGCGGCTTCGGCTGGTCGGCGGCGTCCGGGAGCAGCTACTGGACCTGGGCGCGGCGCGGCTCGCCGGCATCGAGCTGGTCGGCGGCGCGTCGCGTACCGAACTGCGGTTGCCCCCGCTGGACGGCACGCTCACCGTGCGGATGACCGGCGGGGTCAGCGAGCTGACCGTGACCGTGCCCGGCGGGCCCCCGGCCCGGGTGCGGGTGGCCTCCGGCGCCGGCTCGCTGGCCGTGTACGACGAGCGCCGCGCCGGGATCGCCGCCGGGGACGTGGTCGGCTCGCCGGGTTGGGACCGGGCGGCCGACCGGCTCTACCTCGACCTGGTGGCCGGCGCGAACGCGGTGAGCGTCACCGCGGACTGAGCGTACAGTTCGGGCGGTGGACGGTATCGAATCGTTGCCCGCGCAGACGCTCCCACCCGGGGTCGGCCCCACCGACCCGGGCAGCGTGCTGCTGCCCGGCCACGACGTTCCCCTCGGCCGCTACACCACGGTGCGCCGGCTGCTGCCGCAGCGGCAGCGGCGGATGGTCGGCGCGTGGTGCTTCGTCGACCACTTCGGCCCGGACGACGTGGCGCAGCGGCCGGGCATGGAGGTGCCGCCGCATCCGCACACCGGGTTGCAGACGGTCACCTGGCTGCTCGACGGCGAGATCCTGCACCGGGACAGCCTCGGCAATGTGCAGCCGATCCGCCCCGGCCAGCTCAACGTGATGACCTCGGGGCGGGGCATCGCCCACTCGGAGCGCTCTCCGCTGGCGCACCCGCCGTTGATGCACGGCGTGCAGCTCTGGGTGGCGCTGCCCGACCCGGCCCGGGCCGGCGACCCCGACTTCGCCCACCACGCCGAGCTGCCCCGGTGGCGTGCCGGTGACTGGGACCTGACGCTGCTCGTCGGGGAGTTCGGCGCGGAACGCTCGCCCGCCGTCGCGCACACCCCGCTGCTCGGCGCGCAGCTCGAGGCGCGCGGTGCGGCGCCGGCCACGCTGCCGCTGCGTCCCGACTTCGAGTACGGGCTGCTGGCGATGTCCGGGGCGGCCAACGTGGACGGTCTGGCGCTCGCCCCCGGCGCGTTGCTCTACCTGGGCGCCGGCCGGACGGCGCTGACGTTGCGCGCGGCGCCCGGCAGCCGGCTGCTGCTGCTCGGCGGCGCCCCGTTCGACGAGCCGCTGGTGATGTGGTGGAACTTCGTCGGCCGCTCGCACGAGGAGGTCGCCGCCGCGCGTGAGGACTGGATGGCCGGTCGCCGGTTCGGCACGGTCGCCGACGACGCCGCGCCCCCGCTGCCCGCGCCCGCGCTGCCGACCACCCGGCTCAAGGCCCGTGACCGCAGCGGCGGCGTACGCGGCTGAGACCGGCGCGCGGCGTGCCGCCCGACACACTTTTCCGAATCTCACCCGATCGGCTGATGCCGCGTCGTATGATGATCGTGGCAGTGATGCCCGCCCGGTTCGGGCGAACATCCACCGCCTGATGATCGCGACCCGGTTCGGGCGCGGACCGTCAGGAACAGGTGCTGCGTGGCGCCCCAGGTCGCGGTTCGTGACCGGGGGCGCCCGCCTGTCGAGTGGAGCGCCTCACCGGCCCAGGTTCGCCAGCAGGTTCACCGTGGTGGCCACGATGACCGCGCCGAGCAGGTACGACAACAGCGTGTGCCGCAACACGGTCCGGCGTATCGACCGGTCGCTCACGTCGGTGTCGGAGATCTGGAACGTCGCCCCCACCGTGAACGACACGTACGCGAAGTCCACGAAGTCGGGCGGCTCGTCCTGGTGGAAGTCGATCCCGCCCGGTTCGCCGCGGTAGTACAGCCGCGCGTAGCGGGTGGCGAAGACCGTGTGCACCACGAACCAGGAGAGCACCACGCTGAGCACGCCCAGCCCGACGTAGACGTCCCGGGCCGATCCCGCCGGGACCTCGGTCGCGGTGGTCAGCACCAGGCCGACCGCGAGCAGGCTGCCGAGGCAGGCGGCCAGCAGCAGCGTGTCGCGCATCGCCCGACCGGGATCGTCCAGTGTGGCCAGCCGGGCGGTGCCGGCGGCGTCCAACCGGGGCAGCCGGCCCCACTGCACCGCCAGCCACGCCAACGCCGCGGCATCCCAGCCGACGAGCGGCGCCAGCGCCGGCCGGAGCAGCATCCCGGCCCCGGCGCCGCCGACGACGCCGACCAGAGCCAGCACGGCGAGCTGGACGGCGGCCGGCACGTGCGTCGGGACCTGCCCGGCCGCGCGGCGCACCGGGGGAATCAGATTCCGCGCAGGTGCTGCGAGACCCTCAGGTGGTCGTCCCGGGCCTGGGCCGCCCGCTGCGACCGGTCCACCTCGGGCGCCGCGTCGATCCCGGCCGACCGGGCCACCTCGACGCCGTTGGCGTAGTCCACCGGCGGCAGCGCGCGCAGCGCCCGCAACACGTCCGGTGGCGCGCCCTCCCGCTCGGCCTCGCGGATGACGTCGTCCTTCCCGGCCGGGTAGTCCAGCGCGGACAGGTACTCAAGGACGTCGGAATAGCTCGCCATGGGTCGGGCTCCTCGCGCCAGTCGTCGGGTCGTGACCGCGCGGCGGTTACCCGTCGCGCGGCGGCTCACGCCCGTGATCTCCCCTGTTTCCGCCGCGCCGGGACGGGTAGCCGCCCTGCGCGCACCGAAGGAGGTAGCACCGATGGACCACCACACCTTCGTGGCCCGGGTCGCCCGGATCACCGGGACCGCCGAGGACCGGGCCGCGACGCTCACCGCCGCCACGCTGGAGACGCTTGCCGAACGGCTGACCGGCGGCGAGGTGCTGGACCTCGCCGCGCAACTGCCCAAGCCGCTGTGGGGGATGCTCCGTCCGCACCCGCACACCGAAGCGGCCGAACGGTTCGGGGCGGCCGAATTCGTCGCCCGGGTCGCCCGGCGGGCCGACTGCGACGAGAACACCGCCCGAGCCGGGGCAAGCGCGGTGTTCGCCACGCTGCGCGAGGCGATCAGCGGTGGCGAGTTCTCCGACGTGGTGGCGCAGCTGCCCCGCGACTACCGGGACATGGTGGAGCCGGCACTCGCGCCGGCCGTCGCCCGCCGGCGTTGACCGGCGCGGTCAGCCGACCGCGCCGGCGGCGCGCAGCGCGGCGATCCGGGCCGGGTCCACACCCACCTCGGCCAGCACCTCGTCGGTGTGCTCACCCGGCTGCGGCGGCGGGCGGCGCACCGAGGTCGGCGTGGCCGAGAAGCGTGGCGCGGGGGCCGGCTGGGTCACCCCCTCCGGCGCGACGAAGACATCCCGGGCGGCGAGGTGCGGGTGCCGGGGGGCCTCGGCCCAGTCGAGCACCGGCGACACGCAGGCGTCCGAGCCGGCCAGCAGCTCCGCCCACTCGTCGCGGGTACGCGTGCGGAACAGCCGGGCCCAGGCGGCCCGCAACTCCGGCCAGTTCGCCGGGTCGTCCCGGTCGGGGGCCTCGTCGCCGTCCAGCGGAAAACCGGTGAGCCGGACCAGCTCGGCGTAGAACTGCGGCTCCAACGCGCCGACCGCCACGTACCGCCCGTCGGCGCACTCGTACGTGTCGTAGAACGGCGCGCCGCCGTCGAGCAGGTTCACCCCGCGCGGGTCCTGCCAGAGGCCGAGGCCGCGCAGCGCGTGGATCTGGGTGGCCAGCACCGACACGCCGTCCACGATGGCCGCGTCGACGACCTGGCCGGGCGCCCCGCCGCGAACCGCGTGCAGCGCCGCGACCACGCCCAGGGCCAGCATCATGCCGCCGCCGCCGAAGTCGCCGAGCAGGTTCATCGGGGGCACCGGACGCTCACCGGCCCGGCCCACCCCGTGCAGCGCGCCGGTCAGCGCCAGGTAGTCGATGTCGTGGCCGGCGGTGCGGGCGAGCGGCCCGTCCTGTCCCCAGCCGGTCATCCGCCCGTACACCAGGCTCGGGTTGGCGGCGAGGCACTCCCGCGGGCCGAGGCCGAGACGCTCGGCCACGCCCGGCCGGAAGCCCTCGACCAGCGCGTCCGCGCCGGCCACCAGCGACCGCACCAGCTCCCGCCCGTCCGGGTGCTTGAGGTCCAGCGCGACCGAGCGGCGGTTGCGGTTCAGCAGGTCGCTGGGGAAGGCGCCGAAGCCGCCGCCGCCCACCCGGTCGATCCGCACCACGTCCGCGCCCAGGTCGGCCAGCATCATCGCGGCGAACGGCCCGGGGCCGATGCCGGCCAGCTCGATCACCCGTACGCCGGTCAGCGGTCCGCAGTTGGTCACCCGGGTCACCCTAGGGTCCCGGACCTCGCGGCGCCACGCCCGCTCCCCGGCACGCAGCGGTTGACCAGGGCAATCATCGGTGCCCCGACTTGGCGTCCGGCCCCGGTTGGCCTAGCCTTGGACCCGCGAGGGGAGTACTTCCCACGAACCATTCCGGTCAGTACGGCGAGCCCCCGGAGGCGAGCCTCGGGTGGTTGCCCACGAAAGCGTGGGTGAAGGAGACCTCGAACATGACACGGTGTTCGAGGAGGCCCCATGACCGAAGTGTCCTACCTGTCCGCGGGTGAGCTGTCGTCGATCGGCACGCCCATGCTGTGGGCGGTGACGATCGCCGGCGTGCTCGCCCTGCTGGTGCTGGACTTCCTGGTCACGCGTAAGCCGCACGAGGTCTCCATGCGGGAGGCGCTCGGCTGGTCGGCCTTCTACATCGCCCTGCCGCTCGCGTTCGGCGCCTGGATCTGGTCCCGTTGGGGCGGCAAGCAGGGCATCGAGTACCTCACCGGTTACCTGGTCGAGAAGTCGCTCTCGGTTGACAACCTCTTCGTCTTCATGCTGCTGCTGGCCGCGTTCGCGGTGCCCGCCGTGCTCGCCCAGCGGGTGCTCCTCTACGGCATCGCCGGCGCGCTGGTGCTGCGGGCGATCTTCATCGCGCTCGGCGCGGCCGCCCTGCAGACACTCGACTTCGCCTTCCTGCTCTTCGCGATCATCCTCATCGCCACCGCGGTGAAGCTGCTGCGCGACGCCCTTTCCGGGCACCAGCAGGAGGTCGACATCAACAAGATGCGGTCGGTGAAGCTGCTGCGCAAGGTCATGCCGGTGGTCGAGGAATACCACGGCACCCGGATGACCGTCCGGCAGCACGGTCGTCGTGCTCTCACCCCGTTCGCGCTGGTCGTGGTCGCGGTGCTGGCCACCGACATCGTCTTCGCGGTCGACTCGGTGCCCGCCGTCTACGGCATCACCGAGGACCCGTACCTGGTCTTCGCCACCAACGCGTTCGCGCTGCTCGGCCTGCGGGCGCTCTACTTCGTGCTGCACGCGGCGCTGAGCCGGCTGGTGCACCTCAGCTACGGGCTGGCCGTCATCCTGGCGTTCATCGGGCTCAAGCTCGGCCTGCACTGGGCGCACGGCATCTGGTCCGGCGTGCCGGAGATCCCGACGCTCGCCTCGCTCGGCGTGATCGTCGGCGTCCTGGTGGTCGTCACGGTCACCAGCCTGCGCGCGACCCGCGACAGCGGCGACGGCGACCGCACCGTCGTGCACGAGGTGCAAGGCGGGGGCCCCGCCTGACGCCTCCGGTAGAGGGGGCGCCCCGCTCGGCACTCCACCCGATCCGCTGCCCCGGCGCCGTCGGTAGTGGTAGGACTGACGGGTGGGAATCGTGTCGCCGGGCTTCCAGGGCCGGCCCCGGGCGTCCGCGCCGGACCTGCCGCCGGGGCAGTACCTCACCGAGGACTTCCCGGTGCTCTCCGCCGGCCCGACGCCACGGGTGCCGCTGGACACCTGGGAGTTCGTGCTGGCCGGCGAGACCGGCGCGGAATACCGCTGGTCCTGGGACGAGCTGATGAGCCTGCCGCAGGACACCCCGACGGTGGACCTGCACTGCGTCACCCGCTGGTCCAAACTCGGCACCACCTGGCAGGGCGTCTCGCTGGACACGCTGCTCGACGGCGTGGACACCGGCGCCCGGTACGCGTTGGCCCACTCCTACGGCGGCTACACCACCAACCTGCCCCTGGACGACCTGCGGGGCGGGCGGGCCTGGGTGGTGCACACGTACGACGGGGGCCCGCTGCCGGCCGAACACGGCGGCCCGGCCCGGCTGCTCGTGCCGCACCTCTACCTGTGGAAGTCCGCCAAGTGGGTACGCGGCATCCGGCTGCTCGCCGACGACCGGCCGGGCTTCTGGGAGACGGCCGGCTACCACGACTACGGCGACCCGTGGCGCGAGCAGCGCTACCAGGGCGACTGAGGTGACCGCACCGACCACCGGCGGCCGGGTGGCGCCGCTGACCTGGCGGGTGGCCCGGCTGGCCGAGCGACGGATCGAGACGCCGACCGCGCAGACGCTGCTGCTGGACGTGCCCGGCTGGCCGGGGCACCTGCCCGGGCAGCACGTCGACGTGCGCCTGACCGCCCCCGACGGCTACCAGGCGGCCCGGTCGTACTCGCTCGCCGGACCCGGCGAGGGCGAGCGGATCGAGGTGACCGTGCAACGGGTGCCGGACGGCGAGGTGTCGTCGTACCTGGTCGACACCTGGACCGAGGGCGACCCGGTGGAGGTCCGTGGGCCGGTCGGCGGCTGGTTCGTCTGGCGGACCGACGAGACCGCGCCGGTGCTGCTGGTGGCCGGTGGGTCCGGGGTGGTCCCGCTGATGGCCATGGTCCGGGCCCGCCGGGCCGCGGGCAGCCGGACCCCGTTCCGGCTGATCTACTCGGTGCGGACCCCGGACGACGTGATCTACGCCGACGAGCTGCGCCGCCGGGCCCGCGACGACCAGGGCCTGGATGTCGCCTACGTCTACACCCGGCAGGCGCCCGAGGGGTGGCGGGGCGAGCCGCACCGGATCGGGCCGGCGGACGTCAACAGCCACGGTTGGCCGCCGGACCTGGAACCGCTCTGCTACGTCTGCGGCCCCACCGGGTTCGTGGAGACCGTGGCCGACCTGCTCGTGGGGTTGGGCCACCCGACCCGGCGGGTGCGGACCGAGCGGTTCGGGCCGACCGGCTGAGCACCCGAGGAGGGCGCATGACCGAACTGTCCTACCTGGACGGCAACATGCTCGACGGACCGCTGCGTGAGCTTTTCGCGGTCGACCTCAGCGCCACCACCGGACGCTGCGACAACTGCGGCACGACCGGCCCGATGGCCGCCCTGCACGTCTACTCGCACGCCCCGGGCCTGGTCGGCCGGTGCCCGGCCTGCACCGGAGTGATGGTGCGCCTGGTCCGCGCGCCCGAGCGGGCCTGGCTGGACCTGCGCGGCACCACGTACCTCCAGGTCCCGATGCCGACGGACCCGGCCGGCGGAGCGCTCAGGGCGTGACGGTCAGCCGCCCGACCTGCGCCGGGCCGGGCTCGGCGTGGTGGCCGGCGCGTTCCGTCGCGGTCCCCACCGGCGGCGCCAGGCGCGGCGGCACACCCACCGGAGCCGGGCGTGCCGCGCGGGAGAGGCGGCGGCGGAGCCGGCCGACGAGCTGACCGACGGTCACCGGCACCACCGACAGGACCAACTGGCCGTTGCGCGGGTCGACGGTCGCGGCCACCCCGTACAGCCGGGCGCCGTGGCGCAGCAGCCGGGGCCGGCCGGCGGCGAGCCGCGGCGCGCGTACCGGCGCGCCGCCCCGACCCCGGTCGCCGTCCACCTCGGCCCGGACCGGGTGGCGTCGGCCGCCGGCCGCGCTGACGGCGAGGAGCCGGTCGACCGGGAAGTCGGTGCGCACGGTCCGCCCGGTCGGGTCGGTGGCGTCCAGCCGGGTAGCGCCGGCGACCGGGCCGGCCATCAGCCGGACCGGCCCGGCCTCCGCCGCGAACCGGGGGTACGGGCTGCGCGCGGTCACCGTGACGGTGTGCCCGTCGACCCAGCTCACCTCGACGGTGGCCAGCCGGGCCAGCCAGTCGGCGCGTACGTCGGTGACGTCGGTCCAGCCGGCCGGGGCGCCCGGGTAGCCGGCGTGCCAGCGGCCGGCGTCGACCACGGTGGCGGGTACGCCCCGTTCGGTGTCCTGGTCGATGACGGCCAGCAACTCGTCGACACCGCCGGCGGTCACCGCGCCCAGGCGCAGCCGGGCCTCGATGTCGAGCCGGTTCCGCAGCCCGTCGGTCACGTACCGCTCGACCAGCCGGCGGACGGTCGCGTGCACCCGTTCCTGCGCGGCCCGGTCCAGCCGGCGGAAGTCGTCGCCGACCAGGTTGGCCAGCTCCAGCCCGACGTGGCGGCACAGCACCGCGTCCCGGCGCGCGCCGGCCGGGATCAGCCCGTCGACGAACGCGAACAGCCGCTCCACGCTGACCAGGCGCTGCTCGACCCGGCTGTGGTAGGTGATGTTGCGGGCGTCCAGTCGGCGTACCGCGTGGTAGTAGTCGTAGTCGGCCAGCGCCGTGATCCGGCGGGCGTGGTAGCAGGCGGCCAGCGTGAACGGCTGGTCGCTGAGGACCGGCATGTCCTCCGGGAACCGCAACCCGAGTCGGTCGACGAGGTCCCGGCGGAACAGCTTGGTGTTCGCCAGCGACCACGGCAGCGCCGAGTCGAACAGGCTCACGTCGACGGCGTTGCCGGCGGCGAACACGTCGGAGAAGACGTGCCGGCCGTTGACGCCGACGACCTTGCCGAGCACCACGTCCGAGCCGTACCGGTCGGCGGCGGCGACCAGCCGTTCCAGCGCCTCGGGGCCGAGCCGGTCGTCCGAGCCGAGGAAGAAGACGTACCGGCCGGTCGCCAGGTCCAGGCCGCGGTTGCCGGGTGCGGCCGGCCCGCCCGAGTGGGGTTGGTGGACGACCCGGAGGGTCCCGGGGTGCCGGGCGGCGAGCCGGTCCAGCAGGCGACCGCTGCCGTCGCTGGACCCGTCGTCCACCGCCACGATCTCCATCCGGTCCGTGCCGATGGTCTGCCGCAGCAGCGAGTCGAGGCAGGGCCGCAGGTAGCGCAGCGTGTTGTAGACCGGCACGATCACGCTCACGTCGGGGAGGATCGCCGGTGGGCGGTCCGTCGCCTCCTCGGCTGTCACTGCGGGTCCCTCCGTCGGTCGTCCGGCTCGTCCCGGCGCGACCCAGCGTGGTGGAGCGACCCGTCCGGGTGACGACGCCGACGTGACGGCGAGGTGACCGGAAGGCGGCAGTTGGATACGCCAACGGGCCCGACCCCGTGGTGGGGTCGGGCCCGTTGGTTTGCGTCAGCTGGTGCTGTAGCCGCGGGTGGCGATCCAGTCGGCGAGGTTGTCGACGGTG
>NZ_JBICSL010000019.1:0-115071 GCF_043197045.1 Micromonospora sp. NPDC049282
TCGCCGTTCCTGCTGTTCTTCCCCTCCGCGTTCCTCGTCGCCGCCGTGCTGAGCTTCGTCATGCTCGGCGAGGCGGTCCGCGAGGCCCTCGACCCCAAGCTGCGCTGACCGACCCGGCCCGTGCCGTACGGTGGGTCGATGACCGACATGGTGGAGACCATCCGGCGGGTGTGCCTGGCGCTGCCCGAGGTCAGCGAACGGCTCAGCCACGGCACCCCGACCTGGTTCGTCCGGGGGAAGAAGTCGTTCGCCACCGTCTGGCCCGACGGCCATCACCAGGACGAGTTCCCGCACCTGTGGTGCGCGGCGCCGGCCGGCTCCGCGGTCGAACTGGTCGCGGCCGACCCGCGCGCCTACTTCCGCCCGCCCTACGTCGGGCATCGCGGCTGGGTCGGCGTACGCCTCGACACCGGCATCGACGAGGCCGAGCTGGCCGAGGTGCTCCAGGACGCGTACCGCGCGGTGGCGCCGCCCACGCTGGTGGCCCGACTCCCGTAGGCCGGCCTTGCGCTCACCGCGCGACCGTCGACCCCCCGGCCGGCGGCCCGCCGCGCAGCGTCAGGATGGCCAGCAGCCCCGGGTGGTCGGTCGACCCGCGCATGTCCACCGCCCGGTGGCAGCAGATGACGAGGTCGCTCGTCGCCATGATCTGCTGCCGCGCGCCGTCGTCGATCCGCCGGTGGTCCGGAGGCACGCACGAGCGCACGTCCGGCGCGCCGCCGGCCCGCAGGTTGAAATCACCGCCCAGCACCGTCGGCGCGTACCCGTCGTCCCGGGCGATCGCGGGCACCACCGCGCCGAGCAGCTGCCCGCACTGGGCCAGCGCGACGGCGCCGTCGGTGTTCGCCAGGTGGGTGGTGCAGGCGTGCAGCACGGCGGCGGCGTGCAGACAGAGCCAGACCCGCTCCTCGGGGTCCGCCAGGTCCTGCGCCGGGTAGGTCCCGCGGCGCACCTCGGGCCGGGCGCTGCGGGCGTCGAGACGGGCCAGCAGCCCGATCCCGTACGGCTGGCCATTGTCGCAGCGCGTCGCGGAGCCGCTGGGGCGGTCACCGGCGGCCTGGAAGGCGGAGACGACCCGACCGCCGGGGTGGACGGCGGCGAGCACGCGCTCCAGCGTGTCCACGTCGTCGCGGCAGATCTCGTTCAGGGTGACCACGTCGGGCAGTTCGGCGGCGATCACCTCGGCGGCCCGTGGTACGGCCCGGCCGGTCCAACAGCCGGCCCGGCCGCTGTTGCAGAGGTTCATCTGGAGCACCCGCAGCGTTCCCGACCCGGTGCCGCCGGCCGTCGACGAACCGGCGGGCAGCCCGGCCACGACGAGCAGGAACACGACCGCCAACCCCCGGCGGACCGGCCGGGCGAAGCGGGTGATCGAATGCGCGGACAGCGGGGCTCCGGCGGGGTGGGGGCGTCGGCGGGGTGCCGTGATCCTATCGCCGGCCGGACCCGGTACGGGCGACGCGCTCGCACCCGGTGGCCGGGTGGCAGCGGCGGGTGGCCGGGGTACTCCGACGTCGCCCGGGTTTCCGAGGGTGCGCGTGTTGGGCATGATTGCCGGCACCCGGGGAGGGAGTGACGACAATGATCGTGAGTGGTTATCTGGGCGCGGTGCTCATCGGCGCCCTCATCGGCCTGCTCGGCCGACTGGTGTTGCCCGGCCGGCAGCGGATCGGCATCTTCGCGACGTTCCTCATCGGCGTCGGCGCGGCGGTGCTCGGCACCGTGGTCGCCCGCTGGGCCGGCATCGCCGACGACGCGCCGGTGCGACTGTGGGTGCTGCGGTGGGACTGGATCGTGCTCGCGCTCCAGGTCGGCTTCGCGGTCGTCGGCGTCGCGCTGGCGAACATGCTCACCTTCACCCGGCTGGCCGGCGGCGACGACGAGGCCCGCCGGCGGACCACCCGGGGCAAGGCGCGGAGCTGATGACCGCACCGGCCCGCATCCTCGTCTACGGGGTGTACGGCGCCGGAAAGTCCACCCTGGCGGCGAGGCTGGCCGAACGGCTCGCGCTGCCGTGGATCCCGGTGGACGACCTGCTGTGGCGGCCCGGCTGGGTGGAGGTGCCGGTGGCCGAGCAACGCAGCCGGATCGAGGCGGTCTGCCGGCGCGACCGGTGGATCCTCGACGGCGCCTACCACGGCTGGCGGGACGTCGTGCTGGCCCGCGCCGAACTGGTCGTCGGCCTGGACTATCCGCGCGGGCTCTCCTTCCGGCGGCTGCTGCGGCGCACCGCCGGCCGGCTGGTCAGCGGTGAGGAGATCTGCAACGGCAACCGGGAGTCGCTGCGTAGCGTGCTGTCCCGTGACTCGATCCTGGTGTGGCACGCCTCCGCGTTCGGCCGGGCCCGCCGGCGGATGCGCGCCTGGCAGGCCGACCCGGCCGGGCCGCCGGTGCTGCTGTTCCGCACGCCGGCGGAGCTGGACCGCTGGCTGGCCGACCTGCCGTCGTCGCTGCGCCGATAGCCCCGGACGTCTCACTGCTGCCAGTAGTCGCGTTCGGGCAGCAGCACCCAGGTGTCGGGCGGGCCGGTGACCGGGCGGGCGTCGGCCGGCCGCAGCCCGACGAAGGCGCAGGCGTAGGCGGCCGGGTTGCCCCGGTGGAGGTGGCTGAGCAGGATCTCGTCGCTCGGGGCGTCCTCCGCGGGGTCGCCACCGGGGTGCAGGTCCCAGCCGGTGATCCGCCCGTCGGTGAAGACGCTGCCCTGGTTGCCGCTCTTCGGGTTCGCGTACACCCCGTAGGCGACGGTCCCGGCGGACAGCGCCCGGCCGACGACCGGCGTCTGCGGCCGGTAGCCCCACGGTTGGGTGAGCACGCACCCGCCCGGCACCTCGGTGACGCCGACGAGCAGCGGGTCGTGGATGTCCTCGAGCCAGCGCCAGGCGTCCTCGTCGTCCTCGTCGCACTCGTCGTCCACCCCGACGTCGTAGTACGCCAGCAGTTCCTCCTCCGGCACCGAGGCGCCGCCCAGGCGTCGGACCGCATCGGCGGCGTCCGGTCCGGCGACGCAGAGCAGCCCGGTGCCGACGAGGTCGAACCCGTCCAACGCGGCCCGCAGCGGTCCCGCCGCCGCCGTGGTCGCGGCCTCGTCCGGGGTCAGCCGCACCCCCGCCGGCCCGCCGGGGAACAGCTCGGACCCGGGACCGGCCAGGCTGAGCCGACCCGGGGACCAGCCGGACATCATCGGCATCCACGGATCGGCGCCGGCGGTGGACAGGACCCGCGCGTTGTCGGTGCGCCCCGCGTGGACCGCCACCCACAGCGCGGACCGCCCGTCGGCGAGCGTGTCGAGGTCGCGGGTCGCCTCGCACAGCGCCGCCAACACCTCCGGCGCGGCGAACCGGGCCGCCTCGTGCAGCATCGTCCGGCCGCCCGGACCGCCCGGCGCGGCCGGGTCCGCCCCGGCGGCGAGCCGCGCCCGGACCTGCCCGACGTCGCCTCCGTCCCACACCCGAATGCCGTTCCAGTCCCCCATGACATGTCCCTCTCGTGGTTGCGCGCGGTCCGCCGCGAGGCCGGGTGGCGGGCCCGCCGCCGTCGGTCGCGTGGCGTCGGGTCCTCGGTGGACCCGTTCTCCGACGCGCCGGCCCGGCCGGTCGTTCCGTCCGGCCGGGCGGCCCACGTGGTGTTGCCGACCGGGTGGGCAACCGTGGGCGGGCGCGGCGTCCGGCCCGGTGGCGCCGGCCTGCGCGGCGGCGCTGATCGGGCGCCACCGCCGCCGGCGGGACCTAGATCGGGAAGCGGCCGACGTGCCAGCGCCAGTGGCGGCCGGCCGTCAGGTGGTCGACGACCGCGCGCTGGAGCACGGTGCTACGGGGCAGCCGGTCCAGCGGCGTGGTCAGGCTGCGGAACACGAACCGCAGCACCTCGACGTCGGCGTCGATGCCTTCCGGCTCCTGGTAGGGCTCCAGCGTGAACCGCCGCTGGAACCGGACGATGTTGGATTCCTCGGGCAGGTATTCCCGCAGTTGTGGATCGAGCAGCCAGGAGCCGCAGGAGAAGTCGGTGTGGCGCTCGTCGGGAAAGTGGCGCGGGAAGAACGCCCGGGCCGCGTCGAGCGAGGCGTCGACCGCCCCCGGGGTCATCGGGCCCGCCTCGGGGATGTGCAGGCCGATGGTCTCGCCGCGCTGGTACTGCAACCGGCCCAGCTCGTAGAGGCCGCCACGCGCGTGCAGCGTCAGCCAGCTCTGCATGACCGGCCAGCCCTCGCCACCCATCCGCCGGTCGACCACGAGGTTGCGGCCCAGGTCGGCGAGCGTCGTCCAGGACACGTCGTCGTCGATGCCGTGGTCACGGTGGTATTCCCGGACGACGTCGACCAGGGCCAGGTACGCGTACGCGTATAGGTGCCGCCAGGCGGGACCGCGCTCGCGCGGCAGCGCCGGGCCGGGCGGCAGCCAGTCGTGGCCGCCGAGGTCGGCGCGGACCAGGGCGATCGAGCGGTCCAGCAGCCAGCGCAGCTCCGCGGTCCACTGCGGAGAGTCGGGATCGGGCCAGCCGGCCATGATCTCGTCGACGTCGTCCGGCGGCACCCCGAGCCGGTGCAGGAGCGCGGGCGCGTCGGCCCGGTCGGGCAGCGGCGCCGACGGCAGGTCACCGGCGAGCCGGTGCACGCGCTCGACCTCCTCGACGGGCACCCCGAGCCGGGCGGCGGTGTCGGCCAGGTCCACGGGGAGACCCTACCGACACCGGCGGCCGTCACGCAGCCCGCCGCCGCGCGTGGTCAGCCGGTGGACCGGCCCGTGGTCAGCCGGCCGCCGGGGCGGTGGACCGGAGCACCGCGTCGAGCCAGCGCAACTGCCGCCGGACGTGCACCGCCTCCCCGCCCTCATGGCCGTTGAACGGGTAGGTGTGCATCTCCCGCGCCGGCGTGGCCGACCGGTCGCCGGCGGCGGCCCCGTACTGGTTGTAGGCCGCGAAGCCGGTGCTCGGTGGACAGACGTCGTCCCGCAGGCCGATCCCGAAGTGCGCCGGCGCGGTGGCCCGGCGGGCGAAGGTGACCCCGTCGACGTAGGACAGGGTGCGCCGAACCGCCTCCTCCGCCTCGCGGTGCACCGCCAGGTAGCGGGCGATCTCGCCGTACGGGGAAGCCTCGGTGAGTTCGACGGCGCGCTGGACGTCGCACAGAAACGGGGCGGTGACCAGCAGCGCGGCGAGGCCGTCGACGAGGCCGGCCACCGCGAGCGCGAGCCCACCACCCTGGCTGTTGCCCACCGCGGCGACGCGGGTGGTGTCCACCCCGGGCAGCGCGCGGACGGCGTCGACCGCCCGGACCGCGTCGGTGATCAGGCGACGGTAGTGGTAGCTGTCCGGGGCCAGGATGCCGCGGGTGGCGGGGCTGGGGCCACCGGGAGCGTCGTGCGGGTCCGGGGTGTCCCCGCGGCCGAACAGCCCGGCCTGGCCCCGGTTGTCCACCAGCAGGTGGGCGTACCCGGCCACCGGCCAGGTCAGCCGCTCGCCCGGCAGGCCCCGGCCCCGGCCGTAGCCGGCGTACTCCACCACCGCCGGCAGGGGCGTGGACCGGCCCGCGGGGCGGGTGTACCAGGCTCGGACCGGCTCGCCGTCGTAGCCGGCGAACGTCACGTCCCACACGTCGACCAGTCGCAGGTCGGTGGGCTCCGGCCGGACGTCGACGAGGGCCGGGGTGCCGGCGGCGACAGCGAGAGTGGCACGCCAGAACTGGTCGAAGTCGGCCGGCTCGACGACGGTCGGCGTGTAACACCGGAGCCGGTCGAGAGCGAGATCGTTCGATGCCCTTGACACGGGTAGAACGATACCCATAAGTTCCCGAAAAGCTTACGGGGCATTACCGGAAGTTTTCGGTCGCGCGCTCCGGACAGGAGGGGTGCGGGTGTTGTCCGAAACCGTCCGGCCGCCCTCGGACGCGCGGCCCGGCGCGTCGCCGAGGACGACCCGCCCGCCCGGACGCCGGCGCGGACGCCCGCCCTGGCGGCGGGCCCTGCGCCGGGACTGGCAGCTCTACTCGCTGGCCGTCCTGCCGCTACTGTTCTTCCTGACGTTCCGCTACCTGCCGATGCTCGGCAACGTGATCGCGTTCCGGCGCTTCCAGCCGGGCGGCAGCGTCTTCGGCGAGTACTGGACCGGGCTCCGGTACTTCCGGCTGTTCTTCACCGATCCCACGTTCTGGAGCGTCTTCACCAACACGCTCGTGCTGGGCGCGCTCACGCTGCTGTTCTGCTTCCCGCTGCCGATCGTGCTCGCACTGCTGCTCAACGAGGTACGCAGCCGCGCCCTCAAGCGATTCGTCCAGTCGGTGTCCTACCTGCCGCACTTCCTGTCCATCGTGATCGTGGCCGCCATGGTCATGCAGCTGCTGTCGGTGGACGGCACGGTGAACCAGCTCCTCGGCGCCGCCGGCGCCGAACCGGTCCAGTTCATGCAGCAGGCGGGATGGTTCCGGACGATCTACGTCTCCTCCGAGGTCTGGCAGACCGTCGGCTGGGGCACCATCCTCTACCTCGCCGCGCTCACCACCGTCGACGGCGACCTCTACGAGGCGGCCCGGATCGACGGCGCCAACCGGTGGCGGCAGACCTGGCACGTGACGCTGCCCGGGATCCGGCCGACCATGATGACGCTGCTGATCCTCAACATCGGCACGTTCATGGCGGTCGGCTTCGAGAAGATCCTGCTGTTGTACAACCCGCTCACCTATCCCACCGCGGACGTGATCTCGACCTACCTCTACCGGGTGGGCATCGTCTCCGGGAACCTCAGCTACGCCGCCGCGATCGGCCTGTTCGAGGCCGTGATCGGGCTGACGCTGGTGCTGTCGGCGAACGCCGTCTCCCGGCGCACGGTGGGGACGAGCCTGTGGTGAGCACGGACGCCCGTGCACGGGGACGGGCGATCCGACCACGTGGTCCCCGGCCCAGCCGGGGCTACCGGGTCTTCCAGGCGGTCAACGGCGTCGTCCTGACCGTCGTCGTGGTGGTGACGTTGTACCCGTTCCTCACCATCGTGGCGCGCTCGCTCAGCGACAACGCGTACATCGTCGCGGGCGAGGTCAACCTCGTCCCACGCGGGTTCAACCTCACCGCCTACCGGGTGGTGACGTCGGACCCGACGTTCTGGGTCAGCTACCGCAACACGGTCGTCTACACGGTGGTCGCCACGCTCATCTCCGTCGTGCTGACCACCTGCTACGCGTACGTGCTGTCGAAGAGACACCTGCGAGGCCGGACCGCGCTGGTCGGGATCGCGGTGTTCACCATGTTCTTCACCGGCGGTCTGATCCCCAACTACGT
The DNA here is from genome assembly GCF_043197045.1 of Micromonospora sp. NPDC049282. Lineage (NCBI taxonomy): Bacteria > Bacillati > Actinomycetota > Actinomycetes > Micromonosporales > Micromonosporaceae > Micromonospora > Micromonospora sp. NPDC049282. The sequence continues at coordinate 7,266 of NZ_JBICSL010000019.1, forward strand.
GCTGGTCACCAGCCTCGGGCTGAAGAACACCGTGTGGGCGATCGCCCTGCCCAACGCCATCAACGTGTTCAACCTGCTGGTCATGAAGGCGTTCTTCGAGAGCCTGCCGGTCGAGCTGGAGGAGGCCGCCGCGGTCGACGGGCTGAACACGTACGGCACACTGCTGCGGATCGTCCTGCCGCTGTCCAAGGCGATGGTCGCCACCATGGTGCTCTTCTACGCCGTCTCGTTCTGGAACTCCTGGTTCGCCGCGTTCCTCTACATGGACCGCCAGGAACTGCTCCCGGTGACCGTATACCTCCGCAACCTCATCGCGGGCGCGACCGACGCCACCCAGACCGGCGGTGGCCTCGGCAGCGCCAGCGACGTCGTGCAGTCCGCCGCCACCATCCAGTCCGTGACCATCGTGCTGACGGTCCTGCCGATCCTCGCGGTCTATCCCTTCATCCAGCGCTACTTCGTCTCCGGCATCATGCTCGGCGCCGTGAAGGGATAGCCGGGCACGCGCCACCCCACCCACCACCGAAGGGAACCCCATGGTCCAGCTGTCCCGACGTCAGGTGCTGTTCGCCACCGGCGCAGCCGCCGTCGTCTCCCTGGCCGGCTGCGGCGACGACGCCCCCGACAAGAAGGATCTCGACCGCAACCGCACGGGCGCGATGGAGAAGTACGGCGTCGGGGACCAGTTCAAGGCCACCGAGCCGCTCACCTTCTCGATCCTCTACAACAACCACCCGAACTATCCGCTCAAGCCGGAGTGGCTGTTCTGGAGCGAGCTGGCCAAGCGCACGAACGTCAAGCTGGACCCGGTGGCCGTCCCGCTCAGCGACTACGAGCAGAAGCGCAGCGTGCTGGTCGGCTCCGGCGACGCCCCGCTCATCATCCCGAAGACCTACCACCCGCAGGAGAACCAGTACGTCTCCTCCGGCGCCATCCTGCCGGTCAGCGACTACCTCGACCTGATGCCGCACTTCAAGGAGAAGCTGGAGAAGTGGAACCTCCAGCCGGAGATGGACACGCTCCGGCAGGAGGACGGCAAGTTCTATCTCCTGCCCGGCCTGCACGAGAAGCCCTGGCAGGACTATACGTTCGCGGTCCGCACCGACGTGCTGGAGCAGCTGAAGATCCCGTCGCCGACCTCGTGGGACGAGGTCTACACGATGCTCAAGGCGATGAAGGCGGCCCACCCGAACCTCTACCCCCTCTCCGACCGGTTCGGCAAGCCCAACCCGGCCGGCAACCTGCTGAACATGCTCTCCCTCGCGTACGGCCTCCAGGGCGCCGGCTGGAACTACCAGCCGACGAGCTGGGACGACAGCGCCGGGAAGTTCGTCTTCACCGGCGGCTCGGACCGGTGGCGTCAGGTGGTGGAGTACCTCCACAAGCTGGTCGCCGAAGGGCTGCTCGACCCGGAGACGTTCACCCAGACCGACGACGAGGCCCGGCAGAAGCTCGCCAGCGGCAAGTCGTTCGTGATCAGCGCGAACGCGCAGTCCATCGTCAACGACTACCGCCCGGACAGCGCGAAGCTCAACCCGAGCGCCCGTTTCGGGAAGATCATGTTTCCGATCGGTCCGGCCGGCCCGGTCAACCCGGCGAGCCGGCTGGAGAACGGCGTGATGATCTCCAGCAAGGCGCGGGAGGGCAAGAACTTCGTCGCCATGATGCAGTTCATCGACTGGCTCTGGTATTCCGACGCCGGCCAGGAGTTCGCCAAGTGGGGCGTCGAGGGGACCACGTACACCAGGGACGCCTCGGGCAAGCGCACCCTCACCCCCGATGTCAACGTCCTCGGGCTCAACCCCAAGGGCACCAAGCACCTCCAGAAGGACTTCGGCTTCTACAACGGCGTCTTCGCCTACGGCGGCAAGCTCGACCTGGTGCAGTCGTTCTTCTCCCCCGAGGAGCTGGAGTTCCAGAAGGAGATGAACGCCCGCAAGCCGGCGCCGTGGGTCACCCCGCCGCCGGCGCCGCTGAGCGACGAGGAGCGCGAGCAGACCACGCTGTGGGCGACCGCCCTGAAGGACCACGTCACCGCGAACACGCTGAAGTTCGCCCTGGGCCAACGGCCGCTGAGCGAGTGGGACGCCTACGTGGCCGAGCTGAAGGCCAAGAACGCGGAGGCGTACGCCGAGCTGGCCAACAAGGCGTACGAGCGGTACCGCAAGAACCACGGCTGACCGGCGATGCGCGGCACCGTTCCCGAGCGGCCCGTCGGCCGGCTGACCGACGCCTGGCGCACCTGCGTCGGCACCGGCCGGTTCGACCTGGCCCTGCGGCGCGACTACCAGGACTCGCTCGCGCTGGTGCAGCGGGACATCGGTTTCCGCCACATCCGTGGGCACGGGCTGCTCAGCGACGGCGTCGGCGTGCACCGCCCCTACGAGTACCGGGGCGAACGCCGGGTGCGGCACGCCTTCACGTACGTCGACCAGGTCGTCGACGCCTACCTCGACCTGGGCATCCGGCCGTTCGTGGAGCTGGGTTTCATGCCCTCGACGCTCGCCTCGGGTGACCAGACGGTGTTCTGGTGGCGGGGCAACGTGACGCCGCCCCACTCCTTCACGGAGTGGGGCGAGCTGGTCCGGGGCACGGTGGCCCACCTCGTCGACCGGTACGGCCTCGACGAGGTGCGCGGCTGGCCGATCGAGGTGTGGAACGAACCCAACCTCACCGAGTTCTGGCGGGGCGCCGACCAGGCCGCCTACCACCGCCTGTACGAGGTGTCGGCGCACGCGGTGAAGGACGTCGACGCGGCGCTCCAGGTCGGCGGGCCGGCCATCTCCCCCGGCGCCGACGAGTGGCTGGAGCCGTTCGCCGACTTCGTCACCGACCGCGGGGTGCCGGTCGACTTCGTCAGCCGGCACGCCTACACCTCCGGCCCGGCCCGCCACGTGCCGTTCGGCACCCGGCAGACCCTGGCCCCGGCCACCGAGCTGCTGGAGCAGTTCGCCGCGCCCCGCCGGCGCCTGGCCGGCACCGCGCTGGCCGACCTCCCGGTGCACATCACCGAGTTCAACTCCTCCTACCGACCGGACAACCCGATCCACGACACGGCCTTCCACGCCGCCTACCTCGCGCCGGTGCTGGCCGGCGGCGGGGACCTGGTCGACTCGTTCTCGTACTGGACCTTCAGCGACGTGTTCGAGGAGCAGGGGGTGCCGACCGCGCTGCTGCACGGCGGCTTCGGCCTGCTCACCCACCGGCAGGTCAAGAAGCCCACCTACCACCTGTACGCGTTCATGGCCCGGCTCGGCGACGAGGTGCTGGCACGGGGAACGGACCACCTCGTCACCCGGCACCCCGACGGCCGGGTCGCGGTGCTGGCCTGGGCCCCGGTTGACGTCACCGGCCGGGAGCCGGCGCCCGAGCGGCACACCGTGGCGCTGTCGGTCCCGATCGGCCGGCCGGGCACGGTCTCGGCGTTCCTGCTCCGCTCGTCGGTGAGCGAGGACGCCGGCAACGCCTGGGCGGCCTGGCGGGAGTTGGGCAGCCCGCACTCGCCCCGGCCCCGGCAGCTCGACGCGTTGCGGGAGGCTGCCGAGCCGGCCCGTAGCCACCGGGCCCTGCCGGTCACCGCCGGGCGGGTCGACCTCGACCTGACGCTCACCCGGCACGAGGTGACCCTGGTCGAGCTGACCCCGGTGGTGGACGAGACCCCGCCGTGGTGGGACGACCGGCTGCTCGACCCGGCGCCGACCGGTCCCGCCGGGACGCGGTCGTGACCGGCCGGCGGGAGTTCGGCGACGGGCCGTTGTCGCGGGCCGCCGCGACGGTGCACACCCTGCTCGTGGTCGAGCTGCTGCTCCTGCTGAGCGTCCTGCCCGGCCTGGCCGCGCTCGTGCTGCTCGACCGCGACAGCAGCAACCTCCCGCTGGTCGCGGTCGCGCTGCTGCCGGTCGGTCCGGCGGTCTCGGCCGCGCTGCACACCCTGCGTCACCAACGCCCGGACCTGACCGACCTGCGTCCCGCCGCCGCGTTCCGCCGGGCCTACCGGGCCAACCTGGCGGACGTGCTACGCGTCTGGGCGCCGACGCTGCTGTGGTTGACCGTCATCGCGGTGAACCTGGCCAACCTGACCGCCGCGGGCGTCCCCGGCTGGTGGGCGGTCCCGCTGGTGCTGGTCGGAGCGGGGGTGGTCCTGGTCGGGGTCAACGCCCTGGTGATCGTCTCGCTGTTCACCTTCCGCACCCGCGACACGCTCCGGCTGGCCGTGTACTTCCTGGTGCGCAAACCCGGCGTCACGGTCGGCAACGCGGTGCTGCTGGCCGCCGCCGCCGGCGTCACCGCGGTCTTCTCCGAGGCGGTACTCGCCCTGCTGGCCGCGCTCCTGGTGCTGGCGCTCCTGCGGATCGGCGATCCGATGGTCGACAGCATCCGGACGGAGTTCACCACATGAGCGTTCCCCTCACCGGTCGGGCGTCCTCCGACGCCGGCGCGTCGACCTGGCACGCGGCCTGGCTGCCGCCGGCGGCGTTCCGGGCCCTCGGCGCCCGGGACGTGCTCGTGCACGGCGGCGGTCCGCTGGTCGGCACCGTCCTGGACGAGGTGACGCAGGCCTGCGCCCGGTACGGCGGGCGGGTCTGGCACTCCCCGCCCTGGGACGTCGACGCCGACCTGGTGCTCGCGTCACGCGCCGCCGGCCCGATCGCGAACGCGGCGGCGGAGGCGGCCCGCCTCGGCGCGACGCCGGCCGTGGACGGCACGGGCGACGGGTCGCTCGGCGACGAGGGGTTCCTGCTGGCCCGGGTGGACGGCGTGACGGTGGTGCTGGCCGACGCGCCGGCCGGCCTGCTGTACGGGCTGTTCCACGTGGTCCGGCTCGGCACGGCGGCGTTCGACGACGACCGTCCGGCGCGGCGGCACCAACCCGCCCTGGCCCGGCGGATACTCGACCACTGGGACAACGTGGCCGTGCATCCGGTGAGCGGCCAGGTCGAGCGGGGCTACGCCGGCGGCTCCGTCTTCTGGCAGGACGGCGTCGCGCGGCGTGAGCCGGACCGGATCCGGGACTACGCACGCCTGCTCGCCGCCTGCGGCGTCAACGCGGTCACGGTGAACAACGTCAACGTGCACGACACCGAGGCGCGGCTGCTGACCGACCGGCTCGACGACGTGGCCGAGATCGCCGACGTGCTCCGCGCGTACGGCATCCGGGTGCATCTCTCGGTGACCTTCGCCGCTCCGCTGGTGCTCGGCGGCCTGCCCACGGCGGACCCGCTGGACGAACGGGTGCGGGCCTGGTGGGCCGCCACCACCCGGCGGGTCTACCAGCGGATCCCCGACTTCGGTGGCTATCTGGTGAAGGCCGACTCGGAGGGCCGGCCGGGCCCGTTCGCGTACGGGCGTGACCACGCGGACGGCGCGAACCTGCTCGCCCGGGCGCTCGCCCCGTACGGGGGCGTGGTGCGCTGGCGGGCGTTCGTCTACGACCACCGGCAGGACTGGCGGGACCGGTCGACCGATCGGGCCCGGGCCGCCCACGACCACTTCGCGCCCCTCGACGGGCGGTTCGGGGACAACGTGGTCCTGCAGGTGAAGTTCGGGCCGCTGGACTTCCAGGCACGTGAGCCGGTGTCGCCGGTGCTCGCCGCCATGCCGGCCACCCGGCTGGCGGTGGAGTTGCAGGTGACGCAGGAGTACACCGGCCAGCAACGACACGTCTGTCATCTCGGCCCCTGGTGGAGCGAGGTGCTGCGGTTCGCGCCGTGGGGCGCGGCCGGCGACACGGTCGCGGACGTGATCGCCGGCGGCGGCCTGGTCGCCGTGGCCAACGTGGGCGACGACCCGTTCTGGACCGGGCACCCGCTGGCCCAGGCGAACCTGTACGCCTTCGGCCGCCTCGCCTGGGATCCGCGGCTGGACCCCGGCGCGATCCTCGACGAATGGATCGAGCTGACCTGGCTGCCGGTCACCACCGGCGATCCGGAGCTGGTGCGGCGGACGCTGCACGCGATCATGGACGACTCCTGGCGCACCTACGAGCGCTACACCGCGCCGCTCGGCGTCGGTTTCATGGTGCGGCCCGGGCACCACTACGGACCGGACGTGGACGGGTACGAGTACACCCCGTGGGGCACCTACCACTTCGCCGATCGCGACGGTGTCGGGGTGGACCGCACCCGGGCGACCGGGACGGGTTTCACCGGTCAGTATCCGGAGCCGTGGTCGGAGGTGTACGAGTCGCGTGAGCGGTGCCCCGACGAGCTGCTGCTCTTCTTCCACCACGTGCCCTACGGACACGTGCTGCGCGGTGGCCGCACGGTGATCCAGCACATCTACGACACGCACTTCGCCGGCGTCGAGGAGGTGGCCGCGATGCGGGAACGGTGGCGGCTGCTGGCCGGGGCGCTCGACCAGGCCGTCCACGACCGGGTGGCCGAGCGCCTCGACGAGCAGTTCCGCAGCGCCGTCGAGTGGCGGGACCAGGTGAACACCTACTTCTTCCGCAAGTCCGGGGTGCCGGACGCGCACGGCCGCCGGATCTACTGACCCGCGGACGCGGTCACCAGGGGTGCACGGTGCCGTCGGTCGGCCGGTTCACCGGCAGGCAGGCCGGCGCGTACGGGTAGCGGACCGCGGCCTCCTCGTCGATGTCCACCCCGAGGCCGGGCGTCTCGGCCGGATGCAGGTAGCCGCCGTCGAAGTGGTAGCCGTGCGGGAAGACCTCGTCGGTCAGCTCGGTGTGCCGCATGTATTCCTGCAGCGAAGTTGCGGCCGGGACAGGTCACGATCACCCGGGCGTCGACGATGCCTTGGGCCGGATCGCTGATCGGCGGGTCAGGCCGGCTCGGGCACGCCGCCTGGTTCCCCGTCGTCGGGCATCGGCTCGACCGGCGCCTCCGGCAGCTCGTCCGGGGCGTCCGGCAGGAGTTCGCCGGGATCGTCCGGCACGTCCTCACGTGGGTCGAGCGGCGGGTACACCTCGGGATCGAGATCGGGATTCGTCATCGACCCATTATCCGACGATCTCCCCGGCGCCGCCCGACGAGCAGGTCCGCGGGCCGGCGCAGCGCCGGCGACGTTCGACCACATCGCCCTGTTGGACGTGCCCGGCCGCTGGGGTCGCCTGGACGCGTTCGCCCGGCGCCGGCCGAACAATCCGCCGACCATGACATATTGACAAACATTGTTTCCGATTAGACGCTGAGAGAGCGCTCTCTCCCACCTTCCACCACCACGAGGTGTCCCATGCGTCTCCGGAAACGGCTGCTCGCCACCGCGTCCACCCTGCTCGTCGCGCTGGGCAGCGGCCCACCCCTGGCCGCGCCCGCACACGCGGTCGGCCCGAACCTGCTCCCCGTCACCGTCACCAACACCACCGGACGCGCCGACGCCGTGCACCTCTACGTCATCGGCACCCAACTGTCCACCGGCCGGCTCGGCTACGTGACCGCGGCCGGCGCCTTCGTACCCTGGACCGGCGGGCAGATCCCGCCGTCGCCCGCGCCCGACGCCTCCATCCCCGGTCCCGGCAACGGCGGCAGCACCACCATCCAGTTCCCCCGGGGCTTCTCCGGCCGGGTCTACTTCGCCCTCGGCCAGAAGCTGTCGTTCCTGCTCACCCCGGACGGCCTCGTCCAGCCCGCCCCCTGGGCGGCGGGCGACGCCAACCGCGACATCCTCTTCGACTGGAGCGAGTTCACCTACAACGACGCGGGCCTCTGGCTCAACAGCTCGCAGGTGGACATGTTCGCGGTGCCGCACGCGGTGACCGTGACCGGCGCCAACGGCGTCACCAGACGGACCGGCGACGTGGTGGCGAACGGGCGCAACGCGGTCATCGACGGCATCCGGGCCCAGTCCGGCTGGGCCAACACCGTCCAGACCCGCTCCGACGGCACCGTGTTGCGCGTGCTGGCCCCCGGCAAGGCGGCCGGCGCCGGGCTGCTCAGCGCCACCTACCTCGACTCCTACATCGCCGCCGCCTGGAACGCCTACACCACGAGGACGCTCACCGTGGCGCCCTTCACCGACCAGCCGAACGTCCGGTACTTCGGCCGGACATCCGGCGACACGATGACCTTCACCAACGGCAACGGCCAGGCGGTCGCCTCGTTCCGCCGGCCCTCGTCGGCGAGCGTCTGGGGCTGCGACGGCGACCTGCCCGCGCCGAACGACCAGGTGGTCGGCCCGATCTCGCGTACGCTCTGCGCCGCGCTGAACCGCGGCACCCTCGGCACCGTCGACACCCAGCCCAGCACCGACGCCGCCGCGTTCTACCGCAACTCCCCCACCAACCAGTACGCCCGGCTGATCCACGCCAACATGGCCGACGGCAAGGCGTACGCGTTCGCCTTCGACGACGTCGGCGCGTTCGAGTCGCTGGTGCACGACGGCGACCCCCGCGCCGCCGGGCTGATCCTCAGCCCGTTCGGCGGCGGCGCCACCAGCACCTCGACCGCGATCGTCAGCAGCCTGAACAACAAGTGCGTCGACGTGCCCAACTCGAACTTCGTCGACCGCGCCCCGTTGCAGATGTGGACCTGCAACAACACCAACGCGCAGAAGTGGACGTTCGACGGTTCGGCGGTACGCAGCCAGAACGGCAAGTGCATGGACGTCGACGGCGGCGCGACGGCCAACGGCGCGATCGTCCAGCTCTACGCCTGCAACGGCACCGGGGCCCAGCAGTTCACCCTCACCGCGGCCGGGGACCTGGTCAACCCCCAGTCGAACAGGTGCGTGGACATCAAGGACCGCAACGCCGCCGACGGCGCCCGGCTCCAGCTGTGGGACTGCTCGGGCACCCCCAACCAGCGGTGGCGCAAGGGCTGAGAGCACGGGAGGCGACGGGGCCCGGCCGACCGCCGGGCCCCGTCCCCCGTCGTCAGTGCGCGACCACGACCGCCGGCGCCGGTTCCAGGCCGGCGAGCCGGGCCGGACGTACGACGACCAGCAGCACGGCCAGCGCCGCCACCATCCCGCCGGCCACCACCAGGGCCATCGCCACCGCCCCGGTGCCCAGCACGCCGACCAGCGGCGCGGCCACCGCGCCCACGCCGAACTGGACGGCGCCGAGCAGGGCGGACGCCGTGCCGGCCGCCTCGCCGTGCCGGGACAGCGCCAGCGCCGGGGCGTTCGGCATCGCCAGCCCCGCCGCCGCCAGCACCACCCACAGCGACACCAGCAGGGCGGGCAGCCCGCCCAGATTCGTCGCGGCGAACCCCACCAGGGCCAGCCCGGCCAGTGTCCCCACGCCCAGCGCGGCGACGAGGATCCGCTGCGGCGGGTGACGGCGCAGCAACCGCACGTTGTACTGCGTCGCGGCGATCAGCCCCACCGCGCCCGCCCCGAACGCGAGCCCGAACTGCTGCTCGTCCAGCCCGTAGCCCTGTTGCAGGACGAACGACGAGCCGGCCACGTACGCGAACAGCGCCGCCATGGCCAGGCCGGCCACCAGGACCAGGCCCACGAACACGCGGTCGCGCAGCAGCGACCCGTACAGGGAGATCGTCGCGACGACACCGCCACGTCGGCGGCGCTCGGGCGGAAGGGTCTCCGGCAGGCCGATCGAGGCGACCACGACGAGCAGCACCCCGAAGAGGGCCAGGGCGACGAACACTCCGCGCCAGTCCGTCCAGCGCAGCACTCCCCCGCCCAGGGTCGGGGCGAGGATCGGCGCCGCGCCCATCACCAGCAGCAGCCGGGAGAGCAGGGTGGCGAACGCGGCGCCGCTGAACAGGTCGCGGACCACGGCCATCGCGACCACCGCGGTGGCGGCGACGCCGAGGCCCTGCACCACCCGCAGCGCGCCGAGCACGGCGATGTCGGGCGCGACAACGCAGAGCGACGACGCCACGATGTGCAGCGCGAGCCCGGCGATCAGCGGGCGTCGCCGCCCGACGGCGTCCGACAGCGGCCCGATCAGCAGTTGGCCGACGGCGAGCCCGGCGAGCGTGCCGGTGAGGGTCAGCTGGACCGCCGCCGAGCTGGTCGCGAAGTCCGCGACGATCGCGGGCAGCGCGGGCAGGTACATGTCGATGGTCAGGGGACCCACCGCGATCAGCGACCCGAGGACCAGGACGAGCCGCAGTCGCTGCCCGCGGCTCATCAGGTCACCCGGCGTCGAGGGGGAATTCGGCGTAACAGTCACACCTGGGTTCAGGCCCCTGCCCACGGGACTGATTCCCGTCTCGCCGAGAGGTAAGCCGGCTCACACCCGATGTCACAGGCGTCGAGGTCAGGACACGCAGTCGCGCACCGCCGCGCTGAGCAGGTTGGCCCGCTCGTCGTCGACGCCGCCCATCTGGTTCACCACGTAGCCGAAGCCGAGCTGGTGGGTGTCGTCGGCGAAGGCCAGATGCCCGCCGGCGCCGTCGTGGCCGAAGCTGCGTTCGCCGGCCATCGGGCGCGGCGCCGAGTGCACCAGGAACCCGGTCCCCCAGCGGTGGCCGGCGTCCGGGTGCCCGTACACCTGTTGGCCGGCGGCGCGGACGGTGAGGGCGTCGTCGACGGACGCGGCGCTGAGCAGGCGCGGCCCGCCGGCCTCCGAGACGCAGGCGGCGTAGAGGCGGGCCAGGCTCGCCGCGGTGCTGACCGCGCCCGCGCCGGGGACCTGCGCGGCCTGGATGGCCGGGTCGTTGAAGCTGACCAGGCCGGTGTCGTCGGCGGGGAACGCGAACGCGCCGCCCATGGTGATGCCCCGTTCGGCGACCGGGTGGTCCGCCGGCCCGGGAACGCCGGTCGGGGCCAGCATCCAGGCGACCGCGTCGCGCTCGGCGGGCGGCAGGCCGATCCAGGTACGCAGGCCGAGCGGCTCGCCGATGGTGCGGGCGAACCAGGCGCCGGGCAGCTCCCCGGTGATCCGGCGGATCACCTCGCCGACCAGCCAGCCGTAGGTCATCGCGTGGTAGCTGTGCGCGGTGCCCGGTCGCCACAGCGGGGCCTGCGCCTCGATCGCCTCGATCACCGGGTCCCAGGCGAGCACCTGGGCCCGGGTGAACGGCGGGTCCAGCGCCGGCAGCCCGGACTGATGGGTGAGCAGCCAACGGACCGGGATCTCACCCTTGCCCTGCCGACCGAACCCGGGCCAGTAGCGGGTGACCGGCGCGTCCAGGTCGAGCCGGCCCTCCTGCACCAGCCGGTACGCGCAGATCGCCATGATCCCCTTGGTGACGGAGAAGACGACCGCGGGCGTGTCGGCGGTCCACGGCCGGCCGGACCGGGGATCGGCCAGCCCGCCGTACAGGTCGACGACCGGGCGGCCCGCGACGTGGACGGCGACCGCGGCCCCCACCTCTCCCCGGCTGGTGAAGTTGGCCCGGAACACGTCGGCGACCCGGCCGAAGCCGTCGTCGGCGTGCCCGTGGATCTGCGGGTCGGTCAACTCGTCATCCCTTCACGGAGCCCTGGAGCAGGGCCTTGATGAACTGCCGCTGGAAGATCACGAACACGATGAGAGTCGGGGTCATGATGAGCAGCGAACCGGCGCAGAGCAACACCAGGTCGGTCCCCCACTGTCCCTGGAAGGCGCCGAGCGCGCCGGCCATCGTCCGCTTGGTGGCGTCGTCCACCAGCACGATGGCGAGCAGGAACTGATTCCAGGTCCAGAGGAACAGCAGGATGGTCAGCGACGCGACGGCCGGTCGGGCCAGCGGCACGTGCACCCGCCAGAACAGCTGCCAGGTGTTGCTGCCGTCGACGCGCGCCGCCTCGGACAGCTCCCGCGGCACGTTGATGAAGTGCGCCCGCATCCAGAACACCGCGAACGGCATGTACAGGCCGATCAGCGGCAGGATGATCGCCCATCGGGTGTTGAGCAGGCCCAGGTCGCGGATCTGGTAGTAGAGCGGGGTGACCACGGCCTCGAAGGGCAGGGTCAGGCCGAGCAGCAGCAGTCCGAAGGCGAGGTGGCCGCCGGGCACCCGCAGGTGGCCGAGGCCGAAGCCGGCCATGGTCGCGATCAGCACGGCGAACGGCACCACCCCGGCCACGATCAGCATGCTGGACTTCAGCAGGGCGCCCATGTTCGCGGCGGTGAAGGCGTCGGCGAAGTTGCCCCACTGCGGATCCGACGGCCAGGCCAGGCCGGTGGGTACGGTGCCGCGCGGCTGCAGGGCCGCGGACAGCATGCTGAGGAACGGCAACAGGGTGACGACGACCAGCGCGATCAGGAAGATCCGTCCGGTCAGCCGCTCACCGCGACCGGTCAGGTTCATGGCTTCTCTCCCCGGGTCAGCCGTTGGATCGGCAGCACGCACACCAGGACCAGCAGCATCAGCACCACGCCCAGTGCGGAGGCGAGCCCGACCTGCCGCTGGGAGAAGGCGAGCCGGTAGATCTCCAGGCCCGGCACGGTCGTCTCGATGCCCGGACCGCCGCTGGTGGAGATGTAGACGATGTCGAAGCTGGCCAGCGCCGCGATGACGGTCACCGTGAGGCAGATGCCGATCTCCTGGCGCAGGCTGGGCAGGGTCACCGCGAAGAACTCCCGGATCGAGCCGGCGCCGTCCATCCGGGCCGCCTCGTAGAGCGACGGGTCGATCTTGCTCATGCCGGTGACCAGCAGGATGGTGCAGAGGCCGAGCATCACCCAGGCGCCGATCACGCCCACCGCCGGCAGCGCGGTGTCGAACTCACCGAGCCAGGGCCGGGTGATCGAGCCCAGTCCGACGGCCCGCAGCACCTGGTTGACCAGGCCGCTGCCGGACATCATCCAGCTCCAGGCGATGCCGGCCGCCACCAGGGGAATCACCTGGGGCAGGAAGAGCACGGTACGCACCATCGCGCCGGCCGGGCCGGTGGCGATCCGCCGGACCAGGCTGGCCACCACCAGGCCCAGCACCACCGGGACGAAGCTGAAGAAGATGATCAGGATGAACGCGTTCGCGATGATCTTCAGGAGGTCCCGGTCGGTGAAGACGGTGACGTAGTTGTCCAGCCCCACCCACCGCGCCGCACCGATGCCGTTCCAGCGGTAGAGCGAGTACTGCACGGTGAGCAGGAGCGGGCGCAGCACGAAGAACCCGTACATGAGCAGCGCGGGCAGGACCCACAGCCACCCCCTCCACCGGGCCGTGCGGCCCCACCGCTTCTGGTGGGGCCGCACGGCTGAACCGAGCGTGGACGTCATCGGGACAGTTCCTTCTGATACTCGGCCTGGACCGCCTTCACGTACCCCTCGGGCGTCTGCTGGCCGGCGATCAGCTTCTGCATCTCGGGCGTGATGGCCGAGGCGAAGATGCCGCCGGTCGCGTTCGCGGTGAAGTCGACCGCGCCGTTGTCGGCGCCGAGCTGCTGCGCGGCCTTCAGCGTCTCGGCCAGCACGGTGCCCTCCTTCACCGACGGCAGCGGCAGGTCGGCCGGGCCGCCCGGGGACGAGCCGCCGACGTTCACCGAAATCTCCCGGGCCTTGTCGTTGGTGTGCACCCAGTTGAGGAAGAACGCGGCGGCGTCGGGGTGCTTGGCCTTGGCGCCGACGCCGAAGGTGTTCGGCGCCGACATCGCCACCCGCTTGGCGTCGGCGGCCTCGCCCGGGAAGAGGAAGAAGCCCACCTTGCCGGGCAGCTGCTTGTCCAGGTTCGCCGACTCCCAGTCACCGTTGAACATGAACGTGCCGTTGCCCTTGCCGAACTCGCCCATCATCGCGGTGTAGTCGACGGCGTTCGCGTCCTTCGGGAAGTAGCCCGCCCGGGCCCACTTCTGGATGGTCTGGGTGGCCTTCAACGCGGCCGGGGTGTCGAAGGTGGCACCCGGCTTCTGGAAGATCCAGTCGGCGATGCGGGTCGGGTCGCCGTACTGGTTCTGCAACGCCTGGTGCGGGAAGTTGATGCCGGCGGTGTTCTTGTTGAACTGCATGATCGGCTGGAGGTTCGCGGCCTTCGCCTTGGCCAGCAGCTCCTCGAACTCGGCGATGGTGGCCGGCGGCTCGGTCATGCCGATCCTCGCGGCCTGGTCCTTGTGGTAGAACACGCCGGTCACGCTGTAGCCCAGCCCCATGCCGTACAGGGAGCCCTCGCCCCGGACGCCGCCCTCGGCGATCCGCAGCTGGACCAGCTGCGAGGCCGGGAACTTGTCCCACCCGTACGCCTTGTAGTAGGGGTCCATGTTCTTCAGCAGCCCGTCCTTGACCAGATCGACCATGGTGGGCAGCCGGATGATGTCCGGCGCGTTGTCCGAGGCGAGGACCCGGGGCGCGTTCTCCACGATGACGGTGAACTGGTCCTCGCGGACGTTGAACGTGACGTTGGGGTGCTGCTTGGTGAACTCGTCGGCGAGCGCCTTGGCCAGCGGGAAGCCGGTCTCGGCGTACATCTCCAGGGTGATCTTCTCCGACCCCAGCTCGGTGCTGACGTCGGCGGCGGCGTCGTTCGGCGTCGTCTGCTCCCCGCCGGGCGGGCTGCAGGCGGTGGCGGCCAGGCCGACGGCGAGCAGTGGCGCCAGCACTGCGAACCGGCGGCGGGTCATCCTCGGGAACTCCGGCACGTCGGGCCTCCTATGTCACGGCGGAACGGCTTCGCTAAACTGATTTAGCAGAGCATGCGTGGGTGAGCTGAGGCTGTCAAGAAGGAGTCGGCAACGGTCCGGACACGACGCGTTCACGAGCGGGCCTCCGGGGGACCGGCGACGGGTGCCGCGACCGGACGCATCATGATGGGCAGCGGCGGACGGATCGCCGGGATCGGAGGACTGATGGGCCACAACCGCGCCACCCTGGCGGACGTCGCCGAGCGCGCCGGACTGTCCAAGACCGCCGCGTCGATGGTGCTCAACGGCCGGGAGGGCACCCGGCTCTCCGCCGAGGCGCACCAACGGGTCTTCGCCGCGGCCGAGGAACTGGGTTACCGGCCCAACGTGGCCGCCCGCAGCCTGCGTACCCGCAAGACCGCCACCATCGCGTTCGTCTCCGACATCGTCGCCACCACCCGCTTCGCCGGCGGCCTGATCCGGGGCGCGCTGGACGCGGCCCGCGAGCGCGACCACGTCCTGCTCATCACCGAGACCCAGGGCGACGCGGCCTTCGAGCGGTACGCGATCGAGGCGATCCTCGACCGCCAGGTCGACGGCGTGATCTACGCGGCCATGGCGACCCGCCGGCTGACGGTCCCGCCGGCGATCCTCGGCGGCCGGGTGGTGCTGCTCAACGCCACCGGCGGGGAGCAACTGCCGTGCGTGCTGCCGGACGACGAACGGGCCGGCGCCACGGTCGCCGAGACCCTGCTCGCGGCCGGCCACCGGGACCGGATCGCCCTGATCGGCCGCAACCGGGACAAGGAGCGCGACCCGGAGATCTCGCTGGCCGCCGCCGCCCGGCTGCGCGGCATCCGGGGCGCGCTGGCCGCCGCCGGCGTCTCGCTGCTGACCGAGGGCTTCTGCCCCGAGTGGCAGCCGGAACACGGCTACGCCGCGACCCGCGCGCTCCTCCGCCGGCCGGTCCGGCCGAGCGCCGTCATCTGCATGAACGACCGGCTCGCCTTCGGCGCCTACCAGGCGCTCGGCGAGGCCGGCCTGAACATCCCGGACGACCTCTCGGTGATCTCCTTCGACGACGATCCGATCGCCACCTGGCTGCGCCCGAAGCTGTCCACCGCCGCGCTGCCGCACGAGCAGATGGGACGCCGCGCGGTGGAGTGGCTGTTGGACGGCGACGGTCACGAGCCGGCGTACGTGCCGATGCCGTTGCGCCGCCGCCGCTCCGTCGCCGCGCCTGCCGGCTGACGATCGGGCGGTAGCCGCTAAACCGATTCACTGATAGCTTTCCCGCCATGCTACGTCTGCCCGACCACTGGGTGTGGGACAGCTGGTACGCCCAGGACGACGACGGTTCGTGGCACGTGTTCTTCCTGCGTGCCTCCCGCGCCCTGCTCGATCCGCACCGCCGCCACCGGCGCGCCTCGATCGGCCACGCCGTCTCCACCGACCTGCGCTCCTGGCGGCTGGTCGCCGACGCGCTCGTGCCCGCGGACGCGCCCGGCTGGGACGACCTGGCCACCTGGACCGGTTGCGTGGTCCGCGGCCCGGACCGGCGGTGGCACCTGTTCTACACCGGCGTCGGCCGGGCCGAGGACGGGCTGGTCCAGCGGATCGGGTCGGCCGTCTCCGACGACCTGGTCACCTGGCGGCGGCACGGCGACGGTCCGGTCGTGGAGGCGGACCCCGCCTGGTACGAGGTGCTCGACCGGGAGATGTGGTACGAGCAGGCCTGGCGCGATCCCTGGGTCTTCCCCGACCCCGACGGCGACGGCTGGCACATGCTCGTCACCGCCCGCGCCAACCAGGGAGCCGCCGACGAGCGGGGCGTCCTCGGCCACGCCACCTCACCGGACCTGCTCGACTGGACGGTCCGGCCGCCGCTGTCCGCGCCGGCCGGCTTCGGCCACCTGGAGGTGCCGCAGGTCGCCGTGGTGGACGGGCAGCCGCTGCTGCTCTTCTGCACCAACGCGGTCGCGGCCGGTCGAGGATCGACGCACCAGCTCTGGGTGGTGGACGCACCGACGGTCCGGGGTCCCTGGGACGTGGCGGCGGCCCGGCCGGTGGCGCTGCCGCACCTGTACGCGCCGCGGCTGGTCCCGGACGCCGGCGGCTGGTCCCTGATCGGTTTCGTCGACCACGTCGACGGCGAGTTCGTCGGTGAACTCGCCGACCCGATCCCGGTCCGCTACGACCCCGCCCACGGTCTGGTCACCCGGTGACGGCCCCCGCCGCCGCCCACGTCCGGCTCGGACCGGCCCGCAGGTCCTCCTCGATCCGCCTCGCGGCGGCCAGCAGCGGTGGGAGCAGATCCCGCCGGATCACCTCGAACGACCCTCGGGTGGCGTGCGCGGAGACGTTCACCGCCGCCACCACCGACCCGTTCTCGCCGTGGACCGGCGCGGCCAGGGACCGCAGCCCCTCCTCCAACTCCTGGTCCACGATCGCGTAGCCCTGGGCGGCGACCCTGGTCAGAACGGTGCGCAGCTTCACCGGGTCGGTGACGGTGCGCCGGGTCAACGGACGCAGTTCGGCGGTGGCGAGGTAGTCGCCCAACCAGTCCGCCGGTTGCGCGGCGAGCAGCACCCGGCCCATCGACGTGGCGTACGCGGGGAAGCGGGTCCCGACGCTGATCCCCACGGTCATGATCCGCTTGGTCGGGACGCGGGCGACGTAGACCACCTCGTCGCCGTCGAGCACGGACATCGAGCAGGACTCGCGCACCTGCGCGACAAGCGCCTCCATGTGCCGGCGCGCGACCTCGGGCAGGCTCAGGCTCGACAGGTACGCGTAGCCGAGTTCGAGGATCCGCGCCCGCAGCGAGAAGAGCCGGCCGTCGGTGTGCATGTAGCCCAGCTCGACCAGGGTGAGCAGGAACCGGCGCGCCGCGGCCCGGGTCAACCCGGTCCTCCTGGCCACCTCACTGAGCGTGAGCTGCGGGTGGTCGGCGTCGAACGCCCGGATCACCGCGAGTCCGCGCTCCATCGACTGGACGAACTCCGGCGACCTCGCCGCCTCGTCGCGCACGCTCACCCGGCCTCCCGCCGCAAGGTCTCCCCGGCCACCCTGAACGCCCGGTTCGCCGCCGGTACGCCAGCGTAGACGCCGACGTGGAGCAGGACCTCCGCCACCTCCTCCGCGCTCAGTCCGTTGCGCAGCGCGGCCCGGACGTGCATCGCCAACTCCTCGTCGTGGTGCAGGGTGGCGAGCACGGCGAGGGTGACGCAACTACGGGTACGCCGGTCGAGGCCCGGCCGGCTCCACACCTCCCCCCACGCGTAGCGGGTGATGAGGTCCTGGAAGTCGGCGGTGAACTCGTCCGTGCCGGCGATCGCGCGGTCGACGTGCGGATCACCGAGCACCTGCCGGCGTACCGTCATGCCCGCCTCGTGCCGCTCGCGGTCGTTCATCGGTCACCCGGTTCCTCGTCGAAGTGGTCCAGCAGGAGTCGGCACACCCGCTCGGGTTGCTCGACGTTGGCCAGGTGCGCCGCCGCGCCGACCACGGCCAGCCGGGCCCGCGGGATGCGCCCGACGATGCGGCGGGCGTGCTCGACCGGGGTGGCCGGGTCGTCCGCTCCCGCGATCACCAGCGTCGGCGCGCCGATCCGGCCGAGATCGGGGCGGAGGTCCATGGCGGCGATCGCCTCGCAGCAGGCGGCGTATCCGGCGGGGGGCGTCGCGGTCAGCAGGGCGCGGAAATCGGCGACCACGTCCGGCCGGGCCGCCGCGAAGCCCGGGGTGAACCAGCGGGCCACCACCGCGTCGGCGATCGCCGGCAGGCCGGCCGCCCGTACCGTCGCCGCCCGCTCCCGCCACTGCCCGGGCGGGCCGAGCGACGCCGACGTGCACAGCAACGCCAGCCGCCGCACCCGGTGGGGCGCGTGCGCGGCGAGCCACATGCCGACCATGCCGCCGAGCGACAGCCCCGCGTAGTGGACCCACGGCACGCCGAGACCGTCAAGCGTGCGCAGCAGCTCCCGGCCCAGCAGACCCAGCGAGTACGGCCCCGGCGGCACCGCCGAGCGGCCGTGGCCCAGGTGGTCGTACCGGATCACCCGGAACCGTTCGGCGAGCGCCGGGACCTGGGGTTGCCACATCTCGGCGGCGGTGCCGAGCGAGCTGCCGAGCAGCAGCACCGGCGCGCCGGCCGGGCCGTCCACGCTGGTGTGCAGCCGGGAGGTCATTGGTCGGCTCCCCGGGCGGCGGCCAGGGCACGGTCGACGAACCGGCCGGCCGAGCCGAGCCAGCGGTACGGGTCGAGCGCCTCGTCGACCTCCGCCTCGGACAGGTGGGCGCGGATCCCGGGTTCGGCGAGCAGGGCGGCGCGGAACGACGGTTCGCCGGCGGCCCGGGTGACCAGGTCGTGCGCGACGTCGCGACCGACGGCGGGCGCCAGGCGCGCGGCGACTGCCTCGGCGAGCACGAGACCGCCGGTCGCGTCGAGGTTCGCCCGCATCCGCTCCGGACGCACCCGCAACCCGGCGAGCATCCGGGCGCAGCGGCCGGCGGCGCCGCCGGCCAGGTGCAGCAGGTCGAGCAGGGGCTCCCACTCGGCGTGCCAGGCGCCGGCGGCCCGCTCGTGCTCGTGCACCGCCGCGGCGAACAGGGTGGCGACGAGACCCGGACCGCGTCGCGCCGCGGCGCTGACGAGGACCGAGTCCACCGGGTTGCGCTTGTGCGGCATGGCCGAGGAGCCACCGCGCCCGTCGCCACCCTCGGTGACCTCGCCGATCTCGGTCTGGGCGAGCAGTCCGACGTCGAGCGCCACCTTGCCGGCGGCCGCGAGGAGCCCACCGAGGGCCGCGGCCAGGTCGAGCCGGGGCTGGCGGCGGGTGTGCCAGGGCAGCGGGCCGACGGGCAGGCTCAGGTGCGCCGCGAACCGCTCGGCGACCTCGGGGCCGGCCGGGCCGAACGCGGCCAGGGTGCCGACCGCGCCACCGAGCTGCGCCGGCTGGGCGGCGCCCGCCTGCCGCAGTCGGTCCCGGGCCTCGGCCAGACCGGTCAACCAGCCGGCGGCCCTGAGCCCGAACGTGGTGGGCGCCGCCTGCTGGCCGAGGGTCCGGGCGACCATCACGGTGTCCCGGTGGGTCTCGGCCAGCCGGGCGGCGACGTCCACGGCGGCGTCGAGGTGACGCAGCAGCGGCCCGAGCGCCCGCACGGCCACCAGCCCCAGCGCGGTGTCCAGGACGTCCTGGCTGGTCGCGCCGACGTGCACCCAGGCCCGGGCGTGCTCGGGCACGGCGGCGGTCAGCCGGCGCACGAGCGGGACGACCGGGTTGCCGGCGGCGTCGGCGGCCCGGCCGAGCGCCGCCGGGTCGTAGCGCTCGGCGCGGCACCGCACGACGATCGCGTCGGCCGCCGCCTCGGGCAGGACGCCGGCGTCGGCCGCGGCCCGGACGAGCGCGGCCTCCACGTCGAGCATCGCCTGGAGCAGGGACGCGTCGCTGAGTTCCGTGTCGACGTCGGGGGTGCCGGAGAGGCCGCCGAGCAGACTGTCAGACGGCGAAGAAGACGGTCTCACGGTCACCCTGCAGGTGGATGTCGAAGCGGAGTCCGTCCGGGGCGGCGCTCGCCAGCAGCGTGTCCCGGCGGTCCGGGTCGACGCCGCGCAGCACCGGATCGGCGGCGTTCGCCGCCGGCTCGTCGGGAAAGTAGAGCCGGGTGACGAGACGGTGCAGCAGCCCCCGCCCCAGCACCGACAGGGTCAGGTGGGGTGCCTCGACGCCGCCGTCCGGGTCGGGCAGCGCACCCGGCTTGACGGTCAGCAGCCGGTAGCAGCCCTGGGCGTCGGTCTCGCCGCGCCCGAAGCCCCGGAAGCCCGGGAGCGCGGGCGGCCGGGCTCCGCGCGGGTCGTCCGGATGGTCGAACCGGCCGTCCGGGTCGGCCTGCCAGCTCTCCACCATCGCGTCGACCACCGGCGCTCCGGCGCCGTCGACGATCCGGCCGCGGACCCAGAACGCGCCCGGGGTGCCCTCGGGCACCACGTACGGGCCGTCGGGCCAGCGCAGACCGATGTGCAGGTACGGCCCGACCGTCTGCGACGGCGTCACGCCGAGGCGTTCACTCATCGTCGTCCCCGTCCTCGAAGGGGGTGCTCTCCCGGCCGCGCAGCACGATGTCGAACTCGTACGCCGGCGCCCACTCCGGTGCGGTGGTGGCGTGGTCGTACCGGGCGACCATCCGCCGGCGGGCGTCCGGGTCGCGGACCGCGTTGAAGATCGGATCCTGGAAGAAGAGCGGGTCGCCCGGGAAGTACATCTGGGTCACCAGCCGCTGGGTGAACGCGCGGCCGAACAGCGAGAAGTGGATGTGCGCCGGCCGCCAGGCGTTGTCGTGGTTGCGCCAGGGGTAGGCGCCGGGCTGCACGGTGACGAACCGGTACCGTCCCTGGCCGTCGGTGAGTGCCCGGCCGACCCCGTCGAAGTGGGGGTCGAGCGGCGCCGGCCAGGTGTCCGACGCGTGGCGGTACCGGCCGGCGGCGTTGGCCTGCCAGATCTCGACGAGAGTGTGGGGCACCGCCCGGCCGTCGCCGTCGCGGACGCGACCGTGCACGATGATCCGCTGCCCCTGCGGCTCGCCGTCGTGCTGGCGGGTCAGGTCGTGGTCCAGCTCGCCGAGGCGCCCCTCCCCCAGCAGCGGCCCGGTGACCTCGGTCAGTCGCTGCGGCAGGTAGGCCAGCGGGTGCTTCGGCGCCCGCGCCACGGTCGACCGGTAGCCGGGACTGAGCAGGGGTGGATGGGCGTCGACGTCGTCGCGCCGGTAGCGCGGCAGCACCAGGCGGCCGCCGGACTGGTGGACGGTGTGCTGGGTCATGTGTCCTCTCCCGTCGGGCTCACGGCGCCCGGTGTCTGGTCGCTTCCAGCGCCCGCAGCACCGCGAGTTCGCGCGCCGTCGGCGGCTCGCAGGTGATCAGCGGCTCGGCGACGGCGAGGTCCCAGCCGGTGGCCGCCCGCGCCTGCTCCCGGGTCACGCCGGGATGCAACCGGGTGAGCGTCAGCTCGCGGGTGACCGGATCGGGTTCGAGCACGCCGAGGTCGGTGACCACCAGGCGGGGACCGCCGCCCCGCAGGCCGAGCCGCTCGCGGTCGCCCGGGCCCGATCCGTACCCGACCGAGGTGACGAAGTCGACCCGCGCGGCGAACGTCCGCGGGTTCTGCCGGACGATCACCACGACCTCGCCGCAGGAGGCGGCGATCTCCGGGGCGCCGCCGGCGCCGGGCAGCCGGACCTCGGGGGCGTCGTAGTCGGCGCCGATGACCGTGGTGTTGATGTTGCCGTACCGGTCGAGCTGCGCGGCGCCGAGGAAGCCGACGTCGATCCGGCCGGGCTGGAGCCAGTAGTTGAACACCTCGGGCACCGACACCACCGCGTCGGCCGTGTCGGCGAGCACCCCGTCCCCGATGGACAGCGGAAGCCGGTCCGGCTTCGCGCCGAGGCAGCCGGACTCGTAGACGAGCACCAGGTTCGGGGCGTGGGTGGCCCGGGCGAGGTTCGCCGCGGTGCTGGGCAGCCCGATCCCGACGAAACAGGCGGCGCCGTCGCGCAGTTGTCGGGCCGCGGCGACGGTCATCATCTCGTCCGCGGTCCAGTCCGCCTCGCTCACGGGGCGCCCACCCGGTGCACGTGCTGGTCCAGCCAGGCACGGAAGGTGTCACGGCGCCGGCTGACGGCGTCCCAGGCCCGGTAGAAGTCGTTGTCCCGCGTCGAGTAGCCCTGGGCGTACGAGGGGTGCGCGCCACCGGGAACCTCGGCCACCGCGGTGACCGCCCATCCGGGCAGGACGACCTGGCCGGGGACGGGCGACAGCTCGTCCACGATCTCCTCGACGGTGACCAGCGACCGGTGCGCGGCGAGCACCGCCTCCTTCTGCACCCCGGTGATGCCCCACATCTGCACGTTGCCGGCCCGGTCGGCGCGCTGGGCGTGCACCACGGTCACGTCGGGACGCAGGGCGGGAACGGCGGTGAGGGTCTCCCCGGTGAAGGGGCAGGTGATGGACCGGATGGTGGTCGTGTGCCGGGGCAGGTCGGTGCCGGTGTAGCCGCGCAGGACGGCGAACGGCAACCCCGACGCCCCGGCCACGTAGCGGTTCGCCATGCCCGCGTGACTGTGCTCCTCCAGTTCGAGCGGACGCGGCCAGCCGTGCCGCACGGCGTCCCGGAAGCGGTGCAGGGAGCCCACACCCGGGTTGCCGCCCCAGGAGAAGACCAGGCGGCGGGCGCACCCGGCGCCGATGAGCTGGTCGTAGACGACGTCGGGGGTCATCCGTACCAGGGTGAGATCCCGCCGTCCCTGACGGATGATCTCGTGACCGGCGGCGAACGGAATGAGGTGGGTGAAACCTTCCAGGGCCACCACGTCGCCGTCGCGGACCAGGTCCGCCACCGCGTCGGCGAGCGGGACGAGCTTCGCCATGCGCCTCCCCCGCCGTGTTCGCGATGCGGACTGCCGTGCTGACATCGAACGTAACGGCGGAGAGCGACATCCGTCAACGCCGTTGACGCGGGCCGGGTCACGTGCCAGGTTCAAGAAGAGAACAGCCGTTCGGTCAGCGAACAGTCGGAGACCCTTCCGAGCGGACCCCCCACGCTCCCAGGAGGACCACCATGACCCTGCTCGACCCCTCCATCTGGCACGGAACGCTCCACAGTGGTGACTGGATCGCGTCGGCCGGTGGCACCGCCCCGGTGCGGTCCCCCGCCACCGGGGAGGAGATCGGCGAGGTCGGCGTGGCGAACGCCGACGACGTCACGCGCGCCTGCGCCCGCGCCGCCGCCGCCCAGCGCGCCTGGGCAGCCACCGGCTACCCCGAACGGGCCGCGGTGCTGCGGCGGGCCGGGCAACTGTTCGAGCGGCACGCCGACGAGATCGGCGACTGGATCGTGCGGGAGGCCGGGTCCGTTCCGCCCAAGGCCGGTGTCGAGACCGACACCGCGGCGCAGGAGTGCTACGAGGCGGCGGCGCTGGCCTCGCACCCGCTCGGCGAGATCATCCCGAGCGCGCAGCCACGGCTCAGTCTGGCCCGCCGGCTGCCCGTCGGCGTCGTCGGCGTCATCGCGCCGTTCAACTTCCCACTCATCCTGGCCACCCGTTCCGTCGCCCCGGCGCTGGCCCTGGGCAACGCCGTGGTGCTCAAGCCGGACACCCGTACCGCGGTCTGCGGCGGCGTCTCGATCGCCCGGGTCTTCCAGGAGGCCGGCCTGCCCGACGGGCTGCTGCACGTGCTTCCGGGCGGGGTCGAGGCCGGCGAGGCGCTGGTCGCCGACCCGAACGTACGGGTGATCAGCTTCACCGGCTCGACCGCGGCCGGCCGCCGGGTCGGCGAGGCCGCCGCCCGCCACCTCAAGCGGGCGCACCTCGAACTCGGCGGCAACTCGGCCCTGATCGTGCTCGACGACGCCGACCTCGACCTCGCGGTCTCCGCCGGCGCCTGGGGGTCCTTCCTGCACCAGGGGCAGATCTGCATGACCACCGGCCGGCACCTGGTGCACGAGAGCCTGGCCGAGCGGTACGTCGAGCAGTTGACCGAGAGGGCGAACCAGCTGCCGGTCGGCGACCCGGCCAAGGAGCAGGTGGCGCTCGGCCCGATCATCGACGAGCACCAGCGCGACAAGATCCACTCACTGGTCACGGCGAGCGTCGACGCGGGCGCCCGGCTGGCGGCCGGGGGCACCTACCAGGGGTTGTTCTACCGGCCCACCGTGCTGGCCGACGTCACCCCCGCCACCCCGGCGTACGCCGAGGAGGTCTTCGGCCCGGTCGCGCCGGTGATCACCTTCGCCGACCGGGACGAGGCCGTGGCGCTGGCCGCGCAGACCGAGTACGGCCTGTCGTTGGGCATCCTCAGCCGTGACGTGACCGGGGCGCTGGCGCTGGCCGACCGGATTCCCAGCGGGAACGTGCACATCAACGACCAGACCGTCAACGACGAGGCGGTCGCGCCGTTCGGCGGGGTCGGCGCCTCCGGCACCGGGTCCCGGTTCGGCGGGCCGGCGGCGAACGTCGAGGCGTTCACC
Organism: Micromonospora sp. NPDC049282; assembly: GCF_043197045.1. Classification (NCBI taxonomy): domain Bacteria; kingdom Bacillati; phylum Actinomycetota; class Actinomycetes; order Micromonosporales; family Micromonosporaceae; genus Micromonospora; species Micromonospora sp. NPDC049282. The sequence goes on from NZ_JBICSL010000019.1 coordinate 31,696, forward strand.
GAGACCCAGTGGGTGACCGTGCGGGGCACCATCGCGCGGTACCCGTTCTGAGACGCGGAGGAGCGAAAGATGCGTACCCAGGTCGGCATCGTCGGCGCCGGGCCGGCGGGACTCATGCTGTCGCACCTGCTGCACCTGCGCGGGATCGAGTCCGTGGTGCTGGAGAGCCGCAGCCGCGACCACGTCGAGCACCGGGTCCGGGCGGGAGTCCTGGAACAGGGCTCGGTCGACCTGCTCCACCGCACCGGCCTCGGCGAGCGGCTGCGGCGGGAGGGACTGCGGCACGAGGGCATCGAGCTGCGCTTCGCCGGCGAGTCGCACCGGGTGCCGATGACCGAGCTGACCGGCCGGGCGATCACCGTCTACGGGCAGCAGGAGGTGGTCAAGGACCTGATCGCCGCCCGGCTCGCGGCCGGTGGCTCGATCCTCTTCGAGGCCGAGGTCGTACGCCTGGACGGTCTCGACTCGGACTCGCCGGTCGTCCACCTTCGCCGGGACGGACGCGACGAGGAGCTGCGCTGCGACTTCGTGGCCGGCTGCGACGGGTTCCACGGGGTCAGCCGCGGCGCCGTGCCCGACGGGGTGCTGACCACGTACGAACGGACCTACCCCTTCGCCTGGCTGGGCGTGCTCGCCGCCGCCGCGCCGGCGGTGGAGGAACTGGTCTACGCCCACCACGAGCGGGGGTTCGCGCTCCACAGCATGCGCTCACCCGAGATCTCCCGGCTGTACCTGCAGGTCGCTCCGGACGAGGACGTCAACGCGTGGCCGGACGAACGGATCTGGGCGGAGCTGCGGGTCCGGCTGGAGACGGTGCCGGGCTGGTCGCTCAACGAGGGGCCGATCCTGGAGAAGTCCGTCACCCCGATGCGCAGCTTCGTGGTCGAGCCGATGCGGTGGGAGCGGCTGTTCCTGGCCGGGGACGCGGTGCACATCGTGCCGCCGACCGGGGCGAAGGGCATGAACCTGGCCCTCGCCGACGTCGCGTTGCTCGGGGACGCCTTCGCCGCCTGGTACGACCGGGGGCGCACGGACCTGCTGGAGAGCTACTCGGCCACGGCGCTGCGCCGGGTCTGGCGGGCCCAGCACTTCTCCTGGTGGATGACGTCCATGCTGCACCGGCTGGAGCGGGACGACCCGTACGAGACGAAGCTGCAGACCGCCACGTTGAGGTACGTCGCCACCTCCCGCGCCTACGCCACCAGCCTGGCCGAGAACTACGTGGGCCGACCCGAGGTCTGACCGCCATCGTTTAACTTATCCATGACGGGCGTCAGAATTTCTTGACTTTCGATATCGACGTGACTGACCATTTCCAGCACAGCGGCGTGCCCCCACCCAGCGGTAGTGCACCTGTAGATCCGAGGCATCCGCCGGCTTCCGACGCACCCACCACCCCCGCCCAGGAAGGGTTCCGTCAATGAAGAAGGTCATGGCTCTCGGGCTGATCGCCGCCACCGTGATCGCCCTCACCGGATGCACCGACTCCGACGCGTCCGCCCCGTCCGACCAGAACTCGGGCGAACTGCGTCCGGTCCGGGTCGCGGCGCTGCCCATCACCGAGACCGCCGCGCTGTGGGGCGGCATCAAGGCGGGCATCTTCGCCGAACGCGGCCTGAAGGTCGAGGTGCTGCCCGCCCAGGGCGGCGCGCAGGCCATTCCCGCCCTGACCAACGGCGACATCGACTTCGCGATCGGCCAGCCCTTCGGCCCGTTCCGGGCCGATCTGCGGAATCTGGGCGTCGTCATCATCGGCAACTACGCCTCCTCGTACGCCGACGGCGACGACATCAACGCGGTGGTGGCCTCGGCGAAGTCCGGCGTCAAGCGGCCGGCCGACCTCGCCGGCAAGCGGGTCGCGGTCAACAGCCTGGGCGCCGCCGGCGACGTGACGATCATGGCGGCGGTGGAGAAGGACGGCGGCGACCCGTCCAAGGTCAAGTTCGTCGAGGTCGCCTTCCCGGACGCACCGGCCCAGCTCCAGGCCGGCAACATCGACGCCGCGTGGGTGCCGGAGCCCTTCGTCACGCAGCTGCGGAGCCGGGGCGACACCGTCGTCGTCGAGCCCTACCAGGCGGTCGTGCCCGGCCTGGCCACCCTCACCACGATAGCCACGAAGGAGCGCATCGAGAAGGACGCCGAACTGGTCGCGGACTTCTCGGCCGCGATGAAGAAGACGCTGGAGTGGGCCCAGGACCCGGCCAACGAGCCGGCCGTCCGGCAGGCCATCAAGGACAACCTGGAGCTGCCCCCGCCGGTCGCGGAGTCGGTGCGGCTGCCGGCGTTCGGGTGGGAGGTCGACCGGTCGAGCCTGCGGACGCTCGCCGATCTCGCGCAGAAGTACAAGGTGCTCGACCAGCGGCCCGACCTCGACCGCCTCGTCCAACAGCAGTAGCCGACATGGTCGTCCTTCCCGCCCGCGGCCGGCGCGCGTCACGCAAGGCGTTGCTGGGCGTCGCCGGCCTGGCCGGGTTCCTCGCCCTCTGGCAGTCGATCCCGGCCCTGGGCCTGACCGACCCGCAGTACCTGCCGTACGTGACCGACGTGCTGGCACGGCTGTCCGAACAACTCGTCGACCTCGCCTTCTGGCGCCGACTGGGCAGCACCATGACGTCCTGGGCGATCGGCCTGACCGTGGCGACGGTCGCCGCCGTCGTCCTCGGCACGGTCGTCGGCCTGGTGCCGTTCCTGCGGCGCGCCACGCACACGACTGTCGAGTTCCTGCGACCGATCCCGTCGGTCGCCCTCATCCCGCTCGCCGTGCTGATGTTCGGCATCCAGATGCGGGCCGCCCTCGTCATCATCGTCTACGCGTCGTTCTGGCAGGTGTTCGTGCAGGTGATCTACGGCGTCGCCGACGTCGACGTGGTCGCTCGCGACACCGCCCGCGGCTTCGGCCTGACCCGGCGCGAGCAGTTGACCCACCTCGTCCTGCCGACCACCCTGCCCTACCTCATGACCGGCCTGCGGCTCGCGGCGGCGGTCGCGCTCATCCTCGCCGTCACCGCGGAGATGGTGATCGGCAACCCCGGGCTCGGTCGCATGATCGAGCTGTCGCGGTCCGCCGGGGACGCCCCCGGCCTGTACGCCCTCGTCGTGGTCACCGGTCTGCTCGGGCTCGCGGTGAACCTCGTCTTCCGGTTCGTCGAACGCCGGGCGCTGTACTGGCACCAGTCGGTCCGGGGCGAGGAGGCGCGGTGACCGCGTACCCCGGCCGGATCGCCGCCGCGCCGCGCGGCCCGGGTGTCGGATCCCGCGTCGCGGCGGGTCTCCTCCACACGCTCGGGCTGCCGATGCTCCTCCTGGTGGTCTGGGGGCTGGTGGCGACCAGGGCGACGAGCGGGTTCTTTCCCGGCCCGTCGGAGATCGCCGCGGCCTTCGTCGACACCTGGGTCGGTCCCGCCTTCGTCGAGGACGTGCTGCCGAGTTTGTACCGCCTCGGCATCGGCGTCGCCGGGTCGATCGTGCTCGGCGTCGCCGCCGGCACCGTGATCGGCCTCCTCCAGTGGCTGCGCGACCTCCTCGAACCGCTGCTGGAGTTCTTCCGGGCCATCCCGCCGCCGGTGCTGATCCCGGTGGTCATGCTCCTGCTCGGCATCACCGACACGATGAAGGTGGCGGTGATCGTCTCCGGCGCGCTCTGGCCGATCCTGCTGAACACGATCGAGGGGGTCCGGGCGACGGACAGCGTCATGACCGAGACCGCGACCTCGTTCCGGATCACCTGGTGGGAGCGACTCCGGTTCCTCGTGCTGCCCGCCGCCGGCCCCCGCATCATGACCGGCGTCCGGCAGGCCCTCTCGGTCGCGCTCATCCTCATGGTCATCTCGGAGATGTTCGCCTCGTCCTCCGGGCTCGGCTACCGGATCGCCTACTTCCAGCGCAACTACCTCATCGCCGAGATGTGGAGCGGCATCCTCCTGCTCGGTCTCGTCGGCGTCCTCCTCGCCGTCGCTTTCGGTCTCGTCGAACGGCGCGTCCTGCGCTGGTACCACGGAGTCAGGGAGGCCAACCGTGCCTGATCGGAGCAACCTGCTGCGGGTGGAGCACCTGCGGAAGGTCTACCCGGCCACCACCGGGGACGTGGAGGCGATCGGGGACATCAGCTTCACCATGGACGCCGGTGAGCTGGTCTGCATCGTCGGGCCGTCCGGGTGCGGCAAGACCACGCTGCTGAAGTGCCTCGCCGGCCTGCTGCGGCCCACCAGCGGCCTGGTCGAGATGGACGGCACGCCGGTGACCGGGCCGAGTCCCGCGATGGCCGTCGTCTTCCAGGAGTACGGTCGCAGCCTCTACCCGTGGCTGACCGTGCGCGGCAACGTCGAGCTTCCGCTGCGGCACAAGAAGCTCTCCCGGGCCGAGCGGGACAAGCTGGTCGCCGACGCGATCGAGGCGGTCGGCCTCGCGCACGCCGCGCGTAGCCACCCGTGGCAGCTCTCCGGCGGGATGCAGCAGCGGGTGGCGATCGCGCGGGCCATCGCGTACGAGCCGGAGGTCCTGATCATGGACGAGCCGTTCGCCGCGGTCGACGCCCAGACCCGCGCGGACCTGGAGGACCTGGTCCGCGAGCTGCACGCCACCCGCCGGATCTCGACCCTCTTCGTCACCCACGACATCGACGAGTCGGTGTATCTGGGCCAGCGGGTTCTAGTATTGTCCACGTCGCCGACCCGGGTCCGGGAGGACCTCACGATCGACCTGCCGCCGGAGCGCGATCAGATCACGACCCGCGCCCTGCCCCGTTTCACGGAACTGCGGACGCACGTCTACGACCAGATCCAGCGGGCCAGGCGCGGACCGGCGGTGGCCCCGCGATCCGCTCGATGACCGGGGCCACCACCACGGCGTCACCGAGAGGGAGGGCTGTGCGTAGTCGTCAGCCGAAGCAACTGCTGCTCGCGTTCTTCGGCGAGCATGTCGTCGACGGCGCCACCGGGCCGATCCGGGCCAGCGCCCTGATCGGCGTGCTGGAGGGCGCCGGCGTCGCCGCGCCGGCGACGCGCGCGACCCTGGACCGCCTCGTGCACAGCGGCATCCTCGCCCGCGCCCGCAGCGGCCGGGAGACCCTGTTCTCGCTGACCGAGCACGGGGCCGCGGTGCTGCGCGAGGCGAAGGACCGGGTACGCGGGCCGCACCCGTTCGACCCCCAGGGCAGCGGGTGGACCCTGGTCACCTTCTCCATCCCCGAGGGGCAGCGGATGCTGCGGCACCGGCTGCGCTCGACCCTGACCTGGGAGGGCTTCGCGCCGCTGCGGGACGGGTTGTGGCTGGCGCCCGGCGAGGTCGACCTCGCCGGTTCGTTGGAGCCGCTGCGGCAGGACCTCCCGCCCCACTCCGTGGTGGCGTTCCACGCCCGCGAACTCGACGGGTTCCCGATCGGCGAGAGCGTGCGCGCCGCCTGGGACATCGAGGCGATCCGGCGTGAGCACCTCGCCTTCATCGAGGTGTGGGACGAACCGGCCGCGACGACGATGGCGCCCGGCGCGCTGACCGTGCGGACGATGCTGGTGGCGGACTGGCTCGCGCTGCTGCGCGCCGACCCGAGGCTGCCGGCCGAGTTCATGGACGCGCAGTGGCCGGCCACCCGCTCGGCGGAGATCTACCGCCGGACGCACGAGAAGCTGGCCGAGGCGTCCGCCGCGGAGTTCGCCGACCTCGTCGCGGCGCCCGGGGTCACCCGCCGAAGCGGGCCCGCAGCTCGGTCTTCCGCACCTTCCCCGACGCGGTCCGCGGCAACTCGTCCACGATGACGACGTTCTTCGGCAGCTTGTAGCGCGCGAGCCGGCCGTCGAGATGTGCCCGCACGGTGTCGGTGTCCAGGGACGCCCCCCGGCGTACGGTCACGATCGCCCACGGCACCTCCCCCCAGCGCTCGTCCGGCACCCCGATGACCGCCGCCGAGGTCACCCCGTCGATCTCGGCGAGCAGCTGTTCGAGTTCGGCCGGGTAGATGTTCTCGCCCCCCGATATGATCATGTCCTTGAGCCGGCCGGAGATGTGGAGGTAGCCGTCGGCGTCGAGGTGGCCCAGGTCGCCGGAGCGGAACCACCCGTCGGCCGTGAACGCCTCGGCGGTGACGTCCGGCAGCCCGTGGTAGCCGGGGAAGACGTTGGGGCCGGCGATCTCGATCTCGCCGACGGCGCCGGGGGGCGCCACGGCGCCTGTCGCGTCGGTGATCCGCACGTCGGTGAAGAAGTGCGGCACGCCGACGCTGCCCTGCTTGGCGCGGGTCATCGCCGGCGGCAGCGCGGTGGCGCCCGGCGCGGCCTCGGTCATGCCGTAGCCCTGTGAGAACGACAGGCCCCGCGCCTCGTACGCGTCGAGGACGCGGGTCGGCACCGCCGAGCCGCCGCAGGTGAGCTTCGCCAACGTCGACAGGTCGGTCGTGGCCCACGCCGGGTGGTCGGCCATCAGCTGGTAGGTGGTCGGCACGCCGCTGAGCATGGTGACTCCGTGCCGCTCGATGCGCGCGAGCGCGCGGCCCGGTTCGAAGCCCTTCTCGAGGACCATGGTGGCGCCCTTGAGGAAGACGGGCAGGGCGCCCATGCCGAGCGAGGCGACGTGGAACAGCGGCGAGATCATGAGCGCGACGTCGGTCGAGACGACGTCGTAGTCGACCACGCAGTTGAGCGCGACCCAGGTGAGGTTCCCGTGCGTCAGCACGGCGCCCTTGGCGCGGCCGGTCGTACCCGAGGTGTAGATGATCGCCGCCGGGTCCCGGTGGTCGGTGTCGACCGGGCCGGCGAAGCCGGCGGCGGCCCGCGCCAGTCGGGCCAGGCCCGGCTGGTCCGCGGTCCCGTCGCCGGTGACGATGACGTGCGGGGTGCCGGCGGCCGGCACGGCGGCGGCGACCGGCGCCGCGAGGTCCGGGTCGTGGATCAGCAGCCGCGCGCCGGAGTCCGCGACGACGTGGGCGATCTCGGGTGGCGCGAGCCGGGTGTTGACCGGCACGAAGACGGCCCCGACCTGCGCCGCGCCGAACATCACCTGGAGGAGCTCGGGGCTGTTCTCCCCCAGGTAGGCGACGGCGTCGCCCCGGCCGACGCCCCGCTGGAGCAGCATCGCCGAGATCCGGTCGGCGGCGTCGGCGAACTCGCCGTAGGTCATGGTCGACCGGTCGCCGTGAATGAGGGCGACCTTGTCCGGGGACTTGAGCCGGCGCTTGGCCACCCAGGCGCCGATCCCGTGCTGGTGCATGATCGCCTCCCGGGTTTCAGGCGTGGAAGCGGTACAGCCCGCGCGCGACGACCGCGGGTTTGGTCCCGCCCTCGACCTCGATCGTCTGGTCGACGGTGAGCTGGTAGCCGCCGCGGACCTCGGTGACCTCGACGACGGTGGCCCGCATGCGCACCCGGGACCCGACCACCACCGGCGCCGGGAAGCGCACCCGGTCGAGGCCGTAGTTCACCTTCGTGGACACGCCCTTGACCTCCAGCAACTCGGTCCAGAGGGGAACGGCCAGGGAGAGGGTGAGGAAGCCGTGCGCGACCGGCGCGCCGAACGGGCCGGTCCTCGCCCGCTCGGGGTCGACGTGGATCCACTGGTGGTCGTCGGTGGCGTCCGCGAACAGGTTCACCTGGCCCTGGGTGACCGTCCGGTAGGCGGTGGGCCCGAGATCGGCGCCGGCCAGGTCGGCAAGCTGGTCGTAGGCGATGGTGGTCGTCATGGCGCTTCCTCTCGTCGTCACCGGGCGAGGCCGAGCAGCCGGACCGCGTTGTCCTTCAAGATGCCCGGAAGCACGTCCGGCTTGAGGTCGGTGGCGGCGACGTCGCGCAGCCACCGGTCGGGGGTGAGCAACGGGTAGTCGGTGCCGAAGAGCACCCGCCCCTTGAGCAGGGAGTTGGCGTGGCGGACCAGCTCGGCCGGGAAGTACTTCGGGCTCCAGCCGGACAGGTCGATCCAGGTGTTGTGCTTGTGCGTGGCCACCGAGAGCGCCTCGGCCTGCCAGGGCACCGACGGGTGGGCCATGATGATCTGCAGGTCCGGGAAGTCGGCCGCGATCGGGTCGAGCAGCATCGGGTTCGACAGGCCGAGCCGCAGGCCGTGGCCGCCCGGCAGGCCCGCGCCGATGCCGGTCTGGCCGGTGTGGAAGAGCGCCGGGACGCCCGCGCGCTCCAGCAGACCCCACAGCGCCGCGTACTCGTCGTGGCCGGGGTCGAATCCCTGCACGGTGGGGTGGAACTTGAATCCGCGTACGCCCTCCTCCTCGATCAGTCGGGCGGCGAGTTCGAGGGCCGCCTCGCCGGTGCGCGGGTCGACCGAACCGAAGGGGATGAGCACGTCGGCGTGCTCGCTCGCCGCGCGGGCGATGTCCACACTGGACAGCGGCGGGTGCTTCAGCTGGGTGCCCGCGTCCACGGTGAAGACGACGGCGGCCATGTCGCGCTCGCGGTAGTACCGTGCCACCGCGTCGACCGCGGGCCGGGGCGCGTCGGTCCGGAAGTATCTCGACGCCGCCGCCACGAGCGGTTCGGGCAGTGCGGCGTGACCGTGGTCGTCGACCTCGATGTGCACGTGCATGTCGATCGCCGTGACGCTGTCGAGGTCGATCGCGGGTCGGTACATGGGCGGCAACCTTCGTCGGGCGGTCCGGGCGGCCGGTTCAGGAGGTCGCCGGCACGAACTCGGCGGGGAGTTCCGGGAAGCGTTCACCGACGCTCTGCGTGGCGCCGGCGAAGGTCGAGGGCCACGCCTCGACCAGGGCGTCGTAGGTCCAGCCGCCCTCGCGGTGCGCGGTCAGCGCCGCCTCCGGATGGGTCCACACCTGCAAGCGGTCACCGCCCACCCCGATCACCTGCCCGGTCACCGAGGCGGCCGCGTCGGAGCCGAGGAACGCGATCAGCCCGGCCACGTCGTCCGCGGTGCCGAAGCCGAGATCGTGCCGGAAGAACGTGGGCATCGGCTCGCCGTTCGCCTCGGCTCGCACCGCCGCGTCGAAGTAGGGGACGGTGGCGGTCATCCCGGTCGCGGCGACCGGAACGACGGTGTTGGCGGTGATGCCGGCCCGCGCCAGCTCGAGCGCCCAGGTACGGACCATGCCGACGATGCCCGCCTTGGCCGCCGCGTAGTTGGTCTGGCCGAAGGTGCCCCGCTGGCCGGTCGGTGACCCGATGCAGATGATCCGACCGCCCTGGCCGGCGGACCGCATGTGCCGTACCGCCTCGCGCACGGTGGTGAACGTGCCGCGCAGGTGCACCTCGATGACCGTGTCGAAGTCGTCGTCGGTCATCTTCCACAGCACGGTGTCGCGCAGGACGCCGGCGTTGGTGACGAGGATGTCCAGCCGACCGAAGTGCTCGACGGCCGTGCTGACGAGTTCCTCGGCGGTCCCGGTCGGGCCGACCGGTGCGACCACCGCGACGGCCCGGCCGCCGGAGGCCCGGACGGCCGCCACGGCGTCGGCCGCGGCCTCCTCGTCGACGTCGTTGACCACGACCGCCGCGCCCCGTCGTGCCAACTCCCGAACGTAGGCGAGGCCGAGACCCCGGCCGGATCCGGTGACGATGGCGACTTTGCCGTCCAGTGACATGGGTGCTCCCTTTCTCGATGCCGATCCGAGCACGAGCCGTGGCGGCGCAGGGGAAACGTAATGCAAATTCTGACCGAGCGTCAACGTTTTGCAATATGTCTATGTGGGGCGCCGCCCCGCGCGGCGGGAGTCGCCGAACGCCCGGGAGAGCACCCGGCCCGCCGCCTGGACCAACGGCGCCAGGGCCACCGGATCAGCCCGGTCGTGCGCGACCACCAGCGAGATCGCCGCCACCACACCCTCCGGCCCGCGGATCGGCGCGGCCACCGAGAGGGCGTCCATGGTGACCTGACGGTCGCTGACCGCGTACCCCGCGCGGCGCACGTCGGCGAGGCGACGGCGCAACCGCCCCGGGTCGGTCACGGTCAGCTCGGTGTACCGCTCCAGCGGCGCGGCCAGCACCCGCTCCTGGACCTCGGTGGGCGCGTGGGCGAGCAGGACCAGCCCGACGCCGGTGGCGTGCAACGCGAAGCGGCCGCCCACCCGGGTGAGCACGGGCACCGCGTGCCGCCCGGCGATCCGCTCGATGAAGACGAGTTCGAGGTCCTGCCGGACGGCGAGCTGGACGTTCTCATGGGTCACCTCGTACAGGTCCTCCATGACCGGGAGGGCCACCTCCCGCAGCCCCAGACCCCTCGGCGCGAGCGAGCCCACCTCCCACAGCCGCAGGCCGATCCGGTACCGCCCGTCGTCGCCGCGCTCCAACGCCCCCCAGGCGACGAGTTCCGCCGCCCGCCGGTGGGCCGTGGACAGCGGCAGCCCGGCGCGACGGGCCAGCTCGCTCAGCGTCAGCGCCGGGCCGTCGGGGCCGAACGCGTCGAGCAGCGCCAGCACCTTGCTGGTGACCGACCGCCCCGGCTCCGCGCGCACCCCACCATCATCGCCGTCCACACGCCGCCGGTCACAGCTCCAGCACGAGTCGGGGCGTACGGGCCCGGGAGACACAGATCATCATCGTGTCCCCGGCGGCCCGCTCCTGCTCGGTGAGCAGGCTGTCCCGGTGCTCCGGCACGCCGGCCAGCACCGGGGTCTCGCAGGTGCCGCAGGTGCCCTCCCGGCAGGACGAGAGAACCGGCACGCCGGCCTCCTCCACCGCCCGCAGGATCGGTGTGCCCGGCGGCACGGTCACGGTCCGCCCGGAGAGGGCCAGCTCGACCTCGAAGGTGGTCTCCGCACCGCCAGCGTCGACCACCGGGGTGAAGCGCTCGACGTGCAGGCGGCCGGGCGGCCAGTCACGACAGCGTTCCTCCACCGCTGCGACAAGCGATTCCGGGCCGCAGCAGTAGACCACCCCGTGGTCGGGCCGGCCCAGCAACCCGGCCAGGTCGAGCAACCCGGTCTCGTCCTGCGGGTGCAGGCTCACCCGGTCGCCGTACCGCTCCCGCAGGGCGGTGGCGAACGCCATGGTGGCGCGGCTGCGTCCCCCGTACACCAGCCGCCAGTCGGCGCCGGCGTCGTCGACGGCGGCGACCATCGGTCTGATCGGGGTGATGCCGATGCCGCCGGCGACGAAGAGATAACGCCGCGCCGCGACCAGCCGGAAGGTGTTGCGGGGCCCGCGTACCCGGACCGTCGCGCCGACGGTCAACCGCTCGTGCGCCCACCGCGAGCCGCCGCGCCCGTCCGGTTCGCGCTGCACGGCGATCCGCAGGGCGGAGCGGTCCGCCGGCTCGCCGCAGAGCGAGTACTGGCGTACCAGCCCGGCGCCCAGCTCCAGGTCGATGTGCGCGCCCGGCGTCCACCCGGGCAGCTCGCCGCCGTCCGGCCGGCACAGGGTGAGCGCGACGACCCCGGTCGCCACCCGGTCCCGGCCCGCGACCACCAGCTCGGCACCGGCCAGGTCGTCGCCGGTCACACCGGCACCGCCGGCCGGCTCGCCGGGCCGGGCGTCGGCACGGTCGCCCCCCGGTGCCCCCGCGGGTGGGCGAGCAGCCACTCCCACAGGTCGACCGGATCCTCGGCGACGCGCTCGGCGCCGCAGTGGCAGATCCCGCGCAGGGTGTCGGCGCCGGGCATCCAGTGGATCCGGTAGACCCGGTCCCCGGTGCGGGGACTCACCGCGCCGCTCCCGCCTTCCCCGTTTCGACCATCCGGGCCAGCAGCCGCCGGGCGGCCAGGCCGCCGGTGTCGATGTTGATGCTCAGCTCCTGGTACCGGTCCGGTTCGGCGGCGATCACCCGCTCCAGGATGTCGAGCGCCGCGACGTCCTGCATGACCACGGTGTGGTTGCTCCGGTGGAGGTACTCGCTGACCGACTCGTCGTCGATCGCGAAGTCGCGCGCGACCGCCCAGAAGTCGTAGGTGGTGTTCTCGGTCGACGGGGTGATGGCGTACACGATCTCGGCGTGGAAGGCCCCGGTGTCCTCCCCCTCGGCGGGTGGGTGGTGGCCCTGCGGCGCGATCCGGCTGTGCAGCAGGTAGAGGCAGGGCGGGTGGTACTCGATGTCCTGCCACCGGGTGATCCGGCCCTGGATCCCGGTGGAGCGGGCGTAGAACGGCGGGCACTCGGCGTCGTCCATGTGTCGGCTCACGTGGACGACGCCCCGCTCGTCGTCCACCTCGGTGGTGATCGGGGTGTTCGCCACCTCCAGCGTGCCGATGTAGCCACCGTGCAGGTAGGTCTCGTGGGACAGGTCCATCAGGTTGTCCACCAGCAGGCCGTACCGCGCGTTCAGCGGCGCCATCCCCCGCACCACCGCGTACCGCGGGTCGGTCAGCCACGGCGCGCGGGGAATCGTGGACGGATCGGCCCGTTCCCGGTCGCCGATCCACACCCAGACGAATGAGTCCTGTTCCACCACCGGGTAGGAGGCGACCCGGGCGGTGCGCGGGATGCGCTGCTGACCCGGCACGAAGACGCACGCGCCGGTCGGGTCGTAGGTGAAGCCGTGGTAGCCGCAGACGATCGTGTCGCCGTCGAGCCGGCTCTCCGACAGCGGGTAGCGCCGGTGCACGCACCGGTCGGCGAGCGCCACCGCCTCCCCGGCCCCGGTGCGGTAGAGCACCAGCGACTCACCGAGCACCGTGCGGGCGAGCAGGTCCCGCCCGACCTCGCTGCCGTAGGCCGCCACGTACCACTGGTTCCGCGCGAAGACCATGCGGCCGACCCCCTCGTGGACGAACGTCGATGTCCGGGGATCATCCCGTGCGGTGGCCACACCGGGCAGCGGGCCTTTCACTGAGTGAAAGCGCGAACCCGTAGACAGTGTCTACGCGGGGTGGTAGACACGATCCATGCCGCAGCCGGACAGCAGCCTCCGCGCCCGCCTGGTGCGCGTCGGCGTCGACCTGCTCGAACGCGAGGGTCCCGACGCGCTCACGCTGCGCGAGATCGCCCGCCGGGCCGGCGTCTCGCACGGCGCGCCACGTCGCCACTTCCCGACCCACCTCGCCCTGCTGGCGGCCATCGCGCGCGAGGGCTACCAGCAGCTCGGGCGGGAGGTCGCCGAGACGATCGACCACACCGACCCGGATCCGCACCGCCAACTGCTCGCCCTGGGCCGCGCCTACCTGCGGTTCGCGCGCGCCAACCACGGCATGTTCGCGCTGATGTTCCGGCACGACCTGCTACGGGGCAACGGCATCGGGCTGCGGGACACCAGCAACCACCTCTTCGGCGTCCTGGTCGACCTCGTCTCCCGGGCCCGACCCGACCTGGCCGGCACACCCACGGCGCCGGTCGTCGCCGGCGCGCTCTGGGCCAACCTGCACGGCATCGCCGCGCTCTGGCAGTGGGGCAGCCTCCAGCTCATGGTGCGCGACGACGACGTCGAACCGCTGCTGCGCGCCGCGCTGGCAGCCCACCTCGATCGGAGGATCACGTGCTGACGCAGACCGGCACTCGACTGCTGCTGACGCCGCTGGGCCGGCTCGCCTTCCGGCCGGTGGTCGAAGGGCGGGACAACGTCCCGCGACACGGCCCGGTGATCCTGGCCGCCAACCACCTCTCCTTCCTCGACAGCGTGGTGATCCCGCTGGTGGCGCCCCGCCCGGTCACCTTCCTGGCCAAGGACGAATACTTCCGGCAGCCGGGCGTGAAGGGATGGCTGACCCGGACCTGCCTCACCGGGATCGACGCCATTCCGGTGGAGCGGGGCGGGCACCGGTCGGCCCAGGCGTCCCTGCGGGTGGCGCTCGACGTCCTCGCCGCCGGGCGCGCGTTCGGCATCCATCCGGAGGGCAGCCGGTCCCGCGACGGGCGGCTCTACCGCGGCCGCACCGGGGTCGCCTGGCTCGCGCTGGCCTCCGGCGCCCCGGTGGTCCCGGTCGCCCTGCTCGGCACCGACCGGATCCAACCCGTGGGCGCCCGACTGCCCCGGCCCGGGCGGGTCACCGTGCGGTTCGGCACGCCGCTGCGCTTCACCCGGCAGACCGGCGGCAGCGCCGGGCCGGTCCGGCGGGCCGTCACCGACGAGATCATGACCGCCATCCAGAAGCTGTCCGGCCAGGAGGTCGCCGACCGGTACAACGACCCCCACTCCCCGACCTGACCGGTGCGGGGCCCGCGCGCCTCGCACGGGCTACGCGCCGACGGGGTCAGCCCGGCGCCACGGGGTCGGCCGCGGTGCGCAACGCCCCGCGGCAATCCGACCGATCCGCTCACCGCCGACGAGGTGGCCGCCAGGCTCCGGCGCAACGCCGAGGGCGTGCTCAGCCCGGCGACCGCCGACGCGGTGGTGGCCGGGCTCCTCGACGAGACGGCCGGCGGCGACACCCTGGCCCGGGTGGCCGCCGAGATCGTCGGAACGTTCTGACCCTGACCGCTTGCCGTCCTGTCGGTGTCGTCCTGTCTAATGGCTGAGCCACCCCTCCGCCTGGGGTGACGCCGGAGAGGACGCGCGTGAGCAGCCTGGAGTCGCTGCGGCAGTTGCTGCAGCAGTCGCACCACGCCCGCCCGGACGATCTTCCGGAGATGGCGATGCGGGCCGCGCCCCTGCTGGACGCGCGGGTCCTGGTGATCTACCTGGTGGATCACCAGCAGCGGTTGCTGTTGCCGTTGCTGGGCGGCAGCGCGCCGGCCCGCGAGCCGATCGACGTCGACGGCACCCTCGCCGGGCGGGCCTTCAGCACGGCGTCGACCTGCGTCGGCAGCGGCGACGACGACGGCGTGCGCGTCTGGGTGCCGGTGGTCGACGGCAACGAACGCATGGGTGTGCTGGAGGTCGTCGCCGACTCCGCGCCGGACGACGACGGCCTCGACGACTGCGGCGCGGTAGCGACGCTGCTCGCCGAGCTGATCACCACGCGCAGCCTCTACAGCGACCGGATCGAACTGATCCGGCGACGGCAGCCCATGCAACTGGCGGCGGAGATGCTGCGCGCGCAACTGCCGCCGCTGACCTTCTCCACCGGACACCTGATCATCAGCGGCATCCTCGAACCGTGCTACGACGTCGGTGGGGACGCGTTCGACTACGCGGTCAACGGCGACATCGCGCACCTGGCGCTGTTCGACGCCGCCGGGCACGGCTCCAGCGGCGGGATGCGCGCGGTGGTGCTCGTCTCCATCGCGCTGGCCGCCTACCGCAACGCCCGCCGGACCGGCCTCGACCTGACCGACACCTACCACCTCATCGACAACACGGTCCGGGCCCACGACCGGTACGGGATGATCACCGCGGTGCTGGCCGAGCTCGACCAGCGCACCGGCGTCCTGCGGGTCATCTCCGCGGGCCACCCGAGCGGGATCGTGCTACGCGGCGGCAAGGTCGCCAAGGTCCTGCCCACCCCGACCGCCCTCCCGGTCACCCTCGGCGACCGGCGGCCCCCGACGGTGGTGGAGGAGGCTCTCGAACCCGGCGACCACGTGCTCCTCTACACCGACGGCATCATCGAGGCCCGCACGCGCGACGGCGAGGCCTTCGGGATGGACCGGCTGGTGGAGTTCACCACCCGGGCCTTCGCCGACCGGTTGCCCCTGCCCGAGACCGCTCGCCGGCTCGTGCACGCCATCCTCGAACATCAGGACGACTGCCTGCAGGACGATGCGACCGTGCTGCTCGCCGAGTGGCGCAGCCCCGCGCCCGACCGCTCGGACCTGGAGGCGATCAGCGCGGTGGCGCGTCACCCGTTGCTGACCGAGTCGTGACCGGTGCGGCGGTGCTGCGACGCAGCGTGAGCGTGGTCGCCAGCTCGATGCCGGTGCTCGGCGTCCGGTCGCCGCGCCCCAGGGCGAGCGCCAGCTCGGTCGCGGCCACCGCCATCTGGGCCAGCGGCTGGTGGACGGTGGTCAGTGGCGGGTCGACCAGCGCGGCGATGGGCAGGTCGTCGAAGCCCACCACGCTCAGCTCGGCCGGGATCCGCAGCCCGAGCTGACGCGCGGCGTGGTAGGCCCCGACCGCCTGCAGGTCGTTGCTGGCGAAGATCGCGGTCGGGCGGTCGGCGCGCCCGAGCAGACGTAGCGCGGCGGCCCGGCCGCCCTCGGCGGTCAGCTCGGCCCGCTCCACCAGGTCGGCGCCGACCGGCAGCTCGGCCGCCTCCATCGCGGAGCGGTAGCCGTCGAGCCGCGCCCGGCAGCACAGGATCCGGTCCCGCCCGACGATCATGGCGATCCGGCGGTGCCCCAACTCGATCAGGTGCCGGGTGGCGGACCGCCCGCCCGCCCAGTTGGTCGCCCCGACGAAGGGAACCCCGTCGGGCAGCTCCCCGGTGGGGTCGAAGACCACGAAGGGGATGCCTCGGGCCCGCAACTGGTCGCGTTGCTCGCCCGACAACTGCGCGACCGAGATGACGCAGTCCGGCCGGCGGGCGAGCGTGTCGTCGATCCAGTAGCGGACCGCGCTGCGCTCCGGACCGAACTCGGTCAGCACGACGCCCACCCGATTCTCCCGGGCGGCCTGCTCCACGCCGCGGATGACCTCGACGCCCCACATGTGTTCCAGCTGGTCGAAGACGAGTTCCACCAGGTTGCTGCGGGTGGAGGACGGTGGCCTGCGGTATCCGAACCGATTGATCAACGCCTCGACGCGGGCCCGCGTCTCCGACGCCACGCCGGAGCGGCCGTTGATGACCTTCGAGACGGTCGGGATCGACACGCCGGCGGTCTCCGCGATGTAGGAGATCGTCACGGGCCGGCCCGGAGCGCCGGCCTGGTCGTCCCGCTCGGCGAGCGCCTCGTCCGACTCGGCGTGCGACAACCTGACTCCTTCCCACGCCGGTCCCGACCTGTCCGAGTCGCCAGGATATCCGCATCGACGGTCATGGTCGCTCCCGGCCGAGAAAATTTCCAGCCGGCCATCGATCGTTTCCGGGACCGTCCTGTCCGCCGCCCGACGCGATGCCGTGCGCAGACCCCGAGCAGCCGGCATGACATTGACGTAGGTCGAAGGCAGGCGTAGCGTCCGGCTCGAAACTTTCCATCCGGGCTGGAAAGTTTCCACGGCTGCGGGAGCCATGCAGCAACCGGCGGAGGCAGAGGGCAGCGTCCGCGAGAGCCCACCCCGCCGCGACCGCCGGGGCGCCCGCACGGACCCCGACCGCCGTCGCGCGCCCAGCCGCTCGTCATGACCCCCGAGGCTTCCGTGTCCTCGCTCGTCAGGCTGCGCCCGCTGCGGACGCCGGCGGCCCACCGCCCCGCACGACCGATTCCCGACCGCAGGAGAGCGCGATGAGTCTGCAGAACATGCGAAGAGCCCGCCTACGTCTCGGCATGCTCGCCGGCAGCGTGGCGGCGCTGCTGGTGGCGTCGATGACGGTGGCCGTGGGCGCCCAGGCCGCCGCCGGCTGCCGCGTGGCGTACACCGTGCCGTCGCAGTGGCCCGGCGGTTTCACCGCCGCGGTGGAGGTGACCAACCTGGGCGACCCGGTCAACGGCTGGCGGCTGGCGTGGACGTTCCCGTCCGGGCAGCGGGTGACCCAGGCGTGGAACGCCACGGTCACCTCGTCGGGCAGCCAGGTCACCGCGACGAACGTCAGCTACAACGCCGCCATCGGTACGAACGCCACCGTGTCCTTCGGGTTCAACGGGTCGTGGTCGGGCGCCAACACCGCGCCGGCCGGCTTCACCCTCAACGGCGTCGCCTGCACCGGCCCCGGCGGCACGCCGTCGCCGACCGGGAGCCCGTCGTCGACCCCCTCCCCCACCGCGACGCCCACGACGTCACCGTCCACACCACCGACCACCCCTCCCCCGGCCGGCAACCCGGCGGCCACGGTGGCCGCCATGCAACCCGGCTGGAACCTCGGCAACACGCTCGACGCGATCCCGGACGAGACGGCCTGGGGCAATCCGCTCACCACCCAGGCGCTGCTGCGGCACGTCCGGTCGCAGGGCTACCGCAGCATCCGGCTCCCGATCACGTGGAGCAACCACCACGGCCCGGCGCCCGACTACACCATCGACGCGGCGTGGCTGAACCGCGTCCGCCAGATCGTCGACTGGGCGCTCGCCGAGGACCTCTACGTGATGGTCAACCTGCATCACGACTCCTGGCAGTGGCTGAACACCTATCCCACCGACCGGGCCGGCGTGACGAACCGGTACCGGGCGCTGTGGACGCAGATCGCCACGACGTTCCGCGACCACTCCCCGAGGCTGGTCTTCGAGAGCATCAACGAGCCGCAGTTCGCCGACGTCACCGACGAGCAGGGTGACACCGCGACGCGGGAACTCAACGCCGAGTTCGTCCGCCTCGTGCGCGCCACCGGCGGCAACAACGCCACCCGGCTGCTGGTCCTGCCCACCCTGCACACCAGCGGCGAACAGGTCCGCCTGGACGCGCTGGCCGCCGGGTTCCAGCAACTGCACGACCCCAACCTCGCCGCGACCGTGCACTTCTACGGCTGGTGGCCGTTCAGCGTGAACATCGCCGGCGGCACCCGGTACGACACGAACGTGGAGCAGGACCTGGTCGGCACCTTCGACCGCCTGCGCGACACCCTGGTCGCCCGCGGCATTCCCGTCATCATCGGCGAGTGGGCGCTCCTCTCCTGGGACCACACCCGACCCGGCATCATCGAACGAGGCGAGTTCCTGAAGTTCCTCGAAGCGGTCGGCTACCACGCCCGCACCCGCAACCTCACCACCATGCTGTGGGACGCCGGCCAGTTCCTGAACCGCACCGAGCTGCGCTGGCGCGACCAGGGCGTGTACGACATGCTCAAGGCGAGCTGGACCACCCGCTCCGGCACCGCCTCCACCGACCAGGTGTACGTGCCACGCACCGGCACGATCACCGCCAAGTCGCTCACGCTCAACCTCAACGGCCTGACGTTCCGCGGTCTCTGGCAGGGCGGCACCCAGCTCACCAGCGGCACCGACTACACCGTCTCCGGCACCACCCTCACGCTCACCCCGGCGGCACTGACCCGCCTGGTCGGCAACCGGGCGTACGGCGTCAACTCCACAATCGAGGCCCGCTTCTCCCAGGGCGTGCCCTGGCGGATCGACGTCATCAGCTCCGAACCGCCCACCCAGTCGGCGGCCACCGGCACGACCAGCTCCTTCGCCGTCCCCACCCAGTTCCGCGGCGACCAGCTCGCCACCATGGAGGCCACCTACGCCGACGGCAGCCCCGCCGGACCGGCCAACTGGACGCCGTTCAAGGAGTTCTGGGGACACTTCCAACCCGACTACACCGCCGGCACCATCATCCTGAAGCCGGAGTTCTTCGCCGAGGTGAACGACGGCCCCGTCACCCTCACCTTCCACTTCTGGAGCGGCGCGAAGATCACGTACCGCATCACCAGGGCCGGCACCTCGGTCACCGGGGCCCCGGCCTGACGAAGCGCGGGCGCCGCGGCCGTCCCTGGCCGCGGCGCCCGCTCGGTCCACCGCCGCGACGCGGGTTCGCCGGAGCCGCGAGGGGTGATCGTCGACGCATGTCATCGCTGTCCTCGCGGGCTCTCCCACGACATCGGGATCCCTGTATGCTCTGCTCGGCCGACCGAACAGCCGTGGCAGAGAAGCAGTGAGCGGACCAGCAGCGAGCAAGCCGCATGCGAGCAGCAAGTCAGTCGTTCTCGATGCGATCCGGGCGGCCGGCACGATCAGCCGGGTCGGCCTGATCAAGGTCACCGGTTTCACCGCGCCGACGATCTCCACCCTCGTCCGCAAGCTCATCAACGAGGGCCTGGTGGTCGAGACCGGGCACGCGAAGTCGACCGGGGGCAAGCGACGGGTGCTGCTCCAGCTCGACCACGCGTCCCGCTACGCCGTCGGCGTGCACCTGGACCACGGTGTCATCACGTACGCCCTGACCAACCTGGGCGGAACGGTGGTGGCCCGGATCTCCCGCCCCGGCGCCGGCGCCGACAGTCCGGCGGTCGTCGTCGCCCGGATCGCCGCCGCGATCGCCGCGCTGATCGACGGTGTCGGGGTGGAGCGGAGCCGGATCCTCGGCGTCGGCCTGGTGTTCCCCGGCCCGGTCAGTCCCGCCCGGGGCATCGGCGGCCCACCGGACGTGGGCCTCGCGCCCGCGATGCGGCAGTGGACCGGTTTCCCGCTGGGTTCCGCGCTGGAGCGGGTGACGGCGCTGCCGGTGGTGCTGGACAACGACTCGACGGCGGCGGCGCTGGGCGAGCACTGGACGGGCGGATTCGGCGCCGCGACCTCGGCCGCCGCCCTCTACATGGGCACCGGCATCGGCGCCGGCCTGGTCATCGGCGGCGTCACCTACCGGGGCCCCAGCGGCAACGTCGGCGAACTGGGACACGTGTGCGTGTCCGCCGACGGTCCACGGTGCTGGTGCGGAGCCCGCGGGTGCGTCGAGGCGCTGGCCGGGCCGGCCGCGGTGGTCGCCGCCGCCCGGTCGGACCCGGCGGCGGCCCGGGCGGTGGGTTTCGCCGCGGGCGCCGGGCGACCGTCGGTGGTCGCCGACTTCGCCGCGATCAGCCGCGCCGCCCGCCGGGGCGAGCCGCACGCGCTGGCGTTGCTGGAGCGCTCGGCCCGGCACGTCGGCGCCGCCGCCCGGACGCTGGCGAACCTCATGGACCTCGAGGTACTCGTGCTGACCGGGCCGAGCCTGGCCGCCGCCGGCTCGGTCTACCTCCCGATCGTCCGGCACGAACTGCGCGCGTCCTTCGCCCGGGGCACGCACACCGTCGACGTACGGCTCTCCCGGTCCGCCGCCACCGCGTCTGCGGTCGGCGCCGCCGCCCTGGTCCTCGAGACCGAACTCGTCCCGTTGAGCCACGGTCCGCGCCCTATCGAGCAGGTGGCCGACGAGCGGGCCCGGCTCACCGAATCGGCCAGCTGAGCAATCGGGGGCGGACGGAGTGGACGACGCGTGGAGTACGAGCGCGGTGGGCCTGGTGCTCGCCCGGCCACCCCGCCTGCTCGGCACGGAGCCGTTCTTCATGGAGTTCATCGCGGGCATCGAGGAGCGGCTCGCCACGGACGGGCGATCGGTGCTGCTGCACGTCGTCGCCCACCACGCCGCCGAGATCGACGCGTACCGCCGCTGGGCGCGGCAGCGGCTGGTCGACGCGGTCGTGCTGGTGAACCCGTCGGTGGACGACGCCCGGCCGGCGGTGCTGCGGGAGCTGCGCCTGCCCGTCGTGGTGGCGGGTGAGCCGACCCGGGGGAATCCGGCGGTCCGCCGCGACGACGCCGGATCGATGCGCGCGGCTCTCGCGCACCTGGCCGATCTCGGGCATCGCCGGATAGCCCGGATCAGCGGGCCCGGCGCGCTCCTGCACACCCGGACCCGCACGGCCGCGATGCTGACCGCCGCGGCCGACGCCGCCGTCGAGGCCGTCGTCGTGGAGGGCGACTACTCGGAGGAGGCCGGGGCCAGGCTGACCGCCCAGCTGATGACCGGGGGCGATCCGCCCACCGCGATCATCTACGACAACGACCTGATGGCGGTCGCGGGCCTGCACGCGGCCAAGGAGTCGAGCGTCCGGGTGCCCGGCGACCTGAGCCTGATCGCCTGGGACGACTCCAGCCTCTGCCGCCTGGCATCGCCCGCGCTCACCACCATGAGCCTCGATGTGCACACGTTCGGCGAGCTGGTCGGCGAGTCCGTGCTGCGGCTGGTCGACGGCGAGTCGGTGCCGGAACGGTGGTGCGCGACCGAGACCGTGGTCGCCCGGGGCACGACCGCCGCGCCACCGGTGTGACATCGATCAGCTTGACTTAATGAGGTTAATAAACAAAGCTCCGAGGCGCGCTCCCATCGACGCTCCCCTCTATCGCTTAGGAGAGCATCCATGACACGTCGTCATGCCCTGCTGGCGTCGGCGGCAGCCGGCACCCTGATGGCCACCAGCCTGCTGGCGGTCACGCTTCCCGCCTCGGCCGCGACCACCGGATGCGCGGTCGGCTACACCGTGCAGAGCCAGTGGACCGGCGGCTTCAGCGGCAACGTCGCCGTCACCAACCTCGGCTCCGCGCTCACCAGCTGGACCCTGACGTTCGACTTCCCCAACGCCGGCCAACGGGTCACCCAGGGCTGGAGCGCCACCTGGTCCCAGTCCGGCACCCGGGTGTCGGCGGTCAGCCTGAGCTGGAACGGCTCGCTGGGCACCGGCGCGTCGACCACGATCGGCTTCAACGGATCGTGGAGCGGCGCGAACCCGGTACCCACCTCGTTCGCGCTCAACGGCACGACCTGCACCGGCGCGGTCACCACGCCCTCCCCGACCACGCCCACCGGCCCGCCGACCACCACCCCGCCGACCACCACGCCGCCGACGACCAAGCCGCCCACCACCCCACCGCCGGGCGGCGCCGCGCCCAGCCTGCGGGTCTCCGGCAACCGACTGGTGACGGCCGGCGGGGCGACCTACCGACTGCTCGGCGTCAACCGGGCCAGCGGGGAGTTCGCCTGCGTGCAGGGCAAGGGCATGTGGGACAGCGGCCCGGTCGACCAGGCCTCGGTCGACGCAATGAAGGCGTGGCACATCCGCGCGGTCCGGATCCCGCTCAACGAGGACTGCTGGCTGGGCCTCTCCGGTTCGCCCAGCGGCGCCGCCTACCAGCAGGCCGTGAAGGACTACGCGAACCTGCTGGTCGCCAACGGGATCAACCCGATCCTGGACCTGCACTGGACCCACGGCCAGTACACCGGCAACATCTCGGCCTGCTCCGACGTGAACGCCACCTGCCAGAAGCCCATGCCCAGCCGGCAGTACACGCCGCAGTTCTGGACCGGGGTGGCCAACGCGTTCAAGGGCAACGACGCGGTGCTGTTCGACCTGTTCAACGAGCCCTACCCGGACGCCGCCAACAACTGGTCGGACATGACGGCCGCGTGGCGGTGCCTGCGCGACGGCGGCACCTGCACCGGCATCGACTACCAGGTGGCCGGCATGCAGAACCTGGTCGACGCGGTACGCGCCACCGGCGCCACCAACGTGCTGCTGGTGCCGGGCCTGACCTGGACCAACGACCTGACCCAGTGGCTGGCCTTCAAGCCGACCGACCCGCGCAACAACATCGTCGCCTCGTGGCACTCGTACAATTTCAACGCCTGTGTCACCGAGACCTGCTGGGACACGCAGATCGCGCCGGTGGCCGCGCAGGTGCCGGTGCACGCCGGCGAGATCGGCCAGGACACCTGCGCCCACGACTACATCGACCGGTTGATGACCTGGCTGGACCGCAACCGGCTGGGCTACACCGCGTGGACCTGGAACCCGTGGGGGTGCAGCGGGGGCAACGTGCTGATCGAGGACTACAACGGCACCCCCACCCGCAGCTACGGCGAGGGTTACCGGGCCCACCTGCTCACCGTGACGCCGTAGGGCGGCTCCCGATGACACGACAATCCCTTCGGTACGCGGTGCTGGCCGCGATCACCGCGGCCCTGGCGCTCACGGTGACGTTCCCGGGAACCCCCGTGCGGTCGGCGCCCCACACGGCGGCGGCGGCGGCGACCAGGATCATGCCGCTCGGTGACTCGATCACCGCGGGCCCCGGCTGCTGGCGCGCCCTGCTCTGGAACCAGTTGCGGGCCGCCGGCTACTCGAACATCGACTTCGTCGGCAGCGCCTCGGACGGCGGAAGCTGCAACTACGGCTTCTCCTACGACGGCGACCACGAGGGCCACGGCGGCTTCTCCGCCGTCGGCATCGCCGACAACAACCAGCTCCCGCCCTGGTTGAGCGCGGCACGGCCGGACGTCGTCGTGATGCACCTCGGCACGAACGACCTCTGGGGCGGCTGGCAGTCGATGGACACGATCCTCGCCGCATTCACCAAACTGGTCGGGCAGATGCGGGCGAACAACCCCGCCATGAAGATCATCGTGTCGCAGATCATCCCGCACCACGGCTGCGCCACCTGCCCCGCCGACACCGTCACGCTCAACAACCGGATCCCCGGCTGGGCCGCCGCTCTCACCACCGCCCAGTCACCGATCGTCGTCGTGGACCAGTGGACCGGCTTCGACGCGGCCACGGACACCGGCGACGGGGTGCACCCGAACGACGCGGGTTTCCGGAAGATGGCCAACCGCTTCCAACCCGTGCTCGCGCGGGTGCTCGGCGGCGCCGTCCCGCCCACCCCGTCGCCGAGCCCGACCCCCTCGGCCACCCCGACCCCGTCGCCGTCACCGTCGACACCCCCGCCCGGCAACGGACGGTGCACGGCGACCTACCGGATCGTCTCGCAGTGGACCGGCGGCTTCCAGGGCGAGGTGAGCGTCCGCAACGACACGACAGCGGCCACCACGGCGTGGACCGCGACGGTGAGCCTCGGCAGCGGACAGCAGGTCTCGCAGGCCTGGAACGCCACGGTCACCCAGGCCGGCACGACGGTCACCGCACGGAACGTGAGCTGGAACGGCGGCCTGACACCGGGCGCCTCCGCCGGCTTCGGCTTCCTGGCGTCCTCGACCGGCGGCAACCCGGCGGCACCGGCGGTCAGCTGCGCGGTCAGCTGACCACCGGCGGGTGTGGGTGCGGCGGGCACGGCCGCGCCCACACCCCGCCAGGCTCGCGCAGGCCGCCCGGATGCTGGCGGTCGGCCCTGCTCTGGCCGACACTTGGCGGGTGGAGGCGAACAGCTTTGCCGACGTCGTGGACAGTGCCCGGCGGCGGGCCTTCGTCGGTCGCCGGACCGAACTCGCCGGCTACCTGGCGGCCCTCGCCGGGCGCTCGGCGCGGCGGGTGCTGTTTCTGCACGGGCCGGGCGGCATCGGCAAGTCCACGCTGCTGCTGGAGATGCGCGCCCGGGCCAGGAACGCCGGCCGGGTCACCGTGCTGCTGGACGGGCGGGAGCTGGAACCATCGCCCGAGGCGCTGACGGCGGCCCTGCCGACCGGGGGCGCCCGAGACGGCACGGTCCTGCTGATCGACGGGTACGAGCAGCTCGCACCGATCGACGGTTGGCTGCGCCGGGAGCTGATCCCGTCCCTACCGGCCGGTGACGTGGTGGTGCTCGCCGGTCGCGACCCGCCCGCACCGGCCTGGCGTACCGACCCGGGTTGGCGCCAGGTCGTGGCCGTGCACCCGCTGGGTCACCTCGACGACGCCGACAGCGCCGAATTGCTGGCCCGCGCCGGGGTCGCGCCGGCCGACCGGGAGCGGTTGACCCGGCTGGGGCGGGGCCACCCGCTCGCCCTGGCGCTGCTCGCCGACGTGGCCCTGGCCGGTACGGTCCCGGAAACCCTGGCCGAGGTGCCGGATCTGATCACCGTGCTGCTGGAGTCGCTGTCGCGTGACGCGCCGTCGGACGCGCACACGGTCGGCCTGGCCACCTGCGCGATGGCGTGGCTGACCACGGAGGACCTGCTGCGTGAGACGGTCGGCGACGCGGCGCCGGACGTCTGGGCGTGGCTGTGCCGGCGGCCCTTCGTCGTCAGCCGGCCGACCGGGCTCAGCCCGCACGACCTCACCCGGGACGTGTTGGACGCGGAGTTCGAACGGCGTTTCCCGGCCCGGTACCGGTCACTGCACCGGGCCATCCACGATCACGTGCTCGCCGGCATCCGGGCGGCCGGCGGCATGGACCGCCAGCTGCTCGCCCAGCACCTGGCGTACCTGCACCGGCGCAGTCCGTTGACGGCCGCGTACCACGGCCTGCGCGCGTCGGGATCGGCCGCGGTCACACCGGCCCGGCCCGAGGAGCACGGCCCGCTCGTGGCCATGGTGGAGCGAGCGCTCGGCGTCGCCAGTGCCGGACTCGCCGCGCGGTGGTTCGCCGAGGCGCCCGAGCATCTCAACGTGGCCCGCACCGAGGCAGGGGCCGTCGCCCTCGTGTACCACGTGTTCTGCCCGAGCGGCTCGGCGCTGGAGCAGCAGGACCCGGTGGTGCGCGCGGTGCTCGACCAGGTGGCGCGCACCGCGCCGACGCGGCCCGGCGAACGCGTCGAGATCGCCCGTTTCCTGGCCGGGCTCCACGAGCAGCAGCGGGACCCGCACGCCGTGCTCGCCGGCTCGGTCACCTCGATCATCAACTGGTCGACCGAGGCGTCGGCCTGGTCGTTCCTGACGGTCAGCGACACCGGATACTGGGCGCCGTTCTTCGACTACCTCGGCTTCCGGCCGCTGGTGGCGGTGGAGGTCGACGGGCAGCGACACATCGGGTACGGGCACGACTGGCGACGCTTCCCCGCCGACCGTTGGTGGGACCTGATGGCCGAGCGGGAGCACTCGGGCGGCACCGGCCCGCCACCGGACTCGGCGCTGCTGCCGCCGCCGTTGGACCGGGCCGCGTTCGCCGCGGCGGTCCGCTCCGCCCTGCCGCGGCTGGGCCGCCCGGAGCGACTGGCCGGCAATCCGCTGCTCGGCACGGTGCTGGGCGGTGAACCGGCCGCGTTGCGGGCGAGTCTGCTGGCGGCGGTGGACCGGCTGGCCGCCGAGCCCAGGGGGGAACGGCTGCGCGCGGTGCTCACCCGCACCTTCGTCCGCCCCGCCCCGAGCCAGGAGATCGCGGCCGATCTGCTCGGGCTGCCGTTCAGCACGTACCGTCGCCACCTGGCCCGGGCCATCGACGCGGTGACGGAACTGTTGTGGGCGGTGGAGATCGGGACCGTCCGGGACCCGCGGCTGGGCGGAGATTGAGCAGGTAGTGGTCTGGAGAGTGAGCACCACCCGGACCGATCCTTCCCGGCATGGCCCACATTCTCGTACCCGGCGCCGGCCTCGCCGGCCTCACCACGGCGATGCTGCTCGCCGACGACGGGCACCGGGTGACGGTGCTCGAACGCGATCCCGCGCAGCCGCCGCCGGTCGCACACGCCGGGACCGCGTGGGACGGCTGGCAGCGGCACGGCGTGAACCAGTTCCACCTGCCGCACTTCATGCTCCCGCGCTGGTGGGCGCTGATCCGGGCGCACCTGCCCGACGTCGCCGGCCCGCTGCTGACCGCCGGAGCACTGCGGATCAACACCCTGGCGGCGCTGCCCGAGGCGCGGCGCGGCCCGCTGCGCGCCGGCGACGCCCGGTTCGACACGGTCACCGCCCGACGCCCCGTGCTGGAGGCCGTGCTCGCCGGCGCGGCCGAGACGGCCGGCGTGACGATCCGCCGCGGCGTCGCCGTCACCGGCCTCACCACCGACCGGCGGCCCGGCACACCGCATGTCACAGGCGTGCTGACCACCGGCGGCGGGACCGTCCCCGCCGACCTCGTCGTGGACTGCGGCGGGCGGCGTTCGGCGCTCGGGGCGTGGCTGTCCGCCACCGGCGCGCACCCGCCGTTCGAGCAGCGCGAGGACTCCGGCTTCCGGTACTACGCCCGGCACTTCCGGTCGCGTTCCGGTGGGCTGCCCGCCGCGCTGACGAACTTCCTGCACCACTACGACTCCCTGTCGGTCCTGACGCTGCCCGGCGACAACGACACCTGGAGCGTCGTGCTGACCACGAGCGGCCGGGACCGGGCATTGCGCCCGCTACGGGATCCGGACCGTTGGCACGCCGCGCTCACCCGCTACCCGCTCGCGGCGCACTGGGCGGACGGCGAGCCGATCTCCGGCGTCGACGTCATGGCCGGCATCGAGGACCGCCACCGCCGGCTCGTCGTCGACGGCCGACCGGTGGCCACCGGCGTGGTGCCGGTCGGGGACGCCTGCGCCTGCACCAACCCGTCACTGGGGCGCGGGGCGTCGATGGCGCTGATCCAGGCGATCCTGCTGCGGGACCTGCTGCGCGAGACGGATCCGCGAGACCACGACACGTTCGCCCGCCGGTTCGACGAGGCCACCACACGGACGGTCGAACCGCTCTACCGGGCGACACTGTGGTACGACCGGCATCGTCTCGCCGAACTGGACGCCGACGCGGCGGGGCAGCCGTACCGCACGGCCGACCCGCGCTGGCAGGCCGGTGCGGCGCTGTTCGCGGCGAGCCTCGCCGACCCGGAACTGACCCGGGCGCACACCGCCCTCGCCTCGTTCATCGCCACACCCGACGAGGTGTTCGCCGCGCCCGGCGTGCTCGACCGGGCCCTCGCGCTCGGTGGCGGCGCCGGCCGTTACCCGCTACCGGGCCCGTCCCGCGGCGAACTTCTCGAGGCGCTGAGATGAGGACACCCGCCGGCCGGCCGCCGGACGGACGACACCGGTTGGCCCGGTCGCATAGCATCGACGTGCGTGACCTGGTTCGCGTCGGTGACCACGCAGCCTGGCGGCGAGCCACCGGCGCTGCTGACGCTCGGCGTGTGGTCCACGCTGGTGATGGCCACGGTCTTCATCAGCACCCTCCTGTCCTACCTGCTACCGGAATGCGGGCCAGTGCTCCGGCCTTCAGGCCGGGGGTGAAGGCCCGCGCTGGGAGGGCCGCCAGGCCCGAGCAGTGCCTTGACCGGGACGGTTCTGCTGCTCGATGTACTGCTTGATGTCGCTCAGCGGCGCGCCGCCGACGGACCCGGCGAAGTACGAGCCGGACCAGAGTTTGTTGGCACGGTAGTAGTAGCGCACCAGGTCGGGAAACTCTTGTCGCAGGCGGCGGGAGGATACGCCCTTGAGGCTGTTGACCAGGCGGGCCACGGCCACCTTGGGCGGAAAGTTGACCAGCAGGTGGACGTTGTTGTCGCCGTTGAACTCGACCAGCTCGGCCTCGAAGTCGGCGCACACGTCTCGCATGATCGCTTCCATGCGGGTCAGGTGCCGGTCAGCGAACACCTTGTGCCGGAACTTCGTCACGAAAACCAAATGGACATGCATGGCAAAAACACAGTGCCTGCCAGTGCGGATGCCTTGAAGTTCGACCATAAACCAACATGGCACAATGTCGTCCATGCAGCTCCGTTACAACTTCCGGGTCACCCCGGACGCCGCCCAGCGCACCGCGCTGGCGCAGGCGTTCGGGTGTGCCCGCGTGGTTTTCAACGATGCGCTGCGGCTGCGTCAGCAGGCCCGCGAGGCAGGCGAGAAATACATCTCGGACGGCGACCTGTCGAAGCTGATCATCACAGCGGCCAAGGCCACCGAGGACCGGGCCTGGCTGGGCGAGGTGTCCGCCGTGGTGTTGCAACAAGCCCTCGCGGACCTGAACACCGCCTACCGCAACTTCTTCAACTCGCTGTCCGGCAAGCGCAAGGGCCGCAAGGTCGCCCCACCCCGGTACCGGTCCCGCAAGGACAACCGGCAGGCGATCCGGTTCACCATGAACAGCAGGTTCAAGATCCTCGACAACGGCCGCCTGCGGCTGCCGAAGATCGGCGACCTGCCGGTCCGCTGGTCCAGGTCGCTGCCCTCGGATCCGTCCAGCGTCACGATCATCAAGGACGCGGCAGGCCGGTACTTCGCCTCGTTCGTCGTGACCATCGGCGAGGACGAGACGCTGCCGCCGGTCGAGCCGGAGATCGGCATCGATCTCGGGCTGACCCACTTCGCGGTCATGTCCGACGGGACGAAGGTGAGCGCGCCGAAGTTCCTGCGCCGCGCGGCCCGCAAGCTCAAGCGGTTGCAGCAGGCCCTCTTCCGGAAGCAGAAGGGCAGCAACCGCCGCAAGAAAGCCGTTACTCAGGTCGCCCGCGCTCATGCGCGGGTGGCCAACACCCGGCGCGACTGGCAGCACAAGCTGTCCACGGCGATCATCCGCGACAACCAAGCGGTGTACGTCGAGGACCTGTGCGTCGTCGGTCTCGGCCGGACCCGGCTCGCCAAATCCGTGCACGACGCCGGATGGGCCAGCTTCACCGGCATGCTGGAGTACAAAGCGGCCCGGTACGGGCGTACCTTCGGCCGGGTGGACCGGTTCCTCCCGTCCACCCGGATGTGCTCCGACTGCGGCCGGATCAACGAGAAGACGGCGTTGAACGTCCGGGAGTGGGACTGCCCGTGCGGCAGTCACCACGACCGGGACGTCAACGCGGCGAGGAACATCAAGGCCGCCGGACAGGCGGACTTCAACGACCGTGGAGTGCAGGCAAGACCAGGACTCGTCCCGGCACCGCGCAGAGAAGCGGTAACCCACCCGGACGTTGCGCGTTCCACCCGCAGCGTGGAGGGAATCTCCGTCCTCTAGGGCGGAAAGGATGTCAACTGGGATGGCTGCTGGGCATGCCGGTCCCGGTCGCCATGGTCACCTGGGCCACCGTCCGCAGCGTGCGGCGACGCCGGTTCGACGAGCAGTGGCCACCGGACGAGGTGCCCGCCGACGATCCGGTCGTCAAGGTCCGCGGCACCCTGCGCCGCGTCGTACGCGAGGGTGCCGAGCCGTCGCCGGCCGATCCGGCGGCGCTCGACCGGGCCCTGCGGCTCCTGCTGGACGAGGTCCTGCCGGCACTGCGGGCCCGCCGCGACCGTGGCGCGCGCCGGTGGCTCCGGGACCACGGGACGGCCACGGCTCTCGTGTTCGGCTGGGGGGCGCTGACGCTGGGCGCCGTGGCGGCCGTGGCGGTCCCGCACCTGGGCGGCGGGCGATCGGGCGCGTGGGCGGTGCTCGGCGGGGCCACGCTGGTGATCCCGGTGCTCGCCGGCGGCCTGCTGACCGTGCTGTACCGGTGGAGCCGCTTCCGGTCCGGCGCGGTGGAACGGTCCGCCGGGGCGGTGGCGCCACCGGGAGTGGTCAGGTCAGGCACGCCCCGTCCCTGGCATCTCGGCGCCCAGGAGGCGATGGACCAGTCGTCCTCCCCCGGTGTACGTTCGAGTTGAACGTGTTCAAATAGCGCTTGCCACGGAGGATCATGAAGATCGTCATTCCCGGTGGCACCGGGCAGGTCGGCACGATCCTGGATCGGGCGTTGACCTC
The DNA here is from genome assembly GCF_043197045.1 of Micromonospora sp. NPDC049282. Lineage (NCBI taxonomy): Bacteria > Bacillati > Actinomycetota > Actinomycetes > Micromonosporales > Micromonosporaceae > Micromonospora > Micromonospora sp. NPDC049282. The sequence continues at coordinate 62,303 of NZ_JBICSL010000019.1, forward strand.
GGCGGGCCACGACGTCGTGCTGTTGACGCGCTCGCCGAAGGGCGGGCGTCAGGTTCATTGGGACGGCCGCACGCTCGGCCACTGGGCCACGGAGATCAACGGCAGCGACGTGGTCATCAATCTGGCCGGGCGCAGTGTGAGCTGTCGGTACACCGCAGCGAACCTCGAAGCCATGATGAACTCGCGGGTGGAGTCGACGCGGGTCGTCGGCGAGGCCATCGCCCGGGCGGCCCGACCGCCGAAGCTGTGGATGCAGATGAGCACCGCGACGATCTACGCGCACCGCTTCGACGGGGCCAACGACGAGCACGACGGCCGGATCGGCGGCGACGAGCGGGGCGTGCCCGGGTACTGGGCCTACAGCGTCGAGATCGCCCGGAACTGGGAAGCCGCACAGGAGCGGGCGGCGACTCCGCACACGCGCAAGGTCGCCCTCCGCTCGGCGATGGTGATGAGCCCTGACCGCGGTGGCGTGTTCGACGTGCTGAGCTGGCTCGCGCGGCTCGGACTCGGCGGACCGGTCGCGGGTGGCCGGCAGTACGTCTCGTGGATCCACGACCAGGACTTCGTCCGCGCGGTCCGATTCCTGATCGACCGTGACGACCTCACCGGGCCCGTGAACCTCGCCGCGCCGGACCCGCTGCCACAGCGGGAATTCATGCGAGAGCTGCGGTCGGCCTGGCGGATGCCGGTCGGCCTGCCGGCCACCGGATGGATGGCGGAGGTCGGCGCTCTCGCGATCCGGACCGACACCGAGCTGCTGCTGAAGAGCCGGCGGGTGACCCCTGGGCGGCTGTCCGCCGCCGGATTTACCTTCGTCCATCCACGATGGCGGGCCGCGGCCGTGGACCTGACGTCACGGCGTCGCCGCAACCAGCGGCCTCGCGCCGAAGTCCGCCACCACGGCCGGGTGTCCGACACACGCTGAACCGGCGGCATCGGTGGTCATCGCCGTGATGGCGGCCGACCGCACCGGGCCCGGAGCCGGCGGCTCCGGGCCCGGCCGGCGTCCGGACACGGGCTGTGCGGGTTCCCGGTCAGGGGCTGGTGCAGGAGAGGTTGCCGGGTGCCGCGTTGCTGCTGCCGTTCACGAGGAAGCCGAAGGTGGTCGAGGCGTTCCCGCCGAGCGACCCGTTGTAGTCGGCGTTGCGAACGCTGACCGCCCCGCTGGTGCCGGTGTTGATGCCGTTCCAGACGTTGGCGAGGGTCTGCCCGCCGGCCAGCGTCAGCCGTACGGTCCAGCCGCTGAGGGCGGCGGAGCCGTTGTTGGCCACGGTGACCTCTCCCTGGAAGCCGCCGCTCCAACTGTTGATCATGCGGTACGTCGCGGTGCAGGCACCCGGCTGCCCGGTCGCGGGCGGCGTGGTCGGCGGCACCGTGGTCGGTGGCACCGTGGTCGGCGGCACGGTGGTCGGTGGCACCGTGGTCGGCGGCACGGTGGTCGGCGGCGGGGTGGTGGTGCCCGGCACCGTGGTGGAGGCGGCGTTCAGCGCGTTGAGGACGGCGGTGTACGCCGCCTTGGGGCTGCTGTTGCGGTCGAACAGCAGCGGGTTCTCGCTGCCGCGCCAGGAGTCGCTGTCCCGGATGCCCCACGTCGTGATGCCGACACAGCGCGGGACGTTCACGCATGCCTGGGTCAGGCCCTGGTACTGGCTGGTCGAGGCGTTGGTGACGTCGGCCTCGGTCAGCGCCACGTCGACGTCGAGGGCGGCGAAGCTGGACAGCGTCTGCTGGAAGTTGCCCGGCAGCGAGCTGCCACCGGTGAAGTGGGTCTGCAGGCCGACGCAGTCGACCGGGACGCCGCGGGCCTTGAAGTCCTTGATCATGTTGTAGACGCCCTGCGTCTTGGCGTACGTCCAGTTCTCGATGTTGTAGTCGTTGTAGCAGAGCTTCACGCTCGGGTCGGCGGCGCGCGCCGTCCGGAACGCCACCTCGATCCAGTCGTTCCCGGTGGACTGCAGGTTCGACGACCGCCGGCTGCCGTTCTCCGCGAAGGCCTCGTTCACCACGTCCCAGTAGGCGAGCTTGCCCTTGTAGTGAGCCATCACGCCGTTGATGTGGTCGATCATCGCGGTCCGCAGGGCGCTGCCGCTGAGACTTCCCCAGAACCTCGGCTGCTGAGCATGCCAGGCCAGCGTGTGACCACGGACCCGCATGCCGTGCTGGGTGGCCCAGTTGTAGATCGCGTCACCGGCGCGGAAGTCGAACTGGCCCCGGTTGGGCTCGGTCGCGTCCGGCTTCATCTCGTTGACGGCCGTCATCATGTCGAACTCGCGGTTCGCAATGGTCAGGAAGCCCGAGTCGTTGAGCCGGTCACCTCCCATGGCGGCGCCGAAGTATCGGCCGCTGCGCTCGGCGGCAGCCTTCAACGTGGTCCCGGGCGGTCCACTCAGATCGGCACGGGCGAAGGTCGCCATGGCCATCGAGGACACCGCGATCGCCAGGGCACAGGCCCCGCCGACGAGCAGCCTGGCGGCACCCCGGCTTCGGTGTTTCGGTTGCGCGGGTACGTCGTTCATCTGTGCTCTCTCCTCGGTGTTCCGTCCGGTCCGTTGGCGCACGAGACACGGAGCCGCACGGTCGACGACCGGAGCACCGCGCTCACTGGACCAGCACGCGCAGACGGCGTCGAGCCGGCGACGAGCCGGCCGCGCCCGAATCGGTGGCCATCCACCGGCTGCCCGGCGCACCGGTGGATGGCGTGCACCCCGCGCCGTGCGCCGGTGCGGAGTGAAGCTGCCCTGCCGCGATGCTATATCGAATCAATTCGATCCGCGACGGCATGTCGCGGAGTGGGAGCCCCTCCGCCGGCGCCCCCGTCGGCGGCCTGCCGGGCGGCGGGGACCACCGGACCGGGCCGGCGTGTCAGTCGCCGGACGGCGCGCGGCGGGCCCCGGCGGGCCAGAGGACCGTGGTCGGGATGCCCCGGCCGCGCGCGGAGTCGATGGTCCGGTCGGTCGACGCCTCGTGGCAGCCCGGCGCCCCGTCCCAGACCGCCAGCAGTCGGTCCACCCGTCGCACCAGCTCCTGGTTGGCCGCCACGAAGGCGGGGGTGCCCGAGAGGTCGTACCCGGTGTGGATCACCGCTCCCGCCCGGGCGAGCAACTCGTCGAAGGTCGCCCAGTGCTCCGGACCGATCACCGCGGCCCGATAGTCGCGGGCCGGCAGCACCACGTCGTACGTGCCGCCCAGCTCCAGGACCGTGCGCGCGAAGACCTGGTCGGTGCCGGCCGCCAGGCAGGTGACGCCGTGCACCGGCCGGTCGCTGATCCGGCGCAGCTCGGCGCGGAGCGCGTCGGCGACGAGCAGCTCCGTGTCGTGGGTCAGGTTGATGTGTCCGGTCACGCCGACGCGGACCGGTGCGGCGTCACTCGTCATCCGCCGGCCCGCTCCGCTGCGCCGGAACCGAGGGTGCCAGTCGGATCAGCTCGAACCCGCTGTCGGAGAGCACGTCGGGCAGCGCCCGGATCTCCTCGCGGTTCTGCTCCTTCAGCTCGGGAGGCAGGTCGTCCCAGGGCCGCAGGGCGGGATGGCGCTGGTGCAGGTCGTCGCGGCGCACGCCGTACCGCCAGCCCTCGCCGCGCCGTTCCCGGCACCACCGTTCGTGCTCGCGGCGGGCGAGTTCCTCGATCCGGTCGTCGATGGCCTGCCCGGCGGAAGCGTCGCCGGCGCCGCGCCGGGGCGCCACCACACAGCCGAGATCCAACAGCTTCGCGGCGATGTCCTGGACGTGGGCCCGGTTGGCCCGCCGCAGCGACTCGGGCAGTCGTGACCAGTGCACCATCGCCGGGGCGTCGCCGAGGCGCAGGCCGACTCGCTGCTGGGCCTCGAGGTAGCGCTCATGGATCAACTGGGCCAGCCGCTCGGTGAGGTCGTCGCCGATCAACCGGGCCTCGCAGGCACGGGTCAGAACCGGATAGAGGCGGAGCTTGCCGTGCACCTCGTCGAGCAGGTCGTGACGGGAGTCGCCGTGGAATGCCGCGGCGAGCGCCGCCTGCCGGTAGACCGGCACGAAGACCGAACTCCGGGCGCCCTGCCAGAGGGCGGGTGAGTCCAGCACGAACTGCAGGCCAGTGACCTCCTCCGGCGCGCAGACGTAGATGCGGTCGTAGCTGCCCTGGCCGAGCCGGTCCAGCGTGACGATGCCGTCGAGGTCGACGTCGTGTGCGGTGAGCCGGCAGGCGGTGCTCAGGAGCGGGTAGCGTGCCGTCGCGACGTCGAGTTCGGAGCGGGCGTCCGGGGCCGCGAGGTCGATGCGCAGCGGTGGCGCGTCGGCGCGGCAGGCTCGCCAGTGCCGCGCCGTCTCCACCAGGAGGGCCCGGCGGAAGGTGCCGGTGCCGGCGATGAGCACCCGGGTAGGTCGATCGGTGACGTGGGGCAGCGGGTGGTGCTGGTGCAGGGCGCGGGCGGCGACGTCGTCGACGTGGAAGTAGTCCAGTCGCAGCCGGCTGGATCCGGCCGCGCCGAGTCGGCGGGCCTGTAGCGCCAGGCACATCTCGGAGTCGTGGACCAGGACGTAGACCCGGGGTGGTTCCCGTCGGTCCTGGACGAGACGGCTGGCGGTGTTGGCGATGGCGTGGTTGCGGTCGTCGTCCTCGCTGCAGGCGTAGATGGTGTGCGCCCGGGGCAGGCCGGCGCCGCGCAGCACTTCCGGGTTGGTCGGGTCGCCGACCACGCCGAGGTAGCGGCGGCGGCGGTACTCCAGCGGACCGAATGGTACGGAGCGTACGACGACGACGCTCTCGCCGTCGGCGAAGAGCCGGTCGGCGAGCATGTGGGCGAACTGGGAGTCGCCGCAGACGAGGACGTGGCCACGGGCCTGTCGGGCGCGCAGGCGACGGCTCTCGGCGGCCAGCAGCAGGCGACCGGCCTCGGCCACGGCGAGGAGGGTGAACAGCGGGGCGGCGAACCGGGCGATCTGCAACTGCCAGGGGTAGGGGCCGGGGTTCTGGAAGGGTTCGGCGCCGAAGACGAAGAGTTGCAGGTCGTAGTAGAGCACGTCGTAGCGGTCGTGGACGGTGTCCGGACGAACCCGGAGCAGGCTCTCGAACCCGATGTGGCCGAGGATGAGGGCGGTCAGGCCGATGAGGCCGAACAATCCTCGCAACCACCACCCGGTCTGGCGGGGCGAGCCGACGACCGGGTCCGTCATGAGGTTGATGGTATTTGACGAGGTCGGTCCGGAGCGGGCTCGATCACGGGAAGTCGTCGGGCGTGGTGTCGGGCAGCGTGGCCAGTAGTTGCCCGGCCAGTCGCCGTACGTTGTCGTCGTCCTTCTGGCGGCCGAGCCGGATGAGCAGCTCTCGGGTCCGGGGGTTCCGGTAGTGGTGTCGGGTCAGCGCGAGCAGCGCGGTCCGGCGGATCTCCCAGTCGTCGTCGGCGGCCAGCCGGAGCAGCAGCTCCGGCACTCCGGCGCGGCCGGCCAGGGTCGCGCCGAGCTGCTCCACCGCCCGGCGCCGGACCTCAAGGGCCGGGTCGTCGCGGACCAGTCCGACGAGCAGCACCTGAACCTCGGGGTCGGCGCCGAAGTGCTCGCCGAGCGCGGCGGCGATGCGGGCCCGGATCGCCGGGTCCTGGTCGGCCAGGCGGCGCATCAGCCGCAGCGTCACCGCCATGGAGGCGGTCCCCCGCTCGGTCAGGCAGCAGACCGCGGCGTCGAACACGGTCGGGTCGGTGTCCGACTCGACGCATTCCAGCAGCACGTCGGTCACCACGTCGGGGCTGCCGTACCGGCAGAGCGTCCGCACCGCGGCCAGCCGGATGCCGACGTAGCTGTCCCGGCGGGCCCGCCGGCACAGTGTCTCCACGAGGCCCGCGACCTCGCCGTGCCGGGCGAGCGCGTCGGCGGCCGCGCGCAGCACGTTCGGGTCGGGATCTCGACTGACCTGTTCGGCCAGGCACTCCCGCACGGCGGGGTCGGGCGGATCGGCGAGACGGGCCAGGCTGCGGGTGACCCGCAGCCGGACGAGCGCGTCGCGCTCCTGGAAGGCCCGGCCGATGAGCAGGTCGCGGGTGGCGGGGCCGAACAGTTGTCGGCCGGTGAGCAGGTCGACGGCGGCGAGCCGGACGCTCGCCGTCGGGTCGCGTCGGGCGCTGTCCAGCAGCAGTTCTCCGGTGCGGGGGTCCAGGCGGGCCTCGGCCAGGGCGCGTACCGCGGCGAGGCGCACCGTGGCGTCCTCGTCGACGCGAGCCGCGTGCGCCACCACGGTTCGGCAGGTCTCGTCGGTGCTGTCCCGGTCGATCAGCGCGGTCACCGCGGCAGCCCGCACGGAGGCGTCCTCGTCGTGTTCGATCTGGTCGATCAGCCGGGTCCGGCAGCGTCCGTCCGGATCCGGTACGAGCGCCAGCCGCTGCACGGCGGTGGCGCGGAGCCGGGCGGAGCCGTCCGAGCCGGCCAGCTTCAGCAACAGGTCGGTCTCCTCCGGGCCGGAGCGCCCCGGCAGAAGTCTGGTCACCAGGCAGCGCCGTACCTCGTCCGGGGAGTCGCCGGTCATTCGCTGCAGCGCGCGGGTGCGGGCGGTGTCGGCGTGCTCGGGCAGGGCCAGCAGGGCCGTCAGCGCGTTCTGCACGACTGCGGGATCGGGGTCGGTGGCGAGTAGTCGCTGGAGGGTGCCGGGTGCGTCCGGCAGTTCGGTGCAGCGCGCGGTGAGCACGGCGACGGCGGCTCGGCGTACCGTCGTGGCGGTGTCCTCGGTGGCCCGGAGCAGAGCGCTGCGGATGTCGTCGGTGAGTTCGGCGCGACCGCCGAGGGACTGCACGGCCAGCGCGCGGACCGCGGGGTCGGGTGAGTCGGCGAGGTCGCGCAGCTCGTCGGCGAGGTCGAGGTCGGCGCCGAAGTGGGTGACCAGGGCTCGCACGGCGGCCTGCCGGACGGCGGTGGAGACCTCGGCTCGGGCCTGGTCGATCAGCAGGTCCCGGTAGCGGCGGCGGCCGCCGTCGGTGGCGTCCAGCCGGCCGGCGGCTTCGGCGAGCCCGGCGACCAGGGTGAGGCGGGCCTGCCGCTCGCGGCCCTGCTGGAGTTCCCGGACGAGCAGTTCCTCCAGGTATTCCTCGGGGGTGGACAGCGCCGCGGCGATCCGGGTGGCGAAGGCGGAGCCGGAGCGCCAGCTGGTTCGGACGCCGCGGCGGCGGTACCAGTTCAGGAAGGTGTGCCGGCCGGGCCAGTTCGACCCGAGTGCCCGGATGGCGGAGAGCAGCTCCTGTTCGGTGAGGTCCGCCAGATTGGGGTCGTCGACGGAGATGCCGTGTTCGACCAGCAGCACGACCCGGCGCAGCACGGCGTTGCCCGCTTCGGTCAGTTCGGCGGGCTGTGGCGTCTCGGCCACGCACTGCGCGGCAAGCACGAGGTTCCAGGGCGGGGCGGTCAGGTTCAGCGGCGGCCAGGGTTGCGTGCTCTCGGTGGCGAGCAGGGTGATCAGGTCGTTGGCGATCCGGGCGGGCAGCGCGCCGGCGACGAGCCGGAGCACCTCCCGCCAGGACGGGTCGGCCCAATGGTCGCGGAAGAGGGCGCGGAGCCGGTCGAGGTCCCAGGCGTCGGGGTCGTTCTCGATCCTGTCCACGATCTCCTCGGCGCAGAAGAATTCCAGGAACGCGCGGTGCACGAACCCGAACAGTCGCAGCCCGTACCGTTCCAGGATGAAGCTTCGCTGGCGCAGTTTGTCGATCATCGAGTAGGCCATGGCGAGCGCCCGCTCGTTCTCGAAACCGTAGAACGCGACGAGGTGGTCCCGGAAGATACGGGCCAGTTCGTCGGAGTCGATGTAGTTGCCGGCCGGTCCCGATTCCCGGAACTGCATCCGGAATGCGAGATGGCACAGCAGTCGGCGCTTCGCCTGCAGGTCCAGCGAGGGTACGTCGCCGTGGCTCTCGCGCAGTTGTTTGGTCACGTCCCACTCGGAGATGAGGACGTCGGTGACGTGCGCGTACAGGCGGCGCCGGTTGCGGGGCAGGGGGTGGCTGCGACCGACGATCGTCATGAGCATCAGCAGCAGTGGGTTGCCGGCGAACTCGTGCATCGCCCGGGAGTCGCGCAGCACGTCGAGGAGCTGCCGTCGTTGTCGTTGCGCCTCGACGGCCGGGGTGGGCATCACGTAGCGGTACCAGTTGTCGAGGAACTGGGTGATCTGTTCGTCGTCGAGGTCCTCGAGGGTGAAGTGGTCGAAGCCGGCGTTGGCGAAGGTGTGTCGCTGGTAGCCGGCCGCCCGCGAGGTGACCACCGACAGCACGCCCGGGTACTCGTCGGCGAAGGTGGCGATCTGCGCGGCCACCTCTTCGCGCTGGGCCGGGTCGAACACCTCGTCGAGGCCGTCGAAGAGGAAGAGGGCCTGGCCGCCCTGGCGCAGGTACGGCTCCAGCACCTCCTGGTCGATTCCGGTCAGCCCCTGTTGGTGCCGGTGGCCGACGTAGTCGAGCAGGCCGTCGCAGCGCCCGTCGCCGCGGTGCGCGGCGTAGGAGCGCAGCTCGATCAGCACGGGCAGGTACCGGTCCAGCGCCGCGAGTCGGGGTTGGTCGCAGGCTCCGGCCAGCGCCAACGCCAGGTACCGTGCGGCCGCCGACTTGCCGGAGCCGGGGTCGCCGAGCAGGACGATCGTCCGGCGGCCGGGGTCGCAGACCACGTCGAACAACGAGAGCGCGTCCTTGGCCGCGTACTCCTCCCAGAGTCGTTCGACCTCTTCCGGGTTCACCACGCCGGGCAGTCCGCCGGTGTCGCCGCCCGGTGTGGCGCCGGCCCACCGCCACCAGGCCAGTGGCATCTCCGGGCGGGCCTCCTCGTGCACCCGGGGCTCGACGAACACCTTCGGCAGCCCGACGGTGAGGTAGCCGATGGTGGGGAGTGGTGAGACGGCGTCGACCGGGACGGCCTGGTATCTGAGCGCCAGTTGCTTGTAGTAGTGGACGCGGACGGCTTCGGGCAGGTGGGTGTCCGGGTCGGCGGGTCCGCGTGCGGGGGAACGTCCGCTGCGTACGTCGGCCAGCGCCGCGGTGACCTTGGCGGTCAGGTCGTCGACGCTGGTGAAGAAGGCGCACAGGTGTCGTTCCTTGAGTTCGCGGCGCAGTTCGACGATCCGTTCCCCGTCGGCGCCCCGGTCGACCAGGTCGACCGGCCAGGGGGTCTCCTCGGCGACGAGGAAGACCAGGCAGGGTTTTCCGGCCGCGAGCGCCTCGCGGTACTCCAGTTCGGTGATGGAGGATTCCTGACCCGGCGGGCGGAATCCGTAGCGCCAGGCAAACAGTCCGATGTAGAGGTCGCAGCGGCGCACGTCGGCCAGGCATCGGTCGAGCGGAGGCCGGACGTCGGCGCCGTACGCCTCCATGGCGACGTCGTCGATCTCCAGACGACGTGCCACTGCGTGTACGGCAGCGCGATATTCCAGCAGGTCTTTTTGGGTGGCCGAAATGTAGACCTTCATGAACGGCAACTCCAGGGGTAGCTGGCGACCGCACTATCGAAAATATCAGCCGACGTCACGTTCGTACGCCCGGCGAACGCCTCGCACCGCTTTGCCGCGCATGGGATTCCCGTCGTTGCCGGGCCTATGATGCCCCCAGGGCAGGTGCCGATCCGCGGGCCGAATCCCGATGCCGCGGGAGTCGGACTTCCTCACTCGACTCGGTGTCGGCGCGGGTCACGACGAGAGTGAATCGGCGGGGGTCACATTCCGCAGGATGATTGCGGGTGGACGGCATCGATGCGGAGGCGGCCATGATCACGATCGGTGAGGTGCACACCAACCTGCTGCAGCACAGCACGGCGCTGGCTCAGGAGCAGAGTTCGGAGGTGCTCAGCCTGGTCGAGGGCGAGGCGGTGCTGACCTCCCGCCGCCCGTCGCTCTACGCGGTCTCACCCGACGTGCGCACCGGCGTGGACTGCTGGCTGCCCAGCGCCAAGCGGCGGCAGTTGCGGGGGGTGGGCGCCGTGGTCACCCGGGCCATCATCACCGGCGGCCGGATCGTGCAGGCGTCGTCGGTCATCCAGGTCGTCGCCGGCGCACGTCGCCAGCCGTGGTCGCACTACCTGGCCCACCCGGGCGTCCTGGAGACGGTCGGCAAGCTGAACAGCGCCGACCTGACCGCGGGTTTCCTGCACGGCAACGAGGCGGACGTGCTGAACCTGGAGGCGATCACCGGACGGGTGCTCGACGGGGTGCAGATGTCCGACCTGCTGGACCGCCGTCCGCCGCTGCGCGCGGCGCGTACCCGGCTGCGCTGGACCGCGCAGGTGGGCCAGCAGCCGGACCGGGAGGTCTCGGCCGTCGTCACCGTGGACTCCCCGACCCTGCGTACGGTCGAACTGGTCCTCGCCCCGCAGGACCTGCCGGCGGCGGTGGCCGGCCTCTGCGAGGATCTCGCGTTGCACGACTGGCTGCTGACCATGCTCTCCTCCCTGGTGGAGGCCGCCGTCACCCGGTCGTCCTCCGGGCAGGAGCACGTCGAGCGGTTGCGTCCCGTGCTGGAGCACCTGCTGCACCTGTGGTTGCCCGGCGCGCGGGTCAACCCGCGGCTGCGGCCGATCTGGGACCGGTTGGAGCAGGTGCCCGGATTCAGCCGGCAGTGGCACTCCTCGGTGAACTGGATCCGGGATCAGATCAGCGTGGGCAACATGGCGCTGCTGCGCGACCTGGCGGGCCGCATGTCGGTCGACCAACCGTGCCCGCGCTGACCGCGCTCACCCGCCGATGAACACGTAACTCAGTCGGTCGACGAGTTCGCCGGGCAGGTGCAGGGCCTCGCCACCGGCCCGCCGGGCGACCTGTTGCGCCACCGCCGGCGGTACCGCCACCTGGCCGAGGATGGTCCGTACCGCCAGCTCGACCGGCAGGTACTGGGTGTCCATGAGGGTCAGGGTGCGGTACGCGCAGAACGGCGCGGCGGTCGGGTTGAGCTGGACGACCGCCGGCAACTCGTCCCAGTCGGCGGGTAGCTCGCCGGTGAGCCGGCTCGGTTGCATCAGGGTCTGCCCACCGTGTCGCAGCACGCCCAGCCGGGTCATCTGCCAGACCGACGCGAGCAGCGCGCACGCCCACACCCGGGTGTTCGGCTCGCCGGACCACAGCTCTATGTCGACGAAGATGGAATGCCGGGGGTCACCGGACTGGACCGGCGGCGACCAGGGGCGGGGCAGGGTCATCGCCGGCGCGTCCACGTAGCCGGGCGAGCGCATGCCGTTGGACAGCCATCCGGACTCGCTGAGCGGAGGTCGGCTCCCGGTGGTGTGCCGGGGTGGCTCCACCACGAGGGTGTCGACCACCATCTGGGCGAGTTCGACGCCGCCGTGCCGGGCGAAGCTGGACTCCCGGGCCACGTAGTCCAGCACCAGGCCGAGCTCCGCCGCCGCGCTCTGCACCTGAGGAATGACCTCGCGTGGCGAGCCGAATCGGTGGAAGTAGTCGTCCACCATGAAGCAGGTGCTGATCCGCGGCGGGCGGTCCGCCGGCAGACCCTGGCGGGCCAGGGCCGGGATCGCCGGGGCCCAGTCGGCGATGCGCGCGAATTTGCGCCGCAGTTCCTGGCAGCCGGCGCCGAAATCCTCCGCGTAGAAGTGCCCCAACTCGACCGACAAGTGTGAGTACGCCACGCTCTCTGTCCGACGCACCGCAGCTGCCTCCTGGAACCTGACATCCACGTCGATCACACGGTTTCCCATGCGGTCTCGTCGAAGAGCTTCTCGGTCAGATCCACGATGGCGTCCACCGTCTTCACATTCGCGATCTTGGCTTGTACGTCATGGTCCGAGATGAGCTGTTCCCGCCACTGCAACAACGGGTCCAGCGGCACCGCGCCGAGCAACGTCGTGCGCCCGACGCCTCGGCGGCGGGCCAGCTCGGACAGCTCCGTGTCGCACTTGCGCAGGAATGCCTGCTGCGCGAGGTCGAGGTGGCCGACCTCGGGGCCGCGGGAGTCGATCACGGCCGTGCGGATGAAGCGCAGCGACTCCCTCAGCCGCTCCGGCTCGTGGCCGTACTCCTTGCCCATCGCGAGGATGCCGCCCGCCTCGAAGGCGAGATCCGCCGCCGCGGTGACGTGCTGGGGGGTCCAGCGATGGAAGACCAACCAGCGCGCGGTCACCTTGCGCAGGGTGGGTGTCGCGGTGGCGGCCAACGCGATCTGGCTGGCGTACGAGCGGCCGGCGCTGAGGTCGACGAGCGTCAGGTCGAACTCCTCCTCCAGCCGGAGGAAGAGCTCGGCGCAGCGCCTGGCGATGTCGTTGGTGAAACCGAACTCGCTGCCGTTGCGCTGGCCGGGCAGGAGCACCAGCGGGCCCGAGCCGATGGGCCGCTGGCGCAGGCTGGCCCGCTCCGAGGTGCTCCAGACGTCCAACTGTTCGGGGAACGGGATCTCTCCGCGCAGGTAGCGGTGCAGGCCGCCGCCGTTGGGCCCGGCGCCCTCCACCCCGTTGACGGCGTGCGGGATCTGGAACGTGATGCCGGCGGTCGGCGAGCCGAAGTCGTAGTCCAGGTAGCAGGTGGGGCGGCCGGACAGGGCGCTGCGGTAGGCGATGTTCGCGGCGGTCACCGAGCGACCGGTGCCACCCTTGTGCGACGTGACGAAGACCAGCATCAGATCCCCTCGCTGGCCTTCTGCTGCCCGGTGGTGACGTCGTTGAGCAGGAGCAGCAGCGTGTTCGCCAGGGCGGCCGCCGTGCCCGGGCGTTCGTCCACCAGCAGCTGCGCCCGCCGCAGGCTGGCCCGGATGCTGCGCATGCTGCGCTGCATCGCCTCGCCGGCGAACGTGCCGCGCATCAGCTCGCGGTCGAACAGGTACTCCGCCTCGTCGATCAGGTCCTGCGCGTACGCGGCGAGCCCGCCGGCGCGCGGGAACGGCCGTTCCCAGAGCAGTTGACCGGCGTTGACAAGCGCGTGCACCACCCGCTCGGTCAGGTACCAGGAAGGAGCGTCCGGTTTGTCAGCCAGCCCGGGGAAGGCGCCGCCGGCGTGGTCCCACAGCCCTCGGTGCCGGCCGTCGGGGATGCGGCGCAGCAGTAGGTGGTCCCACACCTCGTCGGCCAGCTCGAGCAGTTCGCTGCGCCGCCGGGCGTTGCTCAGCAGGCCGGCGACGGTGGTCGCCCGCTGCAGCAGCACGGTGGAGAACTCGTTCACGTTCCACGTCATGATCGGCTTTGACGTGTCGTCGTTGAGGATGACCCGCTTGCCGGGGGCGTGCACGAGCAGCGCCGGCTCGCCGGGCGACGCGCGACGGGTGACCCGTGCCCGCTGCGCCAGTTCCACCAGCACCGCCGCGATCCGGCCGAGCTCCTCGTCGCCGCCGCGTCCGACGGCGAGCAGCCCCTTGACCGCCAGCGACGTCGTCTGGAGGGTGTAGTAGTCGGTGCGGTCGCCGTCGGTCGTGCGCCACGGGATGTCCTCGATGGGCCACCGCCGCCGGTTGCCGAAGGTCGCCACCGTGGCCCAGTAGGTCCGGGTCAGCTCCCAGCGTAGTTGCAGGGCCCGGGACAGCCGCTGTTGCTCCTCGTTCAGCAGGCCGAGCAGGCGGGTGCGTTCGGAGTTCAGGTCCTCGATGGCGTCCATCGCGATGACCGTGAAGTAGAGGTAGGGGGCGTTCTCGGCCGAGCCGTCGCGTTGCCTGCCGATCGGCTCGGTGGTGGGCACCTCCTCGGCGCCGGCGATGGTGCCCCACGACCAGCCGCACTCGAAGAGCATCTCGCTGTTGTCGAGGTCTTCGGTGACCCGGCCGGACCCGATGACCACGCTGCGCAGGCTGGCCATCGTGTCCCGCAACTGCTCGCGCAGCGCCGCGACGAGTTCCCGGCGCGGCAGCTCGTCCTGGTTGACCATGTCGCACAGCCGGCGGCCGTACTCGTCGCCGGAGGTGAAGACGAAGGTGCTGAAGCTGCGCAGCAGGCCCACCATGGCGGCGGTGAGCCGGACGCCGGCCATCGCCTCCAGGTCGTCCAGTTGCGCGAGCAGGTCCCGTCGTTGGGTGGCTCTGCGGTAGACCTTGACGAAACCGATCGTCGCCAACGTGAGGGTGACGGAGACGGCGAACGAGTCGACGATGTCCAGGGACCGTTGTTCTTCGGTGAGTTCCGGGCCGCCCTCGGTCGGGGTGAGATAGCTGCCGCCGCTGAAGATGGGCGTGCCGTCCTCGGCGGCGTACCGCCGGAAGTAGTCGATCATGACGCTGACCAGCCGGCGGGGAATCTCGATCGCCCCACCGATGGGGCTGAGGGCGTCGATCACCTCGTCGTCGGCACGGTCGGGGTCGTCGAGCGACAGCACGGGGACCTTGGCCGCGGGAAGGAGCAAGATCAGTAGCTGCTCGGCGTCGCTGATGGAATTGCTACCGCTTCGGCCGCCCCAGTGCCACTCACCGTTCTCCCAACAGCTCCGCACCGTGGCCCGCCAGATGTCGAGGATCTCCTGGCGCGGCTGTATCCGCATGATCCACCGCCGTCTGCATGTAGTCGCCGACTCGGAACCGCTGGTGTTGCCGTGCGCGTGATGATCCACGATGACCGGCACCGATGTGTGGTGTCATGGTAACGGGCCGGTCGAGCGCCACCGGTGACGCTCTGCCGGCCGCGTGTCGGCGAGCCCGCGGGAAGTGACACCGGAGGCCCTCCCCGGCAGGCCGGGGCGTCGACCCGGCGACGCTGGCGATGCGCACCGGCGCTATCCGCGGGCGCGGCCGGTGGCCAGCAGCATGCTCAGGTATCCGTCGCGCAACGGCGGTCGGGGCCGCTCCTCGTGGACCGTCACGTCGTACGCGCCGGCCGCGATGCCGGCCACCACCTCGACGCGTTGCAGCGCCACCGCCGGGAAGGAGCGCGGGCCGACGCGGTAGCCGGCGGACCCGAGCATGACCGCCACGGCGAAGGGCGCGCCGGGGCGCAGCGCCCGCAGGAACCGGGCGACGGCGCGTTCGGCCTCCGCCCGGTCGGCCGAGATGGAGCAGGCCACGAAGAACATCGTGTCCGCGTCCCAGGTGTGCCGCGGCAGGTCGAAGACGCTGGTCCGGCAGACCCGGGCGACCTGCGCCAGACGCCGTCGCGGATCGGGCAGCGCCGCGTACGCCGGGTGCTCGGCGCAGACCTGCCAGTACGGGTCCCAGAGTTCGTCGTAGCCGTCGACCTGCGCACGCAGCCAGCGCACGTTGGACGTGGACCACTCACACAGGTCGACGGTGTGCGCGAACGGCAGGAGCGTCAGGGCCGGGTAGAGGTTGGCGCCCGATCCGACGTCGACACAGCGCGCCTCGGCCAGCTTCGCGTCGGCGAAGAAGTCTCGGGTCCGGCGGAGCAACTCCCGGTCGTCGGAGCGCAGGTCCGCGTAGTTGTGCCGGACGTATGCCTGCGGGTCGAACCCGTCCCACTCGACGTCGGCGTTCACCGGCCTCGGGGACGGGATCGGCGCGGATGACGCGGACGAATCGCCACAACCGCCGGCCGCCGGGCTCAACGCCATGGACGTGCCTCCATCGGTCTCAGCAGATCACACTCGGTTGTCGCTCCGGCGCGCAGAGTGCACGACAATTGTCTATCGAACCCGATGGTTGCCCGCAAGTGGCGGCACTCCCCTTGGACAAGACCTGAGGTTCTTGACGGTCGTACCGGTGCTTGCGATTGTCACCGGGTGACCGCCACGGGTGACCGGCTCAACGTCAAGGTGTTCCTCAGCCACCGCTACCGGTCACCCGCGGTGAACCTGCAGTTCTTCGACCTGATCGACCAGGTCGCCGACGTTCAGTTCGAGGTCGACCGAGGACTGAGGGCGACGAGCACGACTCGCCTGGAGCGCATGATCCGCGACGTCGAGATGTTCGCCGGCATCTACTCGTTGAGTGACGATCCGTTCGAGCATCCGCCGGCCACGAATCTGATGCGGGCCACCCGGTACTTCAAGCTGGAGCTCGACATGGCGATGCGTTACCGCAAGCCGTCGGTTCTGTTCATCGACCGGCGGTTCGGGAACAGGCTGTACGGGCCGCCGGGCGTCGTCAGCCTCCGATACTCGGCCCAGGAGATCCTCAGCCACGGCATGGAGACGGCGCGGCGGCACCTTCGCGACGAGTTCGCCGCGTTCTGCCGGTCGATCGGCAACCGTCCGGTGAAGCGGCCCGCGCGCGACGCGGACGCGGTCGGCCTGCTCGTGCCACCGACAAGCGCCGCGCGCGGCCCGGTCGAAGCCGCCGTCGAGGCGTGCAACTATGCGGTGGAGGCACTGCCCTGGCCCATCGCCATCGACGGCAGCTTCATCGCGCGACTGCGGCGGTGCGACTGGGTGCTGGTCGACACGAGCCAACCGTCGGCCGTGGCGGCAGTGGCGTTCCTGCGGGGCCACGGGATGCCGGTCTTGCGGATCGGGCCGGTGGACGGCGCTCCGGACGCCGCGTCCGAGAAACTGGTGTACGGCGAACTCGCCCCACACTACACAAAGGATGTGGTGCGCTGGAGCGAGCCGGAGGCCCTGCGGACGGCGTTGGAGGAACGGATCGGACAGGTCGTCGGCGAGCCCAGTCTCATCGACAACCGGGTCGACGCGCAGCGCTATTTCCGGTCGGCGGCCAAGCTGAACCACCTCGTGTTCCTCAGCTACGCCAACGAGGACAGCGAGTACGCCGATCGGATCGGCGCCGAGCTCGGCAGCACCTTCAAGGAGGTCTTCGACTACCGGAAGCCGGCCGCGATACCGCACGGCGCGCAATGGCTCGACCACATGCTGGCGAGCCTGGCCACAGCCGCGATCGGAGTGCCACTGCTGTCGCCGAACTATGTCGCGAGTTCCTACTGCATGGAAGAAGGGCGACGGATGATGGACGCCGCTCTCAGCGGTCGGATGCGGGTATTTCCGGTACTGCTCGCCGACGCGAGCGTGGACCTGTTCAGCCAGTTGGAATATCGGCGCGCCACCCGGATGCCGCCGTCCGAGATCGTCGCCGGCATCGCCCGGGAGGTGGCATGAGCGCGCCGACGGTTGCGGTGGTGGGCAGTCTGGCGACGGGGCGGTCCTACGATCCACCTCTGCGGGACGTGGCGGTGGCCGCCCGGGCTGCCGAGGAGATCGGGCGGGAACTCGCCCAGCGTGGCTGCGGGCTGGTGGTGTTCAGCAGCGACGAGGGCTTCATCGAGGCCGCCGTGGTGCGCGGCTACGTGCGATCCGGCCTGGCAAGGCCGGGGTCCGTCGAGGTGCGTGGCCCGTACCGGGCCGGCCCCACCGAATTCCCCGAGGCGCGCGCCCACCCCGAACTCTTCGACACCCGACCCGAGCCCACCCCGGACTGGGAGGTCTCGTTCTACCGCGTGCTGTTGCACGTCGATGCGACTCTGCTCATCGGCGGCGGCCGGTCGACGTTCATCGCCGGGCTGATCGCGCTGTCCCGGCGAGCAGCGGTCGCGCCTGTCGGCACGTTCGGGGGCGCCGCGGAGAAGGCCTGGCATCGCATGCACGGCGAGCCGGACGCCGCGTCCGAGGAGGACCTGTCAGCGATGGTGTCGACGTGGCGTCCCGGCTCAGCAGAGGCGATCGTCGGGTCACTGCTACGACAACACGAGCGGCGCCTGAGCGAGCAGGAACAGGTGCGGCGTCAGGCAGCGGCCGAGACCCGCCGCCGCGCCTGGAGTCTGCTGTCCGCGCTGGTCCTCCTGACGGCCGGCCTCGCGGCGCTGCCCGCGGCCACCGCGTGGCGCCCCGGCACCTGGGCGGCGGTGACGCTGCTGGTCTTCGGACCGCTGTGCGCGGCGATGTCCGGCGCACTGATCCGCAACGTCTTCGACGAGGTGGGCGAGTGGCTGCGTGCCGCCGTGTTCGGCGCTGCCGCCGGTGGACTGTCCGCGGTGCTGTTCCTCGCGGCGCAGCTCACCACCAACCCGAATCTGCTCCAGGGAGACAGCGCCGCTCGACTCGGATATTTCGTCGTGCCGGTCGGGTTCGCGGCCGGGCTCGCCTTCGACGCCGTGCTGACCAAGCTACGCGGCACCGACGTGGTCCGGACCCAGCCTGTCGACGCCACCACCACTGACGGCAGGGCAGCACCCTGACGTGCCCCCGCAACGGGACGTCGGCGCCACCCCATCATCCGGCGGGCCGACGCGGGACGGTGGACGCTGTCCGGGCCCGGACACTGGCGGCCAGGCGACGGCGCCCGGCGCGATTCCGATGGCGAACATTCCCGCCCTGTCACAACGCCGTCACAAAGAGTCTCCAGGCGCTCATCGATGGTTGCCTTTCCCTGTCCGGCGACGTCACTGCCGGCTAGTGAATGGAACGGCGATGGGGCTATTTGCTCGAACACGCGGGGCGACCCGCAGACTGACCGGCGTCACGGCGCTGGCGGTGCTGATCGCGGTGGGCGGATCGGCCGCGACGGCGAACGCGGCGCCCTCGTCCGCGAGCCTGAAGGCGTGGCAGACGGAGATCACGACCGTCCCGCACCCGTCGGCGAAGGGATGCTTCACCGCCGACTATCCGCGACTGGCCTGGCAGCGGTCCGACTGCGTCTCCGCGCCGGCGATCCCGATGACTCCCAAGCGCAGCATCCGCCCACTGGTGGTGGGTAACGGCAACGACATCTCCGCCCAGGCGCCGAGCGGATTCATCTCCGAGTCGTCCGGCACGTTCGAGAACATCGTGAACGTGACGAGCGAGAGCTCACCCATCGCCAACGCCGGTCCGCCCGTCGCGGACGCCTACACCCTCCAGATCAACACCGACTTCTTCGCCAGCACGGCCTGCGCCGGGTCACCCAACGCGGGATGCCGGGGCTGGGAGCAGTTCGTCTACGCCAACAACGGCTCCAGCGGCCAGGTGTTCATCCAGTACTGGCTGCTCCAGTACAACGCGGCCTGCCCGGCCGGCGGCTGGACCCAGTTCTCGTTCACCGGCGACCCCGACATCTACTGCTATCGCAACAGCCCGGGCGCGACCGCCGTGCCCAACCAGCCGATCACCAACCTGGGGGCGCTGCGGCTGACCGGCACGGTCAGCGCGACCAGTGACAGCGCCACCCTGTTCGTCGGGGCGACGGCGTACACGGCGGCGGGCTCCAACTCGGTCAACGCGGCGGCCGGTTGGACCAAGTCCGAGTTCAACGTGTTCGGCTACGGCGGCAACAGCGACGGCGGAGGCGCCGCCACCTTCAACGCGGGCGCGTCGCTGAACGTCCGGACGAGGATCACCTACGGCGGCACCGCCGCCCCGATCTGCGCGGCCGAGGGCTTCACCGGCGAGACCAACAACCTGAACTTCGGCTCCCCCGCGCCGGCCGCCACCGCGCCCGGCCCGGCCGTGGTCTTCGTGGAGAACACCGCGGGCGGCGCGGCGACGAACTGCGCGGCGGCCTCCGTCATCGGGGACACCCACCAACACACGTTCGCCGGCCTGCTGTACGACTTCCAGGCCTCGGGCGACTTCGTCGAGGCGCAGGCCGGTAGCGGTTTCGAGGTGCAGACCCGCAAGGCGTCCGGAGCGCCGACCTGGCCCAACGCCTCCGTCGACCGCTCCGTCGCGACGCGGATGGGCAGCACCAAGGTGGCGCTCTGCGACGGGCAGGCCCTCGTGGTGGACGGCCGGACCAGGGACGTCGTCCCCGGCGGTGCGCTGCACCTGCCGTCCGGGGTGGACATCCACCGCACCGGCAACGTCTACGTGGTGACCGACGCCGGCGGCAACAGCATCCGGGTGACGGTCAACAGCGGCTACATCGACGTGACGGTCGGCCTCGGCACGTATCCGACACCGGTGGTCGGCCTGCTCGGCAACCCCGACGGTGATCCCAAGCGGCTCGCCGCCAAGGACGGCACCCAGTTCGCCGTCCCGCTCTCCTTCGACGACCTCTACCAGCGGTTCGGCGCCAGTTGGCGGGTCGCCCCGATCCGGACCCTGCTCGCTCCCTGCGGCGCGGTCTCCTCGGGCAGCCCGTCCGCGCCGTTCTTCGCCCGCGACCTCAACGAGGATCTCCGCAAGCGGGCGGAGGCCACCTGCCTGCAGTACAAGGTGCGGCAGGAGTGGCTCGACGCCTGCACGCTCGACGTCGCGGTCGTCGGCGGCCGGGCCGCCCTGACGTACGTCGGCCTGGTGCCGCCGGTCGTCGACGGCAACCGGTAACCGGTAGCGACGGCACCCGGGAGCGGCCCCGCGCCACGGGCCGCCCCCGGCGCCCGCCAAGGCCCGCACGTGGTCCCGCGCCGTCTGGTACGGCGCGGGACCCGCCCCGCCGTCAGCAGGTCGCGCGCCGGCCCGAGTGGTGTGTGCCGGCGCCTGACGACCAGGTGATCGGGGTTGCCTCGCGACGGACTACGGTTTGCGGGCAAGCAGTCCGACGAAGGTGTGGTAGGTGTCGGTCTGCTTCGGCGCGGGCGTGCCCGGATCCGGACGCCACTCGGCCAGCGGCACCAGCCCCGGCTCCAGCACCGTCAGCCCATCGGCGAAGGAGAGGATCTCCTCGTCGGTGCGCCAGCGACCGGTGCCCAGCGACTCGTTGAAGACCCGCTCGACCTCGCGGGCCTTACGGGAGCCTTCCGGGTCCCGCTCACCCGGATCACGGAAATGCGAGATCGCCACGTAACTGCCCGACGGCAGCGCGTCGATCAACTCCGTCGACACCGCTCGCGGCTCCTCGTCGTCGCCGAGGTGGTGCAGGATCGCGAAGAGCAACAACCCGATCGGCCGGTCGAAGTCGAGGAACCGGCGGGCGTCCGGATCGTGGAGGATCTCCTGCGGTCGCCGGATGTCGGCCTGGATCACCGTCGCGGTGCCCTCCGCGGCGAGCAGGGCCCGCCCGTGCGTCAGGACGATCGGGTCGTTGTCCACGTACACCACCCGGGCGTTCGGGTTGTGCTCGGTGGCGACCTCGTGCACGTTGCCCTGGGTGGGCAGTCCGGACCCGATGTCGAGGAACTGGTCGATGCCGGCCTCGGTGACGAGGAACCGGATCACCCGGCGCAGGAAGGCCCGGTTCGCCTGGCCGGCGGCCGGCCCGTCCGGAGTGATCCGCAGGGCGTGCTCGGCGACCTTCCGGTCGACCTCGAAGTTGTCCTTGCCGCCCAGGAAGTAGTCGTAGACCCGGGCCACGCTGGGAACAGTGCGGTCGATTCCGGGGGGTGCGGCCTTGTCGCGGGTCAACGGCATCTCCATCCGATTCGAGTCGGCGCACCGGGCTCTGTGGGCTGTTCCGGGCCTTGTCCGGGAGTGTAGCGACCGGACCGTGTGGACTGTCGCCCCGTTGGTATCGCTCCCAGCGGATCAGGCCCGCGACCAGCAGGCACGCCGGATGGCGGTGACCGGCGTGTCGGGCCGAACGGGGCGCTCCGGCGTCCTGGGCCACCGAGGCCGCCACGCCAGGCCCGGCACGAGGGTCTGGCGAGGTGGCGGGTAGGCAGGCTGGTCAGCGCGGAATCACCCGGTCACTACTCGAGGTGGAAGGTGGCCGAGGCGCGGTCGGCACTTGAGGTGACCGTCTCCACGTAGAGCAGACCGTCGCGGTGACGCACGTATCGTCCGGGGAAGTTCTGCGACTCCAGGGAAAATCCGGCGTCGTCGGCCAGGCCGCTCTGCCGGTGGAAGCTCGCATCGCCGTCGAACAGGGCCGATCCGTCGTCCCGCTCGACCCGGAGGGCGAAGTCACGGTGGCGCAGGAAGTACCCGGGGAAGTTGGCCGACTCCAGCGACACGGTCCCCCCGCCGGCGAGACCGGGAACGATACGGAACTGCGAGTCGGCCAGGTTGGTCACGTTCGGCTCGACCCGGGCGCGATAGTCGTAGTGGCGAACGTAGCCGGCGGTCAGGTCGTGTGCCCGCAGCCGGACCGGCGTGACCCCGTCGGCCACCGGGATGCCGAAGTTCGGGTTGCCGTCGGCGTTCCAGTAGAGCTTCTGGATCCGGGTCCGGCGGTTCGGGTCGTTGAGCGGGTCACCGATGATGTCCCGGTAGTTGCGGTCGTGGTAGACCAGGATGTCGCTCAGCCCGTCCTCGGACACGGTGAAGGAGTTGTGTCCGGGGCCGTACTGGCCCGTGGCCGCGTTGCTGGTGAACACCGGGGTCGGGCTTTTGCGCCAGGCGGCGGCGTCGAGCAGGTTCGCGCCGGCGGAGGCGCTCAGCAGGCCGAGGCAGTAGTTGGCGTCCGTGGCGCTGGCCGAGTAGGTGAGGAACACCCGGCCGTCGCGCTGGATCACCGCCGGGCCTTCGGCGACCCGGTAACCCCGGGTCTCCCAGTCGTACGTCGGCACCACCAGCCGGGTCACCGGGCCGGTGATCTGCCACGGGTTGGCGCCCAGCCGGGCGAGGTAGACGTTGGAGTTGGTGGCGATGCCGGGCTCCTGCTGGGCCCAGGTCAGGTACCGCGTCCCGTTGACCACGAACGTCGAGGCGTCCAGGCTGAACGTGTCCCAGGGCGTGGTGATGCGGCCGCGTTCGGTCCACGAGCCGGACATCGGGTTCCCGCTCGAGTTCTCCAGCACGTACATCCGGATCCGCCACACGTCGTCGGCCCGTCCGGCGGCGAAGTAGACGTACCACCTGTCGTTGATGAAGTGGATCTCCGGAGCCCAGATGTGGGCGCCCATCTCCCCGCTGGTGTGCCGGCGCCAGATCGTCGTCTCCGCGGCGGTGGCCAGTCCTTGCAGGGTGGTGGCCCGTCGGAGCACGATCCGGTCGTACTGCGGCACCGTCGCCGTCATGTAGTAGTAGCCATCGGTGTGCTTGACGATGTGCGGGTCGGCCCGCTGATTCACCAGCGGGTTGGTGTAGTTCACCGGGGGTGCGGCCTGCGCGGGCCCGGCCACCGGCAGACCGGCCGACACGGCGAGCACGGCGAGCACCGCGGCCAGGATCGGCCGCAGGCGCCGGCGGACCGGGGCGGCGGCGAGCGCCGGGCGGTCGGCTGTGCGGAGAAGGTGTCGAAGCGGCATGCGCCCTCCCGGGTCGGCGAGATCTTCGGTCGGTGGCGGCGGGCGTGCGGATCCGCTGCCATCGACACCTCCCGCGCGCTGGTTGGAATGTTCGCGTTAACATCGACGCCTGTCAAGGCGTACCGAAGCGGGAGCCCTTGCCCGCCGGTCGTCGTGCGCGGGTGGCCGTCGCGTCCGGGCCCTCGCCGAGCACAGCTGAGTACGCCGACTCATGCCCGGCCGGGCCGGGCCAGCCAGGCTGGAGCGCATGACGTCTGAGGCGGTCGGCACAGGTCGACGGGGTGGCCCGATCGTGGGATTCCTGGTCCTCGTCTGGGTCTGCGGGCTGATCGCGACGGCCATGTGGTGGGCGGGCATCGGCCTGCAGCAGTGGAGCGTCAGCTACGGCGACCAGCCCGGCGAGTTCGCGGACCTCAAGCGTCGGGCGAGCCTGGCCCTGCTGGTCGCCGCGTCGGTGGCGACCGTCGGACCGGCCCTCATCGCGCTCGTCGCGTACCGGCTGCGGCTGGTCCGGACCGCGGTCGTCTTCCTGGTGCTGGCCATCGTGATCGCCGTGCCCGCCGTACCGTTCGCCGTGCTCGCCGGCCGGGACCTCGCCCCGGCGCCGGCAGCGACGACGCCCGGACCGCCGGGGCACTGCGTGGAACACAGCGGCGGTGACACCCGCTGTCCGGGCGGCTGACCGGAGCGGTTCCGTCGGCAGATCCGGACGGCCGCCGAGGTGACGATCACCCGAACTTCGTCCACTGTCCTTCAGAAATCACTTCGACGGAGCCGTCGACGACCTTGATGGCCGTCTGTTCGTCGATGGCGTAGGCCGGGACGCCGATGTCGGCCGCCCACCGCTCGGCGTCGGCCAGGGTGTTCGTCGGGAAGAGATTCAGGTGCGGGAAGATCGCGAAGTCGACGACCCCCAACGTCTGGTCGTCCGGCGCCGACGTCCATTCGACGAAGTACGCGCCGATCCGGGGCGTCATCACCATGCTTCCCGCGCTCACCCCCACCCAGACGGTGTCGGGCAATGAGGGCAGCAGATCGGCAAGCCCGGACTCTCGCATCCAGTGACACAGGTATGTCGCGTCGCCGCCGTCGACGAGCAGCACATCGGTCTCCCGGACCCAGGGAATCCACCGCTCCGCGCCGATGCTGGGCAGCGCCGTGAGCTCGAGGACCCCGAGCGAGGCCCAACCCAGGCCGGTCAGGTACTGCCAATCGGCCGCGGGCTCGGCGGCCACCAAGCCCCGCACCGATGTCGGTCCGCACATCGGGTGACCCCACTGCGCCGTCGGGATGCAAAGGGCGCGGCACTCGGAGGCCGGCTTACCGAGAAGCTCCAGGAGCGCCGAGTGGATGCTGGGGTTCGTGACCCCGCCGGACGTCAGCAAGAGCTTCAACGTGCCTCCAAACCCGTCAGCGGAAGGTGACGCGCCTGATGATCGTACGGAGCGCGTCCGTCGTCAGAAGACGCGCGTGCGGCGCGCCCCGGACCGAAGGCCCGCGATCGGGCCGACGGCGCCGTCTCGTCCGGGTCGCCGGGGTGCGCCCGACAGGTCGATGTCCATGACCGCCGGGCTGCCGTCCACCTCCTCGAACTCCGCGTCGGCGCAACGGACCCGTTCCAGATCCCGGCCGGTGACCACACCGACACGGGCCTCGTCGAACGCTGCGGGGAGATCGGTGACGAGCCAGACCGCGTCATCCTCGTCGACAACGGTCGCTGTCGCGGCACCCAGTACCGACGGCTCACGCTCACCCTCGAACGGCCGGGCGCCCGCGGCGTAGGCGTTCGCGCGGGCGTACACCGGTTGTTTCACCTCGACGTACTTCTGCTGGTCGCTGGGCGGCTGGTCGGCGAGGCGGGCCAGGTACTCCTCGAACGACGCGGGATGGCCGTCATATCCGGCGGTGCCGGCCAGCGGTGGCCCCTCGCCCTCCGCGCCCGCCCCGTACGCCGCGCCCGGGTCGCCGCCCAGGAAGAGGTTCCCCACGTACCTGTCGTCGCCGCCGTAGATCACCGCGTAGCCGGCGACCTGGGTGCTGTGCGGCCGGTGATACGGCGTGGCGCGGTCCAGCACCGGCTCCAGCCGCAACGTGCCACAGATCAGGTTGTGGACGAAGGCGCCTCCCTGGCTGAACAGCTCCAGCGAGGCGGGCGAGCCGAAGATGTTGTGTTCCACCAGGTAGGGGCCGTGGCTGACCTCGACGAAGAGGTCCCGGCAGTTGTCGTGGTAGACGTTGCGTGAGAGCCGGGTTCCCTGCGCCTGCCAGTCCAGCCAGGTGCCGAGCGAGCAGCCGTGGATCCGGTTGTGCCGGATCACCACGTCGATGGCGGCGTGCAGTTTGATGCCGGCGATCTCGTACCCGTAGAACTCGCGCTTCACGCCGATGCCGTGGATGTGGTTGTCCTCGATCGTGGAGAACGCGCATCCGAGGTGACCCACTATCGCGTTCTGGCCGCAGTCGTAGATCGTGTTGCGGCGGATCACGTGCGAGCCGATGTGCTCCCGGTCCCACCCGATCTGGCGGGCCGCGAAGACCGACTCCAACTGGTACTGGTAGCCCGGCTTGTCACCGCGGAGAGCCGAGTGGTTCTGCCCGGTCGATCCCTCCTTCCCGATCGAGATCGCCGCGCACTTGGCGTCGTGGATCACGTTGTCCTCGATGACCCACCCCTTCGCCCAGTTGGGCCCGATCAGGCCCGGCTGGTCGGCAGTCGGCGGCGCCCACGGGCTGGCCGCGTGCGCCAGCTCGAAGCCACGGACCGTGATGTAGTCCAGGTGCGGCTGTTCCGGGTAGAAGACGCTGCGGCGTACGTTGATCTCGACCAGTTCCGTGTTCGGGTCGGCGCCCTGGAAGTTGGCCCAGATCGTCGTCTGCTCTGCGACCTCGGCATACCAGACGAGCTGGGTCTGGTCGGGATCGGCGACCGGGTGGGTCACCCTGGTCCAGTCGTCGACGACCTCGGTGCGCCGGGGCGGATCGTCGACCTCCGCCCGGCTTGCCACCTCGAAGAAGCTCAGGCCGTTCAGGTAGACGTCGCCGAGGTGCCTGCGTGGCGCACCCTTGCCGGACACGATCCAGTCGCCGGCCACCTCCTCGGCGAACGGGTTGAACGAGCCGAACAGCGCGTTGTCGACGACCGCCCGCCATACCGTCCCGCCGAGCGGCTCCCAGCCCGTGACGCGTTCCGATCCCTTGATCACCACGTGCTCGCCGGGCGCCGGTTCGTAGGTGATGCGGCGGGAGTCGCTGAGACCGCCACGGCGCGGCTTCACCCACTCGCGGTACTCCCCCGCGTGCACCGTCACCGTGTCACCGGGCTGCGCGACGCCGGCCGCCCGGTTGATCGTCCGGAACGGCCGCTCGGCGCAGCCGTCGGCGCGATCCGAACCGGTTATCGCCACATGGAACACGGATGCCATCCGGGGAGCCCTCCTAGACGAGTGGTTCGACACGTTCGCGCCCGGTCACGTCCACACCGGTAGATCGATCCGGGACGGGTGGGCGCCGTCGTGGGAGATCTCCTGCTGCGCCCGTACCGTGGTGGCCGCGGTGGCGGCGGGTTCGCCGCTGCCCGGATTGCGGGCGTAGCGCGGATGCGCTCCGGAGCTGACCTGCACGGCGATGCGATGGCCGGCGGCGAACCGGTGGAACGCCGGCCACAGCGGCACGTCCAGCTCGACGAAGCCGTCCTCGTCGGGCCGCGGGTCGGTAGCCGCGGTGCCGACGCCGCCGATGCGGCGGATGCCGTCGCAGACGCTCAGGGAGCGGCCGTCGGGGTGCACGTCGCAGATCCGGACGAACACGTCCGCGCTGGCTGCCGTCGAGCGGAACCGGACATGGGCGATCGGCTCCCCGGCGAGGACGACAGCGTGAGCCAGCGGTGGACTGCGGAAGACGACCACGTCCGCACGGCGTTCGTGGGCGCTGTTGTCGACCGGTCCGGGGGCCGGGCCCGGGCCGGGACCACCGAGTGCGGGTGTGGGCTGGTCGGGATCGTAGGTGTAGCGGGTGCTGCCCCCGTCGGGGACGGCCGCGTCGAGCAGCCCGTGCGGATGCAGGTACCACCGCCGCGCGGCGGTGCCCGGCGGTGGCCACGCGGGTAGCTCGCGCCACTGTTCCGCGCCGGTGAGGAAGGCGCGCACGGGCGCCGGCCGGGCCGAGGGCGTACCGGCGAAGTGTTCCTTGAGGAACGCGATCGACTCGGCGAGAAACGGACTCTGATCGCTGCTGTGGCCCCACGGGCCGACGGTGAGCCGCGGTGGGCGACCGGCCGCGGCGAGTTGGGCGTAGTTGCGCAACTGCCAGGGAAGGAAGATGTCGTACCAGCCGGTGGCCAGGTACACGGGTGCGGTGACGTCGGGCACCGACGCGGTGTGCGACTGCCGGGCCCAGTAGTCGTCGGAGAGCTTCTCGTGGGCCAGCCAGTCCTGGTACCAACTGATCGGGTGGCCGGCCACCGCGGTGTCGCCGCGGGACAGGGGCAGGACGTCGAAGGCTTCGGCCAGCTTCCGGTCCGGCCGCCGCGCGAGCCGCGCCCTGACCAGGGCGCCGCGCATGCCGCGCAGGGCCATCAGGCGCGACCAGCCGAGCGAGCCGCCCAGCGAGAAGGCGCCGTTGTTCCAGGTGACCGCGCCGAAGTCGGCCATCGTGACGTTCAGGCACAGGGCGTCCGGGGCGTTACCGGGATCGTCCCGGCACATCCGTCCCGCCACGGCCCACTGGGTGTAGCCGAGGTAGCTCTCCCCGTACGTCGCGACAGTGCCGGTGAACCACGGCTGGCGGCGTACCCACCGGTGGGTGGCCATGCCGTCGCGCTGCTCGTCGAGCTGGGGCCGGAAGCTGCCACCGGAGCCGCCCGTACCGCGGCAGCTCTGCACCAGAACCGTGAACCCCTCGCCGGCCAGCGCCGGCGCGTGGGTGAGCGAGCCGTGCCGGCCGTACGGCGAGCGGACGACGACAGTGGGCAACGGCGGTCCCGCCGCGCCGACCGGCAGGTAGAGGTCGGCGAGCAGCTCGACGCCGTCGTCCATCGGCACGCGCAGCCTGCGCCGCACGGTGAAGGCGTACGTGGGCTCCGTGGCCGCGTCGCGACGGGCGCGCCGGAGCCGGCCGGACAGGAGGCGGCGGAGGCTCGTCATCACTCGTCCTCGGTTCCGGTGCCGAGTTCGCGACGTCGAGCGCCCGCGGCTTGCCCGAGGCGGGTCGCGACATCGACACTTGTGCCGTCGTGGTGATCGTGCGAGAAGGAGCGGACATGGAACCGGAGCCTGCGTGCGGTGATTCCCTCAGCCACCGCAACCCGATCCTCCCGGGCTTCTGGCCCGATCCGAGTATCTGTCGCGCCGGTGACGACTACTACCTCGTCTGCTCGAGCTTCGAGTACATGCCCGGTGTCCCGATCTTTCACAGTCGGGACCTGTTCAGCTGGCGCCAGATCGGCAATGTGCTCGACCGCGCCGGTCAGCTTCGGTTGCCCGCCGACACGCCGGCCTCGCGGGGCATCTACGCGCCGACGATCCGCTACCACGACGACCGGTTCTGGGTCGTCACGACGAACGTCACGCTGGGTCGGCACCTGATCGTCACGGCGACCGATCCCGCCGGCCCATGGTCGGATCCGGTCTACCTGGACCTGCCCCACGTGGACCCGTCGCTGGCGTGGGACGACGACGGCAACTGCTGGATGACGGTGTCCGGGGTCGAGTCGTACCGGATCGACCCACGTACGGGAGAGGTCCTCGAAGGGCCGGTGCCGATGTGGTCGGGCACGGGTGGCCAGTACCCCGAGGCGCCGCATCTGTACCGGGTCGGCGACTGGTGGTACCTGCTCGTCTCGGAGGGTGGCACCCACACCGGCCACGCGGTGAGCGTCGCCCGCGCGCGCTCGCCGCGCGGGCCGTTCCAGCCCGGGCCGGCCAATCCGATCCTGACGCATCGCGGTACCGACCGGCCGGTGCAGGCGACCGGACATGCCGACATGGTGGAGGCCGCTGACGGCAGCTGGTGGATGGTCCTGCTGGGCATCCGGCCCAGGGGCCACTGGCCGCCCTACCACATACTGGGGCGGGAGACGTTCCTGGTGCCGGTGCGCTGGATCGACGGGTGGCCGGTGGTCGATCCTGTCTCGTCCGAGATCGACTCGGCGAGGACGAGCCGGTGGGACGACCGGGACGACTTCGACGAGAAGCGGCTGGGGGCACAGTGGATCTCGCCCCGTAGCCGGCCCGCCTCGGTCTGGTCGTTGACCGACCGGCCCGGCTGGCTGACCCTGCACGCGACCGGCGACAGTCTCGACCGGAGCGGCGCCACCGTCGTCGGCCGCCGCCAGCAGCACCACGACTGCCGGGTCAGCGCCCGCGTCGATCCCGGCTCCGGCCGCGCCGGCCTGACGATCAGGATCGACGAGGCCCACCATTACGACCTGGAACTCGCCCGGGGACAGGCTCGGGTCATCGGCCGGGTCGGGCCGTTCCGTCAGGTGTTCGGGGAGTGTCCCGTGCCGGCGGGGGCGGTGACCGTGGCACTGAGCATCCGGACCGCCGACGTGCTGCCCCCGACGGTCACCTCGTCCGACGGTCTCGCAGAGGCGGGCCTCGTGGGCGTCATCGCTGCCGGCAGTGACACGATCAGGTTCGAGGTCGAGACCGGAGACGGCTGGTCGTCCCTGGCGGAGCTCGACGGGCGCTACCTGTCCACCGAGGTCGCCTCCGGGTTCACCGGACGGGTCATCGGCATGTACGTCACCGAGGGAACCGCCAGGTTCGACTGGTTCGACTACCGGGCGGCCGGCTGACGAGACGGCAGGGGACCTCACCCCTTGAACGCGCCTTCCATGATTCCCTGCACCAGACGGCGTCCGACGAAGACGAACAACACCAGCAGCGGAATGGTGGCCAGGAAGGAGCCGGACATGGCCAGGCCCAGATCGATGTCCCGGTTCTGCTGCAGTGCCTTGATGGCGATCTGGACGGTGTAGTTCTCCGGCGACTTCAACACGATGAACGGCCACAGGAAGTCGTTCCACGCGTAGACGAACGTGAACAGCCCCAGTACGTACGCCGCCGGGCGGACCAGCGGGAAGGCTATCCGCCAGAAGATCTGCCAGGTGGTCGCGCCGTCCACCCGCGCCGCCTGCATCAGCTCGTCGTTGATGACGTTACCGATGTGCTGGCGCATCCAGAAGATGCCGAACGCGCTGACCAGCCCCGGAACGATCACCGCCTGAAGACTGTCGACCCAGTTCAGCTCGGAGATGATCAGGTACTGCGGCACCACGGCCAACTGCGCCGGCACCGTCATGGTCAGCACGACGATGAGGAACAGCGTGTTGCGGCCCGGGAAGGACAGCTTGGCGAAGGCGAAGCCGGCCAACGCGCAGAGCACCGCCTGGCCCACCGCGATCGTGGTGGCCACGATGACGCTGTTGAGCAGGGACTGCACGAACGGCACGATGGTGAAGACCAGCTCCGCCAGGTGCAGGAAGTTGCCGCCGGGTGTGAGCGTCGGGGGGAGGGTCGTCGCGGTGGCGGAGTCCGTCGTCGCCACCACGAACATCCAGTAGAGCGGAAAGACGCTGAGCAGCGCCATGAGGGTGAGCAGCGCGTACACCGGGAGCGGGACGCGGTTGGCCGGGCGCCGCCGGGCCCGCGTGGGTGCGGCGGTCGAGGGTGCGGGCTTCATGGGCGCTCCGACCGGATGCGGGTGGTCAGCAGATAGTTGAGTCCGGAGAAGGCCACCACGATGACGAAGAGCGCGACGCCGACCGCCGCGCCGTAGCCGAAGTGGAACTGCCCGAAGGACTGCTCGTAGAGGTAGAGGGTGACGGTCTGGCACTGCCGCGCCGCCCCGCACGTGAGTCCGCCCACCGGGTTGGCCAGCAGCGGCTCGGTGAAGACCTGCAGCCCGCCGATCGTCGACGTCACGACGGTGAACACGATGATCGGCCGCAACGAGGGGATGCTGATGTGCAGGAACTGTTTCCAGCCGTTCGCACCGTCGGCGGCGGCGGCCTCGTACAGCTCCCGGGGAACCGCCTGTAGCGCGGCGAGGTACAGCAGTGTGTTGTATCCGGTCCAGCGCCAGGCGATCATCGTGGCGATCATGATGTGGCTGCCCCAAAGCGACGCCGTGAAGTCGATGTGCTCGAAGCCCAGCAGCCCGAGGAACCAGTTGATCATGCCGTAGTCCCGGTCGAACATCTGGGCGAAGACGATCGTGGTGGCTGCCACCGAGGTGACGTAGGGAACGAGCACCGACATCCGGAACAACGCGGCCAGCCGCAGCCGCGCGTGGTTGAGCAGGTGCGCCAGGCCGAGCGCCAGGAGCAACTGCGGCACCGTCGACAGCAACCAGATGCTGAACGTGTTCCGCAGCGCCCCCCAGAAGCGCGGGTCGTGCAGGAGTTCGGCGAAGTTGTCCAACCCCACGAAGCGGTGCTCGCCGATGGGGTCCCAGTCGAACAGCGAGATGTAGAAGGTGAACAGCAACGGGAACAGGCCGAAGATCAGGAACAGCACGAAGAACGGCGAGATGTACGCGTACGGCGCCAGGAACTCCCGTGCGCCCTGCCGGATTCGCCGGTTGCGAACGGGTCCCCGGACGTCCGGTGCGGCCGTGGCCGGGCCGAGCATGGTGGTCAAAGCATCACCCTCCCGATGGGCGGCAGCCGGGCAGGGCCCGGCCGCCGCGCCTCAGCCCTCCGTCATTCGCGTACGGCGTTCTTGACGTTTTTCAACGCGGTTTCCCAGGCGTTCGCCGGATTCACCTTGCCCTGCTCGACGCTGGTGAGCGTGTTAAGGAACTCGGTGCCGACGGGGCCGTCCTGCGGACCGAAGTAGAAGGGCTTGATCCCCAGCACCGACTGGGTGTAGATCTTGCCGATCGGCGCGTTGCTGAAGAACGGGTCGGTCTTTCCGACCAACTGCGGGTCCGTGTAGACCGACGGCGTGGTGGGCAGCGACCCCTGCATCAGGAAGTGGTCCAACTGCCCCTTCGGCGACTGCATTTCGGAGATGTAGTTCCACGCCGCCTTCGCGTTCTTGGCGCGCTTGGGGATGGCGAGGAAACTGCCGCCCCAGTTCCCCGAACCCCCGGGAATGGTGGCGATGTCCCACTTGCCGTTCGTCTCGGGAGCGTTCGTCTTCATCTGGCTGAGCATCCAGGACGGCGAGCACACCACCGCGTAGTCGCCCTTCTTCATGGCCGCGGTCCAGCCGGACGAGAACGACCCCTGCTTGGCGGAGATACCCGCGGTGAAGGCCTTCAGCGTCACGTCGAACGCGGCCTTGACCTGCTCGTTGTCGTAGTCCAGCTTGCGGTCGGCGCTGTAGTAGCGCTGGCTGCCCTGGTTGACCGCCTGGAAGAAGACGCTTGTCGGCGTGTTGTCCACGAACGGTTTCCCGGTCTTCTGGACGTAGTTCCTGCCGACGTTGATGAACTCGTCCCACGTCGGCCAGAGCTTGGCGACCTCTTCCCGGTCGGTGGGCAGGCCGGCCGCCTTGAACAGATCCGTACGGTAGGCGACCGCCAAGCCGCCGACGTCGGTCGGCACCCCGATGATCTTGCCGTCCCCGGTCGTCGACTGTGCCATCACCCAGTCGAGGTAGTTGCCCTTGATGTCGTTCGCGCCGAGCGTGGTGAGGTCGACGAAGTTGTCCGACGACTGCATGAACTTCGGCAGGTCGTCGGCCTGGATCAGCACCAGGTCGGGCACCTTGCCACCGGCCAGCGCGGCGGTGAGCGCCTGCGCGGTCTCGGTCGTGCTGCCCACCTCGGTGAGCTTGACGCGCACATCCGGGTGCGCCTTGGTGTAGACGTCGACGTCGGCCTTCTGGTTGATGTTGGCAAACGACCAGAACTCGAAGGTCTTCGAGTCGGACTTGCCATCTGATCCGCCACAGCCGGCAAGGAGGAGCGCGGCGGTGGCGAAGACGGCTACGGTGGTCCGGACGCGTTTCAACGGCCCTCCATCGGTGATCGTGAGCGGCGGTGGTCGGGTGACCGCGGCGAATCAGGGCGACGGGTTCTCGCCAGCGGGGACACGCGGGCAGAAGCCGACGATGGCCGCCGCGGTCCCGTCGTCGGCGAGATCGTCGCCTCCGAAAGTTATCGAGATATTTACATGCCATGATTCGGTGCGCTGAGGCTACTAAGAGCCCCGTCATCCGTCAACGACCTCGCTGCCAGCACGAGCGCCGGACGGCAGGGCGGCTTCCCGACCGGCACAGCGCCGAAACTTTCGGAGCAGGTAGCCCGACTCCGCGCGAAGGACGCCACCAGCGGCTCTCTTGTAGGTAGCTCACCTGGCCGGCTGCCGGGGTGCTTACCCTCCCCCGGTCACCGGCGCAGGTGGCCGATACCGTGCTGGTCGAGCCAGGCGACCGTCCGCGGCACGAACGTCGGCGCCGCCGCGCCGGCGCTGACGTCGGTAGCGATCAGCGGCACCTGGGCGGCGACCGGGAGCAGGGTGGACTGCCAGCAGGCCGGCGTGGCGCAGGCCGAGCGGCCGTCGACGCGCCAGGCGGCGGCCACGCTGCGGCCGTCCGGGTCGGCCGGGCGGTATTCCAGCCACCGGCGCAGGTCGTTGCCACCGTCGATCCCGGCGGCGAGGACCAGGTTGAACGAGCCTCGGACGCGAAGCAGGCGGATCTGCTCCTGCACGCCGAAGTTCGGCAGGCTGGTGCCCAGGCACGCGGAACCGCCGTCGCGCCAGCAGGTCCAGACCGCCGCGGGATCGGTGCCGCCGGCCGCCGGGAAGTTGTAGGGCGAGATGTCGAAGACCACCGCGTTGTCGTCGCCGAACACCTCCGCCGCCGCGCTCCAGAAAGAGCGGGCGGCGAGATCGTCGCTCTGGCGCAGCGACACGACGGGTGTGATGCCGGCCCGGACGAGCCGGTCGACGTACCGGGCCACCTCGTCGAGGTAGCCGACGCGGTTCTGCCTGTCGGTAGGGCTGCCGGTGTAGACGTAGCAGGCGTCGCTCAACACGAGCCGCACCGCGTTGACGCCGCGGGCCCGCAGCGCGCCTACGGACGCGTCGTCGACCGGGCCGTCCCAACGGATCGGTCCCCACGCGCACTCGTCGGGCCCGGCCGACCGGATGATTCCGCGTGGCCGGTACGGCCTCGGGTCGGCCGTGACCGTGCGGATGCCGTTGCCGAATGCCTTCAGTGCGGGTGCGGCGCCGGGTGCCGGCGGCGGGAGCACCCGGACACCGCGGACCTCGGCGGTGGCCTGGGCGCCGCTGCTGTCGTAGGCGGTGGCGGTGACGCGGGTACCGCTGTTCGGCGGCACGCCGCGCCAGTCGAACGCGTACGGCGCGGTGGTGTCCACGGCGAGCAACGTGCCGCGCTCCCGGAACTCGACCCGCTCGATCCGCCGGCCGGCCGCCGCCGTGGCCTCCGCACGGATCGGGATGACGCCCGGCGCGGCGAAGAAGTCGTCGGGCAGGGGCGAGGTGAGCGCCACCGACGGCCCGCCCGGCAGTGGGCTGGGGCTGAGGCTGGGGCTGGGCTGTGGGCTCCCCGAGGCGGCCGGCGGCGACGAGGGGGGCGGGCTGGTGACGTCCACGTTGCACGGCTGGCCGCTCAACAGCCAGTCGGTCGGCTCGGGGTCCGCGCCCCGGTAGTTTCCGCCGAACCGCACCGTCACCGAGGCGCCGGTCGGCAGCGTGGACCCCGCCGGTGGGCGGAGCGTGGTTATCGGGTACAACTCGCCGCTGCCGAGCGTGTATCCGTCCGGCAGTCGGTCGAGGCCCATGGTGATCACCTGGCCGTTGGCCTGCCGGAACCGCAGCCCCCAGTCGGTGACGGGAGAACCCAGGTTGGTGACGGTGAGCTCGGCCCAGAAGCCGGTGGACCACTCCCGGGTGATCTTGTAGTCCACCGTGCACGCCGTCGCGGCGTAGGCCGGCGGCAGCACCGTCGTCATGGCCCCGCCGACGACGACCGCGGCGGCCGTGGCCAGCGCGAAGATCCTGCGTCGCATCATGCCCCCGCATTTGTTGATAGACGTCGCTCGATACAGCCTCGGCGGTCGGGGCGCGGTCTGTCAATACCGCGATGCCCGCCGGGCAGCCGGCAGCGTGGACCCCACTGTGCGGCCGTCCACGAAGGAGGGCGCGTGGCGTGGCATCATGAGGCAGAGCCGAGATCCGGGCACAGGGCAACCTCAGGGCACCACCACGATTCCCGAAGGGAATGCTCATGCGCATCCGGCTCCGCAGATCCACGCGCCCACCTCGTACCCGGACAGCCGTCGTCGGCGGGGCCATGGCGGTCGCGCTCGCCGCAACCGGCCTGACCCTGGCCCCGGTCGCGGCGGCTCAGACGCTGCCCTATCAGGATCCGTCCCTGCCCGTGGCTCAGCGGGTGGTGGATCTGCTGTCGCGAATGTCGCTGGACGAGAAGATCGGCCAGATGACCCAGGCCGAGCGCGCCAAGGTCAGTCCAGCCGACGTGACCGCCCACCGGCTCGGCTCCATCCTTTCCGGCGGCGGCTCGGCACCGTCACCGAACACCCCGGCCGGCTGGGCCGACATGTACGACGCCTTCCAGCGGGGCGGGCTGGCCACGCCGCTCGGCATCCCGATGCTCTACGGCTCGGATGCCGTGCATGGACACAACAACGTGGTCGGCGCGACGATCTTCCCGCACAACATCGGTCTGGGTGCCACCCGCGACGCGGGCCTGGCCGAGCGGATCGGCCGGGCGACCGCCGAGGAGGTCACCGGCACCGGCGTGGACTGGACCTTTTCGCCCTGCCTCTGCGTGGCCCGCAACGACCGCTGGGGCCGCACCTACGAGTCGTTCGGCGAGAAGCCCGAGTTGGCGACGCAGATGAGCAGCATCGTCACCGGCTACCAGGGCACCACGCTCGGCGGACCGGCCAGCGTGCTGGCCACCGCCAAGCACTACGTCGGCGACGGGGGGACCACGAACGGCACCGACCAGGGCAACGCCCAGCTCTCCGAGGCGGAGCTGCGGGCCGTCCACCTGCCGCCGTTCGTGGAGGCCATCCGCAGGGGCGTGGGCTCGATCATGATCTCGTACAGCAGCTGGAACGGGCAGAAGCTGCACGGCAACCGCTACCTGATCACCGACCTGCTGAAGAACGAGCTGGGCTTCACCGGCTTCGTGGTCTCCGACTGGAACGGCATCGACCAGATCGACGGCGCTCCCGGCTTCACCGGCGCCGAGGTGGCGCAGGCGGTCAACGCCGGCATCGACATGGTGATGGCGCCCGACGGTTGGCAGTCCTTCATCACGCTCCTGCGCGCCGAGGTGCAGGCCG
Organism: Micromonospora sp. NPDC049282; assembly: GCF_043197045.1. Taxonomy (NCBI): domain Bacteria; kingdom Bacillati; phylum Actinomycetota; class Actinomycetes; order Micromonosporales; family Micromonosporaceae; genus Micromonospora; species Micromonospora sp. NPDC049282. Next base: position 98,457 of record NZ_JBICSL010000019.1, read on the forward strand.
GCCGGGTGCCCATGTCGCGCATCGACGACGCCAACCGGCGGATCCTGACCAAGAAGTTCGAGCTGGGCCTCTTCGAGCGCCCCCTCGCGGACCGCTCGTACGCGGGCACCCTGGGCAGCGCGGCACACCGCGAGTTGGCCCGCGAGGCGGTGGCCAAGTCGCAGGTGCTGCTGAAGAACGGCGGCGCGCTGCCGCTGCGCACCAACAGCCGGATCTTCGTCGCCGGCAGGAACGCCGACAACATCGGCAACCAGAGCGGCGGGTGGACCGTCAGCTGGCAGGGCGGCAGCGGCAACACCACCCCGGGCACGACGATCCTGCAGGGCATCCGGAACACCGTGGGCTCGGCCGGCACCGTGACCTACAGCCTCAACGGCAGCGGCATCGACTCCTCCTACGACGTCGCGGTCGCGGTGGTCGGCGAGACGCCGTACGCCGAGGGCCAGGGCGACCGGCCCGCCGGCATGGGTCTGGACACCACCGACCTGAACACCATCAACACGCTGCGCGCGGCCGGCGTGCCGGTGGTGGTCGTGCTGGTCTCCGGCCGCCCGCTGGACATCGCGGCACAGGTGCCGAACTGGAACGCCCTGGTGGCCGCCTGGCTGCCCGGTACCGAGGGCCAGGGCGTGGCGGACGTGCTGTTCGCCGTGCGCCAGCCCACCGGGAAGCTGCCGGTGACCTGGATGCAGTCGGTCAGCCAGCAGCCGATCAACGACGGCGACGGCAAGGCCCCGCTGTTCCCGTACGGCTACGGGCTGAGCTACGGCAACCCGGCGCCGGACACCACCCCGCCGACCGCGCCGACAAACCTGCGCGCCACCGTCAGCGGCACGTCCGCCACGCTGACCTGGTCGCCGTCCACCGATGACGTGGGGGTACGGGAGTACGTCGTCCACGAGCTGGTCGGCACCTCCGACACGGTGTACGGCCGGACGGCCACCCCGTCCGTCACGATCAGCGGGCTGGTTCCCGGCGCGTCGCGGCAGTTCTTCGTGGTCGCGGCCGACGCCGCCGGTAACACCTCGCCGGCCTCGCCCCCGGTCGTGGTACAGGCCACGGGGGTGGACCCCACGCCCACGCCCACGCCCACGCCGACGCCGACGCCCGGCACGGCCGCCTGCCAGGTCACCTACGCGACCAACGACTGGGGCGGCGGGTTCAGCGCCACCATCACCGTGCGCAACACCGGCACCACCGACCTGTCCGGTTGGACGCTGCGCTTCGCATTCCCCGACGCCGGCCAGCGGGTCACCCAGGGCTGGTCCGCCACCTGGTCGCAGAGCGGCACGGCAGTGACGGCGAGCAACGCCGCCTGGAACGGCTCGCTGCCGGCCGGCGCGTCCACCGGGCTCGGCTTCAACGGCACCTACAGCGGCACCAACCCACGACCGGCCTCGTTCACGCTCAACGGGGCACCGTGCACCGCTGGATGACCGGATAGCCGAAGCAGATCCGTTCCGCACCGCCTGCGGTGTGTCGGTGTCGTCACCTGTTGACACCCCGGCACACCGCCGGCGGTGGACTGTCGGCCCGTCGGCAGCCGGCCCAGTCGGAAGCGGCATGACCGGGTCAGCGGTACCGGAGGGCGCCGCCGGCCAACGCACCGCTGACCGACGCCGGGTGGCAGATTTTCGAGCCGATGCTGCCGTCCCCGCAGTGGATGGGCAGACCAGAGAGACATCCCCGGCTTGGAGCCACCGGCTGCGCGCCCGGACCGGCAAAATGACGAGGGAGCACTAAAGCATGGAAATGCACGAAGAACTCCGGCTCGCACCTACCGGCACAGATGGCACGGACGGCACCGCCGAGCAGCGGCTGATCGCGTTGCTCGACGAGGGGGGTGCCGACTACCGTTCCCTCGATCACCGGCCGGAGGGGCGCACCACCGAAGTCAGCGCCCTGCGGGGCCACCCCGCAGGGCAGGCGGCCAAGTGCATAGTCGCGCGCCTCAAGATCACCAAGAAGGAGTTCCGGTACGTCCTGGCGGTCGTGCCCGGGGACCAGCGTCTGAACCTCGACCGGCTGAAGGAGCAGTACCAGGCGCGGCACGCCATGTTCGCCGATGCGGCGACGGCCGAGCGGTTGACCGGGTCGCCAAGCGGCACCATCGTGCCCTTCGCGTTCGGTCCGGCGTTGGACCTGATCGTCGATCCCGGGCTGCTGGAGCACGAGAAGGTCTTCTTCAACGCGGGCTCGCTGGAACGCTCCGTCAGCCTGCGGACCGCCGACTACGTCCGACTGGCGCAGCCTTCGGTGCACGCCATCGCCGAGCCGGAGCCCGGGGTACAACGGACCGGCGAGCCGCCCTGGTAGCGGGCGGCCTACGGCAGACGCCGCGCCGTGAGGACCGGAATGGCGTCGTCGGTGCCGCGGACCGGCACGGTGGCTTCGGACGACGACGGCCGCGGTAGGCGCACCGCGCCGACCGCGACGCCGGAGATGACCAGCACGCTGGCCAGGATCGTGACGGCGGTAACGGGCTCACCCTGGAAGACGGCCGCGGCGCCCAGACCGAACACCGGTATCAGCAACGCGTAGGGGGCCACCGCGGTGGCTCCGTGGATCCGGATCAGGTATCCCCAGATCGCGTAACCTAGCAGCGTCGCCACCCAGGCCACGTACACGGCGGCGACCACGCCGGACACCGACAGCGAGCGCAGCGCGGCGAGGTCCTCCTGAACGCCCTCGAAGACGGCCGAAAGGATCAGCAACGGAAGGGGAGGAACCACGCTCACCCAGACCATGAACCGGAACATGTCCGGCGGGTTGGCCTTGCGGGTCGCGATGTTCGCCAGTCCCCAGCAGGCGGCAGCAGTCAGCACCAACAGGAACCCGGCGACCGGCGTCGTCCCACCGAGCCGCGTGCCCACCAGGACGATCCCGGCCGTGGCGACGCCCAGGCCGGCCAACTGCACCACCCTGGGCCGCTCGCGCAGCAGCAGAGTGGCAAGAACAATGGTGAACGCCGCCTGACTCTGCAACACCAGGGAAGCAAGTCCGGCCGGCATGCCGACGTGCATCCCGATAAAGAGGAAACTGAACTTCAGCACGCCGAGCACTATTCCGACGATGAGAACCCATCGCCAGGCGACCCGTGGCGAACCGACGAAGAAAACCGCCGGTATCGCGGCGAGGATAAAGCGCAGGGCGCCGAAGAGCAGCGGCGGGAAATCTTGCAGTCCCACATCGATGACAACGAAATTCACGCCCCAGACCGCCGCGACGAAAACGACCAGCCCGACATGAGTGGGCTTCATCGCGATCTTCTCACCGCCCATCCTCCTACCCGGCACGCGCCACCGGACCCGACCCATGATGTCTCATCCGGCGTCGCCGCCAAGGACCCGAAGGCTGACACTTTCTAATGGGAGTTCGTTAGCATGGCTTCATTACACGATCTGGGCCGGCTGCGTGCGCTGCACGCCGTGGCGACCTTCGGTTCCATCAGCGGGGCCGCGTCGGCGCTCGGCTACACGCCGTCCGCCGTGTCACAGCAGATCGCCAAGCTGGAGCGGGAGGCCGGCGCCCCCCTTCTCGACCGCGAGGGACGCCGGGTGGCGCTGACCCCCGCCGGGCAGATCCTCGCGCAGACGGCGGAGGAGGTGCTGGCGGCGCTGGAGCGGGCGGAGACCCGACTGAAACTCCAGCACGGAAAGCCGACCGGCCGCCTCACGCTCGCCGCCTTCCCGACGGCCTGCCGAGGACTCCTGCCGGACGTGCTGGTGCAGCTGACCCGCCGGCACTCCGGCCTGGACCTCCACGTGTCGGAGGTGGACCCGCTCCGCGGCGTCGACCTGGTGGCCGAGGGAGAGGTGGACGTCGCCGTCGTGCACGACTGGCACAACACCCCGCTGGTCCTCCCCGACGGCTTGCGGTGCACCCCGTTGGGCGACGACGTCGCCGACGTGCTCCTGCCGGCCGGGCATCCACTGGCCGGCCGGGGCGAGGTTTCCGCCGATGACCTGGTCGCCGAGCGGTGGATCAGCCAGCGACCTGGATCGATGTGCCACGCGTGGCTGCTGCGGACTTTCGCCGAGCGGAGCCGGCAGCCCGACATCACCTGCCAGGTGGACGAGTACCAGTCCCAGGTGTCGTTGGTGGCTGCCGGGCTGGGCGTCGCGTTGCTACCCCGGCTGGGCCGTGGGCGCCTGCCGTCGGAGGTCGTGGCACTGCCGCTGCGGCCAACCAGCTCCCGGCAGATCATGGCCGTGTGGCGGGCGAGCACCAGCGACCGGCCGGCGATCACCGCCGCCCTCGACGCGTTGCACGAAGCATCCGCTGCCTGGGCCACCCACTTTGACTCCCCGAATGTCGCGATGTCCTCACGACGTTCGACGACTGGCTGACCAGGACCCTTTCGGCCATTTCCGATAGGTCGAAGTGATGCGCTTGGGCGGGGCCGCGTTCAAACTCCGAGATTGCGACTTGACCACCTGGCACTCCCTCCCCCATCGTAGGCATCGAACGGGTTGCCAAACGGGGGCTCAATTGAGGTTCAGTAACAGGGCCGCTCCATGGGGGGTCGCCGAGGTCATTGCCGATGCCAAACGAAGTCTCATCGGATAGCTGTTCGGCTTCTCATTTCCCGGGTCCGGTCGTGACGGACGACGACAGACACCCGATGCCAGCAACACAGTAGAGGCACGCCATATCCGTACGCCCGGGCAATTTCCCCCGAACCTTCGCCCGGTCGTCGGTCATATGCGCCTGCCCTATCGCGTGCGGTCCCTGACGGGACAGCTACAGGGAAGGTGATCGATCTCAATGGTGACTCCCACAGTCGAGCGCTCCCCCAGCCGGGTCGCATCCCGGCGGAACGCGTTGACCGCCCTCCGCTCCGCGGCCATCACGTTGACGACTTGCTCAAGAACCTGCGGTCCGTCGTCGTCGACCGATGGGAGAGCTGATCGCTCATGTGCCGACTACTGCTCCGCGTAGGAGACTTCGACGTCCGTGAGATGGTGGACGCCCCCGTCGCGATGGCCTGCGGACGCACCGAAGCGGCGTCCCCACTGGTCGGCTCGTTTGGTCCCGCGGGTTCCGCCTCTTCCGACCGACTTCCCCGCCGACGGCCGTCGAGCGCCCGCGCAGAAGATCTTTTCTTTACGGCCGGGTTTCACCATCCAAGACGGCGCAGCAGAGTGGCGGTGACCGGACGAAGCAGGCGTATATGCTCCCGCCATGGATCGTCCCGTGAACGTGGGTATGCTCGGTTGCGGCAACGTCGGAGCGGCTTTCGCCGAATTTCTCCTGGGTCGGGCTCCCGATATCTGGGAAATCAGCGGCATCGATCTGATACTCAAGCGCATCGCCGTACGGGACGCGGGGAAGAAGCGCTCGGGCCTGCTGGCCCCGCTCATCACCGACGACGTGCGGGCGATCACCGACGCCGACGACATCGACGTGGTGGTCGAGGTGATGAGCGGCATCGAGCCCGCCCGCACGTACGTGCTCGCCGCGCTCCGCGCCGGCAAGCCGGTCGTCACCGCCAACAAGGAACTGATCGCCAAGCACGGCCCGGAGCTGTACTCCGCGGCCGACGCCAGCGGCGTCGACCTCTTCTTCGAGACTGCCGCCGTGGCGTCCGTGCCGATCCTGCGCGTACTCCGGGAATCGTTCCTCGGCGAGGACATCACCAGCGTCCTCGGCATTGTCAACGGCACCTCCAACTACATGCTGACGCGCATGTCCGAAGAAGGGCTCGGCTACGCCGAGGCCCTGCGCCAGGCACAGGAGGAGGGCTACGCCGAGCCCGATCCCACGAACGACGTGACGGGCGCGGACTCCGCGTCGAAGCTGGCCATCCTCGCCTCGCTCGCCTTCAAACGCGCGATCGCCGTCGACGACGTCGAGCGCGAGGGGATCGACAAGCTCGATCGCGACGACTTCGACATCGCGGCGCGTTTCGGATACGTGATCAAATCGATCGCCAAGGCCGAGGTCTTCGGGGCGGCCGGCTCCGGCGAGCGCGAAATCGGCGTCCAGGTCTTTCCCGCCCTGGTGGACAAGAACCATCCCCTCGCCAACGTGCGCCACACGTACAACGCGGTGTTCCTCAAGGGCGGCGCGGCCGGCGACCAGATGTTCTACGGTCACGGCGCGGGGCGGTTGCCCTCCGCGTCGGCTCTGCTCGGCGACCTCGTCACCGCGGCGGACCACCTGCGACGCGGCACCCACCGGAGGGTGCCGCTCGGCAGCTCCGCGGTGCTGCGACCGACTGAACGACTGGCGCACCCCCACTACCTCAAGTTGGAGGTCACCGACGCGCCGGGCGTCCTGTCCGAGGTGTCGGGGGTGTTGGGCCGCCACCAGGTGTCGATCCGCTCCATCACCCAGGAGGACCGTGCCTCGAAGGCGCGCGTCGTCTTCATCACGCACCGGGCCGAGGAAGGCGCGATGCGGCAGGCCGTGGCGGAACTGTGCGGCCTCGACAGCGTCCTCGGCGTCGGCGGCATTCTCCGCATCGTGGAGGCTTGAGCTGTGCCCCGCTCGGGAAGTGGGGCACGGCGACCAGGCCGTCGGCCATGACGACGTTGAGCGCCTTGGCGACGGGCTCGATCAGGCCGCTCTCCTTGCGCACGGTGGCGCCGATCCGCCCCTCCAGACCATCGCCACTGCTGGAGAACGTGCCGATCACCTGGGTCTTGCCGCTCGCGGCGGCGTGGTAGGCACCCGCCGGGCCGGGGCCGAGGTAGGCGTCGACCGTACGCCCGATGGCCAGGTCCAGATGCCGGTCGAGGCCGAAGGCGCGCAGCTTTGCCGCAGCCGACCGGCGGGTGTTGCCGGTGAGCACGGTCTGCCGGACATTGGGGCAGCCGGCGAGCGCGGTGAGCGCTCGGGCAGCACCCGGCATGGCCCGTCCCGCTGCGGTCAGCGCCTCCCCCAGCCGATCCAGTTCGTCGTCGACCGCGTCGAGCAGTCGCCGCACGAGGGCATCGGCTGGGTCCGGCCGGTGGCCGTCGAGGCCGGCGTCCACCGGCCGGCCCTGCTCAAGCGGCATTCCAACCTGAAGACCGAGTTCTACGCGCGGGTCCGCGCCGAACTCTCGCAGATCCCAGAAACCGAGAAACGGCTCGAGGACACCCTCGCCAGGCTCCAGAAGACGGTCGCGAATCAAGCGGCCGAGTTGGTCGAGTTGCGGCACCTGGTCACCAACCTGGCCCTCGCCAACGCCGTTCTCCGCGCAGCGCCTGAATCAAGGTATGCACTCGACGCGGCGGGATCGGATCACGCCGCCGACGACAGCGGCTCGGACGAGATCCCAGACAACGTCATCCGTTTCCCGCGTCCTGTCCGCTGAGCCGGCGAGGGCGGCTGGCGCGATCGGAGTGCTTGTGCGTACCCGAGCCGGGTTTGCCAGACAGTGCTTGGTGGCGACAATGATGTGGTGCGATGGCGCCGGCCGACGTGACGAGACGGCGACGCAGCGACGGTCACGCGATGGGTGGGGTAGACATGGACGGCCTGAAGGCGTCGCGGCAGTTGCTGAGCAATTCGCACGTTGCCGTCAACGCCGACACCGCCCACCTGGCTCTGTTCGACGCCGTCGGGCACGGCTCGGCCGGCGGCATGCGCGGCCTATGGCGGGCCACCCAGTAGGCAGCGTCGCATCACACCTTGCCCGCCCGGCGGACCCGGTCGGTCGCGAGTTGCCGGTGGGCGGCAGTCAAAGATCGTGCAGATGGGGCTGAAGGTGTTGGTGTTGCACTGAGCAGGCTCGCGTGTGGGGTTGCCTGGTCAGTCCCCGTTTCGGAGACGCGCTGTACTCGACGTCCGGCGGGGTCAGGCCGGATTGGGTAGGGGCTCTTGCGGCCAGTTGAGCATCTTGGCGCCGAGTACCGCCGCCTGCAGGGTGAAGCGGTGGGCGGGGTCGGCCGGGTCGTAGCCGGTCAAAGTCTTGACCCGGTCCAGGCGGTAGGTGACGGTGCGTACGGCCACATGAAGGCGTTTCGCCGATTCGGTGGCGACGCCACCCGTGGCGAAGTAGGCGTTCAGGGTGTCCAGCAGGGGGCTGGCGCCGAAGCGGGAGTGGGTCAGGGGGCTGAGTACGGCTTGGACGAGGTCCACGATGGCAGGCTGGTCGCGTAGCAGGACTCGGTAGATGAGCAGATCGTGGGCGTTGATGACGGGGGTGTCGGTGTGTAGCCGGCCGGCCATCGCGAGCGCCTCGCGGGCCTCCTCGTAGGAGCGGGCGATGCCGTACAGGCCCGGGTGGGGCCGGCCGACGGCGACCCGCCAGGGACGGCCTCGGCGCAGCCGGTTCAGCTCGCGATGCATGAGCCGGCCGATTTCGTTGCTGGGGTCGAGAGCGGACGGCGGCCGGCCGGCTGCTGCCGCGTCGGCCGGTGCCAGCACGACCAGTAGGCCGTCCTTGGTCGCGACGAGGACGTCGCGGTCGCCGAGTCGGTCGAAGATGACCGCCTCCAGGGCGCTGATCGCCGCGTCGGCGTCCGGTAGCCGTCGGCTCGGCGCGGCCAGGGCCACCTGGTGGACCCGGGCGAGGTCGAGACCGAACGGTTCGGCGCGTTCCACCAGGGTGCCGAGGTCGGAGTCACCGCGCAGCAGGTCGTCGACCAGCTCACGCCGCAAGGTTTCCTCCCGGCGGACCAGGTCTCGGCGGGCCACCGCGTAACCGTCAGCGAGTGTCGCGACCGCCTCGTCGATGACCTGCAGGACGGCGCTGGCGGCGGCGCGTACCGCTTTGTTGTCGCGGGAGCGCACGACCATTGGCAGGTCCTGCCAGAGCCGCCGAGCGGCGGAAAGGTACAACTGCACCACTCGGCCCGCGGAGATGCCCTGCTCGGCGGCGCGCCGGCCGAGCAGACCGACCGCGTCCAGCTCTCCACGTTTGGCTTGGCGTCCGTGGGTGGCCGCATCAGCGAGCAGCGACAGGTAGTCGCCGAGCAACTCCACCGGGACCCCGCCGGCGTCGCGGCTGGCCCCTTCGGCGACCTCGACCAGCCATGCGTCGTCCGGTCCGGCTGTGGCCGGCCGGCTCCCGCCGCGCCGCCGCGTACTGTCGATCATCTCTGCCTCGCCTTCCCCAACCGCCGTTGCCACGGCCACCCGTTGCGGTGCCCGGCGTAGGCAATCGCACCACCGCCCTCGACGCGGAGGACGGTTCAGCTGTCCTCCGCGTACGGATACCACCGGATCAGCGACCCGCGTCACCGCGCGAGGCACGACGGTTCGGGACACCGACCGGCAACGACACCCACGCGCCGCTGTCGCGCGGCCGATAAACGCCGGCCGAGGAAGCGGAGTCAGGCGGGAGGCGGGTGGCCGCCGACGAGCGAGGTGTCCACTCCCACTCGGCCGAGTTTGGCGGCACCGCCGGGTGAGTCCAGGGCCGTCGCTGCCCCGGGCAGCGGTTCGGTGAAGAACCGGGCGTTGTCGTCGGCGAATACCGACCACTGGGCGGGCAGGTCGTCCTCGTAGAAGATCGCCTCGACCGGGCAGACCGGCTCGCAGGCGCCGCAGTCCACGCACTCGTCCGGGTGGATGTACAGCGCCCGGTTCCCCTCGTAGATGCAGTCGACGGGGCATTCCTCGACGCAGGCCCGGTCGACGACGTCGATGCAGGGCTCCGCGATCACGTACGTCATGTCGGCCTCCCCTTCTTCGGCGGGTGTCCGCTCGCCTATTTTAGACTATCAGCATCATTTCTATTATGGTGGAAGGGTGAACGACGACCGAGCAGGTGAGCGCAGCCAGACGCACGGGGCGCTTGCCGTCGCGAGCCGGCTGCGGCTGCTGGACGCCTTGCGCGCCAGCGAGCGGCCGTTGGACGTGCGCGAACTCGCCGCGGCGTGCGGGTTGCACGTCACGACGATCCGGTTCCACCTGGATGTGCTCACCGACGCCGGTCTGGTGATCAGCCGGGCCGACCGGTCCGGCACGCGGGGGCGTCCCCGTCGGCTCTACCTGCCGGCCAGTCACGCCGCCGACGGTTCCTCCGGTTACCAGCTGCTGTCCGGGATCCTCGCCTCCCAGTGGGCCGCCGGGGACGGTGACCAACGCGCGCGGCGCGCCGAACGGGCCGGCTGGGACTGGGGCGGACAACGCAGACCCGGTCCGGCGGCCGCCGCGGCGACGCTGACCGAGGCCGCGGTGCACGTGAACGCGGTGTTCGCCGAGTTGGGCTTCGACCCAGACCTCGCCCGCGACGGTGACAACCTCCAGATCCGGCTGCATGCCTGCCCGTTTCGCGCGGTCGCCGCCACGCACCCGGATGTCGTCTGCTCGGTGCATCTTGGTCTGCTTCGGCGGACTCTCGCCGACGTCGACGCCCCACCCGCGGCCGTCAGCCTGCGACCGTTCGTCGAGCCGCATCTGTGCCTGGCCCAGATCTCTCCCGCGACAGCGCCGGTCGAAGGACTGCAGGCTCCGCCGTCGCCGGGTGTCGGGGGCAAGCCGTGACCGCGCGACCTGCTGCCGTGGTGATCATCGCCGTCCCGTTCGTCTGGCTGGGCATGGTCCTGGCGATCTCCTTCTTGGAGACCCCGTTGAAATTCCGCGCGCCCGGCATCACGGTGCCGCTCGGGCTCGGCATCGGCCGGCTGGTCTTTCGGGTACTCAACGCCGCGGAACTCGTTCTCGCCGCCACCTTGACGCTGACCGTGCTCACGAGCACGGCCGGCAGATCCAGCGTCGAAGGCGTCCCGACGACGATGCTGATCGCCCTCTGGACGCTGTTGGTCGTCCAGGTAGCGGTGGTGCGTCCCCGGCTGGACCGGCGTGCCCGACAACTCGTCCAAGGGCATGAGCCACCACGATCGCACCTGCACCTCGCCTACATCGCCGCCGAGTGCGCCAAAGTCCTGCTCCTGCCCACGTTCGGGATCGTGCTCGCGCTGCGACTGGTGCCCTGAGCCCGCCACCCGACGCCCGCAACGCGGTGAGAAAGGGTCCCACGCCATGACCGCAGAAACCCACCGACAGCCGCTGATCAGCGACGGACTGCCCAGCCAGCTTCACGATGTGGACCCCGCCGAGACTCAGGAATGGCGGGAGTCACTAGACGCGGTCGTGGAGCACGCCGGAGCCAACCGGGCCCGGTATCTGATGCTCAGCACGCTGCAACGAGCCCGCGAACAGCACGTCGGCGTGCCCAGCCTGCACAGCACCGACTACCTCAACACCATCCCGCCCGCTCTGGAACCGCCGTTTCCCGGCGACGAGGACATCGAGCGGCGCATTCGCGCCCACATCAGATGGAACGCCGCGATCATGGTGCACCGGGCGCAGCGGCCCGGGATCGGGGTCGGCGGACACATCTCCACCTACGCCTCGGCCGCATCGCTGTACGAAGTCGGTTTCAACCACTTCTTCCACGGCCGCGCCGCCGAGGGCGGCGGCGACCAGATCTACTTCCAGGGCCACGCCTCCCCGGGCATCTACGCGCGGGCCTTCCTCGAGGGCCGGCTGACCGAACACCAACTCGACGGGTTCCGCCAGGAACTGTCGCATCCCGGCGGTGGTCTGCCGTCCTACCCGCACCCGCGGCTGATGCGCAACTTCTGGCAGTTCCCGACCGTCTCGATGGGCCTCGGCGCGCTCAACGCCATCTACCAGGCCCGGTTCAACCGCTACCTGCACCACCGCGGCATCAAGGACACCAGCGCGCAGCGGGTGTGGGCGTTCCTCGGCGACGGCGAGATGGACGAGATCGAAGCGCTCGGGGCGATCGGCGTGGCCGCCCGTGAGGAGCTGGACAACCTCACCTTCGTCATCAACTGCAACCTTCAGCGCCTCGACGGTCCGGTCCGCGGCAACGGCAAGATCATCCAGGAGTTGGAGGCGTTCTTCCGCGGCGCCGGCTGGAACGTCATCAAGGTGGTCTGGGGCCGGCAGTGGGACCCGCTGCTCGCCGCCGACACCGACGGTGCGCTGGTCAACCTCATGAACGTCACCCCGGACGGCGACTACCAGACCTACAAGGCCGAATCTGGCGCGTTCGTGCGGGAAAACTTCTTCGGCCGCGACCCACGCACCGCCGCCCTGGTCGCGGACCTGTCGGACGAGCAGATCTGGGGGCTCAGCCGCGGCGGCCACGACTACCGCAAGCTGTACGCGGCGTACCGGGCCGCCGTGAACCACACCGGCCAGCCGACCGTCATCCTCGCCAAAACGATCAAGGGATGGACCCTCGGGTCGCATTTCGAGGGACGCAACGCCACCCACCAGATGAAGAAGCTCACCCTCGAGGACCTCAAGGGCTTCCGGGACCGCCTGCATCTGGACATCCCGGATTCAGCTCTCGACGAGACCCTGCCGCCCTACCAGCGGCTGCCCGAGCGGTCCCCGGAGCTGGAGTACCTGCACGAACGGCGTAGCGCCCTCGGCGGATACCTGCCGGCGCGGACCGTGCCGAGTCGGCCGCTCGCACTGCCGGCCACCGCGGCGTACGCGGTAGCCGCCCGCGGTTCCGGACGGCAGCAGGTCGCCACGACGATGGCGATTGTGCGGCTGCTCAAAGACCTGATGAAAGACCCGCACATCGGTCACCGGTTGGTGCCGATCATTCCGGACGAGGCCCGCACGTTCGGCTTGGACGCCCTGTTCCGGTCCAAGAAGATCTACTCCCCGCACGGACAGCACTATCTGTCGGTGGACCGGGAACTCATGCTCAGCTACCAGGAGGACACCACGGGCGTCCTGTTGCATGAAGGCATCACCGAAGCCGGCGCCACGGCGTCCTGGACCGCGGCCGGCACCTCGTATGCCACCCACGGCGAGCCGATGATCCCGCTCTACATCTTCTACTCCATGTTCGGGTTCCAACGCACCGGCGACGGCCTGTGGGCGGCCGCCGACCAGATGACCCGCGGCTTCCTGCTCGGCGCCACCGCCGGCCGGACCACGCTCAACGGTGAGGGCCTGCAACACGAGGACGGGCATTCGCTGCTGCTGGCCGCCACCAACCCGGCCTGTGTCGCCTACGATGCCGCCTTCGCGTTCGAACTCGGCCACATCACCCGCGACGGACTGCGCCGCATGTACGGCGAAACCCGCGACGGGGAAGACCCCGACGTCTTCTACTACCTCACCCTCTACAACGAACCCATCAGCCAACCCGCCGAGCCGGCCGACGTGGACGTCGACGGCATCCTGGCCGGCATGCACCGCTACCGCCCCGCCGGCGACGTTGACGGGCCGCGCGCGCAGATCCTCGCCTCCGGCATCGCGATGCAGTGGGCGCTGCAGGCGCAGCTCCTGCTGCGCGACGACTGGGGCGTCGCCGCCGACGTCTGGTCGGTGACCTCTTGGACCGAACTGCGTCGCGACGCCCTCGCCGCCGATGCCTGGAACCTCACCCACCCCGGCCAACCCCGCAGAATCCCGTACGTCACCGACCGCCTGACCGCGGCGCCCGGCCCGGTCATCGCCGTGTCCGACTGGATGCGGGCCGTCCCCGACCAGATCGCACCGTTCGTCCCCGGCCCGTGGTCCTCTCTGGGCACCGACGGTTTCGGGCACTCCGACACCCGCGGGGCACTGCGCCGCCACTTCCACGTCGACGCGCCCTCGATCGTGCTACGGGTACTCACCCAACTCGCCGACCGTGCGGAAATCGACGACTCCGCGCCGAACAAGGCAATCGCGCTGTACCGGCTGACCGAGATCGACGCCGCTTCCAGCGCTGTCGACACCGAACACTTCGCCGAGTAGAGAGGAGGGCGGCCCACCTGCAGTTCACCGGCGGGTTCACCAGGGCGCCTCGGTCGGCGGAGGTCTGCGTGTTCTGCGTGGCCCGCTCGGTGTCGCCTCGGTGTCCGGCGCCTGAGACGCTGCTCAAGAGCAACCGGTGGCGTTCAGGAGTGCCGCACTTGTGACAGCGCCATGCCGACCGGGATGCTGAGCGCCAGCACGAGCAGCAGCGTCCGGTAGGCAAGGTTGGTCAGCGGTGACATCCCGCCGGTGGCCGGGCGAGCAGCCGTACCAGCACCGGGGCGTGTGGCGCGGAACGCGATCGCCAACGCGATGACCAGCAGGGCCGAGCCGAGGTCGACCGCCACGGGTTGACCGGCCAGGGTTGCGCCGATCACCACGGCACTGCCCAGATTCCAGCAACCGACCTGCACCCAGCCGCCGCGTGCCCGCATCACGTCGGGGCGCCGGGACCGGGCCTGGCCCATGGCGCACTGTGCTACGCCACCGACCAGCACCAGATAGGCCGCGAGCCAGCTGCCGTGAGCCAGCTCGAGGGGTCCGGTGACCGCGGCGACCAGGCCACCGAGCACGACGGAACAGACGCCGGTCGCGGCCAGGACGGTTGCCGGGCTCGGATGTGCACCGCGCCGCGAGCCGGGCGGCGCCGTCGCGCTCCACTTCTGCGTCGGCGCCTCGTCCGGGTCGGCCGGTCCGGACGAGGCGGTCATCCTCGGGCGGCCGTGACAACGCTGAGCAACACCGCGGAATCCTCGATCGCGGCCAGATCGTGACGGGCCGGCGGGATGACCAGATAGTCACCGGTGGCCGCTTCCCAGGAGTCGTCGCCGGCACTCAGCCGGACCCGCCCCGCCAGCACCAGCAGCGTTGCCTCACCGGGGCTTTCGTGCTCGCCGAGCGCTCGGCCCGCCGCCAGGGCGAGCACAGTCTGGCGCAGCGCATGTGTCTGTTGGCCTTGGATGGTACGGGCACTACGGCCCGCCGACGAGGCACGAGCCGCGGCGATCTGCTCAACGGCCAGGGCGGTCAACGACAAGACATCCATCACGACGCTCCAATCGAGGTGAGGTGCGCTACGCACAGATCTGGTTGAACAAAGGGGTCGAGTCGCTCCACCGTGACGGGCGAGCCCCACGACTGCATCGCGCCCTGCATCAGGCCGAGGTGGACCGGACACACCACGTCGGACCGGCTGACCGCGAGCTCCAGGAACGGGCACTGCCGCAGGTCGATCTGTGGCCGATCGCTACCGGGGGCCCGCTCGGGCGCGAAACCCAACTCGTCGAGCATGTGCATCAGCCGCTCGACGGATTCACCGGGCTCGGGTGCTTCAGCCGGTTCGGTGGCGTCGGTGACGGGGGACGCCTGGTGACGTCCCCAGGAGCGACCGGCCTCCAAGGCTCGGCCGCTCGGATCAGGATCGGCGGCGATCGCCTCGGCCAGCACCTCGGCGAGCACCCGAAAGTGCCGCGTACCCATCGGGTCCATGCCCCGTACCGCTTGGAACAGCTGCGGTGGACGTCCCGGGCTGCCGGGGTCGGCAGTCGTGCGTTCGACCTGACCGTTGCTGACCAGGCTCTCGAGATGAAAACGCGCGGTGTTGACGTGGATGTCGAGCCGTTCGGCGATCTCCGCGACAGCCATCGGGCCGGCCGCGTCCCGCAGGAGCCGCAACACCTGTCCACGGCGTCGGGGCGCGGGCTGACCCGGCCGCGGCATCGTCATTGCATCCCCTCCACCTCTCCGGACGGCGGCGGCCCGGCCGCCAGTGTCGTATCCCTCCAGCGGGCCGCGCCTGCGGCACCCGGTGATCCCGGTGCACCGGTGCGATCGGGAAGCGGCGGCGAGAAGGACAGGTCGGGCATCAGGTGGCTCGGGAGGTCGCGCTCGTAGACGGGGTCCAACCGGGCGTTCGTCGGCGCGCAGGGTCCACCGCGTCCACGCGGCTGGGAGATCACGTGGGTCATGGCCTAGAGTTTACACAATATTGGATTGTAGAAACTATCGAGCAGGAGAACCGCGATGTCACCGAAGGCCGCAAGCGACCCCGACGTGCAGGAACTGGATGTGCGCGGGATGCGCAAGCTTGACAAACACCCCAGGATCTTCGCGACCTACGCCGCCCTGCCCGTCGGTGCAGCGTTCGTGCTGGTCAATGACCACGATCCGCAGCATCTGCATGAAGAGTTCGAGACCGATCACGCCGGCAGCTACCGCTGGGAGTACCTCAACCGCGAGATGCGCGACTGGCGCATCCAGATCACCAAACTTGCCGGCACCTCACTCCCACGCGTGCTGGCCGACACCACCACGTTCACCGCTGACACGACTGCCGCCGACGTCACCGGAGCGGTGTGGAAATTACAGACCCGCGAGCGCGACCTCGACGCCAACGTCATCGCGCTGCCGCCCGGGCAGGCAATCGACGCCCATACCGGACCCGACCTCGACGTTCTCGTCCACGTATTGGCCGGCAGCGGCCAACTGACCACCGAACTCGGCACGATCGAGCTCACACCCGGTGTCCTGCTCTGGATGCCGCGCCGCTCGCGTCGACAGTTCACCGCCGGCGTCGAGGGTCTGCGCTATCTGACGGTGCACCAGCGCCGGCAAGCTCTGCTACTGGACACCAGCAGAGCCAGAACACCCCAATGAGTACCAGCGGTGAATCCCTTCGCCGGCGCGGTCCGGCACGTGGTGCCGGACGGTCGCCTGTCCGAGCACCGTGTCGCTGCGGGGCGCACGGCCGGACGGAGACGGAGCGGTGTGCACCGAGGCGTCCCAACGGCAGGTCCGCAGACCTGGGCGGACGGGCCCGACCCAGGGCGACCCACAAGAACGAGCCCGGTGTCAACGCCGCCTCAAACGGGACCACCGTGGTCCGGCTGAAACTGGACCACCTCGGTTTGGTTGATCTTTAGTCGTTGGTCTTGGTGGCTGC
>NZ_JBICSL010000020.1:0-99119 GCF_043197045.1 Micromonospora sp. NPDC049282
GGCAACACCGGCGCCCAAGGCGCGCAAGGCACCCAGGGCGACACCGGCGCACAAGGAGCCCAGGGCTTCCAAGGCACGCAAGGCAACACCGGCGCACAGGGCGCTCAGGGCAACACCGGCCTACAAGGCGCACAAGGCTTCCAGGGTGCACAGGGCTTCCAGGGTGCACAGGGCTTCCAGGGTGCACAGGGCTTCCAGGGCACGCAGGGCTTGCAAGGCGCACAAGGCCCTCAGGGCTTGGCCGGCAACGGGATCCAGTCCGCCTACATTCAGGGTCCGCTGACCGTGATTGCGGATACCCCCGTCGATTTCGGGTGCGTACCCGGCGACATCGCCGTCGGCACCGGCTACCAGCTCTCGGGCGCGGGCGTCAACCCGGTGCTGATCCAGCCCCTCTCCACAAGTGGCTACCAGTTCACCTTCACCGGCGGAGGTGCCGACATCTGGGTGTCCTGCATCTCGCTGACCACACCGGTGGCGTTGACCGCCCCGGAAGATCCGCCGGGCCGGACAACGACCGACCGTAGCAATGCCGGCCGGTCGACGACCAAGTCGGACAATTCCGTTACCACCAGGGAGGAAAATTGATCGCGCGTCAGATTCTGGGATCACTCGCCTGTGGCGCAGTCCTAGTGACAGGAGTCGCGGCATGCAGTGAGAAAGCCGCTGACAAGCCGCAGACGAGCAACTCCGGCAAGAGCGAGAAGTCGAGCGGCGGCGCCGACAACGGGTCCACGCCGGCGGATCTCCTGAAGCTCGGCGTCGAGCAGGGCAAGTCCGGCGACTTGGACGCGGCGAAGGCCACCTTCGAGAAGGTGCTGACCAGTGACGCCAACAACAAGTTCGCCTGGTTCAACCTGGGCTTCATCGCCCAGTCGCGCAACCAGCCCGACGAGGCGATCAGCAACTACGACAAGGCACTGGCAGCCGACGCCAAGTACAAGCCGGCTCTCTTCAACAAGGCCATCGCGCTGGAAGGTAAGGCCCCGACGACGTCGATGGACATCTACCGGAGCATCGTGTCGATCGACAACAAGGCATCGACCGCCTACCTCCGGCTGGGCATTCTGCTGTCCCGGTCGGGTGACGACGCGGAGGCGCGGGACGCCTTCAAGGCGGCGGTCCGGCTGGACAAGGGGCTCACCTCAGCCGTTCCGGCCGAGTACCGCCCGGACCCGGCAACTCGTTCAACCAAGTCAGCGGGTAGGTGATCGGCTCGATGCGAACGCCGCGCGTGACGGTCTTCACGGGGAGCAACCGTACCCGTTTCATCGACGAATGTTTCCGGTCACTGGTCGCGCAGACCTTCACGGACTGGGAATGGGTGGTCGTCCTCAACCAGGGGTCCCGTTGGCGGCCCGAGACGCCCGACGACCGGGTCCGGCTCATCGTGAAGGACGACCTGAACGGCGTTGGCGCGGTGAAGGGGTACGCCTGCGCCGAAGCCGTCGGGGACATCCTGGTCGAGCTCGACGACGACGATCTGCTCGGCAGCGACTGCCTGCAACAGATCGTCGACGCCTTCGACGCCAACCCCGAGGTCGGGTTCGTCTACAGCGACACCGCACAGATCCAGGAGGACGGCGGCCGTTGCGAGGACCGCTTCGCGAGTTCGTTCGGCTGGCGGCACTACGACGAGCGGGTGGACGGCCGCGACGTGCTGGCGTGCCGGGCGTTGGCGCCGACGCCGCACAACGTGAGCTACATCTGGTACGCACCGAACCATGTGCGAGCCTTCCGCCGGGACATCTACGAGAAAGTTGGCGGATACGACGAGTCGCTCGATGTCGCCGACGACGCCGATCTCATGGCTCGGATCTATCAGGTGACCGAGTTCCATCACATCCCAAAATGCCTGTACCTGCAACGCATGCACACCAGGAACACGCAGCGTGTTCCGGAGTTCAACGCCCGCATCCAACAGCGCACGGTGGAGATCTACGACCGGAACATTCAGCAGAACGCGCTGGCCTGGTCGCGACGGCAGGGCCTGCTGGCGCTCGATCTGGGTTCGGCCCACAACAAGCCGGAAGGGTATCTCGGTCTCGACTGCCGAGACGAGCCGGGAGTCGACATCGTCTGCGACGTGGCAAAGGGGATCGATCTGCCGGACAGCAGCGTCGGAGTCATTCGGGCTGCGGATTTCCTGGAACACGTTCCGGACAAGATCTCACTGTTCAACGAACTCTACCGGCTGCTCGCGCCGAACGGGATGCTGTTGTCGCTGACGCCCAGCACCGACGGTCGGGGTGCCTTCCAGGATCCGACTCATGTGGCGTTCTACAACGAGAACTCGTTCTGGTACTTCACCGACGCGAACTATTCTCGATTCGTGCCTGAGATCAAATGCCGATTCCAGGTGTCGCGGTTGGTGACGCACTTTCCGAGCGAGTGGCACCGGACCCATGACATCTCGTACGTCTCCGCCAACCTCATCGCCATCAAGGACGACGCCGTGCGCAATGGTGGACCGCTGAACATCTGACTCCCCAGCGGACGCCGCAGGCGCCGCCGTCAAGCCCGACCGGGGCTCCGCCTCACAAGCGGATGCCGAGGAGCGCGTCGACGGTGTCGGCGAACAGCTTCGGGGCGGTCGCGTCGCCGCCGTCACCGCTGAGCGCCCGCGCGGCCCAGGTGTCGGCCGCCCTCAACGCGTCCGGCGTGTCGAGGTCGTCGGCGAGGCGTCCTCGTACCTCGGCCAGCAGCGCCTCACCCGACGGGCCAGCCGGCGCGGCGGCGGCCCGCCGCCAGCGGTCCAGCCGCTGGAGCGCCTCGGCGAGCAGCTCGTCGGTCCAGGCCCGGTCGCTGCGGTAGTGGCCGGCGAGCAGGGCGAGCCGCACCGCCATCGGGTCGACCCGGTCGGCACGCAGCCGGGAGACGAAGACCAGATTGCCCTTGGACTTGGACATCTTCTCGCCGTCCAGGCCGATCATGCCGGCGTGCACGTAGTGGTCGGCGAACGGCGTCTCCCCGGTCAGCCGCTCGGCGTGCGCCGCGGAGCACTCGTGGTGCGGGAAGATCAGGTCGTTGCCGCCGCCCTGCACGGAGATCCGGTCGCCGAGCAGGTTCAACGCGATGACCGTGCACTCGATGTGCCAGCCGGGACGGCCGGGGCCCAGCTCGCCGCCGGGCCAGGACGGCTCGCCCTCCCGGGCGCCGCGCCACAGCAGCGGGTCGAGCGGGTCCCGCTTGCCGGCGCGGTCCGGGTCGCCGCCGCGCTCCGGAAAGATCTCCAGCATCTCGGCGCGGGACAGGTTGGACTCGTAGCCGAACGCGGGGGCGGCGGAGATGTCGAAGTAGACGTCGCCGGTGCCGTCGTCGAGCCGGTACGCCGCGCCGTCCTTGAGCAGCAGGAGCACCTTGTCGGCGATGTCCGGGATCGACTCGACCGCGCCGACGTAGTGCGCCGGCGGGATCATCCGCAGCGCCTCCATGTCCTCGCGGAACAGCGCGGTCTCCCGCATGGCCAGGACCTTCCAGTCCTCGCCGTCGCGCTCGGCGCGCTCCAGCAGCGGGTCGTCGATGTCGGTGACGTTCTGCACGTAGCGCACGGTCAGGCCGGCGTCGCGCCACATCCGCTGCACCAGGTCGAAGGTGATCATGGTGGCGGCGTGCCCGAGGTGGGTGGCGTCGTACGGGGTGATGCCGCAGACGTACATCGAGGCGACGCCGTCGGGCCGGGACGGGTGGGAGCCCTGTCGCGCCGAGTCGTACAACCTCAGTGGCGCGCCCTCACCCGGCAGCCGTGGCACCTCGTGTCCCGCCCAAGACTCCATGACAGCCAGCCTAACGATCCGTCAGGCGTGCGGGTGCCGACCCACGGGTGATCAACGCGACAGCGGCTCACATGGGTGGCCAGGGCATGGCCGGCCACTCCTCCGGGGGCACCGGGAACCGGCCGGAGTCGCGCAGCCGCTCCACCCGGGCCGCCACCGCGGCCACCTCGCCGATGGTGAGGTGCTCGGCCAGTTCCTCGCCGAGCGCGCCGCCGAGCCGGCTGGCCAGCCCGTCGAGCATCTCGACCGCGTCCGGCGGCAGCAGGCGGCCGGCCCAGCCCCAGAGCACCGTGCGCAGCTTCTCCTCCACGTGGAAGGTGACGCCGTGGTCCACCGCGTAGATGCGGTCGTCCGTGCCGACGAGCACGTGCCCGCCCTTGCGGTCGGCATTGTTGATCACCGCGTCGAGGACGGCCAGCCGGGCCAGCCGCGGGTCGTCGGCGTGCGCCAGCGCGTAGGCCGCGCCGTCGTCGTCGCGCGCCGCGGCGATCGGGAACCAGCGCGGCGGCACCGACTCGGCGGGCACGAAGCCGACCAGCGGCTCGGCGTCGGCCGGCTCGTCGATCCAGAGCTGGCAGGAGCCGGGACCGAACGGGCCGTCGCGCAGCACGGTCGGCGGCACCAGGTCCCACCCGGTGGCCCGGGAGACCAGGTAGGCGGCCACCTCCCGGCCGGCGAGCGTGCCGTCCGGGAAGTCCCAGAGCGGGCGCTCGCCGCGCACCGGCTTGTAGACACAGTGCGCGCTCACCTCGCCGAGGGCGACGACGGCGCGCAGCGTGGCGTTGGAGGCGTCGACCAGCCGTCCCTCCAGGGTGAGCTCACCGTCGGCGAGCAGCCGCAGCGCCTCGGCGCCGTCCTGTCGGGGCTGCAGTTCCGACGAGGTCACCGGTGATAGCCGTTGTGCCGGGGGCAGAGGTGGCCGGCCGGGTCGAGCGGCTGGCCGCAGAGCGGGCAGGGCGGCCGGCCGGCGTTGACCACCCGCTTGGCGCGCTCGATGAACTCGCGGGTCGCCTCGGGGGTCAGCCGCACCCGGAGCCGGTCGAGGTCCTCGTCCGGCTCGTCCGGCTCCTCGTCGATCTCGACCTCGTCGTCGTCCGCCTCGCCCAGCTCGACCTCGACCTCCGCCTCGCCCACGGCGATCGCCTCGATCACCACGGTGGCGGTGTCCACGTCGAAGGCCAGGCCCAGCGTCCCGACCCGGAACTCCTCGTCGACCGGGGTGTCGAGCGGCTCGTTGTCGCCCACCACCACCGGAGCCGACTCCGGCACCTTCACCCCGAACCGGCGTTGCGCCTCGGAGAGCAGTTCCTCCAGCTTCTCGGCGAGCAGCGACACCTGGACCTTCTCCAGCGCCACGCTGACCAGCCGGCCGCCGCCGCGCGCCTGGAGGAAGAACGTGCGCTCCCCCGGCGGGCCGACCGTTCCGGCGACGAACCGCTCCGGCGGCTCGAACGCGTGCACCTGGTGCGTCATACCCACGACCCTATCCGGAGCGCGGAAGCACCGCGCAGCCCACCGACGCCGAATCCGCCCAGAGCGCAACGCGCCGCGCCGACCGCCCGGACGCGACCGGCGCCGCCCGGCTCACCGGGCCGCGCCCGCGCCACCACCGACCGCCGCGTCCGACCCGATGGTGCGGGCCGCCCGCCGGCGCCGCTTGCGCGGCGGCGGGACCAGCGCGGACAGGTCACCGCCGGTGTCGTTGAGCCGGACCAGGAACGGCCGCAGGGGCGTGTAGCGGATCGCCGTCACCGACGCCGGATCGGCCACGATCCGCTGAAAAAGATCCAGGTGTACGCCGAGCGCGTCGGCCACGATGGCCTTGATCACGTCGCCGTGGCTGCACGCCAGCCAGACCGCCTCGGGCCCGTGCTCGGCGGTGACCCGCGCGTCCCATGCCCGCACCGCCGCGACCGCCCGCGCGGACATCGCCGCCATCGACTCCCCCTCCGGGAAGGCGGCGGCGCTCGGATGCTGCTGCACCACGGGCCAGAGCGGCTCCTTGGCCAACTTCTTCAGCGACTGCCCCTCCCAGGCGCCGTAGCCGCACTCGATCAGCCCGTCCTCGACCACCGGCTCGGCCTGCGGCAACGCGAGCTCCAGGGTCTGCCGGCAGCGGATCAGCGGGCTGGTCACCACCGCGGCCAGCGGCAGCCCGGCGAGCCGACCGCCGACCGCCGTGGCCTGGGCCCGCCCGGTGTCGTCCAGCTCGACAGGTTGCCGGCCGGCCAGGCCACCGTCGGCGTTCGCGGTGGTCCGGCCGTGTCGCAAGAGCAGAAGGGTCGCCACGCTCACCACCCTAGGCCGTGCCACCTCGGCAACCTCCCCCACCACCACAGCACCAACCACACTCCCGCCCACCCCCGAACCGGCCGGCGCGAGCGGTACAACGGGCCCTGGGACACCCGGTCAACCGATCGTGCGCTTGCGGCCCGCCCACACCGGGACAGGTCGGGCGTTCCCCGGGCCGCGAGTGCAAGATCGGCGGGAGGGGGAGGCGGTGCGGGGTGGGTGGGGTGGGGGTGTTTGGGGCGGGTGGGGACGATGGGTGTCGGGTAGGCGGTATGTCCGGTCCGAGAGTGGTCGGGAGCACCTGCCGGCTGGAATGGGTCCGGGGGCGGGGGCGTTATACCCGGTGCACGGCTGAGCAGCGGAAACGCCCGCCAGAGGGATCCCGGATCCCCGGGAATGACGGCGGGTCGCCGGTCGTTGCACATGGTTCCGCCGCCACGACGAGGCCCCCGCCCCGTGGCCCGCCGGAACCCCCGACGAGAGCGCCGCCTGACGGTGCTTGCACACCCGCCCCCGGGTGTGTCGACCCCCGAACGGAGCCCCCATGAACACCATGCTGCGCAAGAGCATCCTCGGTATCGCCGGTCTGACCGTCGCCGGTGGCCTGGCCGCCGGCCCGCTCAACCACCACGACAGCTCCCCCACCGCCCGCGAGGCGGCCGTCACCGCCCAGGCCGACCCCGCCGCGCTCGTCCCGCACGGCGTGCAGGGCGCGCAGTCCCGCATCGACCTGAACGACGAGCAGACCGGCAACGTGAAGGCGATCATCGCGGCCACCAAGAAGGCCGGCATGGACGAGCGGGCCGCGGTCGTCTCGATCGCCACCAGCCTGCAGGAGTCGAAGCTGGAGAACCTCGGCCACCTCGGTGACCGTAACGACCACGACTCGCTGGGCCTGTTCCAGCAGCGCCCCTCCAGCGGCTGGGGCACGCCGGAGCAGATCACCGACCCCGAGTACTCCACGCTCGCGTTCCTCAAGGGCCTGAAGCAGGTTGACGGCTGGCAGGACATGCCGCTGACCCAGGCCGCCCAGACCGTGCAGGTCAGCGCCTACCCCGACGCGTACGCGCAGTGGGAGCAGCAGGCCGCCGACATCGTCGCCCAGCACTGGAACAGCTGACACCGCGAAGGCCGGCACCCCGTCACGGGGTGCCGGCCTTCGTCGTGTGGCCGGGATCAGGTGGCGCTGATGGTGCCGGTGAGCAGCAGGCAGAGCACGAGCGTGCCGAGCGCCACCCGGTAGAGCACGAAGAGGTAGAGCGTGTGGTGCGCGACGTAGCGCAGCAGCCAGGCGATGGCCGCGTAGCCGATGGCGAACGCGATCAGCGTGGCCACCACCATCTGCGCCACGCTCGGCGCGGCGGTGCCGGGCGCGGACGGCTCGAAGACGTCCGGCAGGCTGAACACGCCGGAGATCACCACGGCGGGGATGGCCAGCAGGAACGAGTAACGCGCCGCCGTCTCCCGGGTGAGGTTGAGGAGCAGGCCGACGGTCAGCGTGCCGCCCGAGCGGGAGACACCGGGGATCAGCGCCATGGCCTGCCCCAGGCCCATCGCCACGCCGTCGCGCATCCGGAAGTTCTCCAACGTGCGGGTCTGCCGGCCCCAGTACTCGGCGAACGCGAGCACCAGGGCGAAGAAGATCAACGTGAAGGAGATGAGGTAGAGGTTCCGGCCGGCGGTGCGGATCTGGTCCTTGAAGAGCAGCCCGAGGATCCCGATCGGGATGGTGCCGACGATGACGTACCAGCCCATCCGGTAGTCGAGGCTGGAGCGCACCGACCGGTCGACCAGGCCCAGGCACCAGGTGCGGACGATCCGCCAGATGTCCTTGAAGAAGTAGATCAGCACGGCGGCCTCGGTGCCGAGCTGCGTCACCGCGGTGAACGACGCGCCCGCGTCACGGCCGAAGAAGATGGCCGAGGTGATCCGCAGGTGCCCGGACGACGACACCGGCAGGAACTCCGTCAGCCCCTGGACGATGCCCAGGACGATGGCCTCGACCCAGGTCACTCGCCGACCCCGGACAGCTCCAGCGCCTCGGCGACGGTGCGCAGCGTCCGCACGCCGCTGTCCCGGTCGGCCACGAACAGCGTCACCGACAGCGTGGTCACGCCCGCGGCGGCATACTCCCGCATCCGCTCGGCGACGCGCTCCTTCGGCCCGAGCAGCGAGGTGCGGTCGATGAACTCCATCGGCACCGCGGCGGCCGCGTCGCGCTGCCGCTTGGCCAGGTAGAGCTCCTGCACCTCCCGGGCCGCGTCGCCGTAGCCCATCCGGGTGGCGAGCTGGTTGTAGAAGTTCTGCTTCCGGCTGCCCATCCCGCCCACGTAGAGCGCGGCGTACCAGCGGACCAGCTCGGCGCAGGTGGCGACGTCGTCACCGATCACGACCGGCACCGACGGGACCACGTCGAAGCCGGCCAGCTCCTTGCCGGCCGTGGCCCGCCCGGCCCGGATCGCGGCGAGGTGCTCCTCGGCGAACTCCGGGGCGTAGAAGACGGCCAGCCAGCCGTCGGCGATCTCGCCGGCCAGCTCCAGGTTCTTCGGGCCGACGGCGGCCAGGTAGATCGGGATGTGCTCGCGCGGCGGGTGGAAGCTCAGCCGCAGCGCCTTGCCCGGGCCGTCCGGCAGCGGCAGCGTGTGGTGCTCGCCGTCGTACGCGACCTCCTTGCGGGCCACCGCGAGCTTGACGATGTCCACGTACTCCCGGGTGCGCGACAGCGGCTTGGCGAACCGGACGCCGTGCCAGCCCTCGGAGACCTGCGGGCCGGAGACGCCGAGGCCGAGCCGGAACCGGCCGCCGGAGAGCGCGTCGATGGTCGCGGCGGTCATCGCGGTCATCGCCGGGGTGCGGGCGGGGATCTGCATGACGGCGGAGCCGAGGTCGATGCGCTGCGTCTGCCCGGCCATCCAGGAGAGCATGCTCGGCGAGTCGGAGCCGTACGCCTCCGCCGCCCACACCACCGAGTAGCCGAGCCGGTCCGCCTCCTGGGCGAACGCCAGGTGGTCGGCCGGCGTGCTCCAGGCCGTCTGGTATCCGAGGTTGAGCCCGAGTCGCACTGGTCCTCCCACCGTCCGCACCACAGGTCGCATCAGGTTACGCAATGCCGGTGCCGCCACCGACGACCGGCTCGCCCCGAACACGTCACACCGGCCCTGCGGTCGCGCGGGAAGTTGACTACGGCGAGGATATCCGTGACGCCGGGATCGAAATAAGGTTCACCCATGCAACAGCGACCGCTCGGCCGAAGCGGGCTGGCGGTTTCGCGGCTCGCGCTCGGCACCATGACCTGGGGACGGGACACCGACGCCGACGACGCGGCCGCCCAGCTGAAGAGCTACCTCGACGCGGGCGGCAACCTCGTCGACACCGCCGACGTGTACGCCGACGGCGACGCGGAGTCGGTGATCGGCTCCCTGCTGGGCAGCCTGGTCGACCGCGACGAGCTGCTCATCGCCACCAAGGCGGGGCTGCGGCCGGGCAGCGGGCGCCGCCGCGACGGCTCGCGCGGGCACCTGCTGCGCACGCTTGACGCCTCGCTGCGCCGGCTCGGCGCCGACCACGTCGACCTGTGGCAGGTGCACGGCTACGACCCGGACACTCCGCTGGAGGAGACGCTCACCGCGCTGGACCACGCCGTGTCCAGCGGGAAGGCCCGGTACGTGGGGGTGTCGAACTTCTCCGGCTGGCAGACCGCCCGGGCCGCCGCCTGGCAGGCCGCCTGGCCGGGGCGCGCCCCGGTGGTCGCCGCCCAGGTGGAGTACTCGCTGCTGGAGCGCGGCATCGAGCGCGAGGTGCTGCCGGCCTGCGCCGGGATGGGGCTGGGTGTGCTGCCCTGGTCGCCGCTGGGCCGGGGGGTGCTCACCGGCAAGTACCGCAACGGCCGCCCGGCCGACTCGCGTGCCGTGTCGCCGCACTTCGAGCGCTTCGTCGGCACCTACCTGGAGCCCCGCTGCTCCAGCATCGTGGAGGCGGTGGCCATCGCCGCCGGCGGCCTCGGCGTGTCGCCGACGGAGGTGGCGCTGGCCTGGGTCCGGGACCGGCCCGGGGTCACCGCGCCGATCCTCGGCGCCCGGACCGTCGGGCAGCTCCTCGGCGCGCTCCAGGTCGAGCGGATGACCCTGCCGGACGAGATCGTCACGGCGCTGGACGACGTGTCCGCGGTGCCGGTCGGCTACCCGGAGCGCGACGGCTGACCGACCGCCGCCCACCGGCCGCAAGGAGAGCGGGCCGGGTCGCGGCGCCCGCGAGGCGATCCGGGTCACGGTCGGGGGGTGGCAAAGGGCCCGCGAGCTGGGCAGCATAGGGGTCATGGACTACGAATACGCGCCGCTGCGGTTGCCTTCGAACGTCGATCGGTTGACCGCCGCGGCGCAGCTGGCGATCCAGGCGGAGTTCTCCGGCTGGGAGTTGGCCCGGGTGCGGCTCTACCGGGACGGCACGCGGCAGGTGATGCTGCGCCGTCGCGTGGTGAACAAGCCGCAGCCGGGCCTGTCGTACTGACGGGGCTTCGCCCCGGGGCCGCGCCGCGCCGTGCGGCCCCGAGGCGGTCACGGCCTAGTGGGCGTGATCGTGCTCCTCGTCGAGCTCCAGGAACGGGTGCTCGTCGAGGCGCCCGACAAGCCGGTCGTCGACGGCCGGCTGGAACGGGCCGACCGGGTCGTCGTCGTCGAACGACTCCAGGTCGACCGGGGTGCCGACCTCGCTGACCATGACCACGCCGTCGAGCGGTTCCAGCTCGGGCACGTCCAGCGCGGAGAGCGAGCCGTCGCCGCTCTGCAGCAGCTCCAGCACCGCCTCGCCGACGCCCTCCACCGGCGCCGGCTCGTCGTCCTCCGGGGTGCCCTCGCGGCGGGCCGCCTCGGCCACCCGGAGCAGCGCGGCGACGCTGGGCACCCGGTAGTCGCGCCGCTGCCGCACCGAGATCACCCGCGGGTGCGGGTCGGTAGGCTCGCCGCCCTCGACCGCGCCGAAACGCTCGTCCGCCTCGTCCGGGTCGATCGACTCGACGTCCCAGGGCGTCACCTCGCCGAACGCGTCGAGCAGCTGCTCGTCGTAGGCGAACGAGGCGTTGTTCAACGCGACGTACGCCTGCCAGACGGCGTCGTCGTCGATCCGGCCCTGAGCGGCCCGGACGGCGGCGAGGTGGGCGCGGGCGGCGTCGATCACCTGCTCGAGGGCGGCGTCCAGCTCAGCGTGCTGGTCGGTCATGTGAGGCAGTCCCTTCGCGATGGGGGGAGGTCCGCGTCGGCGGCGCCGCGGCGGGCGCGGTCAGCAGTTGCGGAGGAAGCGGTCGAGAACCCGCACGCCGAACTGTAGTCCGTCCAGCGGGACGCGCTCGTCGATGCCGTGGAACAGGCCGGAGAAATTGAGGTCGGCGGGCAGCCGCAGCGGCGCGAAGCCGAAGCAGCGGATGCCGAGCTGGGAGAACGCCTTGGCGTCGGTCCCGCCGGAGAGCATGTACGGCACCGGGTGGGCGCCCGGGTCCTCGGCGCGCAGCGCGGCCGACATCTGCTCCACCAGGTCGCCGTCGAACGTGGTCTCCAGGGCCGGCTGCCGCTGGACGTACTCGATGGCGATGTCCGGGCCGACCAGCTCGCGCAGCTGCCGTTCCAACTCCTCGCTCTGCCCGGGCAGGCTGCGGCAGTCGATGGTGGCGGTGGCCCGGCCGGGGATGACGTTGTCCTTGTAGCCGGCGGCCAGCCGGGTCGGGTTGGCGGTGTTGCGGACGGTGGCGCCGATGATGTTGGCGATCGGGCCGAGCTTGGCGATCGCGGTCTCCGGGTCGTCCGGGTCGATCTCGATGCCGAGCACGTCGGAGACCTCGGCCAGGAACGCCCGCACGGTGTCGGTCATGACCACCGGGAAGCGGTGCCGGCCGATCCGGGCGACCGCCTCGGCGAGCGCGGTCACCGCGTTGTCGTCGTGCACCATCGAGCCGTGCCCGGGCCGGCCCCTGGCGTGCAGGCGCAGCCAGTCGATGCCCTTCTCGGCGGTCTCGATCAGGTAGAGCCGGCGCGCGTCGTCGACGGAGTAGGAGAAGCCGCCCACCTCGCCGATCGCCTCGGTGCAGCCGTCGAAGAGCCCTCGGTGGTTCCGGGCCAGGAAGTGCGCGCCGTAGTCGCTGCCGGCCTCCTCGTCGGCGGTGAAGGCGAGCACCACGTCGCGCCGGGGCCGGACGCCGGCGCGCTGCCAGTCGCGCACCACGGCCAGCACCATGGCGTCGAAGTCCTTCATGTCGATCGCGCCGCGGCCCCACAGGTAGCCGTCGCGGATCTCGCCGGAGAACGGGTGCACCGACCACTCGTCCGGGTCGGCGGGCACCACATCGAGGTGACCGTGCACCAGCAGCGCGTCCCGGCCCGGCTCGGTGCCGGGGATCCGGGCCACCAGGTTGGCCCGGCCGGGCGCCGACTCGTGGATCTCGGCGTCGACGCCGACCTCGGCGAGCTTCTCCGCGACGTACTCCGCGGCGCGCCGCTCTCCCGCGCTGGTGTCGTTGTCCCCGGTGTTGGTGGTGTCGATGCGCAGCAGGTCCCGGCAGAGGTCCACGACCTCGTCGGTGGGCTCGGGTGAGGCGGAGGTCGTCATCGCTTCCTTATACCAGCCGGGCGGGTCGCGACCACCGGCGCGGTCCGGACCGGTTTCGCGGGACGCGCGGCCGGGTAACGCCGAACATCGATTCCGGCCACCACGAGGAGGGCACCATGACCGTCCCCCTGCCGCCGCTCCCGCCCGCCGCCGACGACGCGTACCGGCCGGGCGGGCGGAGCCTGGCCGACCTCGTGGACGCCGAGCACCGCACCCTGCTCGACCTGGCCGACCGGGTCACCGAGCCGGGGCTGGACCCGGCCGGCCGCCGCCGGGTGCTCGACGTGCTGAACGCGGCGGTGTCGCGGCACCTCTCCGCCGAGGAGCAGTACCTCTTCCCGGCCGCCCGCGCCGCGGTGCCGGAGAGCGAGGACCTGGTCGCGCGGGAGATCGAGGCGGACGCCGCCCTGCTCACCGCGTTGAAGCAGCTGTCCGGTCCGGACGACGCGGTGGTCGCCGACGTGGCCGAACGGGTACGCCGGCACGTGAGCCGGGTCGCCGCGCTGGTCACGCCGCTGCGCGAGGTGGCCAGCGACGCCGAGCTGATCCGGCTGGGCAACCGGTGGGAGATCGCGGAGGAGGCGGCGCCCACCCGGCCGCACCCGGGCACCCCGGCCACCCCGCCCTGGAACAAGATCGTCGAGCCGGCGGTGGGGGTGCTGGACAAGGTGCGCGACGCGGTCACCGGGCGGCGTACCCGCCTGGCCGACCTGGAGCATCGCCGGGACGCCTGACCCGAACCGCCCCTTCCCGGACACCCGTTCGTGGTCCTACCGTCACCCTATGAATCTGGAGCTGCGACACCTGCGGGTGGTCTGCGCGATCGCCGAGACGGGGAGCGTCACCAAGGCGGCCGCCATGCTCGGCCTGGCCCAGCCGGCGCTGACCGCCCAGCTCCAACGGATCGAGCGGGTGCTCGGCGGGCCGCTGTTCGAGCGGGACCGCCGCGGCGCCCGGCCCACCGCACTGGGTGAGCTGGTGCTGGACCGGGCCCGGGTGCTGCTGCCGGCGATGAAGGGCCTGCAGGACGAGGCGGCCCGGCTGGCCGGCGCGGGCGATCCGCTGCGCCGCTACCGGTTCGGCGGGGTGAACAGCCCGATCCTGGGCCGGCTGGTGCACCGGCTCGCCGCCGAGCACGCCGACGCGCAGATCTCCACGTACGCGTCCTGGTCCGTGGACGAGCTGGCCCAGATGGTGGCCGGCGGCCGGCTCGACTTCGCCCTCACCGGCGTGTGCGGGGACGCCGCGCCGTCGCCGGTGTTCGGGTTGAGCTGGCGGGAGGTGGCCGTGGACCCGGTCTTCGTGCTGCTGCCGCAGACCCACCCGCTGGCCGGCCGGGACGAGATCGACCTGATCGACCTGCGGCGCGAGCAGTGGGTGGCCGCGCCGGGCGACGGCTGCTTCGGCGACTGCTTCGCCGCCGCCTGCGCCCGCGCCGGCTTCACCCCCCGCAAGGTGTACGAGGCGGACGTACGCGCCGCGCTGGACCTGGTCGACGCGGGCACGGCGGTGGCGCTGTGCCAGGCCACCTTCCGCCCGGTGGCCGGGCTGGTCACCCGCCGGCTGGCCGGCACCCCGCTGCGCTGGCGGCTGCTGTTCGGCTGGCATCCGGAGGCGCCCGCGGCGGCGGTGGCGGAGCCGGTGCTGCAGACGGCCGCGGCGGCGTACACCGACGCGCTGGCCAACCACCCGGACTATCTGGCCTGGCTGCTGGCCCATCCGGACTTCGGGGTGCAGCCGCACGGCGCGGGCGGGGTGCGAACCGCCTGAACGCGGGTATCACGGCGGCATGACTGATCTGTATCCGGCCGCCGACCAGCGGGAGTTGCTGCGTCAGGCGGCCACCGCGCACACCGCCGCCGCCGCCGACGTGGAGGCGTTCCTGCGCCGCCTGCCGGAGGTGCCGGACCCGGCGGACGTCACCGAGTACGCCGACCTGCTCAGCCGGGAGGAACGGGCCCGGACGGACCTGCGGGCCGCGGCCGACGCCGCCGGTCTGCGACTGCCCAGCACGGAGTCCGAGTAGGGCGGTCGGCCCGCATGAGCGAACGCACCGAGCGAAGGGAGGGCCGTGAGGCCATGCCCGGTCCGCCCGCATGAGCGAACGCACCGAGCGAAGGGAGGGCCGTGAGGCCATGCCCGGTCAGCCCGGGCGGGTGTCCGCCCGGGCGCCCGCCGCCGGCTCAGCGTTCGACGAGCACGTCGTGGCCGAGGTCGAGCAGCGCGTGCCGCCACTCGTCGTCGGCGTTGCCCCGGTCCGGCTTGTCGGCGGTCAGCTCCCGGATCCGGGTGATCGCCTCCCGCATCACCTCGATGTCCTCCGGGGTGAGGTCGACCTTGCGCTTGCGCAGCACGGCGAGGATCTGCCGGCCGGGCTCGGGCAGGTCAAGGTCGGGGTCCGGGCCGAAGGCCTCCTCCCCCGACCCGCGGGTCAGCAGCCACTGCCGCAGCTGCTCGGAGGGTACGTTCACCTCGGCGTGGAAGTCGTCCCAGATCACCTCGACCTCGGGGTCGAGTCGCGCCTCGCGTACCATCACGCCTCCTCTCCCGGCGGCGGCCCGGACGGTTCCGGATCGCCCTCGCCGTGCGGTGTCTGCTGGGTCGGACCTTCCGGCGGCACCCGGACCCGGGACGGGTTGGCCGTCGGCGCCGCCTCGATCGGTTCGCCGGCCGCGGTGTCCTCCCGGGTCTCCTCGGGTTCGGTCATGTCCGCCCTCCGATCCGTGCGCGACGGGCCGGGCCGGCCCGTCGAGGGTGGCCGCACCCCTCACCGGGGATGGGATGTGGTGGCGGCCGTGTATCCGCGCTCACCGGCGGACACGTCGACGACGAGCTGGCCGTCGCGGGCGTCCACGGTGACCTTCTGCCCTGGCGAGATCTCGTTCTCCAGCAGCATCCTCGACAGCCGGTTGTCGAGCTCGCGCTGGATCACCCGGCGCAGCGGGCGGGCGCCGAACTCCGGCTGGTAGCCGTGCTCGGCGAGCCAGTCGACGCCGGCGGCCCTGATCTCGACCTGGATGTCCTGGGCGTGCAGCCGGCGGCGGGTCTCCTCCAGCAGCAGGCCGGTGATCTCGCGCAACTGCTCGGCCTCGAGCCGCTGGAAGATGATGATCTCGTCGACCCGGTTGAGGAACTCGGGGCGGAAGTTCTCCTGCAGCCGGCGCATCAACCGTTCCCGCAGCTCGGTGGCTTCCTGCTGGCCCGGATCGCCGGTGGCGAACCCGACCGTGCGCTGGGCGCCGGTGATCAGCTCCGAGCCGAGGTTGCTCGTCATGATCAGTACGGTGTTCTTGAAGTTCACCGTCCGGCCCTGGCTGTCGGTGAGCCGGCCGTCGTCGAGCACCTGGAGCAGGATGTTGAAGACATCGGGGTGCGCCTTCTCGATCTCGTCCAGCAGCACCACCGCGTACGGGCGCCGGCGGACCGCCTCGGTGAGCTGGCCGGCCTCCTCGTAGCCGACGTAGCCGGGCGGGGCGCCGACCAGCCGGCTGACCGTGTGCCGCTCCTGGAACTCGCTCATGTCCACCCGGACCATCCGGTCCGCCTCGCCGAACAGCGCCTCGGCGAGCGCGCGGGCCAGTTCGGTCTTGCCGACGCCGGTGGGGCCGAGGAAGAGGAAGCTGCCCATCGGCCGGTTCGGGTCGGCCAGCCCGGTACGCGAGCGGCGCACCGCCTCGGACACCGCGCCGACCGCGTCGTCCTGCCCGATCACCCTCTCGTGCAGGTGCCCCTCCAGACGCAGCAGGCGGTCGCGTTCCTCCTCGGTGAGCTGGGTGACCGGGATGCCGGTGGCCCGGGACACCACCTCGGCGATCTCCTTCGGCCCGACCTCGGGCACGTGGTTGGGTCCCTCGTCGCCGCGGGCGCGACGGATCTGGTCCTCCAGCTCGGCGAGCTTGTCGCGCAGCGAGGAGGCCCGCTCGTACTGCTCGTCGGAGACCGCCTGCTCCTTGTCCCGGCGTACGTCGTCGAGCTGCTGCTCCAGTTCACGCACGTCGGAGGCGGGGGTGCGGGTGCGCAGGCGTACCCGGGCGCCGGACTGGTCGATCAGGTCGATCGCCTTGTCCGGCAGGAACCGGTCGGTGACGTACCGGTCGGACAGCTCGGTGGCGGCGACCAGCGCCTCGTCGGTGAACCGGACCTGGTGGTGCGCCTCGTAGCGGTCGCGCAGGCCGCGCAGGATGGCGACGGTGTCCTCGACGGTCGGCTCGGGCACCAGCACCGGCTGGAACCGACGGGCCAGGGCGGCGTCCTTCTCGATGCTGCGCCGGTACTCGTCGAGCGTGGTCGCGCCGATCACCCGCAGCTCACCGCGGGCGAGCGCCGGCTTGAGCATGTTGGACGCGTCCATCCCGCCCTCGCTTCCGGCGCCACCGGCGCCGACCAGGGTGTGGATCTCGTCCAGGAAGATGATCAGCTCGTCGCGGTGGGCCCGGATCTCGTCGATCACCTTCTTCAGGCGTTCCTCGAAGTCGCCCCGGTAGCGGGTGCCGGCGACCAGGCCGGGCAGGTCGAGCTGGACGACCCGCTTGCCGAGCAGGGTCTGCGGCACGTCGCCGTCGCAGATCCGCTCCGCCAGCCCTTCCACGATGG
Organism: Micromonospora sp. NPDC049282; assembly: GCF_043197045.1. Lineage (NCBI taxonomy): Bacteria > Bacillati > Actinomycetota > Actinomycetes > Micromonosporales > Micromonosporaceae > Micromonospora > Micromonospora sp. NPDC049282. The sequence continues at coordinate 17,256 of NZ_JBICSL010000020.1, forward strand.
CGGTCTTGCCGACGCCGGCCTCACCGATGAGCACCGGGTTGTTCTTGGTGCGCCGGGACAGGATCTCCACCGCCTGCTCGATCTCGTCGGCCCGGCCGATCACCGGGTCGATCTGGTCCATCCGGGCCAGCTCGGTGAGGTCCTGCCCGTACTGGTCGAGGGTGGGGGTGCCCCGGTCCGGGCGCGGGCCGTTCGCCGCGCCGCGCTCGGCGCTGGCCGCCTGCAACGACTCGGGTTGGATCCGGCCGGCGGCGAGCATCCGGCCGGCCGGCGACTCGGGGTTGAGCGGCAGCGCCATCAGGATGTGCTCGGGGCCGATGTAGTTGGCGCCCATGGCCCGAGAGAGCTGGTGGGCGTCCAGCAGCGCCCGCTTCGCGGCCGGGGTGAGCGACAGGTTCGGCGGAACCTCGCCGCCGGGCGCGCCCTCGGCGCGTCCACCGAGCGCGTTCACCAGCGCGTCCGGGTCGGCGCCGGCGCGGCGGACCAGGTCCCGCAGCGGCTCGCGCTGCAACGCCGCCCAGAGCAGGTGGTCGGTGTCCAGGTCGTTGCTGTGTTTCTGGGCGGCCCGGCGGGCCGCGTCGGCCAGCATCTCCCGGGCGTCGGCGGTCATCAGGCGGGTGATGTCGACCCGGTGCGCCGGCCGTCGTCCTGCCTCGCCCCGGCCGAAGTAGCGGGCCAGGAACTCGTCCCACGGGTCGTTGCCGAAGTCACCGGGTCCCATCATCTTCGTCCTCCGCAGTCGGTCGGCACGACCGGGACGCGACACGGCGCGGCGCGGTCGGCGGTGGCTACCCGGCCGTGTGCCCGACAAACGCGCACCGGTGGCAGGCTGGGGGCATGGAGAGCAGAGCGTTGCTGGTCGTCGACGGCGCGAACGTGGTGGGCGCACGGCCGGACGGCTGGTGGCGGGACCGGGCCGGCGCGGCGGTCCGGCTGCGTGACGCGCTGGCGCCGCTGGCCGGCGCCGGCGTGCCGCCGGAGCTGCCACCACCGGTGCAGGTGGTGCTGGTGGTGGAAGGCGCGGCCCGGCACGTGGCGCCGGCGCCCGGCGTCGACGTGGTGTCCGCGGCCGGGTCCGGCGACGACACCGTGGTCGAGCTGGTCGCCGCCGCTCCGGACCGGCGGCGGGTGGTGGTCACCGCCGACCGGGAGTTGCGGGCCCGGGTGACCGCGCTGGGCGCCGAGGTACGCGGCCCGCGGTGGCTGGGCCGCTGACGCCGAGGTCCCGCAACCGGGACCGGCCCGCCCGCCGACGGGACCGGCGGAACCGTCCGACACGGCCTTCGCGCACGTCAGGGCCCTAATCGGACACCGGGGCAGGAACGACGCGAGGGTGGATGTTCGTCCACCCGTCGGGATGGGTTGTAATGGACATCTCCCCTGCCCCCAGGAGGTCCCCGTGGCGAGCGTCGCCGAGCTGAAGGCCGCCATCGATGTCGCTCTCCAGCAGATCGGTGACGGCCAGACAGCGGTGCAGGCGGCCGGCGAGAAGCTGGCCGAGGCGCAGCAGACGCTGGCCGGCGCGCTGGAGGGCAGCGGCCACGAGACGGTCGAGGCGGCGCAGGCCTCGCTGACCCAGGCCAGCCAGGAACTGGAGGAGTGCCTCGCCGCGACGCTGGTGGCGGTGGAGCAGGCACAGCTCTACGTCGCGACGCTCTGAAGGGCCGGCCGTGTCCATCGTCGAGGACATCGGCGCGCAGGTCCGCGCCGCCGCCGAGGAGCTGCCGCTGGCGCAGCTCGCCGCCGCGCTGGAGAAGCTCGGCCAGGCCGAGGAACGGCTGCGCTGGGTGCGCCAGGAGTCGGCCGACCCGATGGGCGTGCCGGAGCTGACCGCGGCCACCGAGCACGCCGAGACCGCCGGCTACGCGCTGCGGGTGGCGCAGGAGCAGCTCACCGCGTACCTGGCCGCGATCGGGCTGGCCGCCGACGGCGCGTCCACCGCGCCACCGGGCGAGCGACGACCGCGGCACGACGCGCCGCGCGGCGAGGCGCCACCCGCGCCGGGCGCGGCCGCCGAGCCGGACGAGCCGCCCGCGGTGCGACGCTGGTGGGCGGTACGGGTGGCGGAGCTGACCGGCGGTCGGGAAGGCGCGCCGGACGAGCCGGACGAGCGGGTGGAGAACTCCCGCGAGCTGCTGCGCCGGGTGGTGGTCGGGATCCGTTCCGGCGACCGGGACCGCCTGCACCGGGAGTTGCGCCGGGCGCACGCCGACGTCGGGCTGGGGCTGGCCGCGATCGCCCCGCCGATGCTGCGCGACCTGGCCGGGGAGCTGCTCGGCCACCCGCCCCGCGCGGACGACCTGACCCGGCTGCGCCGCGAGCTGGACGGGCGGGTCCGCGACCTGCTGCCCGGGCTGCCGCCGCCGGTGCTGGACACGCTGCTCACCCGGGTCTGCCGGATGCCCCCGCCGCGCCGCGACGACGGGCCGGAGCAGCCGCACGCGGCCGACCCGGCCGTCACCGCCGGGGTGCTCACCGGCGTGCTGCTCGACCGGCTCGGCCGGGACCTGCCGAAGGACATCGAGGAACGGGAGCCGTCGCGTGGCTGACGTCCGCGCCCAACTGGTGACGCGCGTGCGGGGGATGCTCTCCGAGGCCCTGGGCGCCACCCGGAGCCGGCTGGCCGCCGCCGACGCCGAGCTGGTCGCCGGCCGGGAGCGGCTGGACCGTACCCGCCGCGCCGCCGCCGCGGTGCCCGCCCGGGTCGGCGCGGCGCGCGACCGGCGGCTCACCGAGATCGACGCCCGGCACACCGCCCGTCTCGCCGAGCTGGCGCGTCGCGCCGCCGACGCGGCACGGCGGGAGGCGCCGGGGGCGGCGTCCGCGCCATGGAACCGCTGGCAGGCCACGCCCGCGGGCCGGGCCGAGCCGCCGGGCGCGGTCCGGATCGGCACGGTACGCATCGCCGGCGCCGAACCGGTGCCGGCGCTGGTCCCGCTCCTCGACGCCGGGCACGCGCACCTGGCCGGCGGCGACCGGGACGGCCTGGCCTCGGTGGTGCCCGCGCTGCTGCTGCGGTCCGTCGGCCGGGCCGACCCCGGCGCGGTGCGGCTGTACGGCTACGACCCGGAGCACCTGGGCGGCGGGCTGGCCGGGTTCGCGCCGCTCGGCACCGCCGGCCTGCTCACCTCCGTCGGCCCGGGCGGCCTGGGCCGGCTCCTGGACGAGCTGGTGGAGCAGATCCGCCGGATCAACGCCACCGTGCTGGCCGGCGAGTACGCGTCGCTGCGCGAGCTGGCCGCCGCCACCGGGCGCCGGCCCGAGCCGTGGCGGGTGGCGGTGCTGCTCGGCGGCGACGAGCTGTCCCGGCACGAACGCGGCCAACTCGACCGGGTGGTCCGCACCGGCGCCGCCTGCGGCGTGCACCTGGTGGTCCGGGGCATCGACCTGCCCGACGACCGGACCGTCACCCGGATCGTGGTCGACCCGGACGACGCCCGGATCGCCGGGCTGCCGGTGGCGCTCGACGACCCGCCGCCGCCCGCCCTGGTCACCGAGACCTGCCGCGCGGTCGCCTCCCGGGTCGCCGCCGGGCCGCCGCCGACGCCCTTCACCGACCTGCTCCCCCCGCCCGAAGAATACTGGCGGGAGGACTCGGCGCACGGCCTCAGCGCCCCGATCGGCGAGGGCCCGCACGGGCGGCCGGTGCTGCTCACGCTCGGCGACTACCCGCCGCACGCGTTGATCGGCGGCCCGTCCGGCACCGGCAAGACCAACCTGATCTTCGCCTGGATCGGCGCGCTCGCCGCCCGCTACTCCCCCGCCGAGCTGGAGTTCTATCTGCTCGACTTCAAGGAGGGGGTGTCCTTCGCCCGGTTCGCCAAGGGCCGGCGCGACCCCAGCTGGCTGCCGCACATGCGGCTGGTCGGGATCAACGTCAACACCGACCGCGAGTTCGGGCTGGCCCTGCTCCGGTTCCTCGCCGAGGAGCTGCGCCGCCGGGCCGACGCGGCGAAGAAGCACGAGGTCACGAAGCTGGCCGAGCTTCGCGCGGTGGACCCGACCGGGCACTGGCCGCGCATCGTCGCGGTGGTCGACGAGTTCCAGGCGCTGCTCGCCGGCCGGGACGTGGTCGCCCGGGAGGCCGCCGACCTGCTGGAGGATCTGGCCCGGCGGGGCCGCTCGCAGGGCATCCACCTGGTGCTCGCCTCCCAGGACGTGCGCGGCATCGAGGCGCTGTGGGGCCGGCCCGCCCTGGTCGCCCAGTTCACCCTGCGCATCGCGCTGCCGAAGGCGCTGCGCATCCTGGCCGAGCGCAACGACGCCGCGCAGTCGCTGCCCCGCCACCACGCCGTGGTCAACGCCGAGTCCGGCCTGGCCGAGGGGAACGAGGTGGCCCGCATCCCGTCGGCCAGCGACTGGGAGACCTGGAGCGAGCTGCAGCACCGGCTGTGGCGGATGCGTCCGCAGGACGCCGCGCCGGCCCGGCTCTTCGACGGCGACGCGATCCCCCGGCTGGCCGAGGCGCCGGACTTCCGCGCCCTGGTCGCCCCCGAGCAGGGCATGCCCCGCAACCCGGTGGCGCTGCTCGGCGAGATCATCGACGTGCAGTCCCGCTCGGCGTCGCTGCGGCTGCCCCGGGCGCCGGGGCGGAACCTGGCCGTGCTGGGCACCCGGGTGGACGAGGCGTGCGCGGTGCTCGACGCCGCCGCCCGCTCACTGGCCCGGCAGTACGCCCCCGGCGCCGCCCGCTTCTCCATCGCCTGCCTCGACCCGGACGCCGACCCGGCCGCCCGCGCGCTCTACGAGGACCTGCCCGGCGACGCCTCCTGGTACGACGAGGAGACGGTGGCCGAGCTGATGGCCGAGGTGGGCGACGGGCTGGCCGCGCCGGGCACCCCGCGTACGCCGCACTTCCTGCTGCTGTACGCGGTGGACGCGGCGGCCGGGGCACTGGCCGGCAAGGCGGGCACCCGCACCGGGCGGGAGCAGCTGCGCCGCATCCTGCACGACGGACCGGAGCGGCGCACCCACGTGCTGGCCTGGTGGCGCGGGGTGGCCCGGATGCGGGTCGACCTGGGTGGCGCCGGCGCCCGTACGGACCAGATCGGGGCCTGGGTGGCGCTCGACGTGCAGGGCGGTGAGCTGGCCTCTTCGCTCTACCCGGGCAGCGGCGGGCCGGACTGGTATCCCCGGCCGTGGCGCGGTCTCTACTTCGACCGCGCGGTGCACCGCACCGGACAGGTGATCATCCCTTATGGTCCCACCCGATGAACGAACCGGTCTCCAGTGAGACGTACAGCGCCCAGATCCGCCGGCTCGCCGAGCTGACCGCCCGGGTGGCCGCCCAGCGCGCCGAGGCGCACGCCTGGTACGCCCAGCAGGTGGCCGCCGCCGAGCGGGCGGTGTCCGACGCGGCCGACCAGGTGCGCCGCGCCGAGGCGGAGGTGGCCGAGGCGCAGCGGATGGTGGAGCGGGTGGACGGCGAGGTGACCCACCTGTGGGCGCAGCTGCGGGCCCGCCTCGGCGGCGGCGCCCGGCGCCTCGGCGACCCGCCGGGTCCGGTGCGCGGCGTCGCCGGTGACCCGGTGCCGCTGCTGCGCGGCGTGCGGGAGCTGCTGGAGCGCACCGGGCAGCCGGGCGAGCTGCCCGGCTCGGTGAACCCGCTGCTGATCGCGTGCGGCGTCGGCGGCGCGCTGGTGGCGTACCTGCTGGGGACCGGCGCGCGGGCGCTGGGCGCCGGCTCGGGCGGCGACCTGGCGGTCGGCCTGCCGGTGCTGGCGCTGGTGATCACGCTGCTCGGCCCGCTGGTCGGGTTGGCGCCGGCCCGGCTGCTGGCGGACCGGCGGCACGCGGTGCTGACCCCGCGCCCGATGATCCTGGTGGCAGCCAGCGGCCTGGCCACCACGCTGCTGCTCCTGGCCGTCACCTACACCCGCTGACCCGGGCCGGTATCGCTGTGGGTGCGTCTGTTGTCGTCCCAGCGACAACAGACGCACCCACAGCCAGGAGCAGCGTCAGGCGGGGACCAGGACGGCCTCCTTGAGCAGGCGGCGGGTCAGCACCAGGCGGTCGGCGTCGTCGTCCAGGCCGGGCAGGTCGCCGACCCGGGTGACCTCGCCGGCGAGCAGCGCGCGCAGCGCCGGCTCGCAGGTGCCGGGCAGCGTGAGCGTGCGGTCGACCAGGCGCAGCGCGACCGTGCCGGCGCCGGTCGGGGTGAGCTGCCAGCGCAGGCCGCCGCGGAGCGCCACCCGGCTGTCCGGGTCGAGCCGGGCCAGCGCGTCGGCCTGGGCCAGCGGCCGGATCGGCGCCGGCCGGGCGGCCGGCCACACCCGGGCTCGCAGCCGCGCGGCCACCGCCGCCGGGTCGGCCCGCAGCAGCCAGTCGCGCAGCGCCTCGACGGTCTCGGTGAGTTCCGGCTCGATCGCCTCCGGGTCGGCCAGGTCGAGGCCGAACGGCAGGCCGGCGCGCAGCCGGGCGTCCTCGGCGGCGAGGGCCGCCAGCTCCTCCACCATGGCGTAGCGGGTGAGCGCCCGGATCCCCACGGTCAGGTGCAGCGAGCTGGACTCCTGGGCCTGGGCGCTGTGCAGCCAGCCGCGCGGCAGGTAGAGCGCGTCGCCGGGTTCGAGCACCACGTCCAGCGCGGGCCGGCCCTCGGCGGTGGCGGAGACCTCGTCGGCCCGGCCACCCCACGGCTGGCGCTCCAGCGGGTCGGTGAGCACCGGCGGGTGGATGCGCCAGCGCTTGCGACCGTCGACCTGGAGCACGAACACGTCGTGGGTGTCGTAGTGGGTGGCGAAGCCCTGGCTGCCGGCCGGCGTCAGGTAGGCGTTGACCTGCAGCGGCTGGGCCAGCGCCGCGCCCAGGTCACGGGCCAGGTCGACGAGCGCCGGCCAGGTGCGGTGCAGGCCCTGCAGCACCAGGGTGGCGCCGTCGGCGTAGAGCGCCAGGACCTTGTCGTCGAGCACCTGGTCGCCGATCTCGGCGCCGGCGCCACCGCCGCCGGTCCACCGCGCCGCCGGCACGAGCTGGCCGTCCTTGGCCACCCGCAGGAACGGGGTACGCAGGCCGCGCCGGCTGAGCAGCTCGTCGGCGTCGGCCGGGCTGAACAGGTCGGTGAAGCCGTCCGGGTTGGGCAGTTCGGCGGCCCGGGACAGCAGTGGGCTGCGCCCCCAGTGGTCGGCGGCGAACTTGGCCGGTTCGACGGCGACGCACCGGGTCAGCGCCGCGGCGGCGGGAGACGGACCCGCCGGGTGGCCGCGGCCACCCGGCGGGTCGACGTGCGTCACGGTCATGTGTCAGGCGCTGCCGTCGGCGCCGCCGTCGTGCTGACCGGGGGTCGCGCCACCGTCGGCCGGACCCTCCGCGCCGCCGTCCGCGCCACCGTCGTGCTGACCCGGGGTCGCGCCACCGTCGGCCGGACCCTCCGCGCCGCCGTCCGCGCCACCGTCGTGCTGACCCGGGGTCGCGCCACCGTCGGCCGGACCCTCCAGGCCGCCGCCGCCGTTGGTCTGGATGTCGTCGTCGTTCAATGCCATGGGTGCTCCCTCGGTGTGCCGCCCCGCGTGGTCCGGGGATCGTCTTCAGCGGGGGGTACCCCACGCCCGATCTTCTCTAACCACACGGTAGACGCCCGGACCGGCGCGCACCGACGGTTCCCGCCGGGTCGGCGGCCGGGCCCGGTCGGTGCCAGGATGGCCGGAGGAGACGCGCGAGGAGGTACGCACGTGGCGCAGCCGGAACCGCTCACCCCGCTGGTCGAGGACTGGCAACGGGCGCTGGCCGTGGTGGCCCACCCGGACGACCTGGAGTTCGGCGCCGCCGCCGCGGTGGCCCGCTGGACCCGGCAGGGCAAGGAGGTCGTCTACTGCCTGCTCACCAGCGGCGAGGCGGGCATCGACGGGATGCCGCCGGAGCGCAGCCGGGTGCTGCGCGAGGAGGAGCAGCGCGCGTCCGCCGCCGTGGTCGGGGTGTCCGCCGTCGAGTTCCTCGGCCTGCCCGACGGCCTGCTCGAATACGGCGTGCCGCTGCGCCGGGCCATCGCCGGGGTGGTCCGCCGGCACCGGCCGGACGTGGTGCTCACGAACAACTTCCGGGAGACCTGGGACGGCGAGTACGCGCTGAACCAGGCCGACCACATCGCCTGCGGCCGGGCCACGCTGGACGCGGTCCGCGACGCCGGCAACCGGTGGGTCTTCCCGGAGCAGCTGACCGACGGCACGCAGCCGTGGTCCCGGGTCCGGGAGGTCTGGGCGGCCGGTTCGCCGGTGGCCCGGCACGGGGTGGACGTGACCGCGAGCTTCGACGCCGGGGTGGCGTCGCTGCGGGCGCACGGCGCCTACCTGAGCGGGCTCGGCGACGGCAGCTTCGACGCCGAGGAGTTCCTGGAGGGGATGGCCCGGCCCGCCGGCGCCCGGCTCGGCGTCCGCTACGGCGCCGCGTTCGAGGTGTTCCGGATCGACCTGGCCTGAGGGGGGCGGCGGTGTTCCTCGTCGGCACGTCGGGCTGGCAGTACAAGGACTGGCGGGAGCGGTTCTACCCGGCCGGCCTGCCGCAGCGGCGCTGGCTGGAGCACTTCGCCGAGGGCTTCGCCACGGTCGAGGTGAACAACGCGTTCTACCGCCTGCCCGAGCGGGACACGTTCGTCGCCTGGCGGGAGCGCACGCCCGGCGACTTCTGCGTGGCGGTCAAGATGAGCCGCTACCTGACCCACGTGAAGCGGCTGCGCGAGCCGGCCGAGCCGGTGGCCCGCTTCCTCGACCGGGCGTCCGGGCTCGGCGACCGGCTGGGTCCGGTGCTGGTGCAGCTCCCGCCGACGCTGCGGGCCGACCCGGAGGCGCTGGCCGACGTGCTGCGCCGCTTCCCCGCGGACGTGCGGGTGGCGGTGGAGCCGCGGCATCCGTCGTGGTGGACCGACGACACCCGACGGGTGCTGGAGCGGCACCGGACGGCGCTGGTCTGGGCCGACCGGCGCAGCCGGCCGATCACCCCGCGGTGGCGCACCACCGACTTCGGCTACCTGCGCCTGCACGAGGGCCGAGCCCGGCCGTGGCCCCGCTACGGCCGCGCCGCGCTGGCCGGCTGGGTGGACCGGCTGGCCGCCGCGTTCGGCGACGGCGAGCCGGCGTACGTCTACTTCAACAACGACCCGGGCGGCGCGGCGATCGTCGACGCGGTCGCGTTCGCCGGGCTGGCCCGGCGGGCCGGGCGGCCGGTCTCCCGGACGCCACCGGCCCGTCCCGCCGAGACGGCGGGACGGGCCGGGACGGGGCCGGTCAGGGAATGAGCTGACCGAGGCCCTGCGGCATGTTCGACTTGACGTCCTGCCACTCGCCCTGCGTGACGTGCCGGCGCAACGTGTCCAGCACGATCTGCGTCACCCGCTGCGGGCCGCCGTCGACGTCGTACGGGAAGCCCTGGCGGACCTCGTAGAGGAAGTCGTCGCGGTTGAGCTTGATCGGCACGTTCTCCGGCTGCCAGCCGTCGAAGTAGATGCCGCGCAGCAGCACCGGCAGTTGCTGGGCGAACTCGGCGCTCTCCGTCACCGGCATCCGGTCGCGCAGCAGGTGCAGCACCGTCCGCAGCGCCGCGTACGACTGGTTGCGCCGATCGGGCGGCCAGCCGTACGCCGACTCGATCTCCTTGAGGATCACGTTCGTCTTGTCCAGCGAGGACTCGAACGCGGACATCAGTTGCTCAGCCATCCGGCTCACCCCCGGGCGTCGGTTCCCCAGCGTCGGTCGTCGGCGCGTCGCGGCGGGCCGCTGGGCCCCCGCCACAGCCGGGTCGGGCTGAACCGGCCGGGCCGCTCTCGCGGCACCTCGGCGTTGCCGATCACGTGCAGGACGCCACCGCGGCGTCGGTCCGCCACCACCCGTACCGTCATGACCCACCTCCTCGTCGCCGCGCGCGGGCCGGTGCGTCCGCGCGCACCGTCCATGCTGCGCGGCGGCCGGGTGAGCCGGCCTCACCCGATGCGGGTGAGGCGGGCTCAACGCTCCAGCAGGTCGACGAGCGTGGCGGCGTTGCGCTGCGCGTAGTCGCGGTAGCAGTTGTTCATCAGCACGTGGGTCCGCTCGGCCTGGCCGGCCAGCTCGCGCAGCTTCGGGGCCCAGTCGCGCAGCTCCCGGTCGGAGTAGTCGTAGCCGAACTTCTCGTGGATGTCCTTGCTGGTCCACCTGTCGCTGTGCCCGTGGAACCGGACCACCGCGAGGTCCGCGGTGGCGGCCAGCACCGGGGGTACGGACGACTTGTGGCCCTGTGGCATGTCCACGCAGACGAACGGCAGCTCGTGCCCGCGCAGGAAGTCCAGCGTCTCGTCGGCGTTGTCGCCGTCGAACCAGGAAGCGTGCCGGAACTCGAAGACCGGGCGCAGCGGGGCGCACCGCCGGGCCACCTCGGTCAGGTACTGCTTGTTCTCCCGCTTGATGGTGAACCAGGGCGGGAACTGGAACAGCAGCGCGCCCAGCTTGCCGGCGGAGACCAGCGGGTCCAGGGCGGACAGGAAGCGGGTCCACACCTCCTCGTACGCCTGCGGCGGCAGGTCGTCCGGGTAGACGTTGCGCTTCTCCGTCTCCGGCCGCAGGTCCTTGTAGAGCGCGGAGACCCGGGTCGGGTGACCGGTCAGCAGGCTGAACGCCTTGACGTTGAAGGTGAACCCGGGCGGCGTGCGCTCCGCCCACAGCCGGGCGGTGCGCTCGGCGGGCGGCGAGTAGTAGGTGGCGTCCACCTCGACCAGCGGGAACCGCCGGGCGTAGTAGGACAGCCGGCGCTCCGGGGTGTCGGCGTCCGCCGGGTACCAGCCGGAGTCGAGCAGGGTCCGGTCGGTCCACGACGCGGTGCCGACCTTGATCTCACCCATGGGACCGACCGGCGAGGAGGGCGGGACGGCTCAGGCCGCCCGCCGCTCCCGGGTCTGCTTGCAGGCCACGCAGGACGTGGCGGACGGGAAGATCTCCAGTCGCTCCACCGGGATCGGCGCGGTGCAGCCCTCGCAGAAGCCGTACGTGCCCTCGTCGAGCCGGGCCAGCGCGCGCTCGAACTGGGTCCGGCGCTCCAGGATGGTGCGCAGCAGGGACTGCGCGGTGTCCCGCTCGGCGGTCTTGGTGCCGCTGTCGGCCTGGTCGTCGCCGGCGGTGTCGCCGACCTCGACCAGTCGCAGCACCTGGCTCTGCATGAGGGCGTGGTCGTACTCCGCGGTCAGCTCGTCGTAGCGGGACCGCAGGGACTGCCGGATCTGGTCGACCTCCGCCTGGGAGCGGCCCGTGGCCGTCGTGTCGTGGACGAGCATCGCTGCCTGCCTTTCCTGCGGCCTCGTGCCGGGTCCTCCCGGGCGACGAGCGCCGGAGGACCCGGTGGAGAAACATCGGGTGCGCGGGCGAGATCACCCGTGCTCTGTGAGCCGGGCGAATACCCCTGCCGTCGGCGGGCCAAACCGGAGTTCTCCTGTCACTTTCCTGAGTGCGTGCCGCCCGGTCGGGTCGGCTCCACGAGGGCGGGACGGCGGGGGTCGTCGGCGCGGACCACCACGTCGGCGAAGGAGGCCGGGTCGACCTCGTCGGCGTAGCGGGCGAAGGCCGGCAGGGTCCAGCGCCACGCCGGCTCGGTGCGCCGCTCCAGCGCCGCCGGGGAGAGCTCCAGGTGGACGGTGACGTCGAACGGCAGCGTGCCGCCCAGCAGCAGGGCGCCGCTGACCAGGACCACCCCGCCGGCCGGCAGGTCCTGGTAGCCGGCCCGGCTGGCCCGGTCGGCGTCGGCGTCCCAGAGTGACGGCAGCAGCCGGCCGCTGCCGTCCGGCCCGGCCGGGTCGAGCACCTCGCGGCGCAGCCCGGGTTCGTCGAGCCAGCCCTCGTAGTAGGCGTCCGGGTTGGTGCGCCCCTGTTCGAGGCGGATCGAGGCGGGCCGCAGGAAGTCCGCGGCCCGTACGTGCAGCGCCGGCCGGCCGGCGGCGCGCAGCGGGTCGACGAGGGCGGCGGCGAGGGTGTCCGGCGCGGCGGCCGGCGGACCGTCGACGGCCACCCGCAGCCGGCCGGGCGCCTCGGCGTGGGCCAGGCGCCCGGCCAGCTCGGCGACGAGCCGGTCGGGGCTGATCGGACGGACGCGCATCCGACCATCCTGCCCGGCCGGCGGGAGTGGCTCACCTCGGGTTCGCGTCCGGGCGGTCGGGGCTCCGTCCGGCGGGCGGTCGACGGGTGGCGGGGGGTCGAGCGCGTGGCGGGTGGTCAGCCGGTGCGGTCGATGGTCACCCGGGCGTCGTCGGCGAGCCGGTAGCCGACGCCGTAGACGGTGGTGACCAGCGGGACGTCCACGCCGACCTTGCCGCGCAGCCGGCGGACGTGCACGTCGACGGTGCGGACGCCGGCGTGTTCGTACCCCCAGACCGCGTTGAGCAGTTGCAGCCGGGTGAAGACCCGGCGCGGGTGGGCGACCAGGTGCAGCAGCAGGTCGAACTCCAGCCGGGTCAGCGGCAGCGGCTCGCCGTCGCGCAGCACCGACCGGGACGAGGCCAGGATGTGCAGGGCCGGGATCGTCGAGGCGAGCGGGCGGGCGGGGGCGCGGCCGGCCGGCACCTCGGGGCGGCGCTCCGTCGCGGCGGTGCCCGCGCTGATCACCGCGTCGCCGTGTTCGAGCAGCTCGCGAGCGGCGTCGAGGAGCCGGCGGGCGGCCGGGGTGAGCGACTCCTCGCAGGCCAGCGGGATGTTCAGGGTGACCGTGAGCACCGGGGTGGCCGTGTTGGCGGGGCGGCGTTGGCCGCCGGGCGGACGGCCGGGGACCGCGGGTTGGGACGTATGCCATCCGGCGCGCGACGAGGCGGGGCTGACCGACATGGTCCTCCTTGGCTGGTCCGGGTATCTCCCCACGGCCCGGGACACCGCTTCATCGATGCTTCCCGGCGCTCGCGTGAGGGTCAAGGGGCCACTGCGTTGCATGAATGTGACAATTGACGAACACATCGGAGCGGAGTGCTCGCTCTGCGTACGAGGTCCGTTGATTACAGCAGAGCGACCGGACGAGGCGTTACGGGGGGTCCCCGGCCGGTTCACGATGGCGACTTCGTCGCAGACGTGAACGCGGCGTGCCCGGGAGCCGGGCACGCCGCGGTCGGCCGGGGCCGGCTCACGCGTCGCGGTCCACCTCGATCGGGGCGTCGTCGGCGAGTCGGTAGCCGACGCCGTACACGGTGGTCACCAGCGGCGTGTCCGGCCCGAACTTCGCGCGCAGCCGGCGCACGTGCACGTCCACGGTCCGGGCCACCGCGTGCTCGTAGCCCCACACGTTGGCGAGCAGTTGCCGCCGGGTGAACACCCGGCGGGGATGTTCGACGAGGAAGAGCAGCAGGTCGTACTCGATGCGGGTCAGGCCGACCTCGACGTCGCCGTGCCGGACCCGTCGGGTGCCGGTGAGGATGCGCACCCCGCCGGGCTCGCCCGGCGGGACCGCCTCGCGGGCCTCGGCCGGCGGCGCGGCGGGACGGCGCAGGTCGACCACGGCCCGAGCGGCCCGGTGCTCGCCGGGGCGGACCAGACCCTCACCGGAGGCGGCGAGTTCGTCCAGCAGGTCGACCAGCCGGGCCAGGCCGGGCGTCAGCGGGCCGGCGCCCAGGTCGAGCGTGATGGTGAGGGTCGGTGCGGTACGCGGCCGGGGCGGCAGGGCCCGGTCGGGGCAGCCCGGTCGGGCCGGACGGGTGTTGAGGGCGACGACGGACATGGGAGCCTCCTGTGCGGGCGGTCGCCCCGCCCCGCCGGGTGCGGCGGGACGGTCAGCGGAGCGCCCGGCCGGCGGTGACCGGGGGCGCGGTGGACGAGGGGCGGGGTGGCGGGGTGGGGCCGAGGGTGGGCAGACCGGCGATGCGCCAGGCGGCGAAGCCGCCGACCACGTCGGTGGCCCGACCCAGGCCGATGTCCCGCAGCGCGGCGGCGGCCAGCGACGAGGTGTAGCCCTCCTGGCAGAGGACGACCACCGGCACGTCGTAGTCGACCGCCTGCGGCAGCCGGGCCGCGCAGCGCGGGTCGAAGCGCCACTCCAGGACGTTGCGCTCGACGGTGAGCGCGCCGGGCACGGTGCCGTGCGCGGCACGCTGGCCGGCCGGGCGGATGTCGACCAGCAGCGCGCCGCCCCGGTGGGCCAGGTGCGCCTGCTCCGGGTCGAGGCGACGCAGCCGGGCGCGGGCGGCGGCGAGGATCTCGTCGATGCCCCGCGATCCGGGTGGGGGGACCGGACAGCTCTCGGCGGGGGCGGGGGTCTGCGCCATGGTGGCGTCCTTCCGTGCGGCGGGGATCGGGGGCGGGACGGCCGGCCGGCTCACCACGCGACGCCGGCCTCGGCCACCTCGGCGACCCGCAGCCGCCCGGCGTCGAGGTGGTAGCGGGTCATCCGGCGCAGCGCCGGCCGGTAGACGTGCACGCTGACGGCGGGCTGCTCGGCGCGGTTGGTGACCTGGTGCACGTGTCGGGCGCCGAAGCGCCGGCCGGCGCCCGCGGCCAGGCGGTGCGGGCGCAACCGGCCGCCGCTTACCGTCTCCTCGGTGAGCATGCCGGCGACGACCAGGAAGGCGCCGGCGGAGCCGCCGTGGTCGTGCAGGTCGGTGCCCTGCCCGGGCAGCCAGCTCAGCGCCCACACCTCGTGCTCGCCGTCGGCGTGCAGCCGCGCGTACCAGCGTTCGGACCGGTCGAAGCCCAGCGGCACCGGCCAGCCGGTCGGGTCGGCCCAGCGGGCGGCGACGGTGAGCAGATCGGTCGGGTCGGTCCTGGTCATCGGGCGGGAGGTCCTCACGGTGCGAAGCGGTGCGTGCCCCCACACTCTAGACGGCAAAGCCTATAGGTTTAGTAGGTTATACCAAATACTGGGAGGCGATTCGTCGACCGACCCGCGGGTCAGCGCGGCACGGGCGGACCCACCCGGTAGCCGGGCACCGACGGCCAGCGCACGGTCAGCACGGTGGACTCGCGCTCCGCGTACCAGGAGTGGTCCACGCCCCGGCCCCACACCACGTAGTCACCGGGTGCGCGCAGCACCACCGTGCGGTCCGGCAGCTCGACCCGGAACGCGCCGCTGATCAGCACCAGCAGCGCGGTCCGCCGCTCGCCGGTGGCCCACCGCGCCCGGGTCTCCCCCGCCGGGTGCACGCCCCACTTCACCTCGACCTCGGCGCTGTGCCGCACGTCGCCGGCCGGCTTGAAGTGACCCAGCAGCCAGCCGGCGTCGGTCGCCCCGTCCACCGCCGCGTTGCCCACGTACACCTGATCGTCCATGACCGCCTCCCGCGCCGGTTGCGCAAGCTACCAGGCGCGGCCGGCCCGAACGCCCTAACCTGGGCGGATGCCCGACGAACTGGACGCCGCGACGATCGACTTCGCCCACCGGATGTTCGACCTGGCCCGGGCCGGCGCGACCGAGGAACTGGCGGCCAACGTGGACGCCGGACTGCCGGTCAACCTCACCAACGCCAGGGGCGACACCCTGTTGATCCTGGCCGCCTACCACTCCCACCCGGAGACCGTGTCCGCGTTGCTCGCCCGTGGCGCCGACCCGGCCCGGGTCAACGACCGGGGGCAGACCGCGCTGGCGGCGGCCGTGTTCCGGCAGAACGCGGCGGCGGTCCGGGCGCTGCTCGACGCCGGCGCCGACCCGGACCACGGCGGCCCCTCGGCGGTCGAGACCGCCCGGTTCTTCACGCTGCCCGAGATGCTGGCGCTGCTCGGCCGCGAGTGACGCCCGGGCCGGGTATACAGGATCGGTGGAGGATCCCGTACCCGAGCGGATGCGCGCCGCGGCCACGACGCTGCTGGCGGCGCTCGACGACCCGGCCCGCCGGCGCGCCCGGCACGACTTCGACGACGAGCCGGCCCGGCGGTGGCTGGAGTACCGGCCCCGACCCCGACCGGGTGTCGCGGTCGCCGACCTCGACGTCACCGCCCGCAAGGCCGCCCACCGGCTGCTCGCCACCGCGCTGAGCCCGGCCGCCTACGCGCAGGCGATGGCCGTAATGGCGCTGGAGGAGGTGCTCGACCGGGCGGAGGGCTGGCGGCGCGGCCGGCACAGCGGCGACTACTGGGTGGCGATCTTCGGCGACCCGGCGCGTGACGACCGCTGGGCGTGGCGGTTCGAGGGCCACCACCTGTCGGTGAGCATGACCGTCGCCGACGACCGGGTCTCCCCCGCACCGGTCTTCCTCGGCGCGAACCCGGCCACGGTCCGGCACGGCGGCCGGCCGGTCTCCCGACCGCTGGGCCCGGAGGAGGACCTGGCCCGCGAACTGCTGGACGCGCTCGGCCCGGGCGGGCGCTCCGCGGCGGTCATCGCCGAGGAGGCGCCGGCCGACATCATCAGCGCCACCCGGGCCACCGCGCCCGGCCGGCTCGACCCGCTCGGCGTGGCGCGCGGTCGGCTCGGGCCGACCGGCCGCGCGTCGCTCGACCGTCTGGTCGCGCTCTACCTGGACCGGCTCCCGGCCGAGCTGGCCGCCCGGGAGGCGGACCGGCTCGACGGCGGCGAGCTGCACTTCGCCTGGGCCGGCCCGGTCGAGCCGGGCCGGCGGCACTACTACCGGGTGCAGGGCGACGACCTGCTGATCGAGTACGACAACACCACCGAAGACGGCAACCACGCGCACACGGTGCTGCGCCGCCCGGCCGCCGACTTCGGCGCCGACGTGCTGGCCGCGCACCACGCCGCCGCGCACCGCCCGGTCACCCGCGACGCGCCTCGATGAGGAACCGCCGGGCGTGGGCCACGAACGGGCCCTCGGCCCGGATCCGCTCGTCCAGCCGGCGCAGCTCCGTGCGGTAGCGGTCGACCGTGAAGCCGGGCACGGTCCAGACCACCTTGCGCAGGAACCAGACCACCGCACCGATGTCGTGGAAGACGGTACGCAGGGTGGCCGTCCGCAGGTCGACCACGGTCAGCCCGGCGGCCTCGGCGGCGGCGACCGCGTGCTCCGGGTGGCGGTGCTCCGGTGGCGGCAGTGGCCCGAGGATCGCCTCGCTGAGTTCCCGCATCGTGCCGGGGCCGATCTGCTGCGAGAGATAGCTGCCGCCGGGGCGCAGCACCCGGGCCACCTCGTCCCACCACGTGTCCACCGGGTGCCGGCTGACCACCAGGTCGAACGTCGCGTCGCGGAACGGCAGCGGTGGCCGCTGCGCCACCCGCACCACCGACGCCCCGACCCGGTGCAGGTTGCGCCGGGCCACCGGTACGTTCGGCGGCCACGCCTCGGTGGCGACCAGCAGCGGTGGCGGCGCGGGCGCCTCGGCCAGCACCTCACCGCCGCCGGTGTCGATGTCCAGGGCGGCGTGGACGGTAGCCAGTCGGGCGCCGACGAGACGCGCGTAGCCCCACGGTGGACGCTCCTCGGTGGCCCGCCCGTCCAACCAGGAGAAATCCCACCCCTCGACCGGCGCCGCCTCGGCCTCGGTGACCAGCTCGTCGAACCCGCGATCGGTGACCATGGGCCGAGCCTGCCGCCGGACCACCGCGGCGGGCAACGCGATTTCCGCGCACGGCTCGGCTGTGCCCGGCGCCCCACCGGGAGGCGGCGAACAGGGGGCGGTGGTCAGAACGGTCGGGGACGGGCGATCTCGACGGTGGCGCCGGGGATCGTCTCCAGCCCGGTCGGCTCCGCGGCGTGGCCCCGGTCGAACTGCTGCATCAGGCGCGCGCCCAGGCCCACCCCGACCGCGCCCACCGCCAGCGCGACCAGCTCGGTGGCGAGCTGACCGCCGGTCGCGCCGCGCTGCGGCGCGTGCGCCCGGATCAGGCAGGTGAGCAGGAACATCGCCGCCATCACGGCGTTGACCAGGTGGAACGTGATGGCGGTCCGGTTGGCCCGGCCGATCCGCACGTCCCACAGGTCGATCAACCCGGCGACCGTCGCGAGCCCGGCGGCGACCAGCGCGGCGACCGCCGTCCAGTAGCCCACCTCGCCGAGGAACGCCGGACCGCCCGCGACGTCGGCCAGGTCGAAGACGGCGGCGCTGACGAAGAGCCCGAACGGGAACGTCACCAGCATCGGTTGGATGGGGTGCCCCTGCACCCGAAGTCGGCTCTCCATAACGTTCTCCCCACGTCGGCGCAGCTCACCAGTCCAGGGTGCTACCCGACGCCCCGCGACGCGAAACGACTGTCGGTCAGTTGTCCCGGGGCCGGGAGACGGTGAGCACGAGCCGCTCGGCGACCTCGCGCAGCGGGATGTCCAACGAGGAGGCGGCGCTGCGGAGCACGTCGAGCGCCTCCGGCGCGGGGCAGCCCCGCTGCGTCATGATCACCCCGATCGCCTGGCCGACCACCCCCTCGGCGAGCAGCGCGCCGTCGAGCTGGTCGGCGCGGGCGGTCGCCCGCTCCCGGTCGCGGACCGCGGCGAGCAGCAGCCCGGCGTGCTCGGCCAGCAGCATCGCGGTGAGCTGGTGGCTCGGCGTGAGCGCCTCCGGCGACTGCGCGTACAGGTTGATCGCGCCGATGACCTGCTCGTCCACGTCCACCGGCGCGGAGACCACCCCGTGCACGCCCAACGCTCGGGCCCGGGCGATCCAGGCCGGCCAGCGCGTCTCGTCCGCCAAGCCACCCGCGATGATCATCTCGCGGCGGCGGATGGCGGTCAGGGCGGGCGTGTCCGGGCCGTGCCGCAGGTCGTCCAGCTCGGCCCGGTGCGGGTCGGACGCGGCCACCCCGGCCGGCTCACCGGCCCGCAGCGCGGTGAAGCCGCAGCAGTCCACGCCGGGCACCGCGTCCCGAGCGATCCGGACCAGCCGGTCCAGCGCCTCGTCGAACTCGGCCACGGCGATCAGACCGGCGGTCAGCTCACGCAGCAGTGCGGCGGTCTCCAACACGCCCAGGTCGTCGGTCATCGGCTGGCAGGCGTCGAGGTTCACCGCGACGAGGCCCCCACCGCCTCCGCTTCCGCCCACGCGGTGTCCCCGTCCGGCGCCGTTGCCTGTCCCATGTCCGTCCTCTCTATGGCCGAGCCTCGGCCTACTACCCCGCCGGACCGGCATCGAAACCGCGCAAAAGGGCCCCTTCCGGCCGTATCGACCGGAGGGGCCCCGCGATCCGGGTCAGCGCGACCCGGAGATGAGCCGTCGACCCACCGACGCGATCAGCCGGTCCAGCTCCGAGCCGAACGGGTTGTCGTGCACCAGGTAGGTCCAGGTGGCCGTCGGCCGCACCAGCTTCGACGCGTCCGGCTCCCAGCCCTCGTCGAACTCGGTCTCCTCGAACGTGGCGATGGTCCGCGTCTCGATCTCGGGCATCAGCGCGTTGAACGCCGGCACCGCGCTGCGGTGGAACTCGTCCAGCGGGTCGAGGCGGCCCAGCGCCCGCAGGTGCACGCCCTCGCGCACCTCGGACAGCTCGGCCAGGTGCTCGGCCCAGAGCCGGTCCAGGTGGTAGAGCGCGATCTTGCGGGCCACGTCGGCGAGCAGGTCCTCGTCCATCTCGTTGGCCTTCCCCGGCACCCGCTCCAGCAGCATGAGCGCCGCGACGTCGGTGGTCAGCAGCCGCTCCCGCCGCTCCGCGAGGGCCTTGCGCTGCTGCTCGATCACGTGGCTGTAGCGCCAGGTGTTGCGGTGGATCTCGTGGTTGACGCCCTCGGCGACCCGCTGGGCGTGCTCCACCGCGTAGTCGACCTGCGCGTCGGTGACCAGGCCGTCGGCGTTCATCCGGGGCGAGGCCGGGACCGTGTCGCCGGCGTGCCGGACGACCAGGTCGTCCTCCAGGCTGACGAAGAAGGTCGACCCACCCGGGTCACCCTGCCGGCCCGCCCGGCCCCGCAGCTGGTCGTCGACCCGGCGGCTGTCGTGCCGGCCGCTGCCGATCACGTAGAGGCCACCCAGCTCGGCCACCCGCTCCCGGTCGGACTGGTCGCTGCCGCCGAGCCGGATGTCCACGCCCCGGCCGGCCATCTGGGTGGAGACCGTCACCGCGCCGTACGCGCCGGCCTCGGCGATGATCCCCGCCTCCTCGTCGTCGTTCTTGGCGTTGAGCACCACGCACGGCACGCCGGCCGCGCGCAACGCGGTGGCCAGCCCCTCGGACTCCTTGACGTCGAGCGTGCCCACCAGCACCGGACGCCCCGCCTCGTGGCAGCGGCTGATCTCGTCGACCAGCGCCTCCTCCTTCTCGGCGCGGGTGGCGTAGATCCGGTCCGACTCGTCCTCCCGGACGCAGGGGGTGTTCGGCGGGATCACCGCCACCTCGAGGCCGAAGAACTCGCGCAGCTGGTCGCCGACGAGCACCGCGGTCGCGGTCATCCCGCAGACCGTCGGGTAGAGCGCGATGTAGGCCTGGACGGTGACCGTGCCCAGCACCTCACCCTCGGCGGTGGCGTCCAGCCCCTCCTTCGCCTCCACCGCGGCCTGCAGCCCGTCCGGCCAGCGGCGGCGCTGGGCGACCCGGCCGCGCATCTCGTCGATCAACTCGACCGAGTCGTCCCGGACGATGTAGTCGACGTCGCGGTGCAGCAGGGCGTACGCGTGCAGCGCCACGTTCACCGCGGAGAGCTGCCCGACGTGCTCGGCGTCGTAGAGGTCGATGCCGCCCAGCTTGGCCTCGACGGTGGCCAGGCCGAGGGAGGTGAAGGCGACGCTGCGGCCGTCCTCGGCGACGGTGTAGTGCTTGCCCTTGCGCAGGCCGCGCACCAGCGCGGCGGCGGCGTGCACCGGATCCTGCTCACCCGGCACCGCGCCGGCGAGCACCATCGGCACCCGCGCCTCGTCGATGAGGATCGAGTCGGCCTCGTCCACGATCGCGGTCTTCAGCGGCGGCTGCACCCGGTCGGCCAGGTCGGTGGCGAGCTGGTCGCGCAGGTAGTCGAAGCCGGCCTCGCTGACCGCGACGTAGGTGACGTCGCAGCCGTACGCGGCGCGCCGCTCCTCCGGGGTGGAGGCCTCGTTCACCCACCCGACGGTGAGCCCGAGCAGGGTGTAGACCGGCTCCATCCACTCCGCGTCGCGGCGGGCCAGGTAGTCGTTGACGGTGAGCACGTGCACCGGTCCGTTGCCCAACCGCACGTGCCCGTACGCGGCGACGGTCGCGGTGAGCGTCTTGCCCTCACCGGTGGCCATCTCGGCGACCTTGCCGGAGAGCAGCGCCATGGCGCCGAGCAGCTGCACGTCGTAGGGACGCTGGTCGAGCCCGCGACGGGCCGCCTCACGCCCGATCGCGCAGATCTCCTCGTACTTCTCGGCCTGGCCGGCGGCCTCGGTCAGCTCGGCGTCGGAGAGCTGCTCCAGCGCGGCCTCCCGAGCCTCGATCGCCGGTAGCAGCTTCTCCAGCGGGGCCAGGTCGACCGTCGTCCCCGGGCGCTGGAGGAAGCGGCGGAACCTGGTCTTCATCCGTTGCGACACACCCATGAGCCGCAACGGTACGCGAACCGGAGCCGATTGTGACCCCCGCCCGGCACCGCCGTCGGCGCGTGTCCTGGTTTCGCGCCCGCACCGCAGGTCCGGGCGGTCCGGGCGGATCAGGCCACGAGCAGTTGATGGGTGGCCAGCTCCCGGTAGAGCGGGCTGATGGTGGTCAGCTCGTCGTGCGTGCCGACCGCCACCACCCGGCCGCCGTCGAGCACCACGATCTGGTCGGCGTCCACCACGGTCGAGAGGCGGTGCGCCACGATCACCAGGGTGCGGCGTACCGCCACCGCGTCGATCGCCCGGCGCAACGCCGCCTCGTTGCGCGCGTCGAGGTTGCTGGTCGGTTCGTCGAGCAGCAGCACCGGCGGCCCGGCCAGCAGCGCCCGGGCGATGGCCAGCCGCTGCCGTTCCCCGCCGGAGAGCAGGACGCCGCCCTCCCCCACCTGCACGTCCAGCCCGTCGGCGGTCCGGTCGGCCAGGTGCCCCAGGTTCACCTCGTCGAGCACCGCACGCAGCCGCTCGTCGGTGGCGTCGGGCGCGGTGATGAGGAGGTTGTCGCGCAGCGTGCCGGCGAGCACCGGCGCCTCCTGCTCGACGTAGCCGAGCCGGGCGCGCAGCGCGTCGCGGGGCAACTCCCGCACGTCCACGCCGTCCAGGCGCACCGCCCCCTCGCCCACCTCGTAGAAGCGCTCGACCAGCGCCAGCAGCGTGGACTTGCCGGCGCCGGACGGGCCGACCAGGGCGGTCCGGGTGCCGGCCGGCACGGTGAAGCTCACCTCGCGCAGCACCGGCGGGCCGCCCGGGTAGCCGAAGCCGACCCGGTCGAACTCGACCCGGGCCGGCACGCCGGCGGACGGCGGGGCCGCCGCGCCGGGCAGGTCGTGGGCCCTCTCGTCCGGCACGGCGAGGATCTCCTCGATCCGGGCCAGCGCGCCCAGGCCGCTCTGCAACCGGGTGTACGCGTGCACCGCCTGGCCCAGCGGCAGCACCAGGAAGAACAGGAACATCACGAAGGCGACCAGGTCGCCCACGCTGATCGCCCCGGCCGCCACCCGGGCCCCACCCACGGCCAGCACCAGCAGGAACGCGCCCTGCACGGTGACCGTGCCGGCCGGGCCCACCACCGCCTCGGCCCGGGCCACCCCCAACCCGGCCCGGTACGCCGCGGTCGCGCTCGCCACCACCGTGCCGGTCTCCCGGCCCTCGGCGCGGCTGGCCCGGATGGTCCGCGCCGCGGAGATCGCCCGCTCGACCGCCGAGGTCATCTCGCCGACGCGTTCCTGCGCGCGCCGGGCCAGCCCGCGCACCCGGCGGGCGACGGTGACCGAGAAGGCCACGCCGACCGCGACCGCGGCCAGCGTCACCCCGAACAGCGGCGGGTCCAGCAGCAGCATCGCGGTGCCGGCGCCGACCACCATCACCGCCCCGGTGACGGTCTCGAAGAGGCCGGACGTGACCACCGCCCGCAGCAGCGTGGTGTCGGCGCCCACCCGGGACAGCAGGTCGCCGGTGCGGCGCCTGTCGTACTCCACGATCGGCAGCCGCAGCAGGTGCCCGGCCAGTCGCCGACGGACGCCCAGGACCAGCCCTTCGGCGGTGCGTTGCAGCAGGTAGTCGCGGAGCCCGCCGAGCAGCGCGCCGGCCACCACCAGGGCGACCAGCGCGACCACCAGCGTGGTGGCCGGGCGGTCGGCGGTGATCCGGTCCAGCACGGTGCGGGTGAGCAGCGGCTGGGCGAGCGCGGCGGCGGACCCGGTGAGCGACAACGCGCCCACCGCGACCAGGGTGCCGCGGTGGGCGCGCAGGTAGGGCAGCAGAGCGGCGAGCCCCGGCGTCGGGCCGGCTTCGGCGGTCATGGACCGAACGGTAGCCGGGTGTCGCACCGGGGCGGCCGGTCGCCGCACCGGCGTCAGCCGGTCAGGACCACCTGAAGCTCCGAGCGGCGGCGCTCCGCCAGGTCGGTGAGCAGGGTCGGCGCCTCGTCCAGCGGCGCCACCGCGGAGACGAGGTGCTTGCGGATCTGGTCGCCGTACTGGCGCAGCAGCTCCACCGTCTCGGCGGAGAGTCGCTCCCGGTCCCAGGTCGGGGCGAGCCCGCGCGGCACCCGCCCGATCTGGGCGCAGCGCAGCGACAGCCCGTTGTGGTGGAACTCCTCGCCGAGCCGGACCGCGTCCGCGCCGCCCTGGTAGAAGGCCAGGTCGATCACGGTGCCCTGGGGTCGCAGCAGGCGCAGCGCGAGCTGCAACGCCCAGTCCTGGCCGCGGCACTGGAAGACCACGTCCGCGCCCCGGTCGCCGGCGGCATGGTTCCAGCGGGTCTTGAGCACCACGGCCGGGTCGTCCGCCGCCGGGTCGAGCGTCTCCAGGCCGAGCGACTCGGCCACCTGCCGGCGGGCCGGGGTCGGGTCCACCACGACCACCGACGCGGCGCCGTGCCGGCGGGCGAACAGGGCGGTGAGCAGCGCCACCACGCCGCTGCCGACCACCGCCACCCGCCGTCCCCGGATGCCGTCGCCGAGGGTACGGACGTCGGCGCCGCACAGGTCCGCCGCGGCGTGCAGCAGCCCGTTGGCGCAGATCGGACCCATGTGCGCGACGTAGACGCCGAGCAGCGGGTCGAGGTCGTCGGGCAGCGGCACGAACCGCTCGGCGACCGGGTCGGCGACCCAGCCGCTGCGGTGGCCGTACGTCATCGCGCCGACCGTGCCCACCGCGACCGCCGGCGTACGGCTCTCCACCACCCGGCCGACCTGCATGTAGCCCAGCCGCTCGACCGGGTACGGCGTGCTCGCCCCGCCCGGCCGGAACAGCCCGAGGCCGGCGTCCCAGGTGACGTGCAGATAGGGGTTGGTGCCCTTGACGAAGCTCAGCTCGGTGCCGGCGGAGACCCCGCTGTAGAGCGTCTCCACCCGGAACGTGCCGTCGCGCAGCTCGGCCGCGTCCTGCTCGACCAGCTCGACCCGGCCGGGTCCGCTGACCACCACCACCCGGTCACGCATCGACGCTCACCCCCGCGTCCGCGTCCGCCACCGCGGCGGTGAGCCGGGCCGCCGGGCCGGTCGGCAGCGCCACCGGCCGGCCGGTCCGTGCCGACTCGGCCACCGCGAGCGCGAGCCGCTGGGTACGCAGCGCCTCGGCGTACGGGACCCGCACGTCGTCGCCGGCGCCGCGCACCGCGTCGACGAACGCCCGGTCGACGGCGACCCGGGCGGCGTCCGGGTCGGCGGGCAGGTGACGCTCGCCGTCGGCGTCGCGGATCGTCAGGCCGTCCTCGGCCAGCGACAGCGCCAGCCCGTCGGCGAGGATCTCCAGGCCGGCGCGGTGCTTCCAGGTGAGCACGCAGGCGGCGGCGAGCGTGCCGACCGCCCCGGAGGCGAACCGCAGCGTGGCCGCGGTCACCGAGTCGATGTCGGCGCCGTCGACCGGCGGCGGGGTGCCGTCGCCGTACGCGGTCACCTCGGTGACCTCGCCGGCCAGCAGGCGGACCAGGTCGAGCACGTGCGCGGCCTGCTCCACCACCGGCCCGCCGGAGCGGTCCCGCCGCGCCCACCAGGCCACCGGCGGGACCTTGTCCAGCCAGGCGCCGTTGACCATCCGCACCGGGCGGTCCGCGAGCAGCCGCCGCGCCTCCTCCACCACGTGCAGGTAGCGCCAGTGGTGCCCGACGCCGGTGCGCAGCCCGCGCCGCTCCACCAGGCCGGCGATCCGCTCGGCCGTCTCCAGGTCGACCGCCACCGGCTTCTCCACGAACATCGGCACCCCGGCGGCGATCACCGCCTCCTCGGCCGGGCCGTGCGCGAACGGCGGCACGCACACGTACACCGCGTCCGGCCCGGCGGCGAGCAGCTCGGCCACGTCCCCGAAGGCCCGACCGCCGTACGTGCCGGCGAGCGCCTCCGCCGCCTGCGGTGCGACGTCCGTCACGCCGAGCAGTTCCACGTCCTCGAAGCCCGTGAGCACGCGGGCGTGGCGTTGCGCCACCCCGCCGGCTCCGACCAGTCCTACCCGCATCCGACCGCCCTCTCACCGTGACTGTGACACCGCGGACAGCACTCCCCCGGCCGGCGTCCCGGCAAACGCGACCATCTGCGCAACGTGACGTTCATCCCCGTGATCACGGGATTGGGCAGGATTCGGTTAGCGCGGGTTCGGAACTGGGAAAACAGGATCCGCGATTCCACCACTAATGGGGGGTGCCCGTGCGGGAATCAGATCTGACCGTCTCACCGGTGGTGGAGGCGTGGGCCACGTACCGCACCAGCACGGCCGACGACTGGCCGGCCGGGCGACTGCTGCGGGCCAAGGGGTCCAGCCGGGTCAGCGTGGTGCTGCCGGCACGTGACGAGGAGGCCACGGTCGGCGCGATCGTGTCGACCATCCGCGAGCACCTGATGGACCGGGTGCCGCTGGTCGACGAGCTGATCGTGGTGGACTCGCGGTCCACCGACCGGACCGCGCAGGTGGCGCGCGCGGCCGGCGCCGAGGTGGTGGGACAGGACGCGATGACACGCGGGCTGCCACGGTTGACCGGCAAGGGCGACGCGCTCTGGGCCGGGCTGGCCGCCGCCGAGGGCGACGTGGTCGCCTTCATCGACGCCGACCTGCGCGAGTTCCGGCCGCACTTCGTCACCGGCCTGCTCGGGCCGCTGCTCACCGACCCGGGCGTGGAGTTCGTCAAGGGCTTCTACCACCGCCCGCTGGTCGGCGCGACGAGCGTGGAGCCCGACGGCGGCGGCCGGGTGACGGAGCTGATGGCCCGGCCGCTGCTCAACCTGTTCTGGCCGGAGCTGGCCGGTTTCGTGCAGCCGCTCGCCGGCGAGTACGCGGGCCGCCGCGAGGTGCTGGAGCGGGTGCCGTTCGTCACCGGGTACGGCGTCGAGACGGCGATGCTCATCGACCTGCTGGAACTGGTCGGGCTGGACGCGCTGGCCCAGGTCGACCTGGGCCAGCGCAAGCACCGGCACCAGGACACCGCCGCGCTGGGCCGGATGTCGGCGCAGATCATGCTGACCGCCTGGTCCCGGCTGCAACGGCGCGGCTGGGCGGTGCCCGGGACGACGCCGACGCCGCTGCTGACCCAGTTCCGCCGGGGCGGCTCGGAGGCACTGCCCAACCTGGACCGGGAGATCGTCGTCAACGACGTCTCGGTCGAGGAACGCCCGCCCCTGGCCGAGCTGCGCCACCGCGTCCCCCGCCGGCGCGTACCCGCATGACATCGACAACTGAGGAAGAGGGCGGCGCATGACGCTCACCGTGCTGATGAACGCCGGTCCGTGGCTGTCCGTGCCGCCGCCGGGCTACGGCGGGATCGAGAACGTGATCGCCACGCTGGTGCCGGAGCTGCGCCGGCTCGGCGTACGGGTGGTGCTCGCCTCGGTGGACAGCAGCACGCTGCCGGTCGACGAGCGGATCGCGGTCTTCCCGGACGGTCAGTTCCACGCGTTGCAGCGGCCGTACAACCAGGTCTGTGGCGTGTCCCAGGCACACCTGGCCCAGGTGGTGCGCGAGCTGCACCGGCGCGACGACGTCGACCTGGTGCACGACCACGTGGAGGCGGTCGGGTTGGCCACCCTGGCCGCGATGGGGCCGGACGCGCCGCCGGTGCTGCACACCCTGCACTGGGACCTGGCCAAGCACCCGGAGCTGTACGGGAACCTGGACGGCGGCGACCGGGTCCGGGTCAACGGGGTGTCCGCCTCGCAGCTGGCCCGGGCGCCGCGCGCGCTGCGGGAGCACTCGGTCGGCCACGTCCACCTGTCCACCCCGCTCGCGGTCGACGCGGACCGCCGCCCGGCGGTGGCGAAGGGCGAGCACGTGGTGATCCTCGGCCGGATCAACCCGGGCAAGGGGCAGGACCTGGGCGCCCGGCTGGCCCGGGAGGTCGGCTTCCCGCTGGTGCTGGCCGGGCCGGTCGGCCCGTACCACCGGCCGGAGGATCTGGCCGCGGCCGGCGCCGAGGCCCGGCAGAACCCGGACGTGCGGTTCTTCCACGAGCACGTCGCCCCGTACGTCGACGGTGACCTGGTGCGCTGGGTGGGCACGGTGGCCGGGCAGGAGCGCGACGACCTGGTCGCCTCGGCGCGTGCGTCGCTGTTCCCGCTGCGCTGGGAGGAGCCGGGCGGCACCGCGGTGGTGGAGTCGTTGTCGCTGGGCACGCCGGTGGTGGCCACCACCCGCGGCTGCCTGCCGGAGCTGATCGAGCACGGCCGCACCGGCCTGCTCACCACCGAGGAGGAGGAGCTGGGCGAGCTGGTGCTCGCCGCCGGCATGCTGGCGGAGGACGAGTGCCGGCGCGAGGCGGCCGAGCGGTTCACCCCGGCCCGGATGGCGCAGCGGTACGTGGAGCTGTACGACCGGGTCCGCCAGGGCGCCACGAAGCCGTTGCAGCTCGCCTGATCACCCGACGCCGTCCGCCGGCCCGGCCGCCCCGCGCGCCGGGCCGGCGTTTGTCGTCGGCGGGTCGGGGAAACCGGCGGGTCCCGGGTGGCGAGGAGGCCGGCGTGACGAACTCGATGGCGCACTCCCGGGCGCGGCGCAACCCGGCCGACGGCCGGGCGCCGGTGCGCCGGGCCGCCTCGGGGTTCGCCGTGCTCCTGCTGCTGCTCGGGGTGCTGGGCTTCGTGCCGGGCATCACCAGCTCGTACGCCGACCTGCGGTTCGCCGGACCCGGATCCGGCGCCCGGCTGCTCGGGCTGTTCCAGGTCTCGGCGCTGCACAACCTCGTCCACCTGGCCCTCGGCGCGGCCGGCCTGACGCTGGCCCGCACGGTCGCCGGCGCCCGCGCGTTCCTGCTCGGCGGCGGCGCGTGCTACCTGGTGCTCTGGCTCCACGGCCTGGCCGTGGACCGGCGCAGCGAGGCGAACGTGCTGGCGGTCAACCGGGCCGACACCTGGCTGCACCTGCTCGTGGGCGCCGCCATGCTGGCCCTGGGACTGTTCGCCGGCCGCCGCGACCACCGCCGCTGACCTGCCCGGAGACGACGGCGCTCACCGCCGACGTGACGCGCCGGCTGGCCCGGTTTCGGTGGTCCGGGGCCCGGGTACGTCGGTAGTCCTCCCGACGAGTTGGAAACGAGGGCCCGATGTCGACCCGGATCAGGTGCGAGGTCCGAGACGAGTCCCCGGTCACCGTCGTACGGCTGGCCGGCGCACTCGACCTGGGGACCACGCGCGCGGTGCACGAGGTGCTGGACCGGTGCCTGGCCGCGCAGCCGGACGCGCTCGTGGTCGACCTGGAGGACGTCCACGTCATCGAGCCGCTGGCGCTCTCCGTCTTCGCCGCGGCCTGCCGGCGGGCCGACGACTGGCCGGCGGTGCCGCTGGTGCTCTCCGCCCCGCCGCGGGAGGCGGCGGCCTGGCTGAACGAGACCACCGCCTGCCGGGTGGTGCCGGTGCGCGGGGACCGCGCCGAGGCCGCCGCGCTGGCCGGCGCCGAGGCGTCGCCGCGGCTGCGGGCCCGGCTGGAGCCGGTCGCCGGGGCCTGCCGGCGGGCTCGGGAACTGGTCACCGAGGCGTGCGGTCGGTGGAACGTGCCGGAGCTGGTCGGTCCGGCGTCGCTGGTGCTCAGCGAGCTGGTCGGCAACGTGGTCCGGCACGCCGGCACGCCCATGCAGGTCACGCTGACCCTGCGCCGGCCGTACCTGCGGGTCGCGGTGATGGACGGCAGCCCGGCCGACGCGCGTGCCGCGACCGGCCGCGACCTGGAGTCCGAGGGGGGCCGCGGGCTGATGTTGGTGCGCGAGCTGACCCAGCGCTGGGGCAGCACGCCGGTCGGCGCCGGCAAGGTCGTCTGGGCCATGCTCCCGGCGAACTGACCGAATTCTCCGCTCTCGCCTGGTTTTATGGTCAGAGGGGCCGGGTACGCGTGCCCGTCCTGTCTGTCGTCACACGGGGTGAGATGCCATGCCCAAGCGGGTAGTCACGGAACCGGCACATGACCGGGGGCCCGCGATCCTCGCGCCGGCCCGGTTCGGCGGGTTTCCCGGCCCGGTCCGGAAGGCGGTGCACGGCGACTCGCTGTGGCGACTGCTGCGGTCCACCGACGCCAAGCTGATCGGCCTGCTCTATCTGGGCACGTCGTTCGCGTACTTCATCATCGGCGGGTTCATGGCGATGCTCATCCGGGCGGAGCTGGCGCGGCCCGGGATGCAGCTGCTCTCCCCGGAGCAGTACAACCAGATGTTCACCATGCACGGCACGATCATGCTGCTGCTGTTCGCGACGCCGATGGTGTTCGGGTTCGGCAACTACCTGGTGCCGTTGCAGATCGGCGCGCCGGACGTGGCCTTCCCGCGGCTGAACGCGTTCGCCTACTGGCTGTACTTCTTCGGCGCCGCCATCACGGTCGGCGGCTTCTTCACCCCGCAGGGCTCGGCGGACTTCGGCTGGACCGCGTACACCCCGCTGAGCCAGTCGCAGCACTCCCCCGGCGTGGGCGGGAACATGTGGGTGATCGGACTGGTCGTCTCCGGCCTGGGCACCATCCTCGGCGCGGTCAACATGATCACCACGATCCTGACCCTGCGCGCCCCCGGCATGACCATGTTCCGAATGCCGATCTTCACCTGGAACCTGCTGCTCACCAGCGTCCTGGTGATCTTCGTGTTCCCGCTGCTGGCCGCCGCGTTGATGGCGCTCGCCTCGGACCGCATCCTGCACTCGCACGTCTACGATCCGACGACCGGTGGGCCGATGCTGTGGCAGCACCTGTTCTGGTTCTTCGGCCATCCCGAGGTCTACATCATCGCGCTGCCGTTCTTCGGCATCATCACCGAGATCATCCCGGTCTTCTCCCGCAAGCCGATCTTCGGCTACACCGGCCTGGTGCTGGCCACGGTGGCCATCACGGTGCTGTCGATGACGGTCTGGGCGCACCACATGTTCGCCACCGGCCAGGTGCTGCTGCCGTTCTTCAGCATCCTGAGCTATCTGATCGCGGTGCCGACCGGGGTGAAGTTCTTCAACTGGATCGGCACCATGTGGAAGGGGCAGCTGACGTTCGAGACGCCGATGCTGTTCGCGATCGGCTTCCTGGTCACGTTCCTGCTCGGCGGCCTGACCGGCGTGCTGCTGGCCAGCCCGCCTGTCGACTTCCACGTCACCGACTCGTACTTCGTGGTGGCGCACTTCCACTACGTGCTCTTCGGCACCATCGTGTTCGCCGCGTTCGGCGGCATCTACTTCTGGTTCCCGAAGATGACCGGCCGGCTGCTCGACGAGCGGCTGGGCAAGATGCACTTCTGGACCATGTTCATCGGCTTCCACGCCACGTTCCTGGTGCAGCACTGGCTCGGCAACGAGGGCATGCCCCGCCGGTACGCCGACTACCTGCCCGGCGACGGCTTCACCGGGCTGAACGAGATCTCCAGCATCGGGTCGTTCGTGCTCGGCGCGTCCACGCTGTTCTTCATCTACAACGTCTGGAGGTCCTGGCGGTACGGCGCCATGGTCACCGTGGACGACCCGTGGGGCTTCGGCAACTCGCTGGAGTGGGCCACCACCTGCCCGCCGCCGCTGCGCAACTTCGACCGGATGCCGCGGATCCGCTCCGAGCGCCCGGCGTTCGACGCCAAGTACGGTCCGCTCGTTGCCGACCTCGGTCGCGACCTGCCGCAGCGCACCACCAAGCCGCCGCAGCGCCTCAGCGAGGAGTTCCACCACGTCACGCAGGTACCGGAGTCGCCGGCCGCCGAGGGCGCGCACGGTGCCCGCGAGGCGGTGGAGTACCAGCCCGCGCCGCAGTCCGGCGCCCGCCCGGTGGACGTGCCGGAGCCGGAGCAGGTGCGCCGGCCCAGCTTCGAGGAGACCGACGCGCCGGAGGAGACGGACCTCGACGCCCAGCGCGAGGAGCAGCCGAACGACCGGTGGCGGCACCCGCGCGGGCACGGCGACACCCCGGAAAACTAAGGAGGGGCCCCCCGGTCAACGCCTCCGGTACAGGAGGGGGCCCCGCTTGACACCGGCGCCGCACGCCGGGACGCCGCACGCCGGGGCGCCGCACGCCGGGACGCCGCACGCCGGGACGCCGCACGCCGGGACGCCGCACGCCGGGGCGCCGCACGCCGGGGCGCCGCACGCCGGGCATCGCCTGCCACGCGCCGCGACGCCGCGCTCGCCGACATCGGCGGGCCGGCGCGCGGCGCGCGAGGTGCTCAGTCGGTGGCCGGCAGGCCGGCGGCGGTGAGCGAGCGTCGCACCGCCGGCTGCACCCGGGTCAGCCGCAGCGGCACCCCGGTCCGGGCGGCCGCGTCGCGACCGGCCATCAGCGCGGCGATCCCACCGGCGTCGAAGCCGCCCGCGCCGACCAGGTCGACCACCACCTCGCGGGGTTGCCCGGTGACCGCCGCCAGCACGGCCCGGCGCAACTGGTCCGCGCCGGCCCGGTCGACCTCGCCGCCGACCTCCACCACCACCCGGTCGCCGTTCTGCCGGACCGATATCCGGGCCTTCGCCGGCTCGGCCTCGGCGGGGCCGTTCTGCCACGGCGGCGGCGCCTCGGCGAGCATCGCCTGGCGCAGCCAGGTCAACGCGCGCGACAGCAGCCGGGACACGTGCATCTGCGAGATGCCGAACCGGGCCGCGATCTCCGCCTGGGTCTGGTTGCCGTAGAAGCGCATGGCCAGGATCCGCCGCTCCCGCCAGGGCAGCCGGTGCAGCAGGCCGCTGACCGTGACCCGGTCGTCGACGGACTCCAGCGCGTTGTCGGACTCGCCCACCAGGTCGCCGAACTCGGCCGAGCTCTCCCCGCCCACCGGCGCGTTGAGCGACGCGGGGCTGTACCCGGCGGCGGACTCCAGCGCGGCGAGGATCTCCTCCTGCGGCGTCTCCAACCGCTCGGCCAGCTCGGCCACCGACGGGGCGCGGGACAGCTCGCTGGTCAGCGTCGCCGTCGCCTGTCCCACCTCGAGGATCAGGTCGCGCAGCCGGCGCGGCACGTGCACGCCCCAGGTGCGGTCGCGGAAGTGCCGTTTGATCTCGCCGACGATGGTGATCGCGGCGTACGCGGTGAACGAGCCGCGCTCCGGGTCGTACCGGTCGACGGCGTTGACCAGGCCGAGGCGGGCCACCTGCTCCAGATCCTCCAGCGGTTCCCCGCGGCCCCGGTAGCGGCGGGCCAGCCGGCCGGCGAACGGCAACGCGAAGCGGACCAGATCGTCGCGCGCCTCCTGCCGCCGCTCGGGTGGCAGCCCCTCGATCCGGGCCGCGTACGCGAGCGCCGCCGCGTCGAGGTCCTCCAGACCCCGATCGGTGGTCGGTGGTGTGGGTGTGGCGGTCTGTCCGAACATCCGCGCCTCCCTCGCCGAAGGGTCCCCCGCCCGGTCGGAAACCGGTCGTGCGCGTGGTCGGGCCACGCACCGGGTGAGGAAGTTGGGTTACGTGACGGATTACGTCGAAAGCGGTGGCTGCCCGCCGCGCGGCGTCGTGGGCCGTTCCGCGGCGAGCGGTCTTCCCGCTCCGTAGGTACTCAATCACGTACCGCAGGATCGCGAGGATGTTTCGCCAGGTTGCCGCTCAGCAGACCAGCAGGCCCTGGTGCGCGCCGGCGTCCCGGAGCGCGGCGAGCGCCTCGGCCATCCCCAGCGGCGGCGGCGCGGGTAGGTCGCAGGGCTGGTTGCGCAACACCTCCGTGGCACGTCGGGTCGGGACCGAGGTGACCGGGTAGCCGCGGGCCGCGCCCCGGTCCAGGGCCCGCCGCCGGCGCCCGAACCCGGCCACCGCCAGCCACTGGGGCAGTCCGGCGAGCGCGGGCGAGCGCAGCCCGGGCGGTTCGGGCAGCACGTCCACCGAGCTGAACGGCTCACTGCCGGCGAGCCACCACTCGACGCCCTCCACCCGGCGGCGGGTGGCGTTCTCGCACCAGTAGGGCACCAGGCCGGCGCGCAGCACCTGCCCCGGGTCGAGCAGCCGGCCGCACTCCACCACCAGCCGGTCCCCGGTCTTGCCGGCCCGGCGCAACCAGCGCCGGTACAGGTCCGCGGTGGCCGCGCTCAACGCGTCCGGCTGCGGGACGACCACCCGGTGCAGCGGGTGGCCGTGCCCGTCGCCCCACTTGCGCGCGCCGTGCTCGAAACCGGACTCGACGCCGTGTTCGGCGAACGCCGCCGACACCGTCACCTCCGGGGCGCTCCAGCGCGTCTCGTCGCCGCCGGCCGCGCGCAGCACGTGACGCAGCGCGTGGGCGTCCGGGTGGAAATCGACCGGGTCGAGGCCGCTGCCCGGGCAGCCGGCCTGGAAGCTGTGCCCGCCACCGTCGTCGCGTACCGGCCACGTGCGCGCGTCGTGCAACAGCAGCACCGGCGCCGCCGGCTCCAGCCGGTCGGCCAGGAACCGCGCGTACGCCCCGGGCAGCGTCCCCCAGCGGGCGGTGAGCGTCACCGTGGCGCCGGCCGTGACGCCCCGGCTGGCCGGGCAGTGCACCTGCCGCACGTGCACCCGGGGGTTGCCGGCGAGCAGCCGCCCGGCCAGTGCCGCACCGTGGTCGTGCGCGGCGTCCGGCCGGTCCACCGCGCCCCGGGCCCACTGCGCGGTCAGTTCGAAGCCGGCGGGCAGCCAGGGCACGCCGAGCGCCACCGCGAGGTGGGCCGCCGCGCCGTGCGGCGAGCCGAGCAACGCCCCCGGCCAGCGCCGGTCCGGGTACTGGTCGACGAACCAGCCGGCCACCCGTTCGGCGTCGACGCGGGCGACCTGGGCGGCGGTGAGCGCGGCCCGGCCGGCCGCCCGGCTGGCGGCGGCGCGGCGTACCGGATCGGGCGTCCCGGTGAGCCGGGACAGCGGACCCGCGTGGCCGAGGTCGCCGCAGTCGTCGCCGCGCAGCGCCCGGGCCGTCGCGGCGACCAGGGTACGGGCGGCGCTGCCCACCGCCACCACCCGCTCACCGGGCAGCCCGGCTTCCCCCGCCCGGCCCCGCCTGCCTCGTTCGCTCGCCACGCGGCCCGGCTTCCCCTCCCTCTGGGGTCTAAACGGGGCATCTCCCCACGGGGCGGACCAACGCCCGGTCGGGTGCCCTCACGCCGCCGAACCGCCGACGCGGGCGCAACGGCACGGCGGTGCGGGTTTGGGCACCGGCGGGACGGGCACTGCAGGGCGCATGCCCGACGACGAGAGCACCCCGGCGGCGACCATCACCCCGTACCGGGACGGACCGCTGCTGGTGCGCGGCGACTTCGCGTTGGTCACGCCGGAGGGCGAGCCGATCGAGCGGCGGCGGGGCACGGTGGCGCTGTGCCGGTGCGGCAGGAGCGCGATCAAGCCGTTCTGCGACGGCACGCACAAGGTCGCCAACTTCCGCAGTTGAGGAGGGGCCCCCGCTTGACGCCTCCGGTAGAGGAACGGGCCCCGCTTGACGCGCGCGGCTCAGGCGGCGGCCAGCGCGCGGTCCGGTGCGCGCAGGGAGGATCCGCCGGCGGACCAGGCGGACAGCACGTGGCCGGCGAAGAGGCGGTCCACCGCCAGCCCGGCGGCCGCCCCGAACAACACGTCCCCGGCGAGCGCCGGCTCCGCCCGGACCAGCCCGCCGCACATGTCGTACGCGGCGATCTGCTCGTGCACCGCGTCGGCCTCGACGTGCTCGTCGTAGAACCGCGTGGCGACCGCGTCGAAGCCCAGCCGGCGCAACCCGTTGCCGTAGCGACGGTTCGGCAACGACGAGGTCATCTCGTACCCGGCCAGGTGCCCGAGCAACGCCCCGCGCAGCCGCCGGTGCAGCCCGAACAGCGACATCAGGTTGTTGATCGCCAGCGTCACCGCCGGCACCCGGTCCAGGTGGGCGGCGTACCCGGTGTCCAGGCCGAGCCGGTCCATCGTGGTACGGAACAGCTCGGCGTGCATCCGGTCCAGCCGGCCGTTGCCGTACTCGTCCATCTGGATCTCCACCAGCGCCGCCTTCGCCGGCCCACCGAGCCGGGGCAGCGCCCAGCTGTGCGGGTCGGCCTCCCGCAGGTGGTAGATCGAGCGGTGGGTGACGAACTCGCGGAACTGCTCCAGGTCGGCCCGGCGTTGCAGGGTGGCGGCGAGCGCGGGGCCGTCGTCCGCGGCCACCAGGTCGGTCAGGGCCGCCGGCAGCGCGGCGGGCAGCACCGCCGGCAGCGGGCCGGCGAGCCGCCGCAGCGCCGCCTCGAAGGGGCGCTCGGCCCGGGCCCGCAGCGCCAGCAGGGCCGGCTCCCACTCCCACTCCTCGGCCACGTCCCGCCAGCCCCGGTAGTGCAGCTCGTAGCAGAGGAAGAGGGTGAGCTGGAGATCCTCGTCGGTGAGCGGCGCGGCCACCGTGGCGAACCCGTCGCCCAGCCCGGCCGGTAGCTCGCCGGGCGACCCGGGCAGCGCGGTGAGCAGCGCGGCGGAGACCGGCCCGCGCGCCGCCGGCAGCGGGGCGGGGCCGTGACGACGATCGGTGGTGGACAAGCAGGACCTCCCGGTGGCGGCAGACGCCTGGTCGCAGTGCCCCACAGGGGTCCGGCTAAACGAGGTCCTCCGTCGCGATGGCCTCGGTCTGGATCACCCGCTCCCGCACCCGCCGGGCCGCGTCGCCGTCGGCCACCAGGCCGCGCAGGTCCGCGAACGCCGGCTCGGGCACGTCCAACGACACGGCCGGGTCCACCACCGCCTCCAGCAGGCTGGGCCGGTCCGCCGCGAGCACCTCGTCCCACGCCGCGCCGATCAGGTCCGGCCGGTCCACCCGGATTCCGTGCAGGCCGAGCAGCCTCGCCCAACCGGCGTACGGCACGTCGGGCCGCCGGCCGCCCGGAGCGCCCGGCGGGCGACCGCCATCCACGCCGGACTGGTCCCGGTTGTTCAGCACCAGCACGACCAGCCGGGGATCGGGCCACTCGGTCCAGTGGTGCGCCACGGTGATCAGCTCGGCCAGGCCGTTGAGCTGCATCGCCCCGTCGCCGAGCAGCGCCAGCACCGGCTGGTCCGGGCGGGCCAGCTTGGCGGCCACCGCGTACGGCAGGGCGCAGCCCATCGAGCCCAGCGTGCCGCAGAGCCGGGCCTGCACGCCCGGCGGCAGTTCCAGGTGCCGGGCGTACCAGTAGACGACCGAGCCGACGTCGACGGCGACCGAGGCGCGTCGCGGCAGCCGCGCGGACAGCTCGCGGAGCACCAGCTGCGGGTTGAGCGGCTCGGCCGGGGCGGCGGCACGGTCGGCGGCAGCGGTCCGCCAGCGGCCCACCGCGCTCTCCACCACGGCGCGCCACTGCACGTTGGGCCGCTCCGGCACCCGGGCCAGCAGCGCCCGCAGCGTCTCGGCGGCGTCCCCGACCAGCGGCACGTCGACCGGGTACCGGGTGCCGATCCGTCGGCCGTCGATGTCGATCTGGATGGTGCGGACCTGCCCCGCCATCGGGAACCAGTCCGTCCACGGGTCGTTCGTGCCGACCAGCAGCAGCGTGTCGCAGCCACCCATGAGCTGCGCGGCCGCCGTGGTGCCGACCTCGCCGAGCACGCCGGTGTGGAACGGCAGCCGCTCGTCCAGCACCGGCTTGCCCAGCAGCGACGTGGCCACGCCCGCGCCGAGCCGGTCGGCGAGCGCGACGACCTCCTCGGCCGCGCCGTGCGCCCCCTGGCCGACCAGCAGCGCCACCCGCTGCCCGACGCCGAGCAGCGAGGCGGCGGCGTCCAGGTCGGCGTCGTGCGGCAGCACCCGGGCCAGCGGCTCGCCGGGCGTCGCGGTGATCACGCCGGCGGTCTGCGGCAGCAGGTCCGGCACGGCGGTCACCTGCAGCGCCCGGGGCAGCACCACACAGGTCGGGCTGCGGGTCGCCGCCGCGGTCCGGAACGCCTGGTCCAGCAGCACCGCCACCTGTTCCGGACTGCGACCGTAGCGGACGAACTGGTTGCAAACGTCGCCGAAGAGCCGGCTCAGCCCGATCTCCTCGTGCGCCCCGCCGAGCGGGCCGCTGACGTCCTCGCCGATGATCGCCACCACCGGCTTGCTGTCCAGCTTGGCGTCGTAGAGGCCGTTGAGCAGGTGCACCGCGCTGGGGCCCTGGGTGGCCAGGCACACCCCGATGCCGCCGGTGAACTTGGCGTGACCGGTGGCCATGTAGGCGGCGGTCTCCTCGTGCCGGGCCGGGACGAACGCCGGATCGCCGCCGGCGTCGTCGAGCGCGGCGATCAGCGGGGCGAGCGCCGCGCCGGGATAGCCGAAGGCCCGCGGTACCCGCCAGGCCCGCAGGCGCTCGACCACCAGGTCGGCGACGGTACGGTCAGCCATCGCCCCGCCCCGGCGTGCCGGCGTCGACGTAGCGCAGCACCGCGCCGACCCCGTCGGTCAGCTCCGGCGCCTCCTCCGGCGCGAGCACGGTCAGGTCCGCGTCGGTGCCGATCAGCGCACGCAGCAGCGCGGCGTCGGCGCGTACCTTCTGCGGGTCGGCCACCGACATGTCCGCCAGCTGCGCCGGGTCGGTGGCGATCTCGGTCGGCTCGGGGCCGACCCACAGCTCGCCGTCGGCGGACGCGTCGTCGACGATCAACATGGTGTCGACCTGGTTGCGTTGCAGCGCGGCGACCACCGCGTCGAGCCCGGCGCCGACGTCCTCCTGCACGCCGAAGCGGTCCAGCGCGGCGGCGACGCGCCGGTCGGCGACCTCGGCGACGGTCTGCACGGTGAGGTCGTCCATCAGCGTGTTCTCGGCGCCGCCGGTACGCGCGCCGGCGTCCGTGCGGACCAGCACGTCCTGCCAGCGCTCCGGCAGCTGGGCGGCGATCATGCCGGTGGCCCGGATGTCCCCGGCCACCACGACCACGTCGGCGCCGACGCGCTCGGCCAGGTCGGCGGTGGCGGCCGCCGCGTCACCGGCGTTGTGGTGCCACGCCTCCATGGCGGCGCGCTGGTAGCGGGACTGCGACCAGCCGCCCGGCTGCACGCGGCGCAGCTGCCGGCTCTGCCGGCCCGTCACCCGGGCCCGCCGCGGCACCCCGCCGGCGCTGACCGCCATCGCGTCCGCGCCGGTGCGGTCGGCCAGCACCCGTACCCAGGCGACCTGCTCGCCGCGCTGGGCGACCAGCGGCATGGTGTGCGGCAGCGCGGCCCAGGTGGCCAGGTCGCGCAGCGGCGGCGCGGAGAGGTACTCGGTGAGCACCACCCGGCCCCGGCTGGCGAAGACCGCGATGCCGTAGTCGCCGGGCATCGGCTCGTGCCGGCGCACCACCTCCTCCACCGCCTCGACGGTGACCTGGTCGGCGCCCTGGGCCAGCAGGTCACCCTTGAGGGCCCGCCAGCGCAGGTCGACCTGCGGGCGGGAGTCGTGGGTGTCCCGGGAGGCGTCCAGGTAGACCGAGCACCAGGGCCCGGGACGGTCGTAGAGCGGGCGCAGGAAGGACAGCTGCATGCTCGACCCCTTTCCAGCTCGGCCGCACGCATACCCGCACCCCGGCCGATGTCACCTTCACCCCTGACCGGGCCGTGACCGCCGTTCATTCACGTCGTTCAACCCCAAGGATCGATACCATCTGTGCACGGAACGGAACTCTCGGTGGTGAACATGGACACGGACCTGCAGACCCGACGCGTGGCGCATCCCACGGAACGCGTCGTCACCGGACGCCTGATCCGGCTGATGGAGGGCTACGCCCGCGAGGTGCGCGTGGGCCAGCCGGTGCTGGTCGCGGTGCTGACCGCCGCGGGCGTGGTGGGGCTGCTGCTACGGGTGCTCCGCGCGTTGCTCAGCAGCGGCGGCGGGGGCGCCAGGCGCCGCTTCAAGGACCTGAAGAAGGGACCCGAGTTCCTGGTCACCCCGGTCCGGGTACGCGACGCCGCCGACCGCCTGGTCGAGGTGGAACTGCACGGCCACCTGCCGCAGAGCGCGCTTCATCCGGGCGACCACGTGCAGCTCACGCTGCGCCCGCAGCGCGACGCCGACCTGCCGCCCCGGATCGAGCGGATCGTCAACCTGACCACCGGGCAACTGCTCACGCCCCGTACCGCGACGCTCTGGTCGCACCTGGGTCCGGCGCTGCTTCTGCAGGCCACGCTCGGCGCCGTCCTGCTGCTCGGCGTGGCCGCCTGCTCCGCACTGACGTGAAAGGAGGGGCCCCCGCTTGACGTTCCCGGTAGAGGCGGGGCCCCCTCTCAACCACCGACGCCGGTGAGCGCGCGCTCGGCAGGGGCGGCGCCGGGGGCGTCGAGGAGGCCGCGGCGGCGGGCCCAGCGTTCGAAGACCACCGTGGCGAACGGCGGCACCGCGCTGGCCAGGGCCAGTCCGGTCTGCACCAGCGACCAGCGGCGGCGCCGGGCCACCACGAGGACCAGCAGCCCGTACGCCACGAAGAGCGCGCCGTGGATCGGGCCGAACACCTGCACGCCGATCTCGTTGCGCGGCGGCCCGTACTTGACCGCCATGCCGGCCAGCAGCGCCGCCCAGGAGCACGCCTCGGCGATCGCCGCCACCACGAACGCCCGGATCCACCCGTCGCGCATCAACACTCACCCCTCCGAAGCCGCCGGCCATGGTAGCCGGCCCAGCTGGGACCAGGTGTTGAAAGGGGCCCCCGCCTATGCAGAAGGCGTTGAGCGGGGCCCCGCCTTCCGTCCGCGGAGGGTGAGCGGGCGCGGTTCTGGGTACAGGAGAGGTCCTTCGGGCCTTTCCTGACCGGCCGCTCCGTGCGAGGTTGGGAGAACCAACGGTGACAAGGCGGTGACCATGGGCGAGGACGTCGGCGCGCGCACCTTCAGCCGGGAGGATCGGGCCCGCTACCGGGAGAAGGTACGGCGGTGCCTGGACGTCTTCGCCGAGATGCTGCGCGAGTCCCGGTTCGACGTGGAGCGGCCGATGACCGGGCTGGAGATCGAACTGAACCTGGTCGACGACAGCTTCGACCCGGCGATGCGCAACGCGGACGCGCTGGAGGCGATCGCCGACGAGGCGTTCCAGACCGAGCTGGGCCGGTTCAACGTGGAGATCAACGTGGCGCCGCGCCGGCTCGCCGGCACCGGCACCGCGCAGTTCGAGGAGCATGTGCGGGCCAGCCTCAACGCCGCCGAGCAGAAGGCCCGCACGGTCGGCGCGCACATGGTGATGATCGGCGTCCTGCCGACCCTGCGCCCGGAGCACCTGACCGCCGAGACGCTCTCCACCAACCCCCGCTACGCGCTGCTCAACGAGCAGATCCTCGCCGCCCGCGGTGAGGACCTGCCGATCTCGATCAGCGGGGTGGAGCGGCTGGCCACCACCGCCGACAGCATCACCCCGGAGGCGGCCTGCACCAGCACCCAGTTCCACCTCCAGGTCAGCCCGGCGCAGTTCGCCGACTACTGGAACGCGGCCCAGGCGGTCGCCGGCATCCAGGTGGCGCTCGGCGCGAACTCGCCGCTGTTCTTCGGCCGGGAGCTGTGGCGGGAGACCCGCGTACCGCTGTTCCAGCAGGCCACCGACACCCGGGCGGAGGAGATCAAGGCCCAGGGGGTACGCCCCCGGGTGTGGTTCGGGGAGCGCTGGATCACCTCCGTGTTCGACCTGTTCGAGGAGAACGTGCGCTACTTCCCGGCGCTGCTGCCGGTCTGCGACCCGGAGGACCCGGCGGCGACGCTGGCCAGCGGCGGCGTGCCGAAGCTCGCCGAGCTGCGCCTGCACAACGGCACCATCTACCGCTGGAACCGGCCGGTCTACGACGTGCTGCGCGGCCGGCCGCACCTGCGGGTGGAGAACCGGGTGCTGCCGGCCGGCCCGACCGTGCTGGACACGGTCGCCAACGGCGCGTTCTACTTCGGCCTGGTCCGGGCGCTGGCCGAGTCGGACCGTCCGCTCTGGTCGCAGATGTCGTTCAGCGCCGCGGAGGAGAACTTCAACGCGTGTTCCCGGCACGGCATCGACACCCAGGTGTTCTGGCCCGGGCTGGGCTACCTGCCGGTGACCGAGCTGGTGCTGCGCCGGCTGCTGCCGATGGCCCACCACGGGCTGGACCGGTGGGGGCTGGACCCGGCCGAGCGGGACCGGCTGCTCGGCATCATCGAGCAGCGCTGCCTGACCGGCCGCAACGGCGCGACCTGGCAGGTGGAGACGCTGCACCGGCTGGAGTCCGCCGACCACCTGGACCGCCCGGACGCGCTGCGCGAGGTGGTCCGCCACTACGTCGACCTGATGCACAGCAACCGTCCGGTGCACGAGTGGCCGATCCCCTGAGCGGGTTCGGGGCCGTCTCCGGATGACCGGGGGACGGCCCACATGCGGTCTACGCGGTCGCGCAGATCGCGTACGACGTCAGGTTCCAGTTGCCGGCGAAGGCGTCCTCCTCGTAGGCGCCGGCGGTGTCCGAGGTGGGCGCGGTGGCCGGTCCGCCGTTGGGCCGGAAGTCGTCCACCACGGCCTCGCCGGTCGCGCCGTTGAGTTGGTAGCCGGCGCCGGTGAGCACCTTGCCCGCCGGGCAGGGTGCGACTGCGCTGCGGAAGTCGTTGGAGTTGGTCGGGCTGGTCACGACGGCCCGGACCAGCCCGGGGACCGGGTTGGCGCAGATCGCGTACGCGGTGACGCTCCAGTTGCCGGCGAACGCGTCGGCCTCGTACGCCTCCACGGTGAGCGCGGTGGGCGCGGTGGCCGGTCCGCCGTTGGGCCGGAAGTCGTCCACCACGGCCTCGCCGGTCGCGCCGTTGAGTTCGTAGCCGGCGCCGGTGAGCACCTTGCCCGCCGGGCAGGACGCGATGGCGCTGCGGAAGTCGTTGGAGTTGCTCGCGCTGGTCACGGTGGCCCGGACCAGCCCGGGAACCGGATTGGCGCAGATCGCGTACGCGGTGACGCTCCAGTTGCCGGCGAACGGGTCGGCCTCGTACGCGCCGACGGTGACGGCGGTGGGCGCGGTGGCCACCCCGCCGTTGGGCCGCAGGTCGTCCACGATCGCCTCACCGGCGGCGCCGTTGAGTTCGTAGCCGGTGCCGGTGAGGACCTTGCCGGCCGGGCAGGTCGCGGTGACCGTCCGGAAGTCGTTCGAGTTGGTGGCGCTGACCGCGGAGATCCGCACCAGGCCGGGGACGGCGGCGGCGGCCGGGGTGGCGGGGGCGACCACCACGACCGCGGCGGCGCCGCAGAGCGCGAGGGCGACCGTGGCGTGGCGCCAGGATCTGGTGTGCTGGGACATGGGTTGCTCCTGTTCCCTACCCGGCCCAGGCCGGGCTGCCGAGATGACGGCCCCACGTTAGGTAACAGGCTGACAGGGCATTACCGGCAATCCGACTACGCTAAGTAATCGACGATGGCCTTCCCTGCCCGAAATATCCGGCATACCATCCCCCACCCGTCAGCCGCCGACGGCGGTGAACGCGAACGTGCCGACGACGGCCAGCGGGAGTGCCACGGCCGCGGCGAGCAGCCGCCCCCGCAGGGTGCGGCCGACCAGTTCCAGCAGCAGCGCGGCGAGCCCGAGGTCGATGGCCACGTTCCACCACGCGCCCGGATAGCCGGTGCGGGCCTTGCCGGCGAAGCGCAGCGCCTCCTCGACGAACACGGCCACCGGCAGCGCGGTCGCCACCACCGCCCGCCACCCGGACGTCCGCGCCCAGACGCCGGCGACGCCGAACACCACGCCCGCGAGCACGCCGAACGCCATCCAGAGCAGCGAACTGGGCGCGGCGATCACGGCCAGGTCGTCGCCCTGGAGCAGCGCCGCCGCCAGGTAGTAGCTGGGCACGGCGACGATCAACAGGACGGTCGCGGCCACGGCGGCCCGCAGCGCGCCGGTCCGGACCCACCAGCCGAGCGCGAACGCGGCGACCGCCCAGGTGGCGGTGGAGTTGCCCAGTTCGGCGAACGGGTAGGGCACCCACTTGATCCAGATGAAGTCGAGGAAGCCGAGCAGGAAGCCGGCAACGGGGGTGACGAGCGCCAGGGTGCGAGGTGCGGGTGGCATGGCCAGGAGCATACTCAGTATGCTGCCGCAGCCAGCGATCAGGCTGGGGCGCAGCGCGCCCGCAGGGTGGGCACGCCGGGTCCGGTGAGATCGTCGCAGTATGCGGCCCGCCCGGCCATCGCCATGGTCAGCGCCAGCGTGGTGCCGCTGACCAGCGGGCCGGCGCCGGCGGTGAACGGCCCGTCGGTCGCCTCCACCCGCAGTCCCGCCACGGCGGTGCGCCCGGCCACCGTGAAGTCCCGGCCGGCGAAGAAGCGGGCGACCGGCGTGACGGCCTCGACCGGCGGCGTACGGCCGAGGCCGAGCGGGCGGCGGACGTCCTGGGCGTGCACGATCACCTCGCCGAGCCACGCCTCGATCGGGCCGAACGTCGACGTGGTGCTGCGGATGATCCGGCGGAACCATTCCAGCGTCTCCGCCGGGTCGGCGCCCCGGTGCTCGGCCAGCCGGCGGTCATTGTGCCTGTCGAAGTCGAACCGGGCGCCCAGCACGCTGACCAGCCAGCGGGCCCGGCCGAGGCTGGCCGCCGCGGTCAGGTGTGCGACCACCTGCTCCACGCTCCACCGGCCGCACAGCGACCGCTGCGCCCACTGCGCCGCGTCGAGCCCGGCCAGGTCGTCGGCGAGCGCGGCCCGCTCGGCATGGGCGAGCGCCCACAGGTCGTCGCGGGACAGCGTGTCGGACATGGCAGCCTCCAGGGGTCGAGCCGTCCCCGTTAGGACCGCGCCCCGGCCCCGGACTCATCGGCGCGGCGGTCAGCGGGTCAGGCCGACGAGCGTCTCCAGGCGGGCCACGCCGGGCGGTGCCGGGTGGCCCCGGGCGATCTCCACGACGACGGTACGCGCCACCGGACGCAGTCGGACCTCGGCCGGCGCGACGCTGTCCGCCTCCACCACCGCCCGCCCCCGCGCAGGTCACCCACCTGGAGGTACGCCCGCGCGGCATCCAGCAGGTAGGCGCCCCGAAACTCGACGGGCAGCCGCCGCCATGCCTCCCGCCGGAGCATCCGCTCGTGCCGGTGCACGGCCTCGCCGCCGTCACCCGACTCCACCGCCGCCACCACACGCGCCAACTCGACGGCTGAGCAACCGAAACCGGCCCGGTGTGACTCGTACCCGGACGTGTGCCGCGCGGCCAACTCGGCGGCCCGATCCAGCAACCCACTCGCGCGGCGGGACTCGCCGCAGCCGGCGGCGGCGAGCGCGGCCTGAACCAGCAGCGGTCCGCGCGCCACGGTACGTGAGTCGTTTCTGACGTCAGCTCGACAGGGGCCGGACGGACCGAAGCCAGGCGCGCCAGGAACGCCATGGGTGTCCGCCGGGCGGGGCGATGCGGGTCAGAGTGAGACGATCGCCGCGCTCTCCGCCGGCAGTTGCAGGCCGTCGCGCATCACCGAGACCCCCTCGGAGGTCGCCAGCAGCACCCGGCGCACCACCCCGGGCAGGTTCACCCGCTGCGGCCGGTCGGCCAGGTTGGCCACCACGAGCGTGTCGCCGCGCCGCATCACCAGGAACTGGTCGCCGTGGCGCACCTCGACCCGGTGCAGCCGCGGGTCCGACAGGTCGGGCCGAGACCTGCGCAGCGCGATCAGCCGGCGGTGGAACTCGTACATCTCCCGGTGTTCGGGTTTGTCCAGCTCCGCCCAGTCGAGCCGGGACCGCAGGAACGTCTGCGGGTCCTGCGGGTCGGGCACGTCGTCGGTGGCCCACCCGTGCGCGGCGAACTCGCGCCGGCGGCCGGTGGCGACCGCGACGGC
Organism: Micromonospora sp. NPDC049282; assembly: GCF_043197045.1. Lineage (NCBI taxonomy): Bacteria > Bacillati > Actinomycetota > Actinomycetes > Micromonosporales > Micromonosporaceae > Micromonospora > Micromonospora sp. NPDC049282. The sequence goes on from NZ_JBICSL010000020.1 coordinate 62,128, forward strand.
CAGCTCCGGCTCGGGGTGGCTGGTGAAGAACTGCCACGGCGTGGTGGCCGCCCACTCCTCCCCCATGAACAGCATCGGGGTGAACGGCGCGGTCATCAGCAGCGTGGCGCCGACCCGCAGCATCCCGGCCGAGAGCGTGGCGGAGATCCGGTCGCCGGTGGCCCGGTTGCCGATCTGGTCGTGGTTCTGCAGGTAGGCCACGAACCGGTGGCCGGGCGTGCGCTGCCGGTCCACCGGCCGACCGTGGCTGCGGCCCCGGAAGCTGGACCAGGTGCCGGCGTGGAAGAACGCGCCGGTGAGCACGTCGGTGAGGCACTCCAGCGAGCCGAAGTCGCCGTAGTAGCCCTGCCGCTCACCGGTGAGCAGGGTGTGCAGCGCGTGGTGGGCGTCGTCGTTCCACTGGGCGTGCAGGCCGTAGCCGCCGGCCTCCCGGGCGGTGATCAGCGTCGGGTCGTTCAGGTCGGACTCGGCGATCAGCGACAGCGGCCGGCCCAGCGCCGTCGACAGCGACTCCACCTCGACGGCCACCTCCTCCAGCCAGTGCGTGGCGCGGCCGTCCGGCATGGCGTGCACGGCGTCCAGCCGCAGCCCGTCGACGTGGTAGTCACGCAGCCACATGAGCACGCTGTCGACGATGTAGCGGCGCACCCCGTCGGAGTGCGCGCCGTCCAGGTTGACCGTGCGGCCCCACGTGTTGCTCTGCTCGGTCAGGTAGGGCGCGAACCGCGGCGCGTAGGCCCCGGAGGGCCCGAAATGGTTGTAGACGACGTCGAGGATCACCCCCAGCCCTTTGGCGTGGGCCGCGTCCACGAACCGTTTCAGCCCGTCCGGCCCGCCGTAGGGTTCGTGCGGCGCATACCAGCAGACCCCGTCGTAGCCCCAGTTGTGCTCGCCGTTGAACGCGTTGACCGGCAGCAGCTCGACCAGGTCGACGCCGAGGTCGACGAGGTGGTCGAGCTTGCCGATCGCCGCGTCGAACGTGCCCTCCGGGGTGAACGTGCCGACGTGCAGCTCGTAGAGGACGCTGCCGGGCAGTTGCCGGCCGGTCCAGGCGGCGTCGGTCCAGGCGAACGCCGCGTGGTCGTACACCCGGCTGGGGCCGTGCACGCCGGCCGGCTGCCAGGCCGAGCGGGGGTCGGGCAGCGCCTGGGCGTCGTCGTCGAGCAGGAACGCGTAGTCGGTGCCCGGACCGGCGTCGGGCGCCTCGACCCGCCACCAGCCGTCCCGCCCGGGACGCATGTCGTGATCGGCCACGCCGGGCAGGCGCAGCCGCACCCGGGCGGCCTCGGGCGCCCACACCGTGAACTCGGTCATGCGGCGGCCTCCACAGGGTCGGTGGGTGCGAGGAGGGCGACGGGACAGGTGCTCAGCAGATCATCCAGGAGCAGCTCAGAACCACTGTAGACCCGACCGGTGAACACGTCGGTCATCCGATGAACGGGAAGTGACAGGGTCGTGTCCCGCCAGCCGCCGGCGCGGGCCAGCCGCAGCGGCAACCGGGTCGCCACCGCGACCGCGCCGCCCCGGTCGAAGGCCACCGCGTGCGCGCCGGCCGGGCCGCGCGCCGGCACCGGCCGGTAGCCGGTGAACAGCTCCGGGTGGTCGCGGCGCAACCGCAGGGTGCGGGAGACCACGAGCAGCTTGGCCGCGCCGTCCGCGGCCACCGCCGGCTGCCAGCCGGCGTCGAGCCGGGCCAGCACGTCCCGGCGTACGGCGAAGTCGACCGGGCGGCGGTTGTCCGGATCGACCAGGGAGTTCTCCCACAGCTCGGTGCCCTGGTAGGTGTCTGGCACGCCGGGCATGGCGAGCTGGACCAGCTTCTGCCCGAGCGCGTTGGACCAGCCGGCCGGCGTGATCTCGTCGGCGAACGCGGTGATCTGGGCGTGCAGCTCCGGGTCGTCGTACATCCGGTCGACCAGGGCGTGCAGCTCGTGCTCGAAGGCCGGGTCGGGGTCGGCCCAGCTGGTGCGCACCGACGCCTCCCGGGCGGCTTTCTCGGCGTACCCGTGCAGCCGGTCCCGCTCGACCGGCCAGGCTCCGACGGCGGTCTGCCAGAGCAGGTGGGCCAGCGCGGGGTCGGCCAGCGGCGCCCGGGACATCCAGTCGCTGACCCGCTCGGCCCAGCGCCCGGGCAACTCGCTGAGCACCGCGAGCCGGGCACGGACGTCCTCGCCCCGCTTGGTGTCGTGGGTGGAGAGCGTGGTCATGCTCGCCGGCCAGCGCACCTGGCGGGCGGTGGCGAACCGGTGCAGCTCGGCCGGCGGCACGCCGAAGTGGGCCGGGCTGCCGCCCACCTCGTTGAGCGCCACGAAGCGGCTCCACCGGTAGTAGGCGGTGTCCTCGACGCCCTTGGCCATCACCGCGCCGGTCAGTTGCGGGAACCGGGCGGCCAGCTCGTGGTCGGGGTCGCGGAGGCGGGCGGTGACCTGGTCGAGCACGCCGGTGAGGTCGGGACGGCGCCGGCCGGCCTCGCTGCGCGCGGCGGCCAGGTGCCGGGCGCCCTCGGGCGGGTAGCCGCGGTAGACCGGGAAGCACGCGGCCAGCGCGGCCAGCGCGGCGCGGACCTGCTCGCCGGGCAACTCGGGCACGAGCGCGGCGAGACGGGTCAGCTCGGCGGCGAGCAGCCGGGTGGCGGCTTCCAGCTTGGTGGTGTGGGTCAGGTCCTCCCAGGAGGTGTGCCGGCCGGTGACCCGGCCGTCGAGCGCGGTGAAGTCCGGCTCGGCGTCCGGGTCGACGAAGAGCCCGCACATCGCGGCCAGCGCGTCGTACCCGGTGGTGCCGTCGACCGGCCAGTCCGGCAGGTCCTCGCCGTACTCCAGGATCTTCTCCACCACCAGCCAGCGCTCCGGCGCGGCGGCGCGCAACCGGGCCAGGTAGCCGGCCGGGTCGCGCAGCCCGTCCGGGTGGTCCACCCGGATGCCGTCGACGTCCCCGGCGTCGACCCAGCGCAGGATCTCCGCGTGGGTGGCGTCGAAGACGCCCGGGTCCTCCACCCGCAGCCCGGCCAGGTCGGAGACGGCGAAGAACCGGCGGTACGTCAGCTCGGCGTCGCCGCGCCGCCAGTTCACCAGCTCGTAGTGCTGCCGGTCGTGCACCTCGCGGGGCGTCCCGTCGCCGGTGCCGTCGGCGATCGGGAAACGGTGCTCGTGGTAGCGCAGCTCCCCGTCAACCAGCTTGAGGTCGTCGAGCGCCTCGGGGGCGTCGGCGAGCACCGGCAGCAGCAGCCGGCCGCGGTCCCAGTCGATGTCGAACCAGCCCGCGTACGCCGACTCGCGCCCGGCCCGCAGCACGTCCCACCAGGCCGGGTTGGCCGCCGGTCGGGCCACCCCGGCGTGGTTGGGCACGATGTCCACGACCAGGCCCAGCCCGGCCGCGCGCAGCGCCCGGACCAGCCGCTGCCGGCCGGCCTCGCCGCCCAGCTCCGGGTTGACCGCGCGGTGGTCGACCACGTCGTAGCCGTGTTGGGAGCCGGGGGTGGCGGTGAGCAGCGGCGCGGTGTAGAGGTGGGTGACACCGAGCGCGGACAGGTAGTCGGTCAGGTCGGCGGTGGCGTCCAGGTCGAAACCGGGCCGCACCTGCACCCGGTAGGTCGAACAGGGGGTGTCGGGCATGCTCAGGGAGTCCTCTCCAGGACCAGCAGCGAGCGGTCCGGCACGCAGACCGTGCCACCCGCCTCGACCACTGTCGTCTTCTCCGGATCCGGTTCCGCGGTGCTGATCACCAGCTCCCACCTGGGGCCGAACTCCTCGCCGGGCAGCGTGAAGTCCAGCGGCGCGTCGTGCGCGTTGAACAGCAGCAGGAAGGAGCTGTCCCGGTGGCGCTGGCCGTACTGGCCGCGCTCCGGGATGCCGTCGCCGTTGACGAACAGGGCCACCGAGCGGCCGAAGTCGTTGCCCCAGTCCTCGCCGGTCATCTCCCGGCCGTCCGGGGTGTACCAGGCCAGGTCGGGCAGGCCGGAGCCGGCGGCCCGGCCACCGACCGGCAGCCCGGTGAAGAACCGCCGGCGGCGGAACACCTGGTGCCGGTTGCGGAAGTCGGTGAGCCGCCGCACGAACGCGAGCAGCTCGTCGTCGGCCCGCTCCCAGTCCACCCAGGCCAGCTCGCTGTCCTGGCAGTAGGCGTTGTTGTTGCCGCGCTGGGTGCGGCCCAGCTCGTCGCCGTGGCCGATCATCGGCACGCCCTGGGACAGGATCAGCGTGGCCAGGAAGTTGCGCCGCTGCCGGGCCCGCAGGGCCCGCACGCCCGGGTCGTCGGTGTCGCCCTCGACGCCGCAGTTCCAGGAGCGGTTGTGGCTCTCCCCGTCCCGGTTCTCTTCGCCGTTGGCCTCGTTGTGCTTGTCGTTGTACGACACCAGGTCGGTCAGCGTGAAGCCGTCGTGGCAGGTGACGAAGTTGATGCTGTGGAACGGGCGGCGGCCGTCGTCCTGGTAGAGGTCGGCGGAGCCGGAGATGCGGGACGCGAACTCGGCGAGCGTGGCCGGCTCGCCGCGCCAGAAGTCGCGGACGGTGTCGCGGTACTTGCCGTTCCACTCGGTCCACTGCGGCGGGAAGTTGCCCACCTGGTAGCCGCCGGGGCCGATGTCCCACGGCTCGGCGATCAGCTTGACCCGGCCGACCACCGGGTCCTGCTGCACCACCTCGAAGAAGGTGGAGAGGCGGTCCACCTCGTAGAACTCGCGGGCCAGGGTGGCCGCCAGGTCGAAGCGGAAGCCGTCGACGTGCATCTCGGTGACCCAGTAGCGCAGCGAATCCATGATCAGTTGCAGCGAGTGCGGGCTGCGCACGTTGAGGCTGTTGCCGGTGCCGGTGTAGTCGACGAAGTAGCGCCGGTCGGATTCCGACAGCCGGTAGTAGCTCGGGGTGTCGATGCCCTTGAAGCTCAGCGACGGCCCGAGGTGGTTGCCCTCGGCGGTGTGGTTGTAGACCACGTCGAGGATGACCTCGATGCCGGCGGCGTGCAGCGCCCTGACCATGCCGCGGAACTCCTGGACCTGCTGGCCGAGCCGGCCCAGCGCCGAGTAGCCGTGGTGCGGGGCGAAGAAGCCGATCGTGTTGTAGCCCCAGTAGTTGCGCAGCCCCAGGTCGACCAGGCGGTGGTCGTGCACGAACTCGTGCACCGGCATCAGCTCGACCGCGGTCACCCCGAGCCGCTGGAAGTGCTCGATCATCACCGGCGACGCGATCCCCGCGTACGTGCCGCGCAGCTCCTCCGGGATGTCCGGGTGCCGCATGGTCAACCCGCGCACGTGCGCCTCGTAGATCACCGAGTGGTGGTACGGCGTACGCGGCGGCTTGTCGTTGCCCCAGTCGAAGTACGGGTTCACCACCACCGACTTCGGCATCCGCGGCGCCGAGTCGGTGGTGTTCATCCGGTCCGGGTCGCCGCCCACCTCGTAGTCGTAGATCGACGGGTCCCACGCGACCTCGCCGTCGACCGCCTTCGCGTACGGGTCGAGCAGCAGCTTGTGCGGGTTGCACCGCACCCCGTCGGCCGGGTCCCACGGCCCGTGCACCCGGAAGCCGTAGCGCTGGCCGGGCTCGACGCCGGGGATGTAGGCGTGCCAGACGTACGCGTCGACCTCGCGCAGCTCGACCCGGCGCTCGGTGCCGATGTCCCACTCGTCGAAGAGGCAGAGCTCGACCTTCTCCGCCACCTCGGAGAAGATCGCGAAATTGGTGCCCATCCCGTCGTAGGTGGCGCCGAGGGGGTAGCTGTCGCCCGGCCAGACCTGCATGTCGCTCCTTCGGGCCCATGATCGTCAGCGCACCGGACGGGCGGCCGGTGCGCACGCCGTTGATGCCCCGGCGTTCCCGCCACCAATCCACCCGTTCGGACGGTAACCCGAAAGCACAGGTGTCGTCCGTCACGATCGTCCTTTTCGAGATGCGCCGTCGCGTCCCGGAGCCGGCGCATCCTGATGCTGTCGTGGGAGTACCCGCCGGTGCTCGTCGGTGGCCTCGGCCGCCACGTGCACGCGCTCTCCGTCGCGCTGGCCGCCGCCGGGCACGAGGTCACCGTCGTCACCCGGCACGCCGAGGGCACGCCGCTGGAGGAGTACGCCGACGGCGCCGGCCGCACCCTCCCGGCCCTCCCCTCCGGCAACCTCCTCACCGCCGCCGACCTGCGGTGAAGGAGGGGGCCCCCGGTTAACGCCTCCGGTAGAGCAGGGGCCCCCTCCTGACAACCGGCGCTCCGGCGCACGCGAAAGGCCGCCGACCCTACCCGGGTCGGCGGCCTTTCTCGCGTGCGCCGTGTTGAGAGGGGGCCCCGCCTATACCTCAGGCGTTGACAGGGAGCCCCTCCTTACACCTCAGCGGTCGGTGGCGGGGACGTAGTCGCGCTCGGGAGCGCCGGTGTAGATCTGCCGCGGGCGACCGATCTTGGTCTCCGGGTCGTTGATCATCTCGCGCCACTGCGCGATCCAGCCGGGGAGCCGGCCCAGCGCGAACAGCACCGTGAACATCTTGGTCGGGAAGCCCATGGCCTTGTAGATCAGGCCGGTGTAGAAGTCCACGTTCGGGTAGAGCCGCCGGGAGACGAAGAAGTCGTCGGCGAGCGCGATCTCCTCGAGCTGCATCGCGAGGTCCAGCAGCGGGTCCGGCTTGGCCATCCGGCCGAGCACGTCCTGGGCGGCCTTCTTGACGATCGCGGCGCGCGGGTCGTAGTTCTTGTAGACCCGGTGGCCGAAGCCCATCAGCTTCACGCCGTCCTGCTTGTCCTTCACCTTCCGCACGAAGGTGCGGACGTCGCCGCCGTCGGCCTGGATCTTCTGGAGCATCTCCAGCACGGCCTGGTTGGCGCCGCCGTGCAGCGGGCCGAACAGCGCGTTCACGCCGGCCGAGACCGAGGCGAAGAGGTTGGCGTTGCTGGAGCCGACCAGTCGCACGGTCGAGGTGGAGCAGTTCTGCTCGTGGTCGGCGTGCAGGAGGAACAGCATGTCCAGCACCCGGGCGACCACCGGGTCGACCTCGTACTGCTCGGCCGGCACGCCGAACGTCATCCGCAGGAAGTTCTCGACGTAGCCGAGCGAGTTGTCCGGGTAGAGCAGCGGTTGGCCGATCGACTTCTTGTAGGCGTACGAGGCGATGGTGGGGACCTTCGCCATCAGCCGCACCGTGGACATCTCCACGTGTTCGGAGTCGAACGGGTCCAGGCTGTCCTGGTAGAAGGTCGAGATGGCGCTGACGGCCGAGGAGAGCACGGCCATCGGGTGCGCCTCGCGGGGGAAGCCGTCGAAGAAGCGGCGCATCTCCTCGTGCAGCAGCGAGTGCCGCCGGATCCGCTCGCTGAACTCGGTGAGCTGCGTCTGGGTCGGCAGCTCGCCGTAGATCAGCAGGTAGGAGACCTCCAGGAAGGAGGACTTCTCGGCCAGCTGGTCGATCGGGTAGCCGCGGTACCGCAGGATGCCCGCGTCACCGTCGATGTAGGTGATCGCGGACGAGCAGGACGCGGTGTTGACGAAACCGGGGTCGTAGGTGGTCATCCCGGTTTCCTTGAGCAGCTTACTCACCCCGATCCCGGCGGGGCCCTCGACCGCGGACTGCACCGGCATCGACAGCTGCCCACCGGGGTGGTCGAGCTTGACTTCCGTCATCTGTTCCTCGCTTCGCCGGCAAGATCTTCGTTGAATTGCCTTCGCTTCTACCGTAATCACGGTGTGGTGGACAATGCTCGGCATGGTTTGGGGGTGAGGTGTGCGTCACCTCATTCCCGACTTGCTGGGTCGGAAACCGCCGGGAGCGCGGATCAGGACAGGTTGAGCCGCCGCAGCGCCCCGCCGGCTCCGATCCGGTAGAGGTCGAGGCGGTTGGCCCCGGCGGCGAAGAGCCGGTCGTCGGGGAGGAACGCGGCGAACCGCCGCCCGCCGGCGTCCGGCGGCACCACCGGCACCACCGCGCCGACCGTGCCGTTGACCGCGACCGCGAGCCGGGCGCCGTCCGGCACCGTGCCGGGCACGGTCCCCCAGACCAGCGCCGGCAGCCCGCGCCCGGGGTCGACCGCGTCGAACGCGGCCCGGTTCGCCACCGAGGCGGAACCGCCGGTCGGCACGGCGCCGACCCGGGTGCCCACCAGCGGGTCGGCGGTGGGCAGCGGCACCGGCGTGGGCGACCCGCCGGTGATCGTCACCGGCTGCCCGGGCCGGTCGTAGAAGCGCTTGTCGGCCCGCCCGCGCGGGGCGGCCTTGGCCGAGACGCCGTCCATCCGCCACGGCACCCGCACGTGGGTCTCGTCGGCGATCGTGGGCAGCAGGTCGACGTGCTCCCAGTTGCGGTCGTCCACCCGGCCGGCGCGCTGGCCGGGCTCCTTGACGAACATCGGCACCCAGGCCACCTGGTTCGCGGCGTGGTCGATGGCGCCCATCCCCCGCCCCTGCCAGTCCTGGCGGAAGCTCACCCCGTGGTCCGCGGTGACCAGCACCAGCGCCTGGTCGTAGAGGCCGGTGGCGCGCAGCGTGCGCAGCGTCTCGCCGATCAGCCGGTCGGTGTAGCCGAGTTGGGCCAGGTGTCGGGCGCGGGCCAGGTCCACCCAGCCGGCGCCGTCGTTGGGCAGGTCCTCCGGCGCGTCGTAGTGCGCCCCGGAGGGCAGGTACGCCCACGGCGAGTGCGGCATCAGCAGGTGCAGGAAGTGCAGCGTGGGCCGGGTGGCGGGGCGCAGCCCGGCGAGGAACGAGGTGAACCGGGCCGGCTGGTTGTCGTCGAGGGTGTCCCAGCGGAACTTGGGGTCGTCGGGAACCGGCTCGGCGGCGTCCAGCCCGGCCTCGGCCGCGGTCTGTTCCCGGTAGGAGTCCTCCGGGTCGACCCGGCTGTCCACCGGCGCGGTGAGCTGGCGCAGCAGCTTGCCGCTCTCCCGGGTCAGCACCCCGAGCCCTTGCGGCCGGTTGGCCGGCTGCTCGCAGCGGCTGGGTGGGCAGAGCCGGGTGATGCTCTCCTCGGCCTTGATCCGGTAGAGGCCGCCGAGCGCGGTGAACAGGTTGTCCGGGTACTGCGAGTAGTGCGGCGCCACGGCCCGCTCCGGGTAGCGGCCGATGAGCATGGCCGGCAACGCGTAGGGCGTCCAGCCGCTGACCCCGGTGGCGTTGCGGTACCAGGTCGACCCGGCGGCCAGCGCGGCGAAGTTCGGATAGCGGGTGGCGTCGACCCGCCCGTCCGGACCGAGCAGGGACACCAGCGGCAGCTCGTCCAGCACGATCATGACCACCGGCGGATGCGCGCCCGCCCCGGCCACGCCGGCCGCGCCGCCGTCGCCCCGGGGCAGCACCACCGCCGAGGCCGGCGACGCGAACAGGAACAGCCCGACGAAGAACACCGGGCCGATCGCGGCCACCCGCAGCACCCGGCGCAGCGCCCGCCACCGCCGGTGCGCGGCCGCCGCGGCGGTGCCCGCCCCGCCGGCCACCAGCAGCAGCGGTACGCCCCGGAGCGGCGTGAGGTGCCGGCCGACTTGGATCGCCAGCGCGGCGAGCAGCAGCCCCACCAGCACGGTGTGCACCACGGTCCGGGTGACCCGACCGCCGAGCAGGGCCAGCGCGCCGAGCGCGGCGAACGGCAGCGTCGGCGCCAGCGCGATCAGGGCGACCAGGAGCAGCACGTCGCCCCGGGAGGCCCGGTGGAACAGGAAGAAGTCGGGGCTGCGGCCGAGCACGTCCAACAGCGGCTGGGTGATCACCAGGCCGACCAGCGCCACCACCTCCGCCAGCCGCGCCGCCTCGGCCCGCCAGCGGCCCGGGCGTCGGGGCCGGTCGGTCTCGGTCGGGCGCTCGCGGGGCGGCGCGAGGGTGCCCTCAGCCACCCACCACCACCTGGTAGAGGGTGCGGGTGCCGGACGGCAGCTCGGTGCGGGCCACCACCCGGCCGCGCCGGGCCAGCAGCGCCTCGAACGTGTCCCGCCGGTAGTCGGGGAAGAGGCCGTCGGGCTTGTTTGCCAGCAACCGGCGGGCCATCGGGTCGTCCGGGTGGACGAACTCCACCACCAGGCTGCCGCCGGCCTCGGTGAGCGCGGCGAGCTGGTCGAGCAGATCGGGCAGTGGCACGTTCCGGCCGATCGCCAGGTGGTGCGCGACGGCCAGGGCGAGCACCACGTCGGCGCGCGCCCGGTCGGTGAACGCGGCCCGCTCGACGCCCCGCCAGCCGCCGCCGGGCGACGGGTCGGCCAGGTCCATGACCAGTGGCAGGATCCGCCGCTCCCGCTCGTCGCGCAGCGCGCGGTAGAGCGTGTCGACCACGGCCGGGTCCTGCTCGACGGCGACCACGTGGGCGGCGTGCCGGGCCGCGATGCGCGCGTACCGGCCGTCGTTGGCGCCCAGGTCCAGCGCCGAGCCGGGACCGACGGCGGCCACCGCCCGGTCGACGAAGGCCTCCTTGGCCTGCCGGTCCGGCACCGAGTAGGCGCAGGTGCGCTGGTAGTCCGACCAGTGGCTGTCGCCGGGCCGGTGGTCGAGGCGGCGGACCAGCCGGGTCAGTCCGCGCACGGTGGCCAGGGCCAGCTCGCGGGAGAACCCGGCGGCGCGCAGCTGGGCGCGGACGTCGCGGGTGCTGGCGCCGGAGTTGCGGGCCTGCATGGCGCCGTGCAGGTGCACGTGGGTGGGCACGCCGGCGCGCCAGCGGCGGGTCCCGGCGAACAGCCGCCGCATCTGGTCCGGCTCGACGCCGTCGACGCGGGCCCGCAGGAACGGCTGGAAGTCCAGCCCGAGGTGGGCCTGGATCAGCAGCGGGTAGAGCAACGTCTGGCAGAACTGCCGGTAGCCGGCCCACGGTTCGCCCTCGCGGAGCGCCTCGAACGAGCCGACGTCGATGAACACCGGGCGGGCGCCGTGCCACTGCACGTTGTAGGCCGAACCGTCCTTGGTGGTGAAGCCGGCCTCCAGCGCGGCGCGCAGCACGTCCAGGTGCAGCAGCGCCGCGTCGCGCAGCATCGCGTACGACCACTCGTAGGGGTGCGAGACGAACGGGATGCGGTCGTGCCGCAGCACCGCGGCCCAGGACGCGTCGACCGGGGTCGGCGTCAGCTCCTCCGTGCCGACCAGCTGGCCGGCGGCGGTGAGGTCGCGGAAGAAGTCCGTGGCGGACAGCGCCCGCCAGTCGCGGGCGGAGCGCTCGTCGAGCCCGCGCAGCACCTCCCCGCCCCGGTGGAAGACCCGGTTGCCGGGGTCGCGGAAGGAGCCGGGTTCGACGCGGACGCCGGTGTCGGGGACCGTCACGCCGTCAGCCCTGGTCGGTGGGCTGGCGACGGAACCGGGTGACCAGTCGGCGCCAGTAGAGCTTGGCGGCCACGGCCACTCCGGCCACCCCGCCGACCACCGCCTGCACGATGAGACTGCCGGATCCCGCGTCCAGGTAGGCCAGGTGCGTCACGGCTGCTTCCCTTCCTTCGCCGGTCATCGGTGCGCGGCCCGGTATGCGAGCTTTATTACTCAAAGCCGGACTCGTCCCCTACCGTACGCTGTCGACCGGACACCGCGCGGGCACACCGGGACACTCCCGTCCGTCCGATCCGTTCAAGACGGGCCGGGCCGGGCGCGCCTACCGTGGCCGGCATGACACCGCAGTTCGATCTCGTCGGGACGGTCATCACCGACATGGCCCGGACCCTCGACTTCTACCGCCGTCTGGGGCTGCCGATCCCGGTCGGCGCCGAGGCGGAACCGCACGTGGAGGTCACCCTGCCGGGCGGGGTACGGCTGGCCTGGGACACCGTCGAGACCATCCGCGGCTTCCGTCCCGACTTCGACCCGAGCGGCGGCAACTCACGGATGAGCCTCGCCTTCCGCTGCGCCGACCCGGCCGAGGTGGACCGCTGGTACGCCGAGCTGACCGCCGCCGGCCACCACGGGGAGCTGCCCCCGTGGGACGCCGTCTGGGGCCAGCGGTACGCGGTCGTGCACGACCCGGACGGCAACGGCGTGGACCTGTTCGCACCGCTGCCGGCCGGGTGATCCGGGGCGGCGGGGCCGCGCCCGTCGCCCGGTCAGTCGACGGTCCGGGTGAGCAGCCGAGTCGGCGGCGCCCCGGTCAGCTCGCGCACGTCGCGGGTGAGGTGGGCCTGGTCGGCGTACCCGGCCCGCACCGCGACCTCGGCGAGCGGCGCGCCGCCCCGGGCCAGGTCGAGCGCGCGGCCCATGCGCAGGATGCGGGCGAGCGTCTTCGGCCCGTACCCGAAGAGGAGCCGGCTGCGCCGGTGCAGGGCCCGCGCGCCGAGGCCGACCTCGGCGGCGGTCGCGGCCACCGTCGCCCCGGCGGCCAGCCGGGCGGCCACCCGCGCGCCGAGCGGGTCGGGCCCACCGGCGGCCCGCAGCCGCGCCCGGGCCACCTCCTCCAGGATCGTGGCGCCCGCCGCCGACCATCCCGGCCCGGCCGTCGCCGCCTCGACCCGCTCGGCCAGTTCGCCGGCGACGCGGCCCCACAGCTCGGCGAGCGGGACGCGGCGGTCCCGCAACTCCTCGGCGGGCACCCCGAACACCGCCGGGCCGACGCCCGGGGACAGGCGCAGCCCGATCCACCGCTCCCCCGGCGCCGACCGCGACAGGTGCGCGGTGCGGTCCGGCCCGGCGACCAGCAGCCCGGCCCGGCTGGACCAGAGCAGGTCCAGGCAGCCGTCCGGCAGCACCCGCACCGACCCGTCGCCGGACGAGACGCTCGTCCACCGCACCGCCGACCGGATCCCCACCGCCGCCCGTTCCCGGTACATCCACCCACCCTGCCACCCACCGTCGATCATCAGGTCGGCGGCCGGGGCGGCGGCGTGTCGCGACCGCCAACCTCATGATCGACGGGGTCGGGGTCAGCGGCGGTGGTGCATGGCCAGGCGGAGCAGCAGGAAGCGCAGCGCGGTGGCGGCGAGGTTGGCCGCCACCAGCACGGCCAGCTCCACCGCACGCGGCGGGGCGGTGACCGCGTGCAGAGCCGCCAACGAGCCGCTGGTCACGGCCAGACCGAGGGCGAACGCGAGCAGCCCCTGCGCGTGGTGCCGCCCGGCATTCCGGCGGCCGGTGACGCCGAACGTCAGCCGCCGGTTCGCCGCCGTGTTGGCCACCGCGGTCAGCAGCAGCGCCAGCAGGTTCGCCGGTTGCGCGCCGAGCGGGCCGCGGGCCACCACGAAGATCAGCAGGTACGCGAGCGTGCTGGCCGCCCCCACCGCGGCGAAGCGGACGAACTGGCCGGGCAGTCCGACCGGCACCTGCGCCGGTGGCACCGGCAGCGGCCCCCGGCCGAGCTGGGCGCGCAGTCGCGCCAACGGCAGCGCGCCGGTGACCAGTGCCCGCCCCAGCCGCCCGATGCCGCGCAGGTCGGCCAGGGCGGTGGCGACGACGTCGACCCGGCTGTCCGGGTCGTCCACCCAGTCCACCGGCACCTCGTGGATCCGCAGCCCGGCCCGCTGGGCCAGGACCAGCAGCTCGGTGTCGAAGAACCAGCCGGTGTCCTGGACCAGCGGCAGCAGCTCGGCCGCCACGTCGGCGCGGATCGCCTTGAACCCGCACTGCGCGTCCGAGAAGCGCACCGCGAGCGTGCCGCGCAGCAGCAGGTTGTAGCCCCGGGAGATCACCTCCCGCCTGGCGCCCCGGACCACCCGGCTGGTGCGCGCCAGCCGGGTGCCGATGGCCAGGTCGGAGTGGCCGGACAGCAGCGGCGCGACAAGCGGCGGCAGGGCCGCCAGGTCGGTGGAGAGGTCCACGTCCAGGTACGCGAGCACCGGCGCCGGCGAGGCGGACCAGGCGGCCCGCAGCGCCCGTCCGCGCCCCTTCTCCGCCAGGTGCAGCACCCCCACCTCGGGCAGTTCGGCGGCGAGCGTCTCGGCCACCGCCCGGGTGCCGTCGGAGCTGGCGTTGTCGGCCACCGTGATCCGGAACGGGTACGGGAACTGCGCGGTCAGGTACGCGTGCAGCCGCCGCACGCAGGGGCCGAGGTCGACCTCCTCGTTGTGCACCGGGACCACCACGTCCAGCACGGCGCCGTCGGCGGTGGGCCGGGCGTGCACGGCGGCCCGGGGCTCCGGCATGAGGATCATCGCTCAGCCCTGCGTTCCGCTGCTCAGGTCGTACACGGTCACCCCGTCGACGGTGGTCGCGGTGAAGTTCTCGGTGACCCAGGCGCTGATCTCGGCCGAGGCGCTGCTGCCCCCCTCGGCCCGGAACCCGCCGCCGCCGAGGAACCAGTGGATCCGGCCGTCCGCCACGTACCGCTGGAACTCCGCCAGCGTCGGCGACGGGTCGCTGCCGTTGAAGCCGCCGACCGGCATCACCGGCTCGCCGGTGGCCAACTGGTAGCCGGAGGCGTTGTTCGAGCCGATCGTGGCCGCGACCCAGGTGTAGTCGGCGGCGTCGGCCGTGAGCAGCGCGGTCATCTCGGCGCTCGGCTCGCGGGCGTCGAGCAGCCCGCCCATGCCGCCGCCCCGCTGCCCGCGCCCGTCGCCGGGGAAGCCCGGGAACGCGCCGTTGCGGCCGGCGTTCGTGCCGCCCGGAACCGGTCCGGCGCCGCCGCCCGGAAAGCCCGGGAACCCGCCGCCGGGGAACTCCGCGCCGCCCGGCATCCGCCCGTCCGGGAAGCCGCCCCGGCCGCCCGGGCCGAAACCGCCCGCGACGTACGGGCCGGCGCTCGGGATCGAGCCGGTGTGCGGAGTGGCCGCGGTCTGCAGCGCGTACGCCGCCGGCCCGCCCAGCCCGGCACCGAGCCCGAGCGCCAGCACCCCCGCCGACACCCACCGCGCCCACCTCCGACCCCCGGGCCAGGTGATCAAGGGGTGCGCGTCGCCGCGGGCCGCCCGACGCGACGCGAACGCCTTGGTCACCGGGGCGTCGAGGAGGGCCAGGAGCACGGCGGTGGTCAGGCCGGTGGCCAGCACGGCGGTCCGCAGCCAGGGCTGCCAGGCAGGGCTGCGACCGAGCAGGCGCCACGACCACCAGGCGGTGACCGCCAGCGCGCCGGCCAGGACGAGCGTGGCGGCGTACCCGCGCCACCGGCCGGGCGCGGTGCGAGCCCGTCGGAGCTGGGTGACCCCGATGCCGACGAGCGCGCCGACGGCCGGGGCCAGGGCGACCGTGTAATAGGCGTGGAAGATGCCGGACATGAAGCTGAAGATCAGCCCGGTGACCAGCAACCAGCCGCCCCAGAGCAGCAGGCCGGCCCGGCGCCGGTCGGTACGCGCCGACCGCCCGGCCAGCCACAGGCCGGCCACCAGCAGGATCAGCGCGGCCGGCAGCAGCCAGGAGATCTGCCCGCCGATCTCGGTGTCGAACATCCGCAGCAGGCCGGCCTGACCGGAGAACGGCCCGCCCCCGCCGCCCGGCCGGCCGCTCCCGCCGACGCTGCCCACCTCGTCGCCGGTGATCCGGCCCAGGCCGTTGTAGCCGAGGGTCAGCTCCAGGATGCTGTTGTGCTGCGAGCCGCCGACGTACGGGCGGGCGCTCGCCGGCACCAGCTCCACGATCGCCACCCACCAGCCGGCGGAGACCAGCACCGCCAGCCCGGCCAGCAGGAGCTGGCGGATCCGCCGCCCGAGGCCGGTCGGCGCGGCCAGCAGGTAGACGCCGGCGAACACCGGGACCACCAGGAACGCCTGGAGCATCTTGGTGAGGAAGCCGAAGCCGACCAGCACGCCGACCAGCGCGATCCACCGGGTGCTCGCGGTCTCGACCGCCCGCACCACGGCGTACCCGGCGGCCAGCAGCAGGAACACCAGCAGCGCGTCGGGGTTGTTGAAGCGGAACATCAGCGTGGCCACCGGGGTCAGCGCCAGGACCGCGCCGGCGAGCAGGCCGGCCGCCGGCCCGTACCAGCGGCGGACCGCCGCGTACAGCACGCCTACCGACGCGACGCCGAGCAGCGCCTGTGGCACCAGGATCGACCAGCCGCTCAGCCCGAAGAGGCGCACCGAGAGCGCCATCAGCCAGAGCGAGGCCGGCGTCTTGTCCACCGTGATCGAGTTGGCCGCGTCCGAGGACCCGTAGAAGAACGCCGTCCAGCTCTCCGACCCGGCCTGAACGGCCGCCGAGTAGAACGCGTTGCCCCAACCGGACGCGCCCAGGCCCCACAGGTAGAGCAACCCGGTGGCCGTCAGCAGACCCAGCAGGGCCGGGCGGGCCCACCGGGGGTCGCGGGCCGGCGGGTCCGCCGGGGTGGAGGTCGGCTCGGGTACGGGGGCCGCGGGCGGCACGGTCGCGGGCGGCCCGCCCGTCGGCGCGTTCAGCAGGCTCTCGGTTCTGTCCATGCCGGCAAGCCTCGGAGAGCCCACTGGCGCGTGCCCGTGAACCGCCTATGCCTCCGCTGTGGATCCCGGCAACCACACGGTGAACGCGGTGCGGCCGGCTCGGCTGGCCACCTCGACCCGGCCGTGGTGCGCCTCCACCACGGCGGCGACGATGGCCAGGCCCAGGCCGGTGCTGCCGTGCGCCCGGGAGCGGGAGCTGTCACCCCGGGCGAACCGCTCGAACACCTCCGGTTGCAGGTCCTCCGGGATGCCCGGCCCGTCGTCGGTGACGCTGAGCCCGACCCCGTCCGGCGCGGCCGCCAGCCGGGTGGTCACCGTGGTGCCGGGCGGGGTGTGCACCCGCGCGTTGGCGAGCAGGTTCGTCAGCACCTGGTGCAGCCGGTGCGCGTCGCCGGTGACGGTGAGCGGCTCGTCCGGCAGGTCGAGCTGCCAGCGGTGCTCCGGGCCGGCCACGTGCGCGTCGCTGACCGCGTTCACCGCCATGGCGGTGAGGTCGACCGGCTCGGCGGTGAGCGGGCGGCCGGAGTCCAGCCGGGCCAGCAGCAGCAGGTCGTCGACGAGGCTGGTCATCCGGGTGCTCTCCGACTCGACCCGGCGCAGCGCGTGCGCCACGTCCGGCGGCACCTCCTGCCGGCCGCGCCGGGCCACCTCGGCGTAGCCCCGGATGGCGGCCAGCGGCGTCCGCAGCTCGTGGCTGGCGTCGGCGACGAACTGGCGTACCCGGGTCTCGCTGGCCTGCCGCGCGGCGAGCGCGGCGGCGACGTGGCCGAGCATCCGGTTGAGCGCGCCGCCGACCTGCCCGACCTCGGTGCGGGGGTCGGTGTCGGCGGCCGGGACGCGGACCGACAGGGCCACCTCGCCCCGGTCCAACGGCAGCTCGGTGACCCGGGCGGCGGTGGCGGCGACCCGGTTCAGCGGGCGCAGCGTGCCCCGCACGATCAACGCGCCGAGGCCGCCGGCGACGACCAGGCCGGCGCCGATCACCCCGGCCTGGGCCACCACCATCCACATGACCGTCTCGTCGACCTC
This sequence comes from Micromonospora sp. NPDC049282, assembly GCF_043197045.1. Taxonomy (NCBI): domain Bacteria; kingdom Bacillati; phylum Actinomycetota; class Actinomycetes; order Micromonosporales; family Micromonosporaceae; genus Micromonospora; species Micromonospora sp. NPDC049282. The sequence continues at coordinate 79,357 of NZ_JBICSL010000020.1, forward strand.
GGACAGCGGGATGGCGAAGACGAGGATGTCGCCGTCGGGCATCTGCCGGGCCACGGCCCGGTAGTCACCGCGCCCGTCGAGCCCGACGGTGCGCGGCCCGTCGCCGGAGCGGAGCCGGGCCAGCGCGGCCACCTCGTCCACCGGCACGGTGGCCGGCTGCGCGGCCGTCTGCCGGAACGCCAGGTCCACCTTCCCGTCGATCACCCGCGCCGCCACCGATTCGGCCGGGTAGCCGGGTGGGAAACCCGGGCGGAAGTTGTCCGGCCGGCTCGCCGGCAGTTCGAAGGGTGAGGGCTGCCGCACGTGCCGGCGCGATTCGCCCCCGGTGAGCTGGTCGTCGATCCGAGTGATCAGGAAGTGGCGCAGGGCGACCGTGGTCAGGCCGCCGATGCCGACGCTGACCAGCGCCAGCAGCGCCACCACGGAGAGCACCAGGCGGCGGCGCAGCGACCAGCCGGCCAGCCGGCGTCTCAGCCGCCCGCGCGCGTCACTCGGCGGGCTTGAGGACATAACCCGCCCCGCGCAGCGTGTGGATCATGGGCGTCCGGCCGGCGTCGATCTTCTTGCGCAGGTACGAGATGTACAGCTCGACCACGTTGGCCTGGCCACCGAAGTCGTAGTTCCAGACCCGGTCCAGGATCTGCGCCTTGCTGAGCACCCGGCGGGGGTTGCGCATCAGGTAGCGCAGCAGCTCGAACTCGGTGGCGGTGAGCGTGATCAGGTCGTCGCCGCGTCGGACCTCGTGGCTGTCCTCGTCGAGGCTGAGGTCGCCGACGGTGAGGACGGCCTCCTCCCGGGCGGCCACCGCGAACCCGGAGCGGCGCAGCAGGGCGCGCAGCCGGGCGATCACCTCCTCCAGGCTGAACGGCTTGGTGACGTAGTCGTCGCCGCCGACGGTGAGCCCGGCGATCCGCTCCTCCACCGCGTCGCGGGCGGTCAGGAAGAGCACCGGCACGCTGGGCGACTGCTCGCGCAGGCGGCGCAGCACCTGGAAGCCGTCCAGGTCGGGCAGCATCACGTCGAGCACCACCGCGTCCGGCCGGAACTGCCGCGCCGCGCTGATCGCCGCCATCCCGTTGCCGGCGGTGCTCACCTGCCAGCCCTCGTAGCGCAGGGCCATCGAGAGCAGGTCGGTGAGGGTCGGCTCGTCGTCGACCACCAGCACCCGCACCGGTTCGCCGTCCGGTCGGCGCAGTTCGATCCGGCCCTGCGCGGCCTGCCCGTTCATGACCATGCTCCCCATCGTGGGCGCACCCGCTGTACCGGCGCTGTTCCGATCCTGTGTACCAGCTGTGCGGGGTCGCGGCGGCGCGTACGGGGCTTCCCCGGCAGGCTACCCGGTGGTAACTTACCGGCATGTCCATCGACGGTCGTCCCGGCGGCCGGTTGGCCGGCCGGGTGGTGCTGGTGACCGGGGCGGCCCGGGGCATCGGCGCGCACACCGCCCGGCTCGCCGCGGCCCGTGGCGCGCGACTCTCGCTGGTCGGGCTGGAACCCGACCGGCTCGCCGCGCTCGCCGCCGAACTCGGTCCCGGGCACGTCTGGTTCGCCGCCGACGTGACCGACCAGGCCGCGCTGACCGCGGCGGTCGACGGCACGGTCGCCGCGCTCGGCGGGATCGACGCGGTGGTGGCCAACGCCGGCGTCGCCAACCGGGGCACCATCGCCGTGGGTGACGTCGAGGCGCTCGCGCGCACCGTCGAGGTCAACCTGATCGGGGTGATGCGCACGGCGGCGGCCACCGTGCCGGCGCTGATCGACCGCGGCGGCTACCTGCTGATCGTCTCCTCGGCCGCGGCGTTCGCCGCGTTGCCCGGCATGGCCGCCTACTGCGCCTCCAAGGCCGGCGTCGAGCACTTCGGCACCGCCGTCCGGCTGGAGCTGGCACACCGCGGGGTGGCCGTGGGCACCGCGCATCCCTCCTGGGTGGACACCGACCTGGTCCGGGAGGCCCGGGCCGACCTGCCGGCGTTCGACACGGCGCTGGCGCGGCTGCCCTGGCCGATGCGGCGCAACACCACGGTCACCGAGTGCGCCGAGGCGTTCGTCCGGGCGATCGAGCGCCGCAGCCGCCGGGTCTACGTGCCGCGTGCCGTGGGCGCGGTGCAGGCGGTGCGGTCGCTGCTGGTCAGCCCGCTGGCCGACCGGCTGGTCCGGCGGACCGCCCGGGTCACCGTGCCGCTGATCGAGGAGCAGGCCCGGTCGCTGGGCCGCGGTTTCGGGGCGAGCACCCCGGGGTCACGGCGGTGAGCACGCCGGTGGAGGTGGTCTTCGAGCGACGCGGCGCCGGGCCGACGCTGGTGCTGCTGCACGGCATCGGTCACCACTCCGGCGCCTGGCTGCCGGTGCTCGACCGGCTCGCCGAGACCCACGACGTGATCGCCGTCGACCTGCCCGGCTTCGGACGGTCCCCGGTGCCCGCCGCCGGCCTGCCCGCCGACATGCCCGCGCTGGTGACCGGCATGGTCGAGCTGTTCGCCGCGCTCGCGCTGGACCGGCCGCACGTGGCCGGCAACAGCCTCGGCGGAGCCATCGCGCTGGAACTGGCCGCGGCCGGCGCGGTCTCCTCGGCGACCGCGCTGTCGCCGGCCGGCTTCTGCACCCCGCGCGAGCTGCGCTGGGCGCTCACCGTGCTCACCCTGCACCGCAACGCGGCCCGGTTGCCCGAGCCGGTGCTGCGTCACCTGTTCGCCGCGCCGGCGCTGCGAGCCCTGGCCATGGGCATGCTCCTGGCCCGGCCGAACCGGATGGCGCTCGACGTGGCGCTCGCCGACGCCCGCGCGTTGCGCGAGGCGCGCGCGTTCCGCGCGGTCGCCCGGGCCGGCCGGGGCTACGCGTTCGCCGGCGCGCCCACCGTCCCGGTGACCGTCGCGTGGGGCACCCGGGACCGGATCCTGCCCCACCGGCAGGCGGCGCTGGCCCGCACCCGGCTGCCCACCGCGCGGCACCTGGACCTGCCCGGCTGCGGGCACGTGCCGATGCACGACGACCCGGAGCTGGTCGCCTCGGTCATCCTCGGCACCACCGGGCTCCGACCGACCTGAGCCGGCCGCCGGTTCACTCGGTCGCGCCGAACGGGTCGGTGCGCACGAAGCGCATGGTCCAGCCGTCCGGCCCGGCCCGTACGCCACGTTCGTAGAGGTGGTCCGCCACGCCGTCGGCCGGCTGGTCGGGGTGGCGCAGGATCCAGCGGGCCGGTGGCGCGCCGTCCGGCTCGGCCGGCAGATCCCGGACCAGGTCGTCGGCCGGCCCGCCGACGAACCGCACGCGCACCAGCGCCACCGCTCACCCTCCGTTCCGGTGTCGACACCCCCGCTCGCGAAGCTACCCCGGCGGCCCACCCGTTCCCGGCGGTTTGCGCAGCTCGGGCCCGGGGTAGCGGAACCCGGGGGATCGGGATGAGGACGAGGAGTGGTCGATGAGGACGCTGGGCGGGCGGTACGAGCTCGAACAGCGAGCCGCGCTGGGTGGCATGTCCGAGGTCTGGCGGGCCCACGACCGCGTGCTGGACCGGACCGTCGCGATCAAGGTGATCTCACCCGGGCTCGACGGCGACGCCGGCTCGGTGGAACGGATCCGGGCCGAGGCCCGCTCGGCGGCCCGGCTGGTGCACCCGAACGTCGCGAGCGTGCACGACTTCGGCACCGCCACGCTGCCGGACGGACGCCCGGTTCCGTACATCGTGATGGAACTGGCCGAGGGTGAGACGCTCGCCGCGCACCTGCGCGCCGGTCCGCTGGACTGGCGCATCGCGGTGCGGGTCTGCGCCGAGGTGTGTGCCGCGCTGGCCGCCGCGCACGGGCACGGCATCGTGCACCGGGACGTGAAACCGGCGAACGTGATCCTCACCCCGTCGGGCGTGAAGGTGCTCGACTTCGGCATCGCCACCCCGGCCGGCGCACCCGACCAGGCGCCGGAGGGGATCGTGGTGGGCACGCCGGCCTACCTGGCCCCGGAGCAGCTCGACCGGCAACCGGCGACCCCGGCCGCCGACATGTACGCGCTCGGCGTGCTGCTCTACTACTGCCTGACCGGCCGGCTGCCCTACGAGGCCGCCAGCACCACCCAGTTGCTCGGCGTGCGCCGCCGCCTGCCGCCCCGGCCGTTGCCGGAGGTTCCCGGGCTGCCGGCCGAGGTGGCGGAGCTGTGCGAGCGCTGCCTCGACTCCGATCCGGCCGCGCGCCCGACCAGCCCGATGGCCGCGCTGCTGCTCGCCGAGGCGGTGGACGCGCGGATCTACGTGCCGATGACCGTGGTGCTGCCCCGCCAGCGGATCCCTGAGGTGTCGCCGTGGACCGGCCGGGCCGCCGCCGAGGCGACCGAGGCGATGGCCGTGGACGCCGCCACGAGCGGCCGGATCCGCTGACCGCACTCCCGGCCCGGCCGCGGTTTCGCCGGTCGGGGGCCGGGAACACCGGCCGGTGAGTGACGGGAGGCACGCGATGCCGGATCCGAGTTCCTGGCTGGCCGAGTCGGCCACGGCGACCGCGGCGGGTGGCCACGTACGCACCGACGACGGCGGTTTCTCCTCCGCCCTGGCGTCCCCGCTGGCGCCGCACTGCACCGGTCTGACGCCGGAACAGCTCCTGGCCGCCGCGTTCGCCTCGTGCCTGCACCACGCCGCCGTCGAGGCGGCCGGGGAGATCACCGACGAGGCGCACACCGTGCAGGTGACCGCGGAGGCGAAGCTGGGCCGCGACGACGACGGCCGCTACCGGGCCGACGTGCACGCCGAGATCTCCTCGGCCGGGCTCACCCGAGAGCAACTGTCCGATCTGGTCGCGTACGCCGACCGGCTCTGGCCGTTCTCCAGCAGCGACCCGAGCCGTCACCGGCTCACGGTCACCCCGGCCGAGAGCGGCCGGCACTGAGCGGTCGTCTCACCAACGGAAGCCCGCGGTCACCGCGCGGTGGTCGGTGTCCGGGGTGTGTACGACGCCGGCCGTGGTCGGGGTGAGCCCTCGGTAGAGGACGTGGTCCGGCCGGGTCAGCGGGACCTCCGCCGGCCAGGTGAAGCCGAAGCCCTGCCCGGCCTCGGCCTGGGCGTCGCCGAGCAGCCGGGTCAGCGGGGCGAAGGCCCGGTCGGTGGTGGCCGTGTTCAGGTCGCCGAGCACCACCAGCCGCTCGGCCGGATCGGCGCGGACCGTGCGGGCCAGCGCCCCGACCGTCTCGTCCCGGGTGGCGGTGTGCCCGGCCCGGGCGGAGCCCAGGTGCACGACGTACACCGTCAGGTCGCCCGGCGGGGCGGCCACCACGGCGCGCAGGGCCCGGTCCCAGCCCAGCCCGGTGTCCACGCCGTGGGCCTCACGGATCGGCCAGCGGCTCCACAGCGCGACGGTGGAGACGGCCGTGCGGTGCGGGTAGCGACCGGACAGGGCGGGCGCCATCCGCTCGTCGTCGTCGACCTCCTGGAGCCCGATCAGGTCGGGGGACCCGCCGGCCAGCGCGTCGACGGTGGCGGCCGGGTCGGGATTGCCGGCGCGCAGGTTCTGGCTGGCCACCCGCACCGAGGTGCCGTCGGCGCCGGCGGCCGGGGGCAGCCACGCGCGGCCGTAGAGCCCGGCCCAGACCAGCGCCGGCAGCAGGGTGGCGAGCAGCGCCCGGCGGGAGCGGCGCAGCAGCGCCGCCAGCCCGAGCAGGGGTACGCCGAGACCGAGCAGCGGGGTGGCGCTGTCGACCAGGCTGCCCAGGCCCTGCACGTTGGGCACCGCCCGGTGCCCGACGAGGAGCACGGTGAGCAGCACGGCGCAGGCGACGACGACCATCCCCCGCCGGCCCCGCCGCCCGGCGGGCTCGCCGGCGGCCCGCTCGTCGACCATCTGCCCCGTCACCGTCCGGATCGTATCGAGCGGCCGGGCGTTCCGTGCGACCGATTCGGGTACCCGGGCCGGCCGGTGGCATCGGTGGGCCGGTGTGCGGTGGCGGACCAGGTGAACGGCGGGCCCTCGGCCGAACGGACGAGGCTGCGGACGTCGGTGTCGCGCCCCACCGGGAGCACCTTTCCTACCGACAGAACCGACATCAAAGGCTTTTCGGAGACGAGAGGTTGGCGCCGTTTGCGATCCACCGACGGTAATGCGGGGGCGGATTCCGGCAAAGTGTGGCGCATCCCACCAAGTAGCCCGATGGCAAGCGGCGGGAGGATCTCTAGCCTCGGCGGGTGCACCCCGACCACTCCGATCCCCAGCCACCGTCCGCAGAGCGCCCGGTTCGCCGAACGATCGACCCGACATCGGCCGAACGGAGAGTGGGACGGCACCGCGCCCCGGAACCGCCCCGTCGCGGCCCGGGACGCTCCGTCCCCGGCCGGATCGCGGTCGCCACCGGAGTGACCTGCTGCCTCGGTCTGGTCGGCGTGGTCGGCGTCGGCGAGGCCGCGCCGCCGAACCTAAAGGTCCGCGAGGCCCTGGCCGACCGGGCCGTCACCGAGCAGCGGGCCTCCCGCGACTTCACCCGCGCCGCGCCGCCGGTCGCCGCGCCGGCGCCGCCCGCCCCGGCGGTGACGCCGAGCCCCGCGCCGACCCGGAGGAAGGCGCCGAGGAAGGCCGTCCGTCCCGCGCACCCCCGTCCCGTCGCCGGCCTCGACCAACGGCAGATGGACAACGCCAAGGCAGTCGTCGACGTCGGGAGGGACATGAAACTCCCCCGCCGGGCACTGGTGGTGGCGGTGGCCACCGCCATGCAGGAGAGCGACCTCCACAACCTGGCCAGCGACGTGCTGCCCGAGTCGTTCGACTACCCGCACCAGGGCAGCGGCTCCGACCACGACTCGGTCGGGCTGTTCCAGCAGCGCCCGAGCAGCGGCTGGGGCACGGTCGCCCAGCTCATGGGGCCGGCGTACGCGGCCCGCGCGTTCTTCACCGCGCTGGCCGAGGTGCCCGGCTGGGAGGACATGAGCGTCACCGGCGCGGCCCAGGCGGTGCAGGTGTCCGCCTACCCCGACGCCTACGCCAAGCACGAGGACCGGGCCGCCGCCGTGGTGGCGGCGCTCACCTGACTGTGCGCCCGCACGTGTCGAGCGGGGGCCCCGCCGCTACCCGAGGCGTTGACAAGGGGCCCTTCCTCACCGGACGCCGGAGAGGATGTCCTCGACGCGGGCCTCGTGGCGGCGGCGGGCCAGCAACGCGGCCTCGAACTCGCGACGTGCCCGCACCGCCTCCGCGTACGCCTCCTCCCGCACCCGGCGGGCCTCGTCCCGGGCGGCCTCCAGCTCGGCGCGGGCACGGGCCAGCAGGGCGGCGGCCTGCCGATCGGCGGCGGACGGATCGGCGGCGGACGCGTCCTCGGCCGGCGCGGCACGGCGCCGGAGGAAATCACCGAGGTGCCGGGCGTCCAACCGGATCTGGTCCCACTCCCGGCCGGTGCCCGTCGCGCCCTCCACGCGCGCCGCCAGCCGGCCCAGTTGGAGATCCAGCTCGTCCAGGCAGGAATCCACCTGGCGCCGGTCGTAACCGGACTCCACCACCGAGAACCTCATCGTCGCCCCCCAGGCAGCCGCCTACGTCCCCCACCGACGATCCTGCGGGGCGGACGAGGCCGGGGACGGCCGTTCGCGCAAAATGTTCAGTATCCGCCAGGCCCGAACCTCCGGGCCGTCAGGCGTGCTTCGGGAGCACGACCACCCGGCCGAAGAACTCGTCGATGCGACGCACCACGTCGTTGAAGTCGTCCAGGTCGATCGGCTTGGTCACGTACGCGTTGGCCTGGAGCGTGTAGCTGCTGACCACGTCGGTGTCCGCGTTGGAGGTGGTCAGCACGACGATCGGGATGGTCCGCAGGTTCTCGTCCTGCTTGACCTCGCCGAGCACCTGCCGCCCGTCCATCCGGGGCATGTTCAGGTCGAGCAGGATGACGTCCGGCCGCTGCGCCTCGGTGTGCCGGCCCTCGCGGCGCAGGAACTCCATCGCCTCCTCGCCGTCGGCGACCACGTCGATGACCTTCTCGACGTCCGACTCCTCGAGCGCCTCCTCGATCATCAGGACGTCACCCGGGTCGTCGTCCACCACCAGGATGCGAACGGGGTTGGGGCTGGGCTGACCCATGGGACTACCTGCTTCGTCTCGAGGAGGGCACCGGCCCCACGGCCGGCCGCTGGCGGGAAAATCTATCCGATCAGGAGCTGGCCGACGCCGTCGGGTCGACCGCGTCACGGCGGTGTGCGAGCACCTCGGCCAGGCCGGTCACCTGGAGCACCCGGGCCACCCGGCCGGTCGCCCCGGTCAGCCGCAACCAGCCGCCGTCGACGGCGACGAGGTTGTCCCCCCGGACGAAGGCGGCGATGCCGGTCGAGTCGCAGAACGTCAGCTCGGTGAGGTCCAGCAGCAGCTCACGGCGGCCCTCGGCGACCAGCCGGTCGATCGCCGTGTTCAGCTCGCCGGCCGTGCCCAGGTCGAGTTCACCGACTAGCCGCAGACCGGCGCCGGCCTCGCCCCGCTGGGCGTACGTGACGGTGAACGTCACCGTGGCCCCTCTCGCTCCCACCACAGGCGAACCCTTGCAGTGCAGCAAGTATAGGGGGCATCGGAGCGTTCGCGAGTCAGCGGCCCACGGCCGCCGCCGACAGTCCCCCGACCACGGCACGCCCCCGGTCGAGGAAGCCGGACGCACGGGGGAAGTCACGCAGCTGGTGTCCGTAGTGGTCAAGCGTCAGGGCGACCGCGCCGGCCGGCACGCCCCGGCTGACCAGGATCTCCACCAGCCACTCCACGAACTCGGCGAACAGCGTCCGATCGTCGACGTACAGCGCGGCGGCCAGGAAGTCGACGATGTAGCCCAGATCCGCGACCGTGGAGTCGAGCTGCGCCGGGTGTAGTCGGCCACCGCCGGCACCCGCTCACGCAGGTCGGCCAGCGCGCTGTCGATCAGCTCCGCGCGGCGCTTGACCAGGCTGGCGTACTCGTCGTCGGCCAGGTGGTCCAGCCGCGCCGCCGGCGCCGCGCGCAGCGCCCGGTCGTCGGCGACCAGGTCGGCCGCGCCCGGCGCGTCCGGCGCCCACGACACGCCGAGCACCCGGGCCCAGCGGCCGTCCGCGCCGAAGCCACGCCCGCCCACCACCACCGGCACGTCCGAGCGGCGGCACGCCTCGATCATCCGGTGGGCGTGCGGCAACCGCATCGGCAGCGCGCAGGCCAACGCCACCGCGTCGGCGTCGTAACGGTGCAGGTAGGACACCAGGTGCGCGGCGGGGACGCTGGCGCCGAGGAAGACGACCTGCCAGCCGCGCAGCCGCAGCACCTCGGCGACCAGCCGGGCCGGCAGCGCGTGCCACTCACCGTCCATGCAGGCCATCACGATCCGGCCGCGGGTCGGGCGGGGATCGGCGTACCCGGCCACCGCGGCCACCACCCGCTCGCTGATGTGGGTGGCGGCGTGCTCCTGGGCCACGCTCCACTCGTTGCGCGCCCACCGCTCCCCCACCTCGGCCTGGGCCGGCGCGACCAGGTCGAGCAGCACCCGCTCGGCCGGCGCGCCCGCCTCCAGCAGCCCTCGGGCCACCGCCACGGCGGCCTGCTCGTCGGCTTCGGCCAGGCACGCCAGGTAGCCGGGAAAGGCAAGGGCCGGGTCGGCCCCGGTGGTGGTCGCGCTCACGCGGGCAGCTCCGTCGATCGGTCGGCTCTCCTCGGCTCCGGCACCGCGTGCAGGTGACGGGACGCCCGACCGGCCGGGCCGGTGGCCCGCAGCGCGAGCACCGCGATGTCGTCGTGGTCGCCGTGGGCGAGCCAGTCACAGGTCACCTGCTCGACCCGCTCGGCCAACGCCGGCGCGGGCATCCGGTGGCAGCCGGTCACCGCGTTGAGCAGCCGGTCGGCGCCGAACTGCTCGTCGCCGCGCCATCCGCCGCGCGCCTCGGTCACCCCGTCGCTGTAGAGCAGGCAGGTCTCCCCGGGCGCCAGGTGCACGGTGGTCTCGCCGATCCGCGGATCCGGCACCACGCCGATCAGCATACCGCGCAACGGCACCACCTCGACCTCGCCGGACTCGCGCAGCACCAGCGGCGGCAGGTGGCCGCCGCCGGCCAGGGCCAGGGTCAGCCCGCCGTCGCGGTGCGGGCGGGTCACCCCGAGCACCATGGTGGCGAAGCGGCCCTGCCCGTGAGCCTGGGTGGTCTCCAGCAGCGCGTCGTTGAGCAGCTTCAGCAGCCGTCCCGGCTGTGCCTCGACCCGGTGCAGGGCGTGCAGGCACTGGCGGAGCTGGCCGGTGAAGACCGCCGCCTCCACGCCCTTGCCGGACACGTCGCCCAGGAAGAAGACCGAACCACCGTCGGCGAGCCGGTGCGAACCGTAGAAGTCGCCGCCGATGCGCAGCCCGGCCTGCGCCGGCCGGTAGGCGGTGCCCCACTGCACGCCCGGGGCCGCCGCCGGCTCGACCGGCAGCAGGCTGGCCTGCAGGGTGTCGGCGACCTCGGCCTGGTCGCGGTAGAGCATCGCGGTGGTCAGCGCCGCCCCGGCCCGGGCCGCGAACGCGCGGACCAGGTCGACGTCGGCCTCGTCGTACCAGCGGCCGGCGCGGCGGGCCACCAGCAGCACCCCGGCCGGGGCCTCCCGGCCGGGCAGCGGCACCACCCGGGCGGTCGCGCCGGGCACGTCGAGGCCGGGCAACCAGCCCGCCTCGGCGGCCTGCTCGACCAGCCAGTCGAGCGCGTGCGGCTCGGTGCCGGCGAGACCGGTCTCGATCGCCGCGGGCAGCGCCGTGGCCGGCAGCACGCCGTTGTCCACGGCGGGGGCCTCGTCATCCGCGCGCACCGCCCGCCACCAGCGGGCCCGGCCGGATCGGGGCGCCAGCACCAGCACGGCCACGTCGGCGACCGTGGGCACGGCGAGCCGGGCCACGGCGGCCGCGGCACGGTCGGGGTGCAGCGGATTACCGAGCTTGTCGCCGACCACGGCGAGGAAGAGCGAGCGGGCCCGCTCGGCGAGCAGCGCGTCGGCCCGGCTGACGCTCTCGGTGACGTCCTCGACGTACCAGCAACGCCGGGCCGAGGAGAGCGGCACCGGACGCAGGCGCAGTCGCCGCCCGTGGTGGGTGAACTCGGCCGGACCGTCGCCGCGCAGCGGCGCCACCCCGGCGGCGGCGAGCACCTCGCCGGGCACCACCTCGGGCACGAGCCGCTCCGCGACCGGACTCAACTGCCGCACCACGCCGTCGGCGTCGCAGACGATGAGCCCTTCGCGGAAGTGCTCCACCACCTCGGACCAGTCCGGGACGGCGGCGAGGTCGTGGTCGGGGGCCAGCGGCGGGAGCGCGGACGTCGTCGCGGTAGCGGCGGACCACATCCGAGCCCGTGCGGCCCTCGGCGTGGAGATCCGTCCGTCGCCCGGGTCGGAACCCCTGACGTCGGCAGCAGTCACCAGCTGAGCCCCACTCTCCTCGTCGACATCCGCGGGGCGCCGGGGGCGGCGCCTGTGGTCGATCTCGTCACCCCACCCTACGCCGGTACGCCCCGACCGCCACTCGACGACGTCGCGGCGGTCCGGCACGCGCCGAGCGGCCCGGGCCCGGCATTGTTACGATCCGGTCGTCCCTGCCCGGCCGGCAGCCTGCGGAAAGGCGTGATGGTGGTTTCCCAACGGAGAATGCCCGAAGCCGCACCGCTGAGCATCTCCGTGGACCGCTCCGACCCGGCCACCCCGGTCATCAGCGTCGGCGGCGACCTGGCCTACTCCACCGCGGCGCCGCTGCGCGCCGAGGTCGACCGCCTGCTGGCCGGTCGGCCCGCGGTGCTGGTGCTCGACTTCGGCGGGCTGAACTTCCTGGACAGCACCGGCCTGTCCGTGATCGTGCACGCCTGGCGCGAGGGGCAGCAGATCGGGACGGCGATCGCGCTGCGGGCGGTCCCGCGCTTCCTGGCGACCATCCTCGACATGACCGGGGTCACCGGTCTGCTGGACCGCCCGCCGGCCGACGGGCGGTCCGCGTCCCGCTCGGCCGCGTCCGCGTGACCCCGGGGTTTCCGGACCACCGCCGACTGGGAACATGAGCCCATGCCCTCCCCGCTGTTGACCATCGAGGTGGATCGGCTCGACGCCGGGACCGCCCGGCTGCGGGTGGCCGGTGAGCTCGACTTCGACACCGCCGCGGAGCTCGTCGAGGCCGCCGCCGAGCTGCGCCGCGACGGTCACCAGGAGCTGTGGCTCGACTTCGCCGGGGTGACGCTGTGCGACTCGTCCGGCCTGAGCGCGTTGGTGGTGATCCACCGGTCCGGCACCGCCGGGATCCACCTGATCGACGTGAGCCCGCACGTCCGGCGGTTGCTGGACCGTACCGGCCTGACCGAGCTGCTCCCCGCTCCGCCCCGCGCGGCGGCCGGCGACGCCCGCGAGGTGGGCTGAGGAAACCCGCACCGGGTTCACGGGCAGGGGGTGGCCCCCGACCCTGGGACCAGGGGTCGGGGGCCGGGAGGATGGCTCAGGCGGCGGGCACGGCCGGACGGCTCGGCCCGCTGTCGCGCTCCCGTCCCGCCAGCGGCGGTTCGGCGTCCTCCGGCACACCGGAATCGGGCGTCTGGAACAGGTAACGGACGAAGTCCGCGTCCGCGTCGTCGTCCTCGCCGGGCCACTGCCCGACGCAGTCGACCCCGACCACCTCGCGCCCGCCGCCGTCGTTCTCCTCCAGCAGCGCCCACAGGGTCACCGGGTAGCACCGGGTGGCGTCCGTGCCGAGGCGCCAGCGGGCGTACCAACCGGGACGGGCGGGGACGATCTCCACGATCCGTTTCATGACGACCTACCCTTCCGCGTGCGTCGGAAGTTGTCCGGTCCCTGCGATCGTGCGGCCCCGGCGGGTGAGCGTCCCTCACCCGCAGCGAATGAAGCGGGTCGCTCCACGGGCGCCCGTTAGCTTCCCCGCAGCGCCGGGAAGGCGACCGGCGCAAGCGCCACCGACCAGGAACGAGGTGCGAGGAGATGCGGAAGCAGATGGAGGGCGACAACCAGCGCCGCCGGGCCCTGGCCCGCCAGGCCCGGGAGCAGGGCCGGCGGCCGAGCCAGACCGGTGCCAGCCTGAGCGCGTCCAAGCAGGTCACCTCGCTGGACCGGCACGACCGGTCCGGTCCGCCGCCGGCCGGCCGGCACAAGCCGGACAGCACGCGTGGCGGTCCCGCACCGCCGGCGGTCGGGGTGGCGGAGCGCCCGCGCCCGCTGCCCGACCCACGGCCGGACGCGGCGGTCCCGATGCGTTACCGGGATCTCGTGGACGCCGTGAGTCGGCGGGCCGGCGTCGACTTCGCCGAGGCGAAGATCGCGGCGGAGGCCACCGTGCTCGCCCTGGCCTGGGCGCTCGACGAGACCGAGCGGGAACGGCTGCTCGACGCGGTGCCGGTGAAACTGCACGACGTGGTGCCGGTGGACGGCATCGAGCGGCGGCAGGACCTGCCGGGCTTCCTGGCCGAGGTCGGGCGGCGCAGCCGGCTCACCCCGGAACAGGCGCGCTACCAGGCCGAGGCGACCCTGGCCGCGCTGGCCGACGCCGACGCCGAGCTGGTCGGCTCGCTGCGCGTACCCGACGGGTTGCGGGATCTGCTCGCGCCCGCGGACTACGGCGGCGGTCTGGTGGGCGCCTCCTCGGCCACCGCGCCGCTGACCGAGCCGGAGCTGCGGGACGCGCTGGCCGCGCTCCCCTACTGGTCCAGCGACCGGCGGACGTTGGTGCGCACCATCGAGTTGCCCGGCGGCAACCTGGACCGGGTGCTCGACCGGCTGGACCGGCTCAGGGACAGCGGCGGCCGCGGTCCGCAGATCGGCCGGCCGGATCCGGACAACGCCCTGCTCACCGTCCGGACCCAGCAGGTCGACGGCGTGACCGCCGCGGACGTGGACCTGGCGCACCGGGTCGACGCCGCGATCGACGAGGCCGGCGCCGGCATGGCCGCCGGCTGAGGTGCAAGGCGGGGCCCCGCTCAACGCCTCCGGCATAGGCGGGGCCCCCGCTTGACATCTGGACGGCCCGGTAGCCTGCCGAAGGTGGAGAGCGACACCGAGGTCCTGGAGATCGTCGTGGACCCGGCCCGGCCCACCGGGCGCACGCTGCTCGCCGACGGGGTCGAGCAGTCCTACGTGGACGTGGCCGACGCCCGCCACCTGCACTTCGAGTACGTACGGCGGATCGCCGCCGTGATCGAACTGAGCGCGCCGCCCGGCCGGCCGCTGAGCACCCTGCACCTGGGCGGCGGCGCGCTCACCCTGCCGCGCTGGCTGGCCGCCACCCGCCCCGGTTCGGCGCAGCGGGTCGTCGAGCGCCATCCCGGCGTGGTCGACCTGGTCCGCCGGCGGCTGCCGCCGGTGCCGCCGGAGGTGGTGGTCGCGCTCGGCGACGCCCGCGACGCGGTCACCGAGGCGCCGGCCGGGGCGTACGACGTGGTGGTGGGCGACGTCTACCGGGCGGCCCGGATGCCCGCGCACGTGGCCGCCGTGGAGTTCGCCACGCAGGTGGCCCGGGTGCTCTGCCCGGACGGCGTCTACCTGGTCAACCTCACCGACCTGCCGCCGCTGGCGCACACCCGCGCGCAGGTGGCCACGCTGCGCGCCGTCTTCGCCGACGTCTGCCTGCTCACCGACCGGCGGATGCTGCGCGGCCGGCGGTACGGCAACGTGGTGCTCGCCGGCACGCTCCGCCCGGGGCGGCTGCCGGTGCGTCGCCTCGCCGCCCGGGTCGCCGGCGACCCGGTGCCGGGCACCGTGCTGCACGGCGCGACGCTCGACGCGTTCGCCGCCGACGCGTGGCCGGTCACCGACGCCGACCTGGCCTGAGCCCGGGTTTTCCGCCGGGCAGGGCGGGTAGCCGCGCCGGATGAGCGTCGCCGACGACCGGTCCACCGCCCGCCGGACGCTGATCGTGATCGGCCTCGTGCTGGCCAGCGTGGTCGGGTTGGCGCTGGTCTGGGCGACCCGGCGGGTGCTCGTCTGGGGTCTGGTCGCGGCGTTCCTCGCGGTCGCCCTCAAGCCGCTGGTCGACCGGCTGGAGCGCCGGGTACGCCGGCGCGCGCTGGCCACCCTGCTGGTCTTCCTGGTGGCGTTCGTGCTGCTCGCCGCGTTGGGCACGCTCATCGTCCTGCCGCTGGTGGACGAGTTGGGTCGGCTGGCCGACCGGGCGCCGCACGTGGTGCACGAGGCGCAGGCCGGCCGGGGACCGGTCGGCGAGCTGCTGGACCGCCTGCACCTGCTGCGGTACGCCGAGCCCGGCCAGTTGCGCCGGTACGGCTCCCGGCTGGGCGAACCGACGGTCGGGTTGGTGCGCGGCGTGGCGCAGGCCGTCGCCGCGCTGGTCACGGTGGTGGTGCTGGCGTACCTGATGGTGTTGGAGGCGCCCCGGATCACGGCGGCCACACTGCGGCTGGTCGGTGACGGCCCGGCGGAGCGGTTGCGGCGTATCGGCCGCGACTCGTCCCGGATCGTCACCGGCTACCTGAGCGGCAACCTGGTGATCAGCCTGATCTGCGGTGTCCTGACCTTCGCCGTGCTGCTCCTGCTCGGGGTGCCGTTCGCCGCGGTGATCGCCCTGGTGGTCGCCGTGGCCGACCTGATCCCGCTGGTCGGGGCCACGCTGGGGGCGATCGTCGCGGCCGGGGCGGGGTTCGCCCGCTCCCCCACCGCCGGCATCGTGGTGCTGGTCTTCTTCGTGCTGTACCAGCAGGTGGAGAACCATCTGCTCCAACCGGTCATCATGTCCCGCGCGGTCCGGCTGAACCCGTTGACCGTGTTGTTCAGCGTGCTGCTGGCGGCCGAGCTGGCGGGCCTGGTGGGCGCGCTGCTGGCGATCCCGGCGGCCGGCGTCGTGCAGGTGCTGCTGCGCGAGTTCGTCCCCGCCGGGCGACTGGCCCTGGCCGCGCCGGCCGACGGCGACCCGGCCGCCGCAGGCGGTCCGGCCGACGGTCCGGGCCCGGTGACGTGGGACCGGCCGCCGGCCGGTGGATGAGCGCCGGGCCGTCAGGCCCGGCGGACCAGCTCCGGCGACTCGCTCTCCAGCGGCACCGCGTTGGCCGGGACGAGGCCGAGCTGCACCGCCGGGCGGGGCAGCGTGGCGTCGAGCGCCCAGTCCGCGGCGACGCGGGGCCGGTTGCCGGGCATGGCCAGCAGGTGATAGCCCCGGGTGACCGCCTTGGCCGGCAGGCCGGACAGCGGCACCTTCAGCGGGTTGGCCGCCGCGTCCTTGCCGCCCAGGTCCACCACCCAGCCCAGGTCGTGGTGCTTGTACGACTTACGGGCGCCCTGCCCGTACGAGGCGGCGATGTTGTGCGCGGCCAGCTTGCCCTGCCGTTGGGCGTGCTGCGCGGTCATCGCGCACACCTGGCCGGGGCGGGTCGGATCCGGTACGGCGGCGGCGTCGCCGCAGGCGAACACCTCCGGAAAGCCGGGGACGTTGAGGTACTCGTCGACCACCAGCCGGCCCTTCTCGGTGCGCAGTCCCAGCTCGGCCACGAGCGGGTCGGGGCGCACCCCGACGCACCAGATCAGGCTGCACGTGGGGACGTACTCGCCGTCGGTGAGCATCACCCCGTCCGGGGTGGCTTCGCCGACCGAGGTGCCCATCCGGACGTCGACGCCTCGGCGGCGCAACACCCGGTCGGCGGTGACGGACATCCGCCGGTCCAGTTCGGGCAGCACGCGGGGGGCGACGTCCAACAGCATCCAGCGGGGCCGGACCTTGAGGTGCGGGCGCTGGGCCAGCAGCCGGTCGGTGAAGAGCTGTCCGTGCGCGGCGACCTCGGTGCCGGTGTAGCCGGCGCCGACCACCACGAACGTGGTGCGGGCCCGCTGCTCGGCCGGGTCGTCGGTCAGCTCGGCCAGCTCGACCTGCCGGACCACGTGGTCGTGCAGGTAGAGCGCCTCGGGCAGGCCGCGGAAGCCGTGCGCGTACTCGGTCACGCCGGGGATGGGCAGCAGCTTGTTGACGCTGCCGACGGAGAGGATCAGCCGGTCGTACGCGAGCTGACCGTGGTCGCCCTCGGCGGAGCGGTAGCCGACCCAGCGGTTCTGCAGGTCCACCCGGTCCGCCTCGCCGACCACCACCCGGACGCCGTCGAGGGTGCCGGCGAGCGGCACCGAGATCCGGGTCGGCTCGATCACGCCGGCCGCCACCTCGGGCAGCAGCGGCAGGTAGAGGAAGTAGTTGGTCGTGTTCAGCAGGACGATCTCGGCCCGGTCGCGGGCCAGCCGGCACAACGTCTTGGCCGCGTGGTACCCGGCGAACCCGGCCCCCACGATCACCACACGTGGTTTCGTCATGTCTGCTGCCGTTCCCGGGCAGACCTCCGACAAACGTCCCGACCATCCATCCACCTGCGCCGATATGGACATTCCTCGTGATCGGCGCGAGGATGCCGGGATGGGAAACCACGAGACCGCCGAGGGCCGACCCACGAGGTCGACCCGGCGTACCTTCCTCACCGCCTCCGCCGCGGCCACCGCCGCCGCCGTCGCCACGCCGCTCGCCGCGGACCCCGCGTCCGCCGCGGCCGCCGTCCCGCACGGCCCGGGCCGGCCGGCCCGGCCGCAGCCGCCGGACCGCGAGCTGACCGCGTTGCTGCGCGAGATCGACCGAGCCCGGATCGAGGCCACCGTCCGGCGACTCGCCGCGTTCGGCACCCGGCACACCCTATCCAGCCAGGACGATCCGGTACGCGGCATCGGGGCCGCCCGCGACTGGATCCACGCGCAACTGTCCGGGTACGCCGCCGCGTCCGGCGGCCGGATGACCGTCGAACTCCAGTCGTACGTGCAGGAGCCCGCCTCCCGGATCCCGACCGCCACCACCATCACCAACGTGGTGGCCACGCTGCGCGGCGACGTCACGCCCGAGCGGGTGTACGTGATCACCGGCCACTACGACTCGCGCGCCACCGACGTGATGGACGCGGTCGGCGACGCGCCCGGCGCCGACGACGACGCGTCCGGGGTGGCCGTGGTGATGGAGCTGGCCCGGGTGCTGGCGACCCGGCGCACCGAGGCCACCATCGTGCTCGCCGCCGTCGCCGCCGAGGAACAGGGACTGTACGGCTCGGCGTACCTGGCCGGCCGGTTGAAGGCCGCCGGCGTGGACGTGCAGGCCATGTTCAGCAACGACATCGTCGGCAGCAGCACCGCCGACGACGGCACCCGCGACCCGCGTACCGTGCGGCTCTTCGCCGAGGGCGTGCCGACCGCGGAGACGCCGGCCGAGGCGAGCGTGCGGCAGTCCGTCGGCGGCGAGAACGACTCCCCGTCGCGACAGCTCGCCCGGTTCGTCAGCGACGTGGCCGACAACGGCGCGACCGGGATGGACGTCCGGGTGATCTACCGGCGCGACCGCTACCTGCGCGGCAGCGACCACATCTCGTTCCTGCGCGAGGGCTGGCCGGCCGGCCGGTTCACCGAGCCGGCCGAGGACTTCGCCCACCAGCACCAGGACGTCCGGGTGGTGGACGGCGTGCAGTACGGCGACCTGCCGGAGTTCTGCGACTTCGACTACATCACCCGGGTGGCCCGGGTGAACGCCGCGACGCTGTGGTCGCTCGCCCAGGCGCCGGGCACGCCGAAGGGGGCGATCGTGGTCACCACGAACCTGACCAACGACACGACGCTGCGTTGGCAGCGCGGCGCCGAACCGGACCTGGCCGGCTACGAGGTGGTCTGGCGGGAGACCACGGCCGACCGGTGGCAGAAGGTGCTGGCGGTCGGGGACGTCACCGAGGTGACGATCGACCTGTCCAAGGACAACGTGTTCTTCGGCGTGCGGGCGGTGGACCGGGCCGGGCACCGCAGCCCGGTCGCGTTCCCGAAGCCCGGCAGCTGAGGCGGCGGCCGGTCAGGGCGTCGGCGGGGCGGTGATCGCCCAGCGCTCGTGGTCGCGCCACGCCCCGTCGACGAACAGGTAGTCCGGGGAGAAGCCCTCCAGCCGGAAGCCGAGACGGCGGGCCAGCCGCCGCGACGGCTCGTTGCCCGGCTGGATGTTCGCCTCCAACCGGTGCAGCCCGAGCGCGCCGAACGCGTGCTCGATCACCAGTCGCACGCCGGCCGAGGCGTGACCGGTCCCCGCGTACGGGCGGAACGCGGCGTAACCGAGGTAGCCGCCTCGTAGCGCGCCGAGCACGATGCCGCCGATGTTCGCGTACCCGGCGATCTCGCCGCTGACGTGGTCGCAGAACAGGAACCCGGAGGTGTCCCGCGTCCGCGTCCGGCGCAGGTACGCCGCGTACCGCTCGGCGTCGTCCGGCGCGGCCAGCCACGGGTGGTGCAGGTCCCGGCTGCGCCGGGCGGCGGCCACGAACTCCGCCTCGTCGGCGGGGCGGGGACGGCGGATCGCGACTCGGCCGTCGCTGCGCAGATACCTCACGAACCCCACTCTCAACCACCCGCCCCCGCACGGCCCGAGCGGGGTGGCTCGGCGTGGACCGGTCCGCCCGGGTCACGGCCGCACGTGGTCGACGTGCCGCGACTGCACCTCGCCGACACGGCGGTATCCCGCGCTTGATCGACGCCACCTCGCCGAGGTGGCGGCATCCCGCCCCTTGATCGACTCCAGGTCGCCGTGGTGGCGGTGTCCCGGCGCGTCCGATCCCGCCCCTTCGGCGAACTGGAGTCGGTGCACGGGGAACCCGCCCACCTCTGGGCTCGGTGGGTGATTTGTGCAGTTCGGGGGTGGGGTGGGTGGGGTGGGGTGGGGTCTGTCCGGTTCGGGCGGGCCGGGCGTGGTCGGCGCCACCGTCATGGCGGAATCGGCGCCGGGGGCGGGGCGTTATACCTGGCAGACCGCGTGGAGCCCGGCCCTCTCGGGCCGCCGGCAGCCCGGTC
>NZ_JBICSL010000021.1:0-98972 GCF_043197045.1 Micromonospora sp. NPDC049282
CTTCGACAAGCCAGAACCTAGGCAGGACAACGGCGTGCGCCATCACCGACGCGCCCAACCACCCACAAACACGTCACAAGACCCATATTTATGACGGAGAGGTATACCGCTGGAGAGTGGACTGCCATCGTGCGGACATGACGGAGAGTCGCCTGGTCCGGCAGATCGCCCATGCCCTACGGCACGAACGCGAACGGGCCGGCCTCACCCAGCAGGCGCTGGCCGCCCGGGCCGGGCTGAGCCAGGCCGCCGTCGCGCGGATCGAGCGAGGTGATCGGCTGCCCAGCCTGACCACTGCGGAGCGCCTGCTCACCGCGCTCGACCGCCAGCTGCGGATCGACGTCGAACCACTGGACAGCCACCTGGACGCGGCACTCGACGAGATCGCCGGGGCCGACCTGGGCGAACGGCTCGAGAGTCTCGGACTGGACCGCCTGGTCGACGCGCTCGGCGACCTGCCGTACGTGCTGGCCGGCAGCACGGCGGCCGTGCTCCAGGGCGCGCCGATACCGGTGGAGGCGGTCGAGGTCGCGGTGCGCTGGCGGGACTCTCCCGCGTTCACCGCGTTCCCGGAGCGGGCCCACGCGCAGCGGTGGAACGCCCGCTGGGAGGAGTGGGGCGGAGTGCGCCACGAGCCCGAGGAGCGGGGCGAGCACCGCTGGCTGACCCGCCACGGCGAGCTGTGGGCCCGGATGGTCGACGAGCTGCCCGAGCCGATCGAGGTGCGGCTGGGCGAGCGGACCTACCCGGTCGAGCCGCTGGTCCAGGTGGAGGTGGCCGACCGGCGCGCGGCCGAGCTGCTGCGCCGGCACCGGCTTCGCCTGTCGGCAGCCACCGGCGGCACCGGCGGCACCGGCGACACGACGGGCCACACCGGCGGCACCGGCGACACGACGGGCGGGGCCGGCGACGCGACGGCTGCGGCGGGCGGGTCAGCCGGCTGAGCGTGCCCAGTCGACGGTGGGCAGACCCGCGTCGGCGAGCGCCTTGTCGGCCGCGCTGAACGGGCGGCTGCCCAGGAAGCCCTTCGGATTCATCGGGCTGGGATGCCCGGCCTCCAGCACCACGTGCCGCGGGTTGGTGACCAGCGCCGCCTTCTTGCGCGCGTAGCCGCCCCAGAGCAGGAAGACCACCCGCTGGTCGAGCGCGTCGAGCGCCCGGATGGTGGCGTCGGTGAACTCCTCCCAGCCCCGGTTGGCGTGCGAGCCGGGGGTGGCCTGACGGACCGTGAGCACCGAGTTGAGCAGCAGCACGCCCTGGGCCGCCCAGCCGTCCAGATTGCCGCTGCGCGGCTTCGGCACGCCCAGATCGGCCTCCAGCTCCTTGAAGACGTTGCGCAGCGACGGTGGCACCGGCACACCCTCGCGCACGCTGAAGCTCAACCCGTGCGCCTGCCCCGCCTTGTGGTAGGGGTCCTGACCGAGGACGAGCACCCGGGTCTCGGTCGGGCCGCACAGCCGGTAGGCGGAGAACAGGTCCGCCAGCGGCGGGAAGACCGTGGCGGTCGCGTACTCCCGGGCGACGAACTCGGCCAGCGCCGCGGTGCGGGCCGGGTCGAGGTGCGGGGTGAGCGCCTCCCGCCACGGCTCGGGCAGGAGCGCCAACAGGTCGAGGGCGGGGGCGTCGTCGGGCATCGGCAACCTTTCGCAGTCGTCCCCGGGACTCTAGGCAGCGGGTACGACAGCGCTCAGTCGAGGGTGGCCAGCCGGGCCGTCCAGTCGCCGCCGACCGGTTCCAGCGTGACCACCCGGGTGTCGTCCTCGCGCCGGTCGATGCGCACCCGCAGGTGCGCGTCGACCAACTGCTCGACCATCCCCTCGCCCCACTCCACCACGGTGACCGCCTCGTCCACCGAGGCGTCCAGGTCGAGGTCGTCGATCTCGGCCCGGGGGTCGGCGGCCTCACCCAGGCGGTACGCGTCGGCGTGCACAAGCGTCACCCGACCGCCCCGCGCCGGGTCCGGCCGGTGCACCCGGGCGATGACGAAGGTCGGCGAGGTGATGTCGCCGCGTACGCCGAGGCCGGCGCCGACGCCCTGGGTCAACGCGGTCTTCCCGGCCCCCAGCGGACCGCTGAGCAGCAGCAGGTCCCCGGCGCGCAGCACACCGGCCAGCCGCCGGCCGAACTCGTGGGTGTCGTCGACGGTCTTCAGCTCCACCACCACGGTCACCGGGAAACCGCTTCCAGGAACCGCTCCAGCGCCGCGTTGACCTCGTCGGCGTGCTCCAGCATCACCACGTGCCCACTGTCGTGGATCTTCACGAACTCGGCGTCCGGCAGCCGCCGGACGATCTCCTCCGAGTGGGTCACCGGCGTGATCATGTCCTTGTCCCCCACGATCACCAGCACCGGCGTGCCGGCCAGCGCGGCCAGCGCCGGGAACCGCGAGTGGGTGGCCAGCGTTCGCAGGTAGCGGGTGACCGTGTCGGCCGAGGTGCGGGAGTTCATCGTCTCCACGTACGAGACCAGCGCCGGGCTGGGCTTCGGGGTGCCGAAGCCGTACTTGCGGGTGAGCAGCCAGGCCACGTTCGAGGTCGACCTGCGGGCCTTGTCGATCACCGTGCCGCCGTACCGGGTGGCGTTGCTCATCATGTAGAGCACCGGCGCGCCGACCCGGCCGAGCAGCGCGGGAGCCACCAGCTTCGTCTCCGCCGCCAGGCCGCCCGAGGTGGCCATCAGCACGGTGCCGGCCACCCGGTCGCCGAACAGCTCGGGGTAGAGCTCGGCCAGCGCCATGATCGTCATGCCGCCCATCGAGTGCCCGACCAGCACCAGCGGGCCCTCCGGGGCCACCTCGTCGAGCACCCGGCGCAACGTGCGGCCCAGCGCGGTCAGGTCGTACTCGCCGGTCTCCAGCCGTCCGGACCGGCCGTGCCCCGGCTGGTCGTACGCGACCACCCGGTAGTCGCCCCGCTCGGCGAGCATCCGGCGCTGGAAGTGGAACGTCCCCATGTCCAGGCAGAAGCCGTGCACCAGCACGACGGTCGGGTGCCCGGCGACCGGCCGGGTCGGCTCGACCACCTCCACGTGGATGTCGGTGCCGTCCGGCATCTCCAGCCGGTACGCCTCGTCATGACGCTGCTGACCGAAGACCTCGCGGGCGTACCGGTCGGCGGGGTCGTTCTTGAGCCGGCGGACCAGCACCCGCTCGCTGACCACGCCCGCCGCGAGCCCGGCGGCGGCCACCCCGACCGCGGCGCCGACCAGCCCGGCGACCTTGCCGGCGGCACCGCGCGGACGCGGCACCCGGAGACGCTGACTCATGGTGTCACCTCAGCTCTTCTCGCCGTCGTAGACGCGGGGCACCCGCACCCCGCCGAACCGGGTGACGATCTCGTAGTTGATGGTGCCGACCGCCTCGGCCCAGTCGTCGGCGGTGGGCTCGCCGTCCGCGCCGCTGCCGAACAGCGTCACCACGTCGCCGGCGGCCACCTCGTCGTCGCCGCAGTCGACCACGAACTGATCCATGCAGACCCGGCCGGAGATGGTCCGCCGCTCGCCGCCGATCAGCACCGGCCCGGTGTTCGACGCGTGCCGGGGCACCCCGTCGGCGTAGCCGAGCGGCACCACCGCCAGGTTGCTCTCGTTGTCGGTGAGGTAGGTGTGGCCGTAGGAGACGCCGGTGCCGGCCGGGACCCGCTTGGTCAGCATCACCCGGGCCCGGGCGGTCATCGCCGGGCGCAGCCCGAACCGCTCGCCCGCGATCGGCGAGAGGCCGTAGACGGCGATGCCGGGACGGACCAGGTCGAAGTGGGTGTCCGGCCGGGTCAGCGTGGCCGCCGAGTTGGCCAGGTGCCGGTAACGGGGCCGCAGGCCGGCCCGCGTCACCATCTCCAGCCCTTCGTGGAAGACCGCGAGCTGACGGTCCGTCGTGGGGTGGCCGGGCGAGTCCGCGTACACGAAGTGGCTCCAGACGCCGACCACCTCGACCAGGCCGTCGGCCTGGGCCTTCGCGGCGGCCGCCAGCAGCTCCGGCCAGTCGGCGACCGTGGCGCCGCCCCGGGAGAGCCCGGTGTCGATCTTGAGGTGCAGCCGGGCCGGGTGGCCCGCCCGGCGGCTCGCCTCGATCATCTCGTCGAGCTGGGTGAGGCTGGCGCAACCGAGGTCGACCCCGACCGTGATCCCGTCGTGCAACGGCAGGCCCGGATCGAGCAGCCAGGCCAGCACCGGCGCGGTGATCCCCTCCTGCCGCAGCCGGAGCGCCTCGTCGAGGGTGCAGACACCGAGCTGGTCCGCCCCGGCGTCGAGCGCCGCCCGGGCCGCCGGCAGCATGCCGTGCCCGTAACCGTCGCCCTTCACCACCGCCATCAGCTCGGCGCTGGTGCCGGCCTTGAGCCGGCCCACGTTCTCCCGGATCGCGTCGAGATCGACGCGCACCTCCGACTGCCACATTCCCCCAGCCTACTTCCGCCGGTGATCATCGTGGCCGTGAGCCGCTCGGCCGGTGCCCCGGCCGGCCCCGGATCAGCCCAGACGGGCCAGCACCGGACGCAGCGCGGCGGCCACGTCGGGCGCGGTCACCGGCCCGCCGCGCGCCGCCTCCCGCCCGGCCAGCCCGTGCAGGTACGCCGCCGCGGCGGCGGCCCGCTCGGGGGCCAGCCCGGCGGCGAGCAGCGAGCCGAGCAGCCCGGCCAGCACGTCTCCGGTGCCACCGGTGGCCAGCGCGGGGGTGCCGGTCGGGTTGACGTACGCCCGCCCGTCGGGCGTGCCGACGATCGTCCGGTCGCCCTTGAGCAGCACCACCGCGTTCATCCAGGCGGCCAGCCGCAACGCCGCGGCGACCCGGTCCTCGCCCGGCATCTCGCCACAGAGCCGGGCGAACTCCCGGTCGTGCGGGGTCACCACGATCGGGGCGTCCCGCCCGCGCAGCCGGTCGGCGAGCTTGCCGTCGACCAGCAGTGTCAGCGCGTCGGCGTCCAGCACCACCGGCACCGGCGCGGCCAGCACCGCGCGCAGCTCGGCGGCGGACTCCTCGCCGGTGCCGAGCCCCGAACCGCAGACCCAGGCCTGCACCCGGCCGGCGTCCGCGACCCGCCCGGTGGCGATCACCGACGGATGCTGGTGCACCACCTCGACCCGGGCGCCGCCGGCGTAGCGGACCAGGCCGGTGGGACCGGCCAACGCGCCACCGACCGAGAGCACCGCGGCGCCCGGGTAGGTGGCGGAACCGGTCGCCACCCCGACCACGCCCCGGGAGTATTTCTCCGACGAGGGACCGAGCGCCGGCCACCAGTCGACCACGTCGGACCACTCGGTCACCCGCAGCGCAGGCGCACCGCGCAACCACAGCGTCAGCCCGATGTCGACCAGGTCGACCTGCCCGGCCAGCGCGGCGGCCGGACCGACCACCAGGGCCGGCTTGAGCGCGCCGAAGGCCACGGTCACGTCGGCCCGGACCGCGCAGGGCCGCCCGGCGGCGGTCAGCGGGACGTGGCCGGTGTCCACCGCGACGCCGCTCGGCACGTCCACCGCGACCACCGTGGCCCGGGCGCCGTCCCGACCGAGGCGCTCGGTCAGGCTCGCGGCGAGCTGGTCGGCGGTCTCCCGCAGGCCGCCGGCGCCGCCGATGCCCACGATGCCGTCGAGCACCAGGTCGACCACGCCGGCCGGCCGGTCGACCACCCGCCCACCGGCGGCACGCAGCGCGGCCAGGCCCTCGGCGTGCGCCCGCCCGGGGGTGAGCAGCAGGGCGTCGACCGCCGCGCCCCGACCGGCCAGGCGAGCGCCCGCGTAGAGGGCGTCGCCGCCGTTGTCACCGGAACCGACCAGCACCAGCACGCGGGCGCCGTAGACCCCGCCCCGATCGGCCAGCACCAACGCGCAGCGGCGGGCCAGCCCGGCCGCGGCCCGTTGCATCAACGACCCGGACGGCAGGGTGGCCATCAGCCCCGCCTCCGCCGCGCGAACGTCCGCGACCCGCCACACCGGTCTCATGCCATCCCGTCCCGTTCGATCCCGCCGGCCGGATCGGCCACGATCACGGCCTCACCCTACCGGCGGTCCGGGGTCCCGGGCCGGCCGCCGAAGGTGCCTGTGGAAAACCCGGAGACGTTGTCCACAGGGTCGGCGCGGGCGGTTCCGCCGCCCCTAGCGTCCCCGCTGTCCGGGACCGGCCGGTGGGGCCGGCGGGGTGGGGAGGTCGTCGTGGTCGAAGAGCCGTTCGTCGTCGATCCGGAGCTGCTGCGCGCGGTGGCCCGGGGGCTGGCCGACGACGCGTACCGGCTGGCCCACGGGCCGGGTGGGGCCCCGGGCCCGGTGGCGCCGCCGCCGGACGGGTGGCGGGCCGGTGCGGCGCTGGACGAGCTGGAGGCCGCGGTGCGCCGCTGGTCCGGCACGCTCGCGGCCCGGGTGGCGGCCACCGCCGGGGCGCTGCGCGGCGGCGCGGACGGATACGAGGCGGTGGACGAGCGGGCCGCCCGCCGCCTCGCCGGGACCACGAGATGAGCGGCGCCGGCGTGCGCGTCGGCCCGCGCCCGGTACGCGTCGACCCCGGCCCGGTCGGCTACGCGCAGCTCTGGCGGGCCGATCCGGGTGCCTGGCTCGCCGCCGGTGCGGCCTGGCGCGGGCTCGCCGACCCGGTGCGCCGGCGGGCCGACGGTCTGGCCGCGCACGCCGACGCCCTCCGGCCGGGCTGGTCCGGCGCCGCCTCGGCGGCCGCGCAGCGGCGGATCGGCGAGCTGCGCACCACGCTCACCGACGTGTTGCCCGTCCTGTTCGAGGTCGATCAGGCCCTCGCCGAGTTCGCCGCCCGGGTGGGCGCGGCGAAGGCCCGACTCGGCGCCGAGGTGGCCCGGGCCGAGACCGGCGGCCTGACGGTGGACCGGACCGGCGCGGTGCGGACCGACCCGGCCCGACCTCCCGACCGGGCCGGCCCGGCGGTGGTCCGGGCACAGGCCGGGATCCGCGGCGCGCTGGCGCTGGCCGGCGCGGCGGACCGCGAGGCGGCCGGCCGGCTGGGCGAGCTCGCCACGGCGGCGCTGAGCGGCTGGGTCAGCGTTCCGCCCGCCGGGCGGCCGGGGCCCGGGGCCGGGCCGGCCGAGGTGAGCCGCTGGTGGGCCGGCCTGAGCCCGGCCGAGCGGCGCTGGCTGGTCGGGCGCGAGCCGGGCCGCGTCGGCCGGCTCGACGGGGTGCCCGCGGGTGCCCGCGACCAGGCCAACCGGCTGCTGCTCACCGACCGGCGGGCGGAGCTGCTCGCCCGTCGCCGCGCGCTGCTGTGCCCGCTGCCGGCCGGCCCGCTCGAGGTGACCCGGCGCGCCCGGCTGGCCGGGGTGGAGGCGGCGCTGCGCGGCCTGAACGGGCTGGGCGAGCGGCTGGCCACGCCGGGCGCGCCGCGGGCGTACCTGCTGGGGTTCGACCCGGCCGGGGACGGGCGGGCGGTGGTGGCGTTGGGCAACCCGGACCGGGCCGGCGCGGTGCTGACCTACGTCCCCGGCATGACCGCCGATCTCGCCGACGCACCCGCCGAACTGGGCCGGGCCGCCCGGGTGCTGGAGCGGTGCGCGGCCATCGGGCCGGGCGAGGAGACGGCGGCGGTGCTCTGGCTCGACTACGACGCGCCGGACTTCCTTCCCGAGGCGGCCGGCGCCCGGCAGGCCGAGGACGCCGGCCCGGCCCTGCACCGGTTCCAGGAGGGGCTGCGGGCGACGCACGAGGGGCCGCCGGCCCGGCAGACGGTGCTCGGGCACAGCTACGGCTCGCTGGTGGTGGGCGCCACCGCCCGCGACCACGGGTTGGGCGCCGACGCGCTGGTCTTCGTCGGCTCACCCGGGGTCGGCGTCGACCACGCAACCGAGCTGCGGATGCCGGCCGGGCAGGTCTGGGCGTCCACCGCGCCCGACGACGTGATCCGGCTGGCCCGCCAACCGGACGAGCTGGCCCGCCGCGCCGTGCTGGCCGGCACGCCGCTCGGCCCGGCGCTGGCCGTGCTCGACCCGCACGCCGACCGACTCTGGTACGGCGCCGACCCGAGCGCGCCCGGCTTCGGCGGCCGGCGCTTCCCGAGCGCCCGGCACGGTCACACCGGTTACTGGGACGCCGACAATCCGGCGCTCGACGGGATGGCCCGGATCGTGCTGGGCCGGTGAGCCGCCGGGAAACGGCCCGGCCCCCGCCGCGTGGTGGGCGGAGAGGGCCGGGGCGTCGAGCCGAGCTACTCGACCGTGACCGACTTGGCGAGGTTCCGCGGTTGGTCGACGTCGTGTCCCCGGGCCGCGGCGATCTCGGCGGCGAGCACCTGCAGCGGCACGGTGGTCACCAGCGGCGCCAGCAGCGTCGGCGTACGCGGCACGTAGATCAGGTGGTCGGCGTAGCGGACCACGGCCTGGTCGCCCTCCTCCGCGATCACGATGGTGCGGGCGCCCCGGGCGCGCACCTCCTGGATGTTGGAGACGACCTTGTCGTGCAGCATGCCCCGGCCGACCGGCGACGGCACGATGCAGATCACCGGGGTGCCCTTGTCGATCAGCGAGATCGGGCCGTGCTTCAGCTCACCGGCGGCGAAGCCCTCGGCGTGCATGTACGCCAGCTCCTTGAGCTTCAGCGCGCCCTCCAGGGCGACCGGGTAGCCCACGTGCCGGCCGATGAACAGCACGGTCGGCTCGGACTTCAGCTCGCGGCCGAGCTCGCGGACCGGCTCGATCCGGTCCAGCAGCTCGCGCAGCTTGCCGGGCATCTCCTGGAGCTGGGACACCACCGCGCCCACCTCGTCGGCGAACTTGATGCCCCGCACCTGGGCCAGGTGCAGCCCGATCAGATAACAGGCGACGACCTGGGTGAGGAACGCCTTGGTGGAGGCGACCGCGATCTCCGGGCCGCCGTGGGTGTAGAGCACCGCGTCGGACTCGCGCGGGATGGTGGAGCCGTTGGTGTTGCAGATGGCGAGCACGCGGGCCTTCTGCTCCTTGGCGTGGCGCAGCGCCATCAGCGTGTCCATCGTCTCGCCGGACTGCGAGATCACCACGATCAGCGTGGACCGGTCCAGCACCGGGTCGCGGTAGCGGAACTCGCTGGCCAGCTCCACCTCGCAGGGGATCCGGGTCCAGTGCTCGATGGCGTACTTGGCGACCAGGCCGGCGTGGTAGGAGGTGCCGCAGGCGACGATGAAGATCTTGTCGACGTCGCGCAGGTCCTGCTCGCTCAGACGGACCTCGTCGAGCGCGATCTCGCCGCTCTCGGTGAGCCGGCCGAGCAGCGTGTCGGCGATGGCCTGGGGCTGCTCCTCGATCTCCTTGAGCATGAACCAGTCGTAGCCACCCTTCTCGGCGGCGGACGAGTCCCAGTCGATGTGGAAGTCCTTGCCGGTCGCGGGCTGGCCGGCGAAGTCGGTGATCTCGATGCTGTCGCCGGTGATCAGGACGATCTGGTCCTGCCCCAGCTCGACCGCGTCCCGGGTGTGCTCGATGAACGCGGCCACGTCGCTGGCGAGGTAGTTCTCGCCGTCGCCCCGGCCCACCACCAGCGGCGAGTTGCGCCGCGCGCCGACCACCGCGCCGGGGATGGCGGCGTCCACGGCGAGCAGCGTGAACGCCCCTTCGAGCCGCTCGCAGACGACCCGCATGGCCGAGGCGAGCAACTGCGGGCCGTCGGCCTCACCGGCGGACCGCAGGTCGGCCAGCGCGCGGGCGATCAGGTGCGCGGCGCACTCGGTGTCGGTGTCGCTGGTGAACTCGACGCCCTCGTTCTCCAGCTCGGTGCGCAGCTTCGCGAAGTTCTCGATGATGCCGTTGTGGATCACCGCGACGCGGCCGTCCGGGGAGAGGTGCGGGTGGGCGTTGCGGTCGGTCGGCCCGCCGTGCGTGGCCCACCGGGTGTGGCCGATGCCGGTGGTGCCGTCGCCGATGCCGATCGGGCTGGCGGCGCAGTCCTCGGGGTTGTCGGCGGCCCGCTCGGAGAGCACCTTCTCCAGGTTGGCCAGCTTGCCGGCCTTCTTCTCGGTCAGCAGTTCGTCGTCGCAGACGACGGCGACGCCGGCCGAGTCGTAGCCGCGGTATTCCAGCCGCCGAAGTCCGTCGAGCACGATGCCGAGCGCCGGGCGCGCACCGGCGTAACCCACGATTCCACACATGGTCCGCAGCCTAACCCAGTTTCGCTCACCGCGCGTGCGCGGAAGGCCGGTCAACGATCACTGGCCATGAGCGAACCGGTCAGCTGAGCTCACCCACCGGACAAAACACGCAGCTTCCGCACACGATCGACCCGGCGCCCGTAACGGATCCGTGGGCCTTGGCGGGTCCCGGACAGGCGGGAAGGCGGAACGACGGGTCCGCGGGGATGGCCGCCACGACCTACATTGAGGGCCCGTTCCACCCCTCCGCGGTCGTCCGCGCCGTACCCCTGTGAGCTGAGCCGATGTCCGAGACGACCCCCTCCCCCGAGCCGGCCCCCGGCCCGACGGACCCGACCGCGGCGCCGGCCGCCGGGGAACCCGCCGCCTGGATGCCACCGGATCCGCTGGCCGCGCCGCAGCCGTGGACACCGCCCGCGCCGTGGTCACCGTCACCCTCGGACGCCACCGCCCGGTCCGGCGCGACAGGCGAGGCCGCCGGTCCAGGAGCACCCGACGCGCCGGACTGGCCGCCGGCCGCGCACCCGGGCGGGCCGTACCCGCCGGGGCCACCTCCGGCCGGGCCGTACCCGACCGGGCCGTACCCGCCGGGGCCACCCCAGGCCGGGCCGTACCCGACCGGGCCGTACCCACCGGGGGCGTACCCGGCCGGGCCGTACCCACCGGGGGCGTACCCGGCCGGGCCGTACCCGTCGGGGGCGTACCCGGCCGGCCCGTACCCACCGGGGCCGTACCCTCCGCCCGCGTATCCCGGCGCGACGCCGCGCCGGTCGGGCGGGCGTTGGGTGCTCGGGCTGGTGATCGCCGTCGTGGTCGCGGTGGTGCTGGCCGTCTGCGGCTGCGTCGGGCTGGGCGCGCTCGGCGGCTTCGTCCAGGGGACGACCTCGTCCGGCGAGCCCTACGACAAGCCGTACATCTACGGGCCCGACGAGCCGACCCCGGCGCCGTCCACCCCGGTCACCACCCCCTCCAGCGGCCCCGGCCGGTTCACCGTCGTCTACGAGGTGACCGGGGCCGACCAGGTCTACCTGCAGTTCTACGACGCGGACGCCAACTTCCTCCAACTCGACGACGTGGACGCGCCCTGGCGGCTGCGGTTCACCGCGAACGACCGCGAGCGGGTACAGGTCATCGTGAGCCCGTCCGAGTCCGGTGCGGTTACCTGCCGGATCACCGTCGACGGCAAGGTCGTCTCGCGGGACTCGGGGGAATACGGCGCGACCTGCTTCGGCTGGTGAGGGCCCGGAGGTGGGCCGTAGGCTGGCCGCCGTGACGACGACCGATCCGCTGGTGGCCCGGATGCGGCCGTTCGGCACCACCATCTTCGCCGAGATGTCGGCGCTGGCCGTGCGCACCGGCGCGGTCAACCTGGGGCAGGGCTTCCCCGACACGGACGGGCCGCCGGAGATGCTGGCCGCCGCCGCGGAGGCGCTGCGCACCGGCCACAACCAGTACCCGCCGGGCCCGGGGATTCCCGCGCTGCGCGCGGCCGTGGCGGCCCACCAGCGCCGGTTCTGGGATCTGGAGTACGACCCGGACGGCGAGATCGTGGTGACCGCCGGCGCGACCGAGGCGATCGCGGCGAGCATCCTGGCGCTCTGCGAGCCGGGCGACGAGGTGGTCTGCTTCGAGCCGTACTACGACTCGTACGCCGCCTCGATCGCGTTGGCCGGCGCGGTGCGCCGCCCGGTGACGCTGCGCCCGGGCGGCGACGGCCGGTACGCCTTCGACCCGGCCGAGCTGCGCGCGGCGTTCGGTCCGCGGACCCGGCTGGTGCTGCTGAACTCGCCGCACAACCCGACCGGGAAGGTCTTCACCGCCGACGAGTTGGCGCTGGTCGGCGAGCTGTGCGAGGAGCACGGCACGTACGCGGTCACCGACGAGGTCTACGAGCACCTCGTCTTCACCGACGCCGCCGCGCCGCACGTGCCGCTGGCCACCCTGCCCGGCATGCGGGAGCGGACCCTGCGCGTCTCCTCGGCCGGCAAGACGTTCTCCTGCACCGGCTGGAAGGTCGGCTGGGTGAGCGGCCCGGCCTCGCTGGTCGCCGCGGTGCTGCGGGTGAAGCAGTTCCTCACGTTCGTCAACGCGGGTCCGCTGCAACCGGCGGTGGCGGTGGCGCTCGGGCTGCCGGACGCGTACTTCGCCGATTTCCGGGACGACCTGCAACGCCGGCGGGACCGGCTGGTGGCCGGGCTCGCCGACGCCGGGTTCGGCGTGCTCGCGCCGGAGGGGACCTACTTCGTCACCGCCGACGTCGCCCCGCTCGGCGGCCGGGACGGGGTGGAGTTCTGCCGGGCCCTGCCGGAGCGGTGCGGGGTGGTGGCGGTGCCCACGCAGGTCTTCTACGACGACGTGGCGGCGGGCCGCCGGTTGGTCCGGTTCGCGTTCTGCAAGCGGCCGGAGGTGCTCGCCGAGGCGGTGACCCGGCTGGGCCGGCTCCGGGAGGAAGGATGAGCGACGGGTACGCCGAGCGGCTGCGCCGGCTCGCCGCCCAGCGCGGCTGCGACACGATGCTCTCCGGCGTACGCCCGGCCACGGCGCGGGAGCAGCTGGCCGCGCTCGACGCGATGGCCGGCGACGACCTGCCCGACTTCTACGGCGAGGGCGGCGCGGTGGCGGAGCTGGAGGCGCGGGTCGCCGAGCTGCTCGGCGCGGAGTCGGCCGCGCTGTTCCCGTCCGGCACCATGGCCCAGCAGGTCGCCGTGCGCTACGGCGCGGAGCTGACCGGCCGACCCGGCGTCGGCCTGCACCCGCTCAGCCACCCGCTGCTGCACGAACGTGACGCGTACGCGCTGCTCGCCGGCGTGCGGGCGGTGCGCACCACGACCGCGCCGCGCAATCCGACGGCCGGCGAGGTGGCCGCGCTCGACGAGCCGATCGGCACGCTCTGCCTGGAGTTGCCGCTGCGCGACGCCGGCTTCGTGTTGCCGACCTGGGACGAGCTGGTCGCGGTCGTCGCGGCGGCGCGGGCCCGGGGCGCCCGGGTGCACTTCGACGGCGCCCGGCTCTGGGAGTCGACAGTCCACCTCGGCTACTCGACGGCCGAGATCGCGGCGTTGGCCGACAGCACGTACGTCTCGCTCTACAAGTCCCTGGGCGGCCACTCCGGCGCGGTGCTGGCCGGCGACGCGCAGCTGGTCCGGTACGCCCGCGCCTGGCGGCACCGGTACGGCGGCACGCTGTTCCAGCAGTGGCCGGTGGCGCTCGCCGCGCTGGCCGGGCTGGAGCGGGAGCTGCCCCGGCTCGGCGGCTACGTGGGGCACGCGAAGGTGGTGGCCGAGGCGCTGGCCGGCCTGCCCGGCGCCCGGGTCCACCCGACGCCGCCGCACACCCATCAGTTCCGGTTCTGGCTGCCGTACCCGGCGGCGGTGCTCGACTCGGCGAACGTCGCGCTCGCCGAGGAGGAGCGGGCCTGGTTCGTCGGCGGCTGGCGGGACAGCGAGGTGCCGGGGCTGGCGCTGGCCGAGGTGACGATCGCCGGGCCGGCCCTGGAGCTGGACGCCGACGGCGTACGCGAGCTGGCCGCCCGCTTCCTGCGCCGCCTCCGGACGAACTGACCGGCGGGTCGCAGGAGCGGACGGCCGGGTCGGTCAGGCGACCGGGCTGGCGGTCCGGACGTGCCCGGCGATGCGCTCGGCGACCTCGCGCGCGGTGGCCTCGGTGGCCGCCTCGACCATGACCCGCACCAGCGGCTCGGTGCCGGACGGGCGGAGCAGCACCCGGCCGGTCTCGCCCAGCTCGGCCTCGGCCCGCTCGACCTCGGCGCGGACGGCCGGCGCGGCGGCGCCGACGGTACGGTCGCCGACCGGCACGTTGATCAGCACCTGGGGCAGCTTGGTGACCACGGCGGCCAGCTCGGCCAGGGAGGTGCCGGTGGCGGCCATCCGGGCCATCAGGTGCAGGCCGGTGAGCACGCCGTCGCCGGTGGTGGCGTACGCGGGCAGCACGATGTGGCCGCTCTGCTCGCCGCCCAGGGCCAGGCCGGAGGCGCGCAGCTCCTCCAGCACGTACCGGTCGCCGACCTTGGTCTCGACCAGCCGGATGCCGTGCGCGGACATGGCCAGCCGCAGGCCGAGGTTGCTCATCACGGTGGCGACCAGGGTGTCCTGGGTCAGCTCGCCCGCGTCGCGCATGGCCAGGGCGAGGATCGCCATGACCTGGTCGCCGTCGACCTCCTCGCCGTCGGCGGTGACCGCGACGCACCGGTCGGCGTCGCCGTCGTGCGCGAGGCCGAGGTGCGCGCCGTGCTCGACCACGGCGGCGCGCAGCGCCTCGATGTGGTTGGAGCCGCACTCGTCGTTGATGTTGAGCCCGTCCGGCTCGGCGTGGATGGCGATCACCTCGGCGCCGGCCTCCCGGTAGGCCACCGGGGCGACGTCGGCGGCCGCGCCGTTGGCGCAGTCGACCACGACCTTGATCCCGTCGAGGGGGTGCGGCACGGTGCCGACCAGGTGCTGGACGTAGTGGTCGGCGCCGTCGAGCAGGTCGTTCACCCGGCCCACGCCGGCGCCGATCGGGCGTTCCCAGGCGGTGGTGGCGTTCGCCTCGACGGCCGCCTCGATCCGCATCTCGATCTCGTCGGGCAGCTTGTGCCCGCCGGCGGCGAAGAGCTTGATGCCGTTGTCCGGCATCGGGTTGTGCGAGGCGGAGAGCATGACGCCGAGGTCGGCCTTGATCTCGGCGGTGAGGAACGCCACCGCCGGGGTGGGCAGCACGCCGACCCGGACCACGTTGGCGCCGGCGCTGGTCAGGCCGGCGACGACGGCCGCCTCCAGCATCTCGCCGCTGGCCCGGGTGTCCCGGCCCACCACCGCGAGCGGCGGATGGCTCCGGTCCGTCTCGGCCAGTTTGTGTGCCGCGGCCACCGCGACCGCGAGCGCCAACTCGGGGGTGAGATCCGCGTTCGCCCGCCCGCGTACGCCGTCCGTGCCGAACAACCGGCCCATACCCGCCAACCTCCGTGGAACTGCCGTTGAGGAGAGAGAAACGCGGAACGGCCGGGCCGCCCCCCGGGAAGGGAGGCGGACCCGGCCGTCCGTCAGAAGTACAAGACGCTGTAGGAGATCAGCGCTTCGAGTACTGGGGAGCCTTACGGGCCTTCTTGAGACCGTACTTCTTGCTCTCCTTGACCCGGGCGTCACGGGTCAGGAAGCCGGCCTTCTTCAGGGCCGGGCGGTCGTCGGGCTCGTTGACGATCAACGCGCGGGCGATGCCCAGCCGGAGCGCACCGGCCTGGCCGGTGGTGCCACCGCCACGCAGGTTGGCGATCACGTCGAACTGCTCGAGCTTCTCGGCGGTGACCAGCGGGTCCTTGATGAGCTGCTGGTGCACCTTGCTCGGGAAGTACGCCTCGAGGTCCTGGCCGTTGCAGGTGATCTTGCCGGTGCCCGGGACGATCCGGACCCGGACGATGGCTTCCTTGCGCCGGCCAACGGTCTGGATCGGGCGGTCACCGCGGGGCGCGCGCGCGACTGGCGCCGGCGCCTCGGTGGCCTCGGGGGCGACCTCGGTCTCGGTGATGTCGGTCATGCTGCTTCCTTCGCCCGCGCTCACTGCGCGATCTGCTTGATCTCGAACGGCGCCGGCTGCTGCGCGCCGTGCGGGTGCTCGGCACCGGCGTAGACCTTCAGCTTCTTGATCAGCTGACGGCCCAGCTTGTTGTGCGGGAGCATGCCCTTCACGGCCAGCTCGACGGCCCGCTCGGGCCGCTTGGTGAGCAGCTCGTCGTAGCCGACCCGCTTCAGGCCACCCGGGTAGCCGGAGTGGCGGTAGGCGACCTTGGTCTGGCGCTTGTTGCCGGTCAGCGCGACCTTGCCCGCGTTCACGATGACGACGAAGTCGCCCGTGTCGACGTGCGGCGCGAAAGTCGGCTTGTGCTTGCCACGCAGCAGCGTGGCGGCGTGGGTCGCGAGGCGGCCCAGCACGACGTCAGAGGCGTCGATGACGTGCCACTGACGCTCGATCTCACCCGGCTTCGGGCTGTACGTACGCACAGGTCTACCTTGTCTCGTCGTCGGTCTGGGGTCGCGCGCCGAGGTAACCGGGGCTCCCCAGTCGAACCAGCGCGCACGAACGACCAAGCGTACCTGATGCGGCACGCCTAAGAATGTCGTACAACAGCAGGCAACGATACCCGGCTGCCCGGCGGCAGGTCAAAACGGGGTCACCTCACGCCGGCCTGCGCCAATGCATGGCGCCTGTCACACGCCGGCCAGCCTACCCGGCCCCGGCCGCAGGTAGACCGCCCAGGTCACCAGGAAGCACAGCGCGTACCAGCCGATGAAGGCCAGGTAGGCCGCGTCGGCGGTGCCCGAGGTCAGGAACGACTGCCGGAACGCCACGTTCACCAGCACCCCGCCGGACGCGCCGACCGCCCCGGCGATGCCGATCAGCGCCCCGCAGAGGCGTCGGGCCCGACGCTGCGCGGCCTCCGGGTCGCCGGTCCGCTCCACCTCGGCGGCGGCCCGGGCCCGGAAGATCGCCGGGATCATCTTGTAGGTGGAGCCGTTGCCGATCCCGGAGAACACGAACAGCGCCAGGAACCCGGCCAGGTAGAGCGGGAAGGACCGGTCCCGGGCGGCGGACAGCACCAGCGCCGCGCCGCCGGCCATCGCCACGAAGTTCCAGAACGTGACCCGGGCCCCGCCGAGCCGGTCGGCGAGCTGGCCCCCGAGCGGCCGGACCAGCGAGCCGACCAGCGGCCCGAGGAAGGTGAGCCAGGCCGCGTCGACCGGGGTCGGGAACCGGTCGTGGAACTGGAGCTGAAGCACCTGGCCGAAGGCGAAGCCGAAGCCGATGAACGAGCCGAAGGTGCCGACGTAGAGCAGCGACATCACCCAGGTGTGCGGGTCGCGGGTCGCCGCGCGCAGCGCGCCCGGCTCGTTGCGCGCCCCCGGCACGTTGTCCAACCAGCGCGCCGCGGCCAGCGCCGCGAGCACGATCAGCGGCAGGTAGACGGCCGGCACGAGCCGGGGGTACGCGGCCCCGGCGGTCGCCAGCACCGCCAGCCCGACGAGCTGCACCACCGGTACGCCGAGGTTGCCACCGCCGGCATTGAGCCCCAGCGCCCGACCCTTGAGCCGCTCCGGGAAGAACAGGTTGATGTTCGCCATCGAGGAGGCGAAGTTGCCGCCGCCCACGCCGGACAGGCAGGCCAGCACCATCAGCGTGGGGTACGACACACCGGGGGTGATCAGCAGCGCCATCGGCACCGCCGGCACCAGCAGGAGCAACGCGCTGACGATGGTCCAGTTCCGGCCGCCGAACCGGGCCACGGCCAGCGTGTACGGCAGCCGCAGCACCGCGCCCAGCGCGGCCGGCACGGCGGTGAGCAGGAACTTCCCGGCCGGGTCGATGCCGTACTCCGGGCCGAGGAAGAGCACCGTCACCGACCAGAGGCTCCACACCGAGAAGCCGACGTGCTCGGCGAAGATCGACACGTACAGGTTGCGCCGCGCGGTCCGGGCGCCGCCGGCGGCCCAGAACGCCGGGTCCTCCGGACGCCATTCGGTGATCCGCCCCGGCCGGCCGGTGGCGACCGGCGCCGGGGTCGTGCTGGTGCTGGTGCTGGTGGCGAGCGTGCTCACGGCGACTCCTCCTCGTCGGGTGACGAGGGGGACGCTAGGAACGGCCGGTTTCCGCGGGGTGCCCCGCGCGCGTCGGCACGGATACGGAGATCGCACGTCCGCCGCGCGGCGACGGTGAGGCGGTCACAGCTCCTGGAGGATCCGCAGCGCCCGGCCGACCCGCTGCATGGTCTCGGTGTCGGCCACGTCCACGCACTCGGAGAACCACTTCTTCATCGGCGAGGAGAGCCGGTCGGGCATCACCACGAAGTCACCCGTGCGTACGGCCAGCGGCGAGTCGCGCAACAGCGACTCCTCGACCACCTCGGCCACGATCACGATCGGCACGGCGGTGGCGTTGTAGACGTCCGAGCTGATGACCAGGCCGAACCGTTCCCGGGCGCCGGAGATGCGCCAGACCTCTCCCCTACGCAGCACGCGGGCGTCCACCGCCGAACAGGGCGTCGTCGACCATGCCGGCCTCCTGGGCGTCGGCCAGGGCGGCGGATTCCAGGTCCAGGCCGGCCCGATTGACCGCGTCGGCGTGCGCGGTGAACACCTCGCGCAGCGCCTTCTCCCGGGCGGCCCGGTCCATCCAGGCGGAGAGGGAGAGCCCTTCCCGCTTGGCGAACCGGCGCGCTTCCTCGATCGTCTCGTCGGAGAACGACAGTGTCACCTTGGCGGTCATGCCGAGCAGACTACCCACTGGTATGACCGCCAGTCATCCCCGCTCGCGCCGATCGGGGAACCGGACAGCCGGGGTCACCGGGGACGGCGACCGCCGAGGACGGCGAAGCGCCACTCCTTGAAAAAGCAGTCCACGTCCGCCAGCCCGGCCTCGACGAGCCAGCGGCACTGGTCGGCCACCGTGGCCGGCCGGTCGTACCGCATCCGCCCCCGGGAGGCGGCGATCTCCTCGGCGTCCGAGCCCAGTTCGGCGATCCGCGCCATCCACACCTCGTCGTAGCGCCGCTCCAGGGCCGGGGTCGGGCCGGCCACCTGCTCGGCGTTGACGAAGACCCCGCCGGGCGCCAGCGCGTCGGCCGCCCGCCGGTAGAGCGCCCGCTTGCCGTCGTCGTCCAGGTGGTGGATGGCCAGCGCGGAGACCACCGCGTCGTACCGGCCGGCGGGCAGCGGGTCGGTCAGGTCGGCGTGGACCGTGCGGTGCGGCACGCCGCGGGCGGCCAGGTGGCCGGTGGCCACCGCCAGCATGCCGGGCGCGCCGTCGACGAGCGTCAGCCGGACGCCCGGGACGGCCGCGGACAGCAGCAGGGAGAGCAGGCCGGTGCCCGCGCCCAGGTCCAGCACCTCGGGGGCACGCCCGGCGGCGAGCGCCGCCCGCAGCGGCGGCGCGGCCACCTCGACGGCTGCGCCGTAGAAGGCGTCGAAGCAGGGCACCAGCCGGCGTCGGGCCTCGTCGTAGCTGCCGGCCACGGCGTCGAACGCGTCCGTCACGCTCATGATCGTCTCCCAAACTATGAGACAGTTTTCTCACATTCTAGACCTTGCGGCCCGTCTCGTCACGCCCGTGCGGTGTGAGGCGCTCTTGACAGGACCGAAACAGAAGGGACCCGGACCGGAAACCGCCCGGCGGCACGCTTTTCCGACATGACAGACGGTGCACGCACGGCGACGCAACCGGGGGTGCGCCCCCGGGAGGCGGCCACGCACTGCCCGTACTGCGCGCTCCAGTGCGGCATGGTGCTGCGCGACTCCGCCGACGGCGTCGAGGTCGCGCCGCGCGACTTCCCCACCAACCGGGGCGGGCTGTGCCAGAAGGGTTGGACCGCCGCCGAGCTGCTCGACCACCCGGAACGGCTGACCACACCGCTGCTGCGCGACCGGCTCGGCGGCGAGCTGCGCCCGGCCGGCTGGGACGAGGCGCTCGACCGGATCGCCGCCGCGCTGCGCACGATCGCCGGCCGGCACGGCCCGGACGCGGTCGCGGTCTTCGGCGGCGGCGGGCTCACCAACGAGAAGGCGTACGCGCTGGGCCGGTTCGCCCGGGTGACGCTCGGCACCCGGCACATCGACTACAACGGACGCTGGTGCATGTCGTCCGCCGCGGCGGCCGGGAATCGCGCCTTCGGCATCGACCGGGGGCTCCCGTTCCCGCTCACCGACCTGGACCGGGCGGACACGCTGCTGCTGGTCGGCGCGAACCCGGCCGAGACCATGCCGCCACTCATGCGGCACGTAGCCGACCAGCGCGAACGCGGCGGCCGGCTGATCGTGGTCGACCCGCGGGCCACGGCCACCGCGCGCCAGGCCGACCTGCACCTGCAACCGCTGCCCGGCACCGACCTGGCGGTGGCGAACGCGCTGCTGCACATCGCACTCACCGAGGGTCTCGTCGACCGCGCGTACGTGTCGGCGCGGACCACCGGCTTCGACGAGGTCCGGCGGACGGTGGCCGGCTGTTGGCCGGCGGAGGTGGAACGCCTCTCCGGGGTGCCGGTGGCCGATCTGGAGACCGCCGCCCGGGCACTGGCCACCGTGGACCGGGCGATCATCCTCACCGCCCGGGGCGCGGAACAGCACGCCAAGGGCGTGGACACGGTCACCGCCTTCGTCAACCTGGCGCTCGCGCTGGGCCTGCCCGGCCGACCCGGCTCCGGCTACGGCTGCCTGACCGGCCAGGGCAACGGGCAGGGCGGCCGGGAACACGGGCAGAAGGCCGACCAGCTCCCCGGCTACCGGCGGATCGACGACCCGGCGGCCCGGGAGCACGTGGCCCGGGTGTGGGGGGTCGACCCGGCGACGCTGCCCGGGCCGGGGGTGCCGGCCTACCAACTGCTCGACTCGCTCGGCACCCCGTCCGGGGCGCGGGCGCTGCTGGTGTTCGGCTCGAACCCGGTGGTCTCCGCGCCGCGCGCGGCCCGGATCGAGTCCCGGCTGCGCGACCTGGACCTGCTCGTGGTCGCCGACTTCCTCCGCTCGGAGACCGCCGAGCTGGCCGACGTGGTGCTGCCGGTGGCGCAGTGGGCCGAGGAGGACGGCACGATGACCAATCTGGAGGGTCGGGTGCTGCGCCGCCGCGCGTTCCGTGAACCGCCCGCCGGCGTCCGTACCGACCTGGAGGTCCTCGCCGCGCTCGCGGCCCGCCTCACCGGCGGCGAGCCGTTGCCGACCGACCCGCGTGCGGTGTTCGAGGAGCTGCGGCGGGCCTCGGCCGGCGGTCCGGCCGACTACGCCGGCATCACCTGGGACCGGATCGACGCCGACACCGGCGTCTTCTGGCCCTGCCCGGACCCCGACCGGCCGGACCGCCCCCGCCTCTTCGCCGACCGGTTCCCCACCCCGGACGGCCGGGCCCGCTTCCACCCGGTCACCCACCGCCCGGCCGCCGAACCGGTCTGCGCCGAGTATCCGCTGCACTTCACCACCGGCCGGGTGCTCGCGCACTACCAGTCCGGCGCCCAGACCCGCCGGGTGGCGGCGCTGCGCCGGGCCGCTCCCGGCGGGTTCGTCGAGCTTCACCCCGACCTGGCCGCCCGGCTCGGCGTGACCGAGGGGACGCCGGTGCGGGTGGTCTCCCGCCGGGGCGAGCTGTGCGCGCCGGCCCGGCTCAGCCCGGCGATCCGGCCGGACACCGTCTTCGCCCCGTTCCACTGGCCCGGCGCGGCACGGGCCAACTCGGTCACCAACGACGCCGTGGACCCGGTCTCCGGGATGCCGGAGTTCAAGGTCTGCGCGGTCCGGGTGGAGCCGGCATGACCGGGCGGATCGTCGTCGTCGGTTACGGCATGGCCGGGGCCCGGCTCGTCGCCGAACTGCACGCGCGGGGCGGCGACCGGCGGATCACCGTGCTCGGGGCCGAGCCGCACCGGGCGTACAACCGGATCATGCTAGCCACGCTGCTGGCCGGGAAGGTCGACGAGGCGGACGTGGAGCTGGTCGAGGCCGGCGGCCCGGGCGTGGACGTGCGGACCGGCACGCCGGTCGCCGCGATCGACCGGGCCGCCCGGGAGGTACGCACCGGCGACGGCGGCCGGCACGGATACGACCATCTGGTGCTGGCCACCGGCAGCCGGGCCGTGGTGCCGCCGCTGCCCGGGCTCGACCCGCTGCCCGACCGGGTGGTCCCGTTCCGCACGCTCGCCGACTGCCGGCGGATCCTCGCCGCCGCCCGGGGCGCCCGCCGCGCCCTGGTGCTCGGCGGCGGGCTGCTCGGCCTGGAGGCGGCCCGCGGCCTCGCCACCCGAGGGCTCGACGTGACCGTGGTCCACCCGGTCGGGCACCTGATGGACCGGCAGCTCGACCCGACCGCCGGCGCGGTCCTCGCGGCCACGCTCGCCGGACTGGGCGTCCGGGTGCGCCTCGGCGTACCGGCGACCGGGGTGACCGTCGACGCCGGCGGCGTCCGGCTGCGCCTGGCCGACGGCGCACCGCTCACGGCCGACCTGCTGGTCCTCTGCTGCGGCGTACGCCCCGACACGGCGCTGGCCGCGTCGGCCGGGCTCACCGTCGACCGGGGCGTGGTGGTGGACGACCGGATGCGGACCAGCGACCCACGGATCTCGGCGATCGGCGACTGCGCCCAGCACGACGGGACGCTGACCGGGCTGGTCGCGCCGGCCTGGGCGCAGGCCCGGGTGGTGGCCGACGTGCTCACCACCGCCGATCCGCTGGTCCGCTACCGGCCCCGGCCGGTGGTGACCCGGCTCAAGGCGGCCGGCATCGACCTGGCCGCGATGGGCGACGTGGCCGGCGGGAACGGCCCGGGCGAGGTGGCGGGCGCGCCGAGGGCCGGCGCGCCGGGCGGGAGCGGTCCGGTGGAGGAGTTGACGTTCGCCGACCCGGCCCGGGGCACCTACGCCCGGCTGCGGATCCGCGACGAGCGACTGACCGGCGCGATCCTGCTCGGCGACAACCCGGCGGTCGGTGCCGTGGTGCAGCTCTTCGACCGGGGCGCCCCGGTGCCGGCGGACCGGCGTTCGCTGCTGCTCGGCCGGGCGTCCGGCACGGTTCCGGCCGAGCCGGCCGGCTCCCCGGCGCTGATGCCGGACGCGGCCACCGTCTGCCGGTGCAACGACGTGACCAAGGGCGCGCTGGTGGCGTGCTGGCGGGCCGGCGCGCGGACGGTCGCGGCGCTGTCCGCGGCGACCCGGGCCGGCACCGGCTGCGGCGGCTGCCGGGACGCGGTGGCCGGCATCGCCGGCTGGCTCGCCGAGGCCGACCCGCCCGCGAACGCGGAGGAACGGGACGGGGACCCACCGGCCGGCGCGGGCTGGGCCGGGGACGAACGAGGCGCGGGGACGGACCGCGCGGTGGTGGAGGTGACGCGATGAGCGAGCGAACCGGCAGGCTGGTGGTCGTCGGCAACGGCATGGTCGGGCAACGCTTCGTCGAGGCGCTGCGGGCCCGCGACCGGGACGGGCGCTGGCGGGTCACGGTGCTCGCCGAGGAGCGGTGCCCGGCGTACGACCGGGTGCGGCTCTCGGCCGTCTTCGACGGCGTCGGCGCCGACGAGCTGAGCCTGCACATCCCGGAC
The DNA here is from genome assembly GCF_043197045.1 of Micromonospora sp. NPDC049282. Taxonomy (NCBI): domain Bacteria; kingdom Bacillati; phylum Actinomycetota; class Actinomycetes; order Micromonosporales; family Micromonosporaceae; genus Micromonospora; species Micromonospora sp. NPDC049282. Next base: position 23,126 of record NZ_JBICSL010000021.1, read on the forward strand.
GACGGGGTGGACCTGCGGCTGGGCGAGCCGGCCACCGGCATCGACCGGGCGCGGCGGGTGGTGACCACGGCGACCGGGGAGCATCCGTACGACGCGCTGGTGCTGGCCACCGGGTCGTCCGCGTTCGTGCCGCCGGTGGACGGCGCCGACCTGCCGGGGGTCTTCGTCTACCGGACCCTGGACGACCTGAGCGCGATCCGGGAGCACGCCCGGGGCCGGCGCACCGGCGCGGTGATCGGCGGCGGCCTGCTCGGCCTGGAGGCGGCGAACGCGCTGCGCCTGCTCGGGCTCGCCACCGCCGTGGTCGAGTTCGCGCCCCGGCTGATGCCGGTGCAGGTGGACGACGCCGGCGCGGCGATGCTCCGCCGGTACGTGGAGGAGCTGGGCGTCACCCCGTACCTCGGGGTGGCCACCACCGCGCTGCGGCCCGGGCCGGACGGGACGGTGGCCGCGCTCGCCCTCGCCGACGGCCGCGCAGTGGACGCGGAACTGGTCGTGGTGGCGGCCGGGATCCGGCCCCGCGACGAGCTGGCCCGCTCGGCCGGGCTGCCGCTGGGCCCGCGCGGCGGGGTGCTGGTGGACGCGGCCTGCCGGAGCGCGGACGAGCGGATCTGGGCGGTCGGCGAGTGCGCGGCGGTGGACGGCACCTGTCACGGGCTGGTCGCGCCCGGGTACGCGACCGCCGAGGTGGTCGCCGACCGGCTGCTCGGCGGGGCGGCCACGTTCCCCGGCGCGGACACCGCCACCAAGCTCAAGCTGCTCGGCGTCGACGTGGCCTCGTTCGGCGACGCGCACGGCGTCACCGCCGGCAGCCTCGACGTGACGTACACCGATCCGGTCACCCGGTCGTACGCGAAGCTGGTCCTCTCCGACGACGCGCGGACGCTGCTCGGCGGCGTGCTGGTGGGGGACGCGAGCGCCTACCCGACGCTGCGGGCGAGCGTCGGCGGCCCGCTGCCCGCTCCCCCGCTGGCGCTGCTCGCCCCGGCCGGCGGCCCGGGCGCCGGCGCCGGCGCGCTGCCGGCCGCCGCGCAGGTCTGCTCGTGCAACGCGGTGACCCGGGCCGACCTGGACGCGGCGATCGCCGGCGGGGCGACCGACGTGCCGGCGCTGAAGGCGTGCACCCGGGCCGGCACGAGCTGCGGCTCCTGCGTGCCGATGCTGAAGCAGCTGCTGGACGCCGCCGGGGTGCGGCAGTCCACCGCGCTCTGCGAGCACTTCGACCTCAGCCGGCAGGAGCTGTTCGACCTGATCCGGGTCCGGGGCGTGCGCACCTTCTCCCGCCTCGTCGCCGAGCACGGGCGCGGGCGCGGCTGCGACATCTGCAAGCCGGTGGTGGCCTCGATCCTGGCCTCCCTCGGCGCCGGTCACGTGCTCGACGGCGAGGCGGCGTCCCTGCAGGACACCAACGACCACTTCCTGGCCAACCTGCAACGCGACGGCAGCTACTCGGTGGTGCCCCGGATCCCCGGCGGGGAGATCACCCCGGAGAAGCTGATCGCGATCGGCGAGGTGGCCCGCGACTTCCAGCTCTACACCAAGATCACCGGAGGGCAGCGGATCGACCTGTTCGGCGCGCGGGTCGACCAGCTGCCGCAGATCTGGCGCCGGCTGGTGGACGCCGGCTTCGAGTCCGGCCACGCGTACGGCAAGGCGCTGCGCACGGTGAAGTCGTGCGTCGGTGACACCTGGTGCCGGTACGGGGTGCAGGACGCGGTCGGGCTGGCGGTCGCGCTGGAGCTGCGCTACCGGGGCCTGCGCGCCCCGCACAAGCTGAAGTCGGCGGTCTCCGGCTGCGCCCGCGAGTGCGCCGAGGCGCGCGGCAAGGACTTCGGCATCATCGCTACCGAGACCGGGTGGAACCTGTACGTCGGCGGCAACGGCGGCTTCCGACCCCGGCACGCCGACCTGTTCGCCACTGATCTGTCGACGGACGCGCTGATCACCCTGATCGACCGGTTCCTGATCTACTACATCCGGACGGCGGACCGGTTGCAGCGCACGGCCCCCTGGATCGAGGCGATGGACGGCGGCCTCGACCACCTCCGGTCGGTGCTCGTGGACGACTCGCTCGGGCTCTGCGCCGACCTGGACGCGGCCATGGCCCGGCACGTCGCCACCTACTCCGACGAGTGGCGGGCCGTGCTGGACGACCCGGCGCGGCTGCGCCGCTTCACCTCCTTCGTCAACGCCCCGGACGTGCCGGACCCGTCCATCACCTTCGCCGTGGAGCGGGGCCAGCCGGTGCCGGCCCGCGGCGCGCCGCCGGGCCCCGAACGCCGCCGCCAGCCCGTCGTGCTGGGCCTGCCGGAGGTACGGCGATGAGCCCGGCCACGACGCTGGCCTGGACGCCGGTCTGCCCGCTCGACCGGCTCGACCTGGACCGCGGCGTCGCCGCCCTGGTCGACGGGGTGCAGGTCGCGCTCTTCCGGACCGCCGCCGGGCTCTTCGCGGTGGACAACCTGGACCCGGTCGGCGACGCGTACGTGATGTCACGGGGCCTGGTGGGCAGTCGCGGCGGTGTGCCGACGCTCGCCTCCCCCCTGCACAAGCAGGTCTACGACCTGACCACCGGCCGCTGCCTGGACCTTTCGGGGGTGGTGCTGCGGCGGCACCGGGCGCGCTGCCGGGACGGCCTGGTCGAGGTGCGGCTGCGGCAGGAGGAGTGAATGCGGGACGAACTGGCGGGCTTCACCATCGGGGTCACCGCGGACCGGCGGCGCGACGAACTGGCCGCGCTGTTCCAGCGCCGCGGCGCCCGGGTGGTGCTCGCCCCGGCGCTGCGGATCGTGCCGCTGGCCGACGACAGCGACCTGCGCGAGGCCACCCGGGCCTGCCTGGAGCACCCGCCGGACGTGTTGATGGCCAACACCGGCATCGGGATGCGGGGCTGGCTGGAGGCGGCCGAGGGCTGGGGGCTGGCCGAGCCGCTGCACGCCACGCTCGCCCGCGCGTACGTGGTGTCGCGCGGGCCGAAGGCGACCGGGGCGATCCGCGCCGCCGGGCTGCGTGAGCACTGGTCGGCCGCCTCGGAGAGCTGCGACGAGGTGGTCGAGCACCTGGTCCGGCGCGGGGTGGCCGGCCAGGTGGTGGCGTTGCAGCTGCACGGCGACCGGCAGCCGGAGTGCACCGGGGCGCTGGTCGCGGCCGGCGCCACGGTGATCGAGGTGCCGGTCTACCGCTGGGCGCCGCCGGCCGACCCGGCGCCGCTGCACCGCCTCATCGACCTGGTCGCCGGGCGGCTGGTCGACGCGGTCACGTTCACCTCCGCCCCGGCGGCCGAGGCGCTGCTCCGGGCGGCCGGGGACCGGACCGAGACGGTGCTGGCGGCGCTGCGCGGCGACGTACTGGCCGGGTGCGTGGGCACGGTCACCGCCGAGCCGCTGGTGCGGCGCGGGGTGCCGGTGAGCGCGCCGAGCCGGGCCCGGCTCGGCGCGCTGGTCCGGACGATCGTCGAGGAGCTGCCCCGCCGCACCGTCTCGGTGAAGGCGGCCGGCCACGTGCTCACGTTGCGCGGTCACGCCGCCGTGGTGGACGGGGAGCTGCGCCAGCTGGCGCCGGCCCCGATGGCCGTGCTGCGGGCGCTCGCGGCGTCACCGGGGAAGGTGCTCTCCCGCACCGCGCTGCTGCGGACCCTGCCGCGCGGTGCCGACGAGCACGCCGTCGAGATGGCGGTGGCCCGGCTGCGGGTGGGGCTGAGGGCGCCCCGCGTGGTGCAGACCGTGGTGAAGCGCGGCTACCGCCTGCGGGTGGACTGACCCCGGCTCAGCCCCGTCGCGTCGCGCGTCCGCCGCCCCCGCCGCCGCCGACCTGAAGGTCGACCAGGGCGAGCAGGAACGCCGACGCGTGGCGGGCCTCGTCGTGCGCGATCTCGGCGAACAGGTCCGCCGCCTCGTCCTCACCCACCGAGGCCGCCTGCCGGGAGAAGGCCGGGTACATGGTGCCCGCCTCGTAGACCTCGCCGTCGACCGCGTCGCGGAGGTTGTCGGCGTCGGTGCGTACCAGCCCGGCGAGCGTGGCCGCCTCGGCGAAGTGCTCGCCGAGTTCCTGGCCGGCGGTGTTCTCCCAGAGCTGGGCCAGGCGCGGCCGGCCGCCGTCGCGGGCGTGCCGGGCGTAGAGGGTGTACTTCGCGTACGCGAACGCCTCGCCGCGCACCGTCGCCTCCAGGTTGTCCTGGGTCGCGCCGGAGCAGACCGGCCGACCGGCGACGATGGCCACCGGCGGGACGGCCTCGCCGACCGGTATCCCCACGCCGGAGCCCGGGTGGGTGATCGCGTACGACGCGAGGCGGAAGCGGGCGGCGTGCCGGGCCTCGTCGGCGGCCAGTTCCTGGAACAGCCGCGCGGCGCGGGGGCAGCGGTCCCGGCGGGCCTGCTGGGCGTAGCCCGGGTAGACCACGGTGGCCTCGTGCCACTCGCCGTTGATCGAGTCGCGCAGGTTCGCCTCGTCCGAGCCGACGAAGCCGATCAGCGCGGCCTCCTCGGTGAAGTGCTCGTTCAGCTCGGTGTCGCCGGTGGCCCGGAACAGGTCGGCGATGTCGTCATGGCCGTTGCCTGCCGCCTCCGCGCCGTACGCCAGGTACTTGGCGTGGGCGAAGGCCTCCCCCTCCATCGCCGTCAGCGTGTTGGCGCGGGTCCTGGCGTCCGTCACCGCGGCCTGCGCGGGCGCCGCCGTCAGGCCCGCACCGAACAGGGCGCCGACGACCAACGCGGTGATGCCTCTGACTGTCCGCATCGGGATTCCCCTCTCACTTGGCACGCCGTGAAGAGTCATTCACACAGCGTGACGATGTCCGGGGGAATCCTAAGTTTGCGCAGGTCAGTGGCGGAACAACCGCGATCCGGCGGGTCGCCCGGCCACTGCGGGCGCCGCCGCGAACAACGACAAATCCGGCTCAGCCCACCGAGGCCGGGTAGCCGTGCTCGGCCTGGAGCCGGAGCATGGCGTGCTCCACCACGGTCACCAGCACCTGCTTGACCGAGTCCCGCCGCCGGGCGTCGCACATCACCAGCGGCACGTCCGGCGAGATGGCGAGCGCCTCCCGGATCTCCTCCAGTTCGTAGTGCGGCGCGTCGTCGAACCGGTTCAACGCCACCACGTACGGCAGCTTGCGGTTCTCGAAGTAGTCCAGCGGCGCGAACGCGTCGGTGATCCGGCGGGTGTCCACCAGCACCGCCGCGCCCACCGCGCCCCGGATGATCTCGTCCCACATGAACCAGAAGCGGGTCTGGCCCGGCGTGCCGAAGAGATAGAGGATCAGGTCCTCGGCCATGGTGATCCGGCCGAAGTCCATGGCGACCGTGGTGGTCTCCTTGCCCGGCACCTTCGACGGATCGTCGATGCCCACGCCGGCCGCGGTCATCAACGCCTCGGTGGTCAGCGGCTGGATCTCGGAGATCGCCCCGACCAGGGTGGTCTTGCCCACCCCGAAGCCACCCGCGATCACGATCTTCGCGGAGATGATCTCCCGGCCGCGGCTCGCCCCGTCGGGGTCATAGTTCGCGAAGTCCACTTAGCACCCTTCCAAGCAGGTTCATCCGCGCCGCGAAACCCGTCGCGGGAGCGGCACTGTGTAGCGTCAGCAGGCCCTCGGCCACCATGTCGGCGACCAGCACCCGGGTGACGCCCAGCGGCATCCGGGTGTAAGCGGCGATTTCCGCCAGCGACTGTGCCCGGCCTTCACAGACCGAGGAGATGCGGTACTTGTCGTGCCCGGCGAAGCGCGCCTCGGCGGACTGGGTGGCCGTGCTCGACAGCACCGCCTCGAGCGCGATGTTCTGCAACGGCTCGGTGCGGCCGCGGGTGACCGCGTACGGTCGCACCAGCGCGCCGCGCGGATCACGTCGCGGTTCCATCTCGCGATCACCTCCCCTCGTACGGAGCCGGACCGGCCCCGGCTCACCCGGTCAATCAGCCGGTCAGGACCGGACGGCGTCCCTGGGCAGCGGCACCAGCGCCTGGCCGACCCGCTCCACCAGCAGCGCCATCTCGTAGCCCACCTGGCCGACGTCGCAGCTGCGCGCCGCGAGCACGGCCATCGACGAACCGTCGCTGATGGACATCAGGAAGAGGTATCCGCTGTCCATCTCGATCACGGTCTGCAACACCCCGCCGGCGCTGAACATCCGCGCCGCGCCCTCGGTGAGGCTGACCACGCCGGAGGTGATCGCGGCGAGCTGGTCGGCCCGGTCACCGGGCAGGTCCCGGGAGGAGGCGAGGAGCAACCCGTCCGCGGACACCGCCACCACGTGGGCGATGCCCGCCACGCTGTCGGCGAAGTTGGTGAGCAACCAACCCATGTCCTGCATGGCCGCAGGCCTGTTCATCGGTTCGTCTCCTTGGTCGAGGTGCTGTTCAGGTCGGTGCCGGCCGTACGGCCCCGCTGGACGCCACGGTGGTAGGCGGAAAGCAGACCCCGTACCTCGTCCGGCGTGCGCCGGCTGCGGTCCCGGCCGCTCTTCGGTTCGATCCCGCCGGGCACGAGCTGCGCCTGCGGCACCCGCTTGGGCAGGCCGGAGCGGGTGGTGCCGCCGGTGGTGGGGTCCGCGGCCTGGCTGGCCCGGCTCCATCCGTCGTCGGCCGCCGTCCGCCAGGCCTCCGGGTCGATCGCCGGGGCCGCGGCGGGCGCCGGCGCCGGCGCGGGCGTCACCGGCCTGGCCGGCGCGGCCGGCGGCGGCGCCGCCGGTGTGCTCGGGACCGCAGGCGGGCTGTACGCGGGCGGGGTGGTCAGCCCGGACGCCTGGGCGCCCGGGGTACGGGTGGGCAGCGGTGGCCGCGCGGCCGCGGCGGGTTGCGCCGGGGCGGGCGGCGGCTCGTCGAACCGGGGCCGGGTGAAGATGGTGGTCTCGTCCTCTCCGTGCGAGCGGAACCAGACCGCCTCCATCTCCCGGAATATCGGCGCCTCGGCCGGCCGGTCCGGTCGGGCCACCACCGGCGCGGCCGGCGTGGTCTCGACCGCCGGCGCGGCGGCGAGCGGCTGGTAGGCGGGCGGGGCCGGCGCGGCGGCCGGCTCGGCCTCACCGCCCGGCGTCCGCTTGGGCAGCGGGTCCAGGGCGGGGTACGCGACCGTCGGCCCGCCCGCCGACCAGCCCGCGGCGGCGGCCGGGGCGGCGGCGGCCGGGGCGGCGGCGGACAGCCCGCCGAACTGCACGGCCGGGGTGGTGTCCCGCACCTCGGCGGGCGTCTGCCACCGCGCGGGCGGTGGGGTGGTCGTGTTGCGCCACTGGTCGGCCAGGGTGGCGGTGCCGCCCCGGCCGGCGCCGGCCAGCGCGTCGGCCGCGCTGACCTGGCTGAGCGGCGACGGCTCCACGGCCAGCGGCTGGCGCGGCCGGGTCAGCGGAGCCTGACCCCGGTTGGCCGGCAGCACCACGGTGGAGTTCGGCAGGGTGACCTGGGCGACCGTGCCGCCCTCGACGTTACGGCGCAGCTCGACCCGGATCCCGTAGCGGGAGGCGAGCCGGCTGACCACGGCCAGACCCATCAGCCGGAACGCGGCCACGTCGACGGTCGGCGGCGCGGCCAGACGCCGGTTGAGCGAGTCGAGCTGGTCGTCGGTGAGGCCGAGGCCCCGGTCCTCGACCTGGATCAGCACGTAGTCGCGGATCCGCCGGCCGTCGGCCACCACCACGGTGTTCGGCGGCGAGAACCGGCTGGCGTTGTCGAGCAGCTCCGCGACCAGCCGGACCACGTCGTTGACGGCGTGCGCGGCCACCGAGATGTCGGTGTCCACGGTGCCGAACTCGATCCGGTTGTAGAGCTCCACCTCGGACTGGGCGGCGCGCAGCACGTCGACCAGGAGCGCGTCGTCGCGGCGCGGCACGGCCGAGTCGGCCCCGGCCAGGACCAGCAGGTTCTCGTCGTTGCGGCGCATCCGGGTGGCCAGGTGGTCCAGCTCGAAGAGCTGGGCGAGCCGCTTCGGGTCCTCCTCGCCGCGCTCGATCGCGTCGAGTTCGCCGATCATGCGGTCGACCAGGCTCTGCGAGCGGCGGGCCAGGTTGAGGAACATCGCCGAGACGCTGGTCCGCAGCGCGGCCTGCTCGGCCGCGACCCGGACCGCCTCCCGGTGGACCACGTTGAACGCCACCGCCACCTGGCCGATCTCGTCGCGGTTGGTCAGCTTGATCGGGTCACGCACCTGCTGGACGATCTCGTCCACGCCGCCGTCGCCGATGGCGTTGACGTTCTGCAGCCGGCTCACCGCGTCCGGCAGGTCGTGGTTGGCCACCGAGAGCGCGCCCTCACGCAGCCGGCGCAGCGAGTCGTTGAGCGAGCGGGCGAGCACCACCGCGAGCGTCACGGCGACGGCCAGGGTGAGCAGCACGAGCAGGCTCTCCACGAAGGCCTGCCGGATCACGTCCGTGCGCACCGCGTCGGCGTCGGCGAGCAACTCGTCCAGGAGTTGGATCTCCGCCCACCGCATCAGGTCGTCGACCGCGCCGACGGCCTCGGACGCCTGCTTCCCGGTCACCAGCGCGGGCCTGCCGACCGACCGGGACAGGTCGCCGGCGACCCGGTCGGCGAGCTGGACGGCGTCACCCGAGACGGTGCGGTCCACCAGGGCCCGCTGCTCGGGGGTGGCGGACCGGGAGAAGGAGAGCAGCGCCTCCTGCTGGCCGGTCAGCGTGGCCACGAAGGAGGAGAACTGCTCCTCGTCGATCCGGCCGCCGGCGGTGAGCGCGGTGAAGGCGACCGCTTCCTCCTCCTGCACCTCGGCCTTGGCGTGGGCGAACGCGGCCACCGCGCGGCGGGCGTCGGCGAGGCTCTCCGCGCCGGGCTGCTGGGCCAGCGTGTCGCCGTACGCGACCAGGTCGTCGAGGACGATGCCGTAGCGCAGGCTGGCCTCGGCCACCGGCATCTGCGTGCGGTCGAGCACCTCCTGGCGGGTGCCGTTCAGCGTCTCCAGGTGGTCGTCGATCACCTTGAGCCGGTCCCGGACCGCGGCCGGCACGTCGCCGAGCGTGCCGCGCTCCTCCTTGTACGCCGCGATCCGCTCGTCGGTCTGACGCACCCGCAGGTTGTAGGCGTCCGGCTTCTGGGTCGGGTCGGCCAGGAAGACGGCCGCCGCCATCCGCTCCTTGTGCAGGTCCTGGGTGAGCGCCGAGACGTCGACCGAGACCGCGGTCAGCGCGCGGACCTGGTCCGCCTCGTACGCGCCCTGACCCACGGAAATGAGTCGGATAGTTGCCAGTGCAATGACAGCCGCCACCGGAACGACCAGGATGAGGGCGAGTTTGGAGCGGATCCGCGCGTCACGCAGCCGGGGCAGGAGCCGTCGCCGGTTCCGCTGATCGGCGTTGGGGCTCCCGGGCAGGGTCGTAGGTCCGGTGCTCACGACATCGCCTCCGTCGTTTCTTCCCCGCGTGGCCCGCTGACCCGTGCCTGGTGCAGCGGCCAGCGCCACACGCGGCACGGCCGCGATTTCATCAGACGAGATCCTTTTTGGGAAGCCGCGGTGAGGCAGGAAACGGTCGGTGTCGTCGCAAGCCGTGATCCGGTCACCTAATACCTTCTTTTCTCCAACGCCCTGAACTGGGGTTGTCACTCCAGAGTGGTCACACGTATCTGAGCAGTAATTGTCAGTTAACGTTTCGTGTCCCCAACATGTGGGATGAGCGTCCCGAAACGACATCCGGCCGCCGCGCTTGACCGCAGGGCCCGGCATTGGCAAGGTTTTGCAGGCTTCGCGCACACCGTACGGCACACCAAACCCGTCGCTCTACTGAGGACGGACAAGCGGCGGTGGTCGGGCGCCGGCCCGTGCCGCACCATGGAGGACTGAGTTGAGCCCCATCCGCTCCGCCCGCATCGCGGCGCTCGCATCGGCCGTACTGGCCACCACGCTCACCGGCTGCGGGATCGGCGGGGAACCGCAGGACACCAGCCCGATCGTGATCGCCGCCGACCTCGAACTCTCCGGCGCTTCCGCGCCCATCGGCAAGGTCTACCAACGGGCCCTGGAACTGAAGGTCGACCAGATGAACGCCTCCGGCGCGCTGGGCGGCCGGAAGATCGACCTGAGGGTCAAGGACAACCGCTCCGACGCGGCCGAGTCCTTGCGCAACATCAATGATTTCAGCGGCGACTCACGGGTGGGCGCCGTCATCATGGGCGGCTGCAACGAATGCGCCGTCGGCGCGGCCCGTACGATCAACGACAAGCGCATTCCGACCATCGCGCTGGCTTCCGCCGGCGCGGTCACCGAACCGGTCGACCAGCGTCGCTACGTCTTCAAGCTGGCGCCGAATGCGGCCGACAGCGCGGCGGCCCTCGCCACCGAACTCACCCGACGCGGCATCCGCAAGGTGGCGGTGCTGCACAGCGCCGACGGGTACGGCCAGGAAGGGCTCACCGCACTGCGCCGCGAATTCGACAAGACCACATTGCGGCTGGTCGCCGACGAAGCCGTGCGCATCACCGACACCGAGGTGAGCGCGCAGATCGGTGACCTGATCGACAAGAAGCCGCAGGCCCTGATCCTGTGGACGCCCCCGGAACAGGCGACGCTGGCCGCCACGACGGCGCGGCAGAGCAAGTTCGGCGGGTCGCTCTTCTTCGACGCCTCGGCGGCCGGGGACCTGTTCCTCGGCCCGTCAGCCCGCTCCACCGAGGAGGCCACGCTGATCTTCACCCAGACGATGGTGATCGACGACGTGATCGCCACCACCCCGGCCAAGGCCGCCCGGCGACAGTGGTTCCAGGACTACACGGCCCGGTGGGGTGGCTACAACGGCTTCTCCTCGTTCGCGGCGGACGCCGTCCAGCTGATCGTCGACGCCGAGCAGCGCGCCGGCGGGAAGCCGGGCGAGGTCGACCGGGACGCCCTGCGCGAGGTCCTGGAGACCTCGCAGCTCGACGGCCTCTCCGGACCGATCCGGATGACGCCGGACAACCACTCGGGGTTGATGCCGCAGGCTCTGACGACGCTTGTCGCTCGTGGTGGTCGGTGGCGTCTCGCCGGGTAGTCACCGTGGTGGGTGTGGCCCCACCGCAACCGGCTCCGGGCGGGCTTGATCCCTCCGCCGGTTGCGGTGGGTCAGCGGGCGGAGGTGGTGGCTCGAACCCAGGGGAGGGCGAGCCGCTCGATCGCGCTCAGGGCCGCGTAGAGCACGATGCTCATCAGCGCCACCAGCACGATGGCCGCCCAGGCGGTCGCCGTGTCGCCGACGCCGTTGTACTGCAGGATCTGGTAGCCCAGGCCGGGCCGGTCCGAATAGAACTCCCCGATCACCGCGCCGATCGCGGCCAGCGGCATGGCGACCTTGAGGCCGACGAAGATCTGCGGCAACGCGGCCGGCAGGCGTACCTTGCGGAACGACTGCCACCAGGAGGCGTTGAGCGACCGGCCCAGCTCCGCCAGGTCGGCCGGGGTGGTGGTCAGCCCGGTGGCGGTGGACAGCACGATCGGGAAGAAGCAGAGCAGGAACACCATGGTCAGGATCGGCTTCTGGCCGAAGCCCACGGCCACCGCCAGCAGCGGGCCGAAGGCGATCTTGGGGACCGCGTTCACGGCCACCAGCAGCGGCGCGAACATCCGTTCCACCCGGCGGGACGCCGCCAGCGCCATCCCGATCAGTACCCCGGCGGCCGTCGAGAGCAGGAACCCGAACAGCGTCATCCAGGTGGTGATCCCCAGCGCGGGCAGCAGCACCTCGGTGGTGTCGGCCAGCGAGCGGGCCACCGCCTGCGGCGGCGGCAACGCCGCCGGGTGCACCAGGTGCAGCCCGGAGGTGACCAGCCACCAGACGGTCACCGCGATGACCAGCCCGAGCGCCGGCAACCCCAGCACGGTGGGGCGTGCGGCCCGGCCCGGCCGGGCGGGCGCCGGCGGGGTCGGCTCCTCCGGCGGCCCCGGCCGGGCCGCGGTCAACTGCGTCAACGTGTCCTCCTTCTCCGGCCGGTCGGGACGACCGGCACGCGCAGGGGGTGCGACCCACCGGGTGTCCGGCGGGTCGCACCCCCGTGGCCCGAGAGCCGACGGTCAGGACTTCGGCACCAGATCGAAGTCGATGATCTGGTCGGGGGTGAGGTTCTGCTTGAGCTGGCCCGCGCCCTGCAGCAGCGCGATGCTCTTGGCCACCCGACCGCTGTCCACCGTGCCGAGCGCGGTGCCGGAGTTGCTCGAACGGACGTACGCGGCCATGAGCCGAAGCTCGGCGGAGGCCGCGGCCGGGATGGCGGCCGGCACGTTCTTCTTCAGGATCTCGCCCGCCTCGTCCGGGTGCTCCAGCGCGTACTCCAGGCCCTTGAGCAGCGCGGCGGAGAACTTCTTCACCATCTCCGGCTTCTCCTTGGCCGTCTTGGTGGAGGTGACCAGCACGTTGCCGTACAGGTCCTGCATCACGTTGCTGTACGGCAGCAGGACGGCCTTCTTCTTGGTGACCGTCTCGATGGTGGGCTGGCCGACGACGAACTGGCCGATGCCGTCCACCGATCCGGAGCCCAGCATGCCGATCAGCGTCTGCGCCTCCCCGTTGACAAAGGTCACCTTGCTGGCGTCGATGCCGGCGAGCCGGGCGTACGTCGGAAAGAGGTTGCGCACGACGGAGGTCGGCGTGTCGGCGAGCTTCTTGCCCTCGAGGTCCTTCGGGGTGGCGATGTTCTTGCCCTCGACCGTGGCGATGGCGGCCATGGTGCGCTGCTGGATCGCCGCCACCGCGACGAAGTCCTTGGCCTGGCCGTTGGCGTACAGGAGGATGGCGCCGGTCAGGTCGACCGGGGCGAAGTCGGCCTGTCCACTGGCGACCTGGACCACCCCGCCCGTGCCCTGGCCGGGCTTGATGTCGACGTCGAAGCCGGCCTCCTTGAAGAAGCCCTTCTCCTTCGCCACCCAGGCGTAGGAGTCACGGCCGAAGTTGCCGAACGAGGTGAGGTAGGTCACCTTCTCCAGCGCCGCGCCGTTGCCGCCGCTGCCGCCCTCGGACTTGTCCGAGTCGCTGCTGCAGCCGCCCACGAGGGCGAGGGCGGTCGCCAGCGCCGCGGCGGCGACCGTACGGGTCAACCTTCTCATCAGTGCACCATGTCCTTTCCGACCAGGACATCTACGCCGGTCGGGTCGTGGGTCCGACGGGGTCGGCAGGAGGTTCGGCCGACTGGACCGTCGTGAGGGGACTCTTCGCGCGCAACAGCGTACGAGAAGGCTGATGACGCGCCGCAACCGTCCGGGTTGCGGAAAGGAAACGAAGTGGCGTGACGGGAAGCGGACTGACGTCCACCCCGGACGGTGCTATAAGCACAGTCCCGCTACGCTAGCCCGGCTCGCGTTCGCGACGATGTGGGAAGGGAGCCGGCGGGAGATGATCCGACTGTCCGGGGTGTCCCGCACCTTCGACGGCCGCTCGGGGCGGGTGGAGGCGCTGCGCGGCATCGACCTCGACGTCGCCGAGGGTGAGTTCGTCGCCGTCCTCGGGCGATCCGGCTGCGGCAAGTCCACGCTGCTGCGCATGATCGCCGGCCTGCTGCCGGTCACCGCCGGCGAGATCACCGTCGCCGGCACGCCGATCACGAAGCCACGTCAGGACGTCGCCATGCTGTTCCAGCGCCCGGCGCTGCTGCCCTGGCGCTCGGTGCTCGACAACGTCCTGCTCCCGGTGGAGATCTTCGGCTGGAGCCGGGCGAAGCACCGCGACCGCGCCCGCGAGCTGCTGGAGATGGCCGGGCTGGGCGGCTTCGAGAAGCGCCTCCCGCACGAGCTGTCCGGCGGGATGCAGCAGCGGGTCTCGCTGTGCCGCTCGCTGATCGGCTCGCCCCGGGTGATGCTCATGGACGAGCCGTTCTCCGCGCTCGACGCGCTCACCCGGGAGGAGCTCTCCGGCGAACTCCAGCGGGTGCACATGGACACCAGGGCGACCATCGTCTTCGTCACCCACTCGATCGACGAGGCGGTGCTGCTGGCCGACCGGGTCGTCGTGCTCAGCCCACGCCCCGGCCGGATCCGCGAGGTGGTCGAGGTGGCCGTCCCCCGGCCCCGCACCCTGGGCCGGCACGCGCACCTGGCCGACGTCGCCCGGATCAGCGCCGAGCTGCACGAACTGTTGATGGAGCGGGACGCCCCCGGCGTACCCGCGCCGGCCGGACCGGCGCAACCGCCGGCCGCGCCGGCCGAGGCGCCGCCGCGGGCCGCGGCGGCGGGAGGACGGTGAACATGCGGGTCTCGGTCTTCACCGAACCCCACCGCGGCGCGGACTACGAGGATCAACTCCGGTTCGCCCGGCTGGTCGAGGAGACCGGCTTCGAGGGCTTCTTCCGCGCCGACCACTACCGGGCGATGGGGGACGAGCCGGCGCTGCCCGGGCCCACCGACGCCTGGCTGACGCTCGCCGCGCTGGCCCGGGAGACGTCCCGCATCCGGCTCGGCACGCTCGTCACCTCCGCCACCTTCCGGCTTCCCGGTCCGCTGGCCGTCATGGTCGCCCAGGTCGACCGGATGAGCGGCGGCCGGGTGGAGCTGGGCATCGGCGCCGGCTGGTTCGAACGCGAGCACACCGCGTACGGCATCCCGTTCCCGACCGTCAGCGAGCGGTTCGACCGGCTGGCCGAGCAACTGGAGGTCGTCACCGGGCTGTGGCGCACCCCACCCGGTGAGACGTACAGCTTCAGCGGCGCGCACTACCGGCTGGTCGACGCGCCCGCGCTGCCCAAGCCGGTGCAGCGTCCCGGCCCGCCGGTGATCGTCGGTGGCCGGGGTCCGAAGCGCACCCCCGAGCTGGCCGCCCGGTACGCGGACGAGTTCAACATGCCGTTCAAGAGCGTCGCCGAGACGGCCGCCGCGTACGAGCGGGTCCGCGAGGCGTGCGACCGCACCGGGCGTGACGCGTCCGGGCGCGCGCCGCTGACGCTCTCCGCCGGGGTCGTGGTGGCGATCGGGCGCACCGACGCCGAGGCGCGGCGGCGGGCCGCCCCGCTGCACGTCACCAGCGCGCTCCCGCCGGAGGATCCGGTGGTCGGCTCCCCCGCCCAGCTCGTCGACCGGCTCGGCGAGTTCGCCGCGGTCGGCACCACCCGGGTGCACCTGCGGCTGATCGACTTCGACGACCTCGACCACGTGGAGCTCATCGCCGCCGAGGTGCTCCCCCAACTGGACGGAACGCGATGAGCGAGCTCTCCACCGACTTCGAACTCGGCCCGGTGGGCCAGGAGATCGTCTACGAGAACGACCGGGTCCGGGTCTGGCACATCCGGCTGGAGCCGGGTGAGCGGCAGCCGCTGCACCGGCACGACCACCCGTACCTGGTGGTGGCGGTGCAGGGCGCGAAGAACGTGGTGCAGACGATCGACGGCGCCACGATCGACGCCGACGAGCCCACCGGCGGGGTGGTCTACCGCGACCCGGGCGCGGTGCACATGCTGACCAACGTCGGCGACACCACGTACCTCGCCCGTCTGGTCGAGTTGAAGTAGCCACGCCGGCGCGGTTCGCCGCGCCGCGCGGTGGCAAGGTGGCGAACCACCCCACCGGGCCGTAACGTGCCCGACATGGCCTTTCGGACGTGGGGCAGGCTGCTGCTCACGGCGCTCGGGGTGAGTGTGCTGGCCGGTGCCGGCCAGCTGGGCATCGCGTACGGCTTCGGAGTCGTCCGCCTCGACGGCACGTTCGTCGACGGCTCGGTCAACCGGTGGCCCGCCCAGCTCGTCTGGGTCGCCTGGTTCGCCGCGGTCGCCACCGTCGCCGGGGCCGTCCTCACCGAGCGCCTCGCCCGCCGCGACGACCGTCCCGGTGGCACCACCGAGCTGCTCTCCATCGCCGGCGTCAGCGCGCTGGGCGCGATCGTGGTCGCCCCGCTCTGCATGCAACCGGCCCGCGCCGCCGAGCTGGGCGGCTCCGTCGACCCGGTGTGGGCGGCCGGCATCTGCGCCGCCCTGGGCGCCGTGGTGGGCGCGGGCGCCGCGATCGGCGTGCTGCTCAAACCACCGTTCGGCTGGGGCGTCGCGCTCACCGCCGGGATCGTCTGGCTGCTGGCCCTGCTCTCCGTCGCGCCCGCGATCGTCTCCAACCGGCCGCTGACCACCGTGCGGCTCGGCGTACTCGAGCCGTCCTGGCTCGACGCCGGGGCGGCGCAACGCCTGGCCATGCTGCTGCTGCCCACGCTGGCGCTGCTCGCGGGCGGCGCGCTCGGCGTGCTGGCCCGCCGGGCCGGGCACCCGCCGCTCGTCGGCGGCGCGGCCGGGGCAGCCGGGCCGGTGCTGGTGGCCTTCGCCTATCTGACCGCCGGCCCGGGCACGGCGACCGACCGCTACCAGTTGGCGCCCTACTACGGCGCGTTGATCGCGATCGTCGCCGGAGCGCTCGGCTCGACCGCCACCACGGTGCTCCCCCGGCCCGCCACCGGGACCGACGCCGTCGACCCCACCGACATCCTCGCGCCGCTGCCGCCCGGCGCGCCGCTGCCGGCCGGCACGTCCGACCCGGCGGCCGCCACGGCGACCCTGGCCACGGCCGGCGCGCCGGCCCCCGCGCACTGGGACTGGCCGGAGGCGGGTGGGTCGGCCACCGTTCCGTCCACCGCCCGGCACGTAGTGCCGGCGCCGCCCACCGCACCCGGCTCGCCCGCCCGCCCGGAGTCGTCGGCGTTGGCGCGGGACGGGGCGGGCCCGGCGCACGGCTCGCCGATGCCCGGCCTGCTGACGCCGGGGCGGCGGACCTCGGCCATCGACGTCCTCGCCGCCGGCCGCCCGGATCCGCAGCCGGCCGCCGGCGCGACCCCGGCCGACCACGACACACCCGGGCCGGGGATCGCCGCCCCCGCGCCGACGGCGGCCGTCGCCGAGCCGGTGGCAGCCGCCAGCAAGCCGACGGGTGACACCGTCCAGCCGACGCCCGACGCCTCCCCGCCGACAGCCGACGCCTCCCCGCCGACGGGGGACGCCCCCGGGCGGCCCGAGCCCGAGCCCGAGCCGCGAGCGGCGTCGGGATCGCCGGTGACCGGCACCGCGCCGGCCGACACCTCGTCCGCCGCCGGAGCCACGCGCGAGGCCGCCCCGCGCGCCACCCGGCCACGACGGAGCCGCGCCGCCGCCCGCGTAACGCCGCCGACTGACGAACCGTCGGCGACCGACGGCTCCACGTCACCGACCTCAGCCGAACCGACGCCGGCCGGCGGCTCCACCCCGGTGCCCGCCGGGAGCCGCCCCGCCACCGAGTGGCGGGATCCCGAGCCGGGCACGAAGAGCGACGCCGACGGGCGCCGCCCGCACGCGGCGGACCACGCCATCGACGGCCCGGCGCCCGGCGTGGAGGCGGCAGGGGTACCCCCCGTTCCCGGCCCGCCGACGACGGACACCGCAGCCGACGACCCGGCCGGAACCGCCCGGACCGCCCGTTCCCGGCGCACCCGCGCCCCGCGCGCCACCCGGAGCGACACCGACCCGGCAGCCGCGCCCCGGACCGACATCACCCGGACGCCCGCCGAGGCCACCGGGGCCGGCGCGCCCGCACCGACACCGGGCGGCACGCCCGCCCCGACGACAACCGGCACCCCCGTCCCGACGACAACCGGCACGCCCGTCCCGTCGGGAGCCGGCACGCCCGCCCCGTCGGGAGCCGGCACGCAAGCCCCGCCGGCGGGCGGCACCGACGAGCCGGCCGAGTCACGGGCGGAGAAGCCGGCGGGTGGCCGGCGGAGCTTCTTCTTCGACCCCGGCCCGGCCGACCGACCCGCCACGTCGCCCCGGCCTCGATTCCCCATCTTCGAGGACGTGACCGAGCGACCGGGCGAGGTGCGGCCGGCCTGGCCGATCACTCCGGCGGCAGGCCCGCCGGCCCGGCCGTCCGGTGCCGCCGCGCCGGGCGCTCCGGCCACCGGTCGGGACGGCGACGACACGACCGCCCCGGCCGAGCCGGCGCCCCGCCCCCGGCACCAGGGCCTGCCCGAGCCCGGCCGGAGCACCGGGTGGGACGCGCTCGCCACGAACGCCCGCCCCGGCGGCCGGACGGCACCCGACGCGGCCGGGCCGGCCCGGGCCACCGACGCGGAACCGGGCGCGACCGTTCCGGCCCAGGCCGGGCCCGGCACCTCGGACACCGACGCCGAGACCGCCCGGGGCCGGCACGCCGGCGCGGACGACGCCGAGGCCGCCGGCGGGAAGTCGAAGGCCCGGCGTGGCCTCTTCCGGCGCAGCCGGGGCAAGGGTGAGCCGGAACAGGCCGACGAGGCGGTCGAGCCGAACGCCACCCCGGACGACGAGTACGTCGACTGGGTCGCCGGTCTCGCGTCGGACGACAACGCCGACGACGCCCGGTCCCTGCGTACCGGCCGGCACCACCGCGACTGACCGGCCGGGGGCCGGGCCATCGACGGCCCGGCCCTCGGGCGGCTCAGGCCAGCGGCAGGTAGACCCGGGAACCGGCGGCGACGAACTCCTCGGACTTGCCGCGCATGCCCCGCGCCGCGTACTCCTTCAGCTCCTGGGTGATCTTCATGGAGCAGAACTTCGGCCCGCACATCGAGCAGAAGTGCGCCGTCTTCGCGGGCTCGGCCGGCAGCGTCGCGTCGTGGTACGCCCGCGCCGTCTCCGGGTCCAGCGCCAGGTTGAACTGGTCGGACCAGCGGAACTCGAACCGGGCCCTGGACAGCGCGTCGTCCCAGGCCTGCGCGCCCGGATGCCCCTTGGCCAGGTCGGCCGCGTGCGCGGCGATCTTGTAGGCGATCACGCCCGCCTTCACGTCGTCCCGGTCCGGCAGCCCGAGGTGCTCCTTCGGGGTGACGTAACAGAGCATCGCGGTGCCGAACATGCCGATCATCGCGGCGCCGATGGCGGAGGTGATGTGGTCGTACGCGGGCGCGATGTCGGTGGTCAGCGGACCGAGCGTGTAGAACGGCGCCTCGTGGCACCACTCCTGCTGAAGGTCCACGTTCTCCTTGATCTTGTGCATCGGCACGTGCCCCGGGCCCTCGATCATCACCTGGACGTCGTGCTCCCAGGCCACCTTCGTCAGCTCGCCGAGCGTGCGCAGCTCGGCGAACTGGGCCTCGTCGTTGGCGTCCGCGATCGAGCCGGGGCGCAACCCGTCGCCGAGCGAGAACGTAACGTCGTAGCGGGCGAGCAGCGCGCACAGCTCGGCGAAGTGGGTGTAGAGGAAGTTCTCCTCGTGGTGCGCCAGGCACCAGGCCGCCATGATCGAGCCGCCCCGGGAGACGATGCCGGTCACCCGGTCCACCGCGAGCGGCACGTACGGCAGCAGCACACCGGCGTGCACCGTCATGTAGTCGACGCCCTGCTCGGCCTGCTCGATCACCGTCTCGCGGAACACCTCCCAGCTCAACCTCACCGGGTCACCGCCGACCTTCTCCAACGCCTGGTAGATCGGCACGGTGCCGATCGGCACCGGGGAGTTCCGCACGATCGCCTCGCGGGTCTCGTGGATCCGCTTCCCGGTGGACAGGTCCATCACGGTGTCCGCGCCCCACCGGGTCGCCCAGGTCAGCTTCTCCACCTCGTCGGCCACCGACGACGTCACCGCCGAGGTGCCGATGTTGGCGTTCACCTTCACCAGGAACGCCTTGCCGATGATCGCCGGCTCGCACTCCGGGTGGTTGACGTTGAGCGGCAGCACCGCCCGGCCGGCCGCGATCTCGTCCCGGACGAACTCGGGCGTCACCCCCTCCCGGATCGCCACGAACTCCATCTCCGCCGTGACGGTCCCGGCCCGGGCGTACGCGAGCTGGGTCGGCCGCTTCCCGTCCACCCCGGCCAGCGGCGTGCCTGCGCCCCGGACCGGCGCGACGTCGCCCCGCTCGGCGATCCACGGCCCGCGCAGCGCGGGCAGCCCCACCTCCGGGTCGGAGCCGGGACCGGAGGTGTCGTAGAGCCGTACCAGTGGGTTGTCCCCGGTCAGCGTCACCTCGGCGAACGGCACCCGGACCCCCGGCCGGGTCCCCTCCACGTACACCTTGCGACGTGCCTGCATGACAGCCTCCCTGTCGCTCAAGCGGACCAGCCGAAGTGGTCCAGCGGGCCGTGACCCGCGCCCAGCGCCCAACTCCGCGCGCCGGTCAGCGCACGGGTCACGTACTCCTTGGCGGCGGCCACCGCGACCGGCGCCGCGTCGCCGGCGGCCAGCCGGACCGCGACGGCCGCCGCGAACGAGCAGCCGGTGCCGTGGTGGTGCCGCGTCACCACCCGGGGCGCGCGCAGCAGCCGCGTCGTCCCGCCGCCGGCCAGCACGTCCACCGACTCGCCGGCCGCGTCCACGTCGCCGCCGGTCACCACCACGAACGCCGGGCCGCGCGCCGCCAGCGCCTCGGCCGCGGCGACCATCTCCTCGACCGTGCCCACCTCGCGCCCGGTGAGGGCCGCGGCCTCCGCGCAGTTCGGCGTCGCCACCTCGGCGTACGGCAGCAGCCGCTCGACCGCCTCCACCACACCGAGCCGGTGCCCGCTGGTGGCGACCAGCACCGGGTCGACGACCAGGCGGGGCAGCCGCCCGTCCCGGGCCGCCTCGGCCACCGCCTCGGCGACCGCCGGGGTCCCGAGCATCCCGGTCTTCACCGCGCGGACGGCGAAGTCGCCGAGCACGCTGTCGAGCTGGTCGCGGACGGTCTGCGGAGGCAGCGGCAGGACCGCGTCCACACCCCGGGTGTTCTGCGCGGTGACGGCCGTGAGCACGCTGGTCCCGTACGCCCCGAGCGCGGCGAACGTCTTGAGGTCGGCCTGGATGCCGGCGCCGCCGCCGGAGTCGGAGCCGGCGATGGTGAGAACTGTTCTGGGCGTCACTGTCTCGTCTCTCCGGTGGTGGGGGTGGACGCCTCCTGGAAGGCTCTGCCGAGCGTGGTGGCCGTGTCGGTCGGGTCGGTGGCGCGCATGATCGTGCCGAGCACGGCGACGCCCGCCGCGCCCGCGGCGACGCACGCCCTGACCTGGTCCGGGGTTTCGATGCCGCCGAGGGCGAGCACCGGGACCGGGCTGACCGCGATCAGCTCGCGCAACCCGTCCGGGCCCAGCGCCGGGCCGTAGCCGGGTTTCGTGCGGGTCGGAAACACCGGCGACAGGGTCGCGTGGTCCTCGGTGGTGAGTCGGGCCAGTTCGGCGGCGTCGTGGCAGGAGCGGCCAACCAGCCCGAGGCGCGGCGGCGGGTACGGGCCGGCGGCGGGCAGGTGCACGGCGTCCCCGTCGAGCGGGTCGGAGCCGGCCACGATCAGGGTGCCGCCGGCGTCGGCGAGCACCGCGCGCAACTCGACGGCGAGGGCGAGGCGTTCGGCGCGGGGCAGGTCCTTCTCCCGGAGCACCACCCACCGCACTCCCCCGCCCACCGCCGCCGCGACGACCTCCACCAGCGCCCGTCGAGCCACCCACCGATCCGTCAGCAGCACCAGTCCGCTCGGGCGTCGGCGGACCTTGGTACCCATCCGCCCCTCGAGGGACGTGCGCGCACCAGGATCGCTCTCGATGGGCGTGCGCACGCCGGGATCGGTGGCGGCGGGGACGGTCACAGGTTCGGTCGGCCTTCGTCGGGGGTGGACGGGAGCGCGTGGTCGCGGCGCGGGATGCGACCCGCGCCGTACGCCAGGTGGCCGGCCTCGACCGCGTGCCGCATCGCGGTGGCCATCGCCACCGGGTCGGCGGCGCGGGTGACGGCGCTGGCCAGCAGCACCGCGTCGCAGCCCAACTCCATCGCGAGCGCGGCGTCGGAGGCCGTGCCGATGCCGGCGTCGAGGATCACCGGCACGTCCACGGCCTGCCGGATCAGCCGGATGTGGTGCGGGTTGCCGATGCCCAGGCCGGAGCCGATCGGCGAGCCGGCCGGCATCACCGCCGCGCACCCCACGTCGGCCAGCCGGCGGGCCAGCACCGGATCGTCCGAGGTGTACGGCAGCACGGTGAACCCGTCGGCGACCAGGTCCTCCGCGGCGCGCAGCAGCTCCACCCCGTCGGGCAGCAGCGTGCGCTCGTCGCCGATCACCTCCAGCTTCACCCAGTCGGTGTCGAACGCCTCCCGGGCCAGGTGCGCCACCTTCACCGCCTCCACCGAGGTCCGGCAGCCGGCCGTGTTCGGCAGCAGCCGTACGCCGCAGCGCTCCAGCAGGTCGAGCAGCCCACCCGTACCGCCCGGGGTGGTGTCCACCCGGCGCAGCGCCAGCGTCACCAGCTCGGCGCCGGAGGCGCGGATCGCCGCCTCCAGCACGTGCAGGTTGGCCGCGCCACCGGTGCCGAGGACGAGCCGGGAGCCGAACGCGACGCCACCGATCTCCAGGGACATCCCGCTCACCCGCCCTGCGCGGCGCTGAGCACCTCGACCCGGTCGCCGTCGCGCAGCACGCTCACCGGCCAGCCGCCGCGCGGCACCACCTCGCCGTTGACCGCGACCGCGAGGCCGCGCTGCTGCCCGGTGACCGCGCGGACCACCTCGGCCACCGTGACGCCGTCGGGCAGCGTCCGTCCCGTGCCGTTGACGATCAGTTCCACCTGGGCTCCTTCGGAAACCGGTCCGGGGTGAAGGGGGCGAGCGCCGGATCCGGCTCGCCGGTGACGATCAGTTCGGTGACGAGGTCCGCGGTGACCGGGGTGAGCACGATGCCGTGCCGGTGGTGCCCGGTGGCGGCGAGCACGCCGGTCCGGCCGGGCAGCGCCCCGATCACCGGCGCGTTGTCCGGGGTGCCCGGGCGCAGCCCGGCGACCGCCTCGACCAGCTCGTACTCGGTCAGCTCCGGAACCAGTTCGACGGCCGCGCGGAGCAGCCGCAGCACGCCGCCGGCGGTGACCTCGGTGTCCGCGCGTTCCTCGACGGTCGCCCCGACCACCACCTCGCCGCTGTTCCGGGGCACCAGATAGACCGGCTCGCCGTCGGCGTACCCCCGGATCACGTGCCGGAAGCCCGGCGGGCCGCCACCGGGCGCGCGGAGCCGGAGCACCTGGCCCTTCACCGGCCGCACCGGCAGCCCGGTCAGCGCGGCGGCGCCGCAGCCGGCCGCGACCACGGTGACCCGCGCGTCCACCTCGGACAGCGCGCCGACCCGGGCGGGCCGGAACACCACGCCGGCCCGTTCGGCCGCGACGCGCAACGCGGCGACCAGCCGGCGCGGGTCGACCTGGTGGTCGCCGGGAGCGACCGCGCCGCCGCGCACCCGGGTGGCGAGCGCCGGCTCGCGGTCGCGCAGCGCCGACGGACGCAGCGGCGTGATCGGCAGTCCCAACCCCCGCTGGTACGACCACAGCCGCCCCGCCTCGGCCAGGTCGTCGGCGGTGAGCCCGACCACAAGCGTGCCCTCGGTGCGGTGGCCGAGGTCGACGCCGCTCGCCTCGGCCAGCTCGGCGGCGAACCCGGGCCAACGTGCCGCGGACTCGACCAGCAGCGCGGTCAGCTCCTGCTCACCGAAGTACGCCTCGGCGACCGGGGAGAGCATGCCGGCGGCCACCCGCGACGCTCCCGACCCGGGCCGGTCGTCGTGCACACTCACCCGCAGCCCGCGCTGCGCGCACCGCCACGCGATCGCCAGCCCCACCGGCCCCGCCCCCACCACCCCCACCTCGGTAAGGAAGGGCCCCTTGTCAACGCTTCCGGTAGCGGAAGGGCCCCCGCTCAACACGTCAGCGCCCCGAGCAGCGCGGCGGTGGCGTGCGCGGGATCGGCCGCCGAGCTGAGCGCGCCGACCACCGCCACCCCGTACGCCCCGGCGGCCCGCAGCGCCGGCACCGACGCGGCGGTCACCCCGCCGATGGCGATCACCGGAACGGTCACCGCCCCGGCCACGGCGCGTACCCCGTCCGGACCGATCGGCGCGGGCAGGCCCGGCTTCGTGGTGGTGGCGTGGCACGGGCCCACGCCCAGGTAGCTGGCCCCGTCGGCCACCGCGGCCCGGGCGGTGTCCGCCTCCCGGGCGGTCGCGCCGAGCACCGCGTCGGCGCCGAGCACCCGGCGCGCGGCGGCCACCGGCAGATCGTCCGCCCCGACGTGGCCGCCGGACGCGCCCACCGCGAGCGCCACGTGCAGCCGGTCGTTGACCAGGCAGCGCGCCCCGTACGGCCGGCAGGCCTCGACCACCCGCCGGGCCAGCTCGTACGCCTCCCGGTCGGTGGCATCGTCCGCCACCCGCACCTGCACGACGAGTTCGGCGCGGGCCACCGGCAGGGCGGCACGCAGCACGCCGAGCGGATCCCGCCCGGGCCGGGTGTCGGTGATGAGATGCAGTCGTCCCAGGGACGGCACGGCAACGCTCCTCCCTGCGCCGGCATTACCCGGATCAGGTTCGACGGTCGGGGGCTGTCAGCCCCCCTCTCAGCCCGGTCCGTACCGGGCTCCCGTGGGTCACTTGCGGCCTACCGTACGACGGGTCCCCGGCCGGACGGAAGACCGGATGACGTTTTTCCCACGACGGCACCACTCGGCGGACCGGGACAGCGGGTGACCGTCGCATCACGACACGCTGCCCGGATGGCCACCTCCGCCCGTGTCCCGCCACGTCTGTCGTCCCTGCCGTTCCGGGGCAGCCGTGCCGTCGCCGAAGGACTGCTGACCTGGACGAAGCTGCGCGGGCCGACGTGGGTCCGCCTCCTGCCGGACGTGTACGTGCACCGGGGCGGACACCGCGCCGACGACCACCGGATGTGGTGCGAGGCGGTCGCGTTGCGGCTGCCGCCGGACGCGGTGCTGGCCAGCCGCAGCGCGGCCTACCTGTTCGGTGCCGACCTGCTCACCCGGGGCGATCCGGTGACCGTGCTCCTGCCGACGACAGCCCGGCTGCGCCCGCATCCCCGGCTGTCGATCGTGCGGTCACCGGCACCGGCACGGGATCGCACCCGGTTCGCCGGGCTGCCGGTCACCACCGCGCTGCGCACGGCGTTCGACCTGGGTCGCCTCGGTCCCCGGGTGGAGGCGCTGGTCGCCGTCGACGCGCTGCTGCGTCGCCGGGTGGTGGAACTCACCGCGCTGCGCGCCTACGCCGCGGACCGTCCCGGCTGGCCGGGCTCGTCACTGCTGCGCGAGGTGTTGACGCTGGCCGAGCCGCTGAGTGAGTCCCCGATGGAGACGCGCCTGCGGCTGCTCCTCCTCGACGCCGGCCTCGGCCCGCTGACCGCCCAGCACGAGGTGCGCCACGGCGGGCGCTTCGTGGCCCGGGTAGATCTGGCCTGGCCGACGCTGCGCATCGCGGTCGAGTACGACGGCGACCACCACCGGGAGCGGGCCCAGTTCCGGCGGGACGTGGCGCGCCTGAACGCGTTGCGCTCGGCGGGCTGGATCGTGCTCCGGTTCACCGCCGACGACGTGCTGCGCCGCCCCGAGGCCACTGTCGCCCTGGTCCACCAGGCCCTCGCCGAACGCCGCACCACCATGCCGGCCCGCTGACGCCCTACTGCCGCCGCTGGACCTCGTCGTGCTGCGCCGTGCCGGGCGACGCCGGGACATGCCGCGCCGGGGCGGGACACGACGCATCCGGCTGGGCGTCGCGACCCGCGCCCAGGTCGGACGGGCAGGGCCAGGAGGCAGGGGCCGGCAAGGCCGGGCCGGGCCGGCGCCCCGAGATACCCACAGCGTTCCACTCGCCAGGGTCGCCGTCCGTGAGTGGAACGCTATGGGTGTCAAAACGCACCGCAGACACCCATAGCGTTCCACTCACCCCTGGTCACGCCCCCCGGGCGGCGGGGGGCGAGGGCGGGGGCGGGGGGTGTCAGAGGAGGGCGTCGAGGGTGTCCAGGTCCTCGTCGGTGGGCTGCCAGGTGCCCGCGTCGGCGTTGGCGCGTACCTGCTCGGGCGTGGTCGCGCCGGCGATCACCGAGGTCACCGCGGGCCGGGCGGCCAGGCCACCGATGGCCACCTGGAGCATGCTCACCCCGCGCTCGGCCGCGTACGTCTCGATCGCCTCGATGGTGTCCCAACGTGCCGCGGCCAGCCGCTCGGCGTACCGGCCGCCGCCGGCGAGCCGGCTGCCCGCCGGTGGCTGCTGGCCCCGCCGGTACTTGCCGGTGAGCAACCCGTTGGCGAGCGGGAAGAACGGCAGCATGCCGAGGCCGAACCGCTCGCAGGCCGGGATCACCTCGTCCTCCACCCCGCGCTCCAGCAGCGAGTAGTGGTTCTGCGCGGAGATGAACCGGGTACGGCCCTGCGACGACGCGGTCCAGTCGGCGTCGGCGATCTGCCAGCCGGCGAAGTTGGAGTTGCCGAGGTAGCGCACCTTGCCGGCGGTGACCAGGTCATCGAGCGCGGCGAGCGTCTCGTCGATCGGCGTGCCCGGGTCGGGCTCGTGCATCTGGTAGAGGTCGATGTGGTCGGTGCCGAGCCTGCGCAGCGACGCCTCGACCGCGCGGGCGATGTAGCGGCGGGCGCCCCGGGCGCCGTGGTCCGGCCCGTTCGCCCCGTTCATGTCCATGCCGAACTTCGTGGCGACCACCACGTCGTCCCGGCGGCCCTTGAGCGCCTGGCCGAGCAGTTCCTCGGAGCCGCCCTGGGGTTCGCCGTAGATGTCGGCGGTGTCGAAGAAGTTGATCCCGGCGTCGAGCGCGGCGTCCACCACCGCCCGGGTGCCGTCGAGGTCGAGCTTGCGGCCGAAGTTGTTGCAGCCGATGCCGACCACGGACACCACGAGCCCGGAGTCGCCCAGCCGGCGATAGGTCATCTCACTCACGAGATCCACCCTATGCCCGCCACCGGCCGGTTCCTCGTCGATCACCCGACGTCCCAGACCGGCTCCGGCG
The DNA here is from genome assembly GCF_043197045.1 of Micromonospora sp. NPDC049282. Taxonomy (NCBI): domain Bacteria; kingdom Bacillati; phylum Actinomycetota; class Actinomycetes; order Micromonosporales; family Micromonosporaceae; genus Micromonospora; species Micromonospora sp. NPDC049282. The sequence continues at coordinate 49,748 of NZ_JBICSL010000021.1, forward strand.
TCTCCACCACGTCCCCGTCGCCCCGGAACAGCACGAACCGGTCGAAGGTGCGGGTGAACCACCGGTCGTGGGTGACCGCGATGACCGTGCCGTCGAACGCGCCCAGGCCGGCCTCCAGCGCCTCGGCGGAGGCCAGGTCGAGGTTGTCGGTCGGCTCGTCGAGCAGCAGCAGGGTGGCCCCGGACAGCTCCAGCAGCAGCACCAGGAAGCGGGCCTGCTGGCCGCCGGAGAGTGTGCCGAACCGCTGGTCGCCCTGGCCGGCCAGCTCGTAGCGGGACAGCACCCCCATGGCCGCGTGCCGGTCCATGCCGGCCCGGTGTTCGTCGCCCCGCCACAGGATCTCGACGAGCGTCCGCTCCGTCAGCTCCGGCCGGTCGTGGGTCTGCGAGAAGTGACCGGGCCGGACCCGGGCGCCGAGCCGGACCACGCCGCCGTGCGCGACCGGTGTGAGCGCGGCGGCGCCGTCGACCGGGGTGTTGCCCGGGTCGGGGTCGGAGCCGCCGCGGGCCAGCAGGCGCAGGAAGTGCGACTTGCCGGTCCCGTTCGCGCCGAGGACCGCGACCCGGTCGCCGTACCAGATCTCCAGGTCGAAGGGGTAGGTCAGGCCGTCCAGCTCGAGCTGCTCGGCGATCACCGCGCGCTTGCCGGTCCGCCCGCCGGTCAGCCGCATCCGGATGTCCTGGTCCTTCGGGGGTACGGGCGGCGGCCCGGCCTCCTCGAACTTGCGCAGCCGGGTCTGCGCGGCCTGGTAGCGGGAGGCCAACCCGTCGTTGTACGCGGCCTTCTGCTTGTACATCAGCATCAGCTCGCGCAGCTTCTGGTGCTCCTCGTCCCAGCGCCGGCGCAGCTCGTCGAGGCGGGCGTGCCGGGCCACCCGCGCCTCGTGCCAGCTCGCGAAGCCACCCGGGTGCACCCACGCGCTGCCGCCTTCCACGGCCACCACCCGGTCGGCGGTCTGCGCCAGCAGCTCGCGGTCGTGCGAGACGTAGAGCACCGACTTGCCGGACTCGCGCAGCCGCGCCTCCAGCCAGCGTTTGCCCGGTACGTCGAGGAAGTTGTCCGGCTCGTCGAGCAGCAGCACCTCGTCGGGGCCGCGCAGCAGCAGCTCCAGGGCGAAGCGTTTCTGCTGGCCGCCGGAGAGGGTGCGGACCGGCCGGTCCCGGGCGCTGTCCCAGGGCAGGTCCAGCACGATGGTGGCGACGGTGTCGAAGAGCACCTCGGCGTCGTACCCGCCGCTCTCGCCCCAGGCGGCCAGCGCGTCGGCGTACGCGAGCTGGGCCTTGCCGGCGGCGGAGCTGTACTTGCCGCGGACCTCGGCCGTCCGCATCGCCGTCTCGGTCTCGACGAGCCGCCGCCCGGCGTCGCGCAGCGCCGGCGGGGCGAGCGACAGGGCCAGGTCGGCGAGCGTCGACTCGTCGCCGATCATGCCGATGAACTGCCGCATCACACCCAGGCCGCCGGCGCGGGCGATCGCGCCGGTGCGCACCGGCAGGTCGCCGGCGACCATCCGGAGCAGAGTCGTCTTGCCGGCGCCGTTGGGGCCGACGAGCGCGACCTTGGCGCCCTCACCGACCCGGAACGACACCTCGCCGAACAGCTCCCGCCCGTCCGGGAGGATGTGCCCGACCGCTGCCACGTCCACGTATCCCACGCCGGCATCCTGCCCGAGTCGACGGGGCGGGCGACACCCGATTACCGGGTGACCCGGAGCACCCGGTAGCCCTTCTGGCTGGCGTGCCGCTCGACCTGCCAGCCCTGCTCGACGAGCCAGCGGTGCAGCGAGTCACCGCCGAGGTGGCGGGCGACGACGAGCCAGGCCACGCCGTCCGGGGTGAGCCGGGGCAGCCAGCGCAGCAGCAGGTCGTGCAGCTCGGCCTTGCCGATGTGGATCGGCGGGTTCGACCAGATCTGGGCGAACGTGACGTCCGGCGGCAGGTCGTCCGGCGCGACGGCCCGGACCCGGTCGGCGGCGCCGATCCGGGCGGCGTTGGCGGCGGTGAGGGCGCGGGCGCGTTCGTTGACGTCAACCGCCCAGACGGTGGCGGCCGGCGCGACGGTGGCCAGGACGGAGGCGATCGGGCCGAACCCGCAGCCGATGTCGAGCAGCGGGCCGGCGACGTCGGCGCCCGGCAGGTCGGCCTTGCGCAGCAGCACCGCGGTGCCGGGGTCGAGCCGGTCGGCGGAGAACACCCCGCCGGCCGAGGTGAGGGCGTAGTCACGCCCGGCGACGGAGAACTCGACCTCGCGCGGACGGGCCGGGGTCGCGGGTTCAGCGGTGAAGTAGTGGTCGCCGGTCACGACGGCATTCTCGCACCGCCGGACGGTGGGCCGGACGACGGTACGGCGGGCGGGGGCGGACGCCACTCCGCCGGAATTTCCCGATATTACCCCTGAAAGGGATAATCGGTCTTACTCTATCCCACATGGTGTACCGGTACGAGCCCGATGAGGACGCCTTCCTGGAGTACCCGGAGCCCGGGTACTCCCCGACCGGGCCCGCGGCCGCGACGCCGCCTCCGGCAGGCCCGTCGCCCTCCCGCTTCCCCACACCGTCGCTGCCGCCGGCCCGGACCACCCGGCCGGACCTCGACGACGAGGCCCGGGCGCCCGCCCCCGCGCCGCCCGCACCCGCACCCGCACCGACGCCCGGCCGACCCGCGCCGCCCGGGGAACCCTTCCCGGTGCCCCAACCCGCGCCGCCCACGCCGCAACCGGTGCCCGCCGCGACGACGCGCCCCACCGTGCCGATCCCGGCCAGCCCGGCCTTCCGTGCCACCGACGTGTCCGAGCTGCCCCGCAACCGGCGCGCCGACCGTCGCGGCGGCGGCCGGGTCTGGCAGACGCTGATCGGCGGCGCCGCGGTGCTGCTCCTGCTCTCCCTCACCGGCCTGGCCGTCGCGGCACTGCTCGACGAGCGGAGCGCCACACCCCCGGCGAGCGAGCCGACCCCGCAGCCGACGGTGGCGGAGACGAACCCGCCGAGTCGGTCCGACCTGGACTCCCGGGACACCGACCAGGCGTCACTCACCGTCAGGGAGCTCTTCCCCGGCAAACAACTGGTGGTCACCGACGGCAAGCCCGCCTACCGGGTGCTGAAGACCCAGACGAGTGCGAACTGCGCGGTCGCGGCCACCGGCGAGATCGCCGCTCTGCTGGCCCGGCTCGGATGCAACCAGGTCGTCCGGGGCACGCTCCGCTCCCCCGACGGCGACCACCTGCTCACCGCCGGCCTGTTCAACCTGACCGACCTGGCCAGCGCCCAACGGGTACGCGACCGGATCCGGCCGCTGCTGGACGACCGGCAGGGGCGGTTCCGGGGCTTGGCCGCGGGTGACGACACCGAGGCGGTGGAGAAGGCCGCCGCCCGGGTCGGCTGGCAGGTACGCGGGCACTACATCGCCTTCTGCCTGGTCACCCGCGCCGACGGGGAGCGGATCCCGACCGACGACGCCCGCGCCCGCGACATCATGTACGACCTGATCGAGCTGCACCTGAACCGGGGCGTGCTGGACCGGCGGGCCTCCGGCGGGACGGCCGGCCAACCCACCGACGGCCCGACCGAGGACAGCGCCGGTCAGCAGAGCACCGACTGAACCGAAAACAGCGACGGCCCGTCACCCGCTCCGGTGGCGGGCCGTTCCGCGCCGGCCGGTGGCGCGCGCTCAGCCCTCGGCGACCGGCACCCGCAGCCGGCGGGTGAGGTCCGCGCGGCGGGCGTAACCGGCCGGGTCGGCCGGGTACCCGACCTCGACCAGGGCGAGGCCGTGCGCGGGGGCCACGGTGACCTCGCTGGACCGTTCCCGGCGGGTCAGCAGGCCGGCCGGCCACCGCACCGGCCGCCGGCCGTCACCGGCGACCAGCATGGCGCCGACCAGGCTGCGCACCATGTTCTGGCAGAACGCGTCGGCCTGCACGGTGGCGACCAGGATCCCGTCCGGGTCGCGCCGCCAGTCCAGCCGGGTGACCTCGCGCAGCGTGGTGGCGTTCTCCTTGCGCCGGCAGTAGGCGGCGAAGTCGTGCTCGCCGACCAGACCGGCCGCGGCCTCGTTCAGCGTCGCCAGGTCCAGCGGCTTCGGCCAGGCCAGGGTGTCCCGCCGGCGCAGCGGCTCGGCGCCCCAGGGCGCGTCGGTGACCCGGTACTCGTAACGGCGGAAGGTGGCCGAGAACCGGGCGTCGAAGTCGGCCGGCACCTCGGTCATCGCGCGTACCCGGGCATCGGTGGGCAGCAGTCGGGCCAGCCGACGCAGCAGCCGCCCCTCGTGCGCGCGCCACACCTCGGTCGGCAGGTCGAGGTGGCAGACCTGCCCGGTGGCGTGCACCCCGGCGTCGGTGCGGCCGGCCACGGTCAGGCCGGTGACCGTGCCCGCGCCGAGGACGAGGTCAAGCGTCTCCATGAGCACCCCGGCCACCGTGCGCCGGGTGGGCTGGGGGGCCCATCCGGAGAAGTCGGTGCCGTCGTACGAGACGTCCAGCCGCAGCCGGGTCCGCTCGTCCACCTCGTACCTCCCGTTGACGGCGTCGGGCCCGGCACCCCGCGAGGGGATGCCGGGCCCGACGATGCTGCCTGCGATCAGGCCTTGTCGTTCTCGGTGGCCTCGTCGCTGTCCTCACGGGCGGCGGCGGTGTCGCCGGAGGCGGAGACCGGAGCCTCCGCGTCCTGGTCACCGGCGCTCGTCTTCGGGGCCTCCTCGGCCGGGGCCAGGGCCTCGACCTTGTCCTGCTGGGCGGCCTTGCGGGCGGCGGTCTTCTTGTTCGCCTTCGGCTCGGCGACCTGAAGCTCCTCCACCAGCTCGATGATCGCCATCGGAGCGGCGTCACCCTTGCGCGGACCGGTCTTCACGATCCGGGTGTAGCCACCGTTGCGGTTGGCGTACCGGGGCGCGATCTGGTCGAACAGGGAGTAGACCACGTCCTTGTCCTTGACGACGCCCGCCACCCGCCGGCGCGAGGCGAGGTCGCCACGCTTGGCCTTGGTGATGAGCTGCTCGGCCAGCGGACGGAGCCGCCGGGCCTTCGTCTCGGTGGTCTGGATCTTGCCGTGCTGGAACAGCGCGGTGGCCAGGTTGGCCAGCATCAGCCGCTCGTGCGCGGGGCTGCCGCCGAGGCGGGGGCCCTTGGTGGGCGTGGGCATGCTTGGTGCTCCTCAGGTGTGGCGGCAGCGCGGACTAGAGCTGCTCGGTCTCGCGGTAGTCGTCGGTGTCGTAGTCGGCCTCGCCGAAGGCGTCCACGACGTGCGCCGGGTCGAAGTTCGGAGCCGAGTCCTTCAGCCCCAGGCCCATCCCGGCGAGCTTCATCTTGACCTCGTCGATCGACTTCTGACCGAAGTTGCGGATGTCGAGAAGGTCGGCCTCGGTACGCCCGATCAGCTCACCAACGGAGTTGATGCCCTCGCGCTTGAGGCAGTTGTAGGAGCGGACGGTCAGGTCCAGCTCCTCGATCGGCAGAGCCAGGTCCGCCGCCAGCTGGGCGTCCTGCGGGGACGGCCCGATGTCGATGCCCTCGGCGGTCTCGTCCAGCTCGCGGGCGAGGCCGAACAGCTCCACCAGCGTCGAGCCGGCGGAGGCCAGCGCGGTACGCGGGCCCATCGACGGCTTGGTCTCGACGTCGATGATCAGCCGGTCGAAGTCGGTCCGCTGCTCGACGCGGGTCGCCTCGACGCGGTACGTCACCTTGAGCACCGGCGAGTAGATCGAGTCGACCGGGATCCGGCCGATCTCGGCGCCCGCCTGCTTGTTCTGCGCCGCCGTGACGTAGCCCCGGCCCCGCTCGACGGTCAGCTCCATGTCGAGCCGGCCCTTGCCGTTGAGGGTGGCGAGCTTCAGGTCCGGGTTGTGCACCGAGACACCGGCCGGGGGCTGGATGTCACCGGCGGTCACGTCGCCCGGGCCCTGCTTGCGCAGGTACATGCTGACCGGCTCGTCGTGCTCGGAGCTGACGCACAGCTCCTTGATGTTCATGACGAGCTCGACCACGTCCTCCTTGACCCCGGGGATCGTGGTGAACTCGTGCAGGACACCGTCGATCTTGATCGAGGTGACCGCCGCACCGGGGATGGAGGACAGCAACGTACGCCGCAGCGAGTTGCCGAGCGTGTAGCCGAAGCCGGGCTCCAGCGGCTCGATGGTGAACCGGGACCGGGTCTCGTTGATCGACTCTTCGGAGAGAGACGGTCGCTGGCTGATGAGCATCTTTTCTCTTCTCTTCCGGGGCGCCCGCTATTTGACGCCCACGACACAACTGTTCCGGTGGCCCGCCCCGCGGGGCGGGCCACCGCAACGAGCCCTTACTTGGAGTAGAGCTCGACGATCAGCTGCTCCTGGACCTGGGTGTCGATCACCTGGCGGGCCGGGAGCGAGTGCACGAGGACCTTCATCTGGCTGGGGATGGCCTCGAGCCACGCCGGAACGGTCTTGGAGCCGGCCTCGGCCTGCGCGACGATGAACGGGGTGAGTTCCTTGCTCTTGCCCCGGACCTCGACGATGTCGTGCTCCTTGACGCGGTACGACGGGATGTCGACCTTCTTGCCGTTCACCGTGAAGTGACCGTGCTTGACCAGCTGGCGGGCCATGTCCCGGGACTTGGCGTAGCCGGCCCGGTAGACCACGTTGTCCAGCCGCGACTCGAGGATCTGCAGCAGAACCTCGCCCGTCTTGGCCTTCTTGCCCACGGCCTCTTCGTAGTAGCCGCGGAACTGCTTCTCCAGCACGCCGTAGACACGACGGGCCTTCTGCTTCTCACGGAGCTGGAGCAGGTACTCCGTCTCCTTGGTGCGGCCGCGGCCGTGCTGCCCGGGCGGGAACGGCCGGGACTCGAACGGGCACTTCGGACCATCGCACTTGCTGCCCTTGAGGAACAGCTTCATCTTCTCCCGCCGGCAACGGCGGCAGTCAGCACCGGTGTAACGAGCCATCTCTCTCTAACCTCTCAGACCCGGCGACGCTTCGGCGGACGGCACCCGTTGTGCGGCTGCGGCGTGACGTCGGAAATCTGCCCGACCTCGAGGCCCGCGGCCTGCAGCGAACGGATGGCGGTCTCCCGGCCGGAGCCGGGACCCTTGACGAACACGTCGACCTTGCGCATGCCGTGCTCCATGGCCCGACGCGCGGCGGCCTCGGCGGCCAGCTGCGCGGCGAACGGGGTCGACTTGCGGGAGCCCTTGAAGCCCACCTGGCCGGACGAGGCCCAGGAGATGACCGCACCGGTCGGGTCCGTGATGGACACGATGGTGTTGTTGAAGGTGCTCTTGATGTGCGCCTGCCCGTGGGCGACGTTCTTGCGTTCCTTGCGCCGGACCTTCTTGACAGCGGCTCCGGCACGAGCCTTCGGTGGCATAAGTCTGTGCGCTCCTAGTTACTTCTTGCCGGGCTTCTTCTTGCCGGCCACGGTCCGCTTCGGGCCCTTCCGGGTCCGCGCGTTGGTCTTGGTGCGCTGGCCACGCACGGGCAGACCGCGGCGGTGCCGGATACCGGCGTAGCAGCCGATCTCGACCTTGCGGCGGATGTCAGCGGCGACCTCGCGGCGCAGGTCGCCTTCAACCTTGTAGTTGCCCTCGATGTGGTTCCGGAGCTCGACGAGCTCCTCGTCCGTGAGGTCCCGAACGCGCTTGTCCGGCGAGATGCCGGTCGCGGCGAGCGTCTCCAGGGCGCGGGTACGACCGACCCCGAAGATGTAGGTGAGCGCGATCTCCATCCGCTTCTCGCGGGGAAGATCCACGCCGACTAGACGTGCCATGTGCGGGCGTACTCCTCATGATTGTGGCGGAGGTGTGGACCCGTCCCACCCCGCTGCCCGAGCGGGCCCCGGCCTCCGACCGGGGGTCAACCACGAGGGGTACGCGGTGCGCGCACCGTCCGCGGCTGGGACGAGCTTGGTGATGTGGGGCGTCAGCCCTGGCGCTGCTTGTGGCGCGGGTCACTGCAGATGACGATGACCCGACCGTGCCGGCGGATCACCTGGCACTTGTTGCAGATCCTCTTGACGCTCGGCTTGACCTTCACGGTTGCCTTACTTCCCATCTGGCCCGGAGACGCGACGATGCGCGACCCGGACGTCGAAGACGGACACGGGGACGTCCCGGCCGTCGTCAGGCTTACTTGTAGCGGTAGACGATGCGCCCGCGGGTCAGGTCGTACGGCGAGAGTTCGACGACGACCCGGTCCTCCGGCAGGATGCGGATGTAGTGCTGCCGCATCTTGCCGCTGATGTGAGCCAGCACCTTGTGGCCGTTCGCGAGCTCCACCCGGAACATAGCGTTCGGCAGAGGCTCGATGACCCGACCCTCGATCTCGATGGCTCCGTCTTTTTTCGGCATGTACTCCGCTGTCCTGACGTCGGTTGCTCCGGACGGCCCACAACGTCTTACACGGGCCACCCGACCAAGATCAGGAAGCCCGCGCCAGCCGCGGCTCCGACTCCCACCGAAGCGCAGGGTGGGCATGGCGGAGTGGACGCTGTGCGCCGATCTGAAAGTCTACGCCCGCCCGCGCACCGTCGCCAAACCGGCCGGCCCGGACATCGCCCGGACGGCGGATTTTCCCGCCAATTGTGACCAGCGGCACAGCTCAGCGCCGGCGGTCGGACCGCTTCCGCCCGTGATCCACGCCGATCAGCCCCACCGACTGCATCAGCACCAGGCCGCCCCACGGCCCCAGCACCCAGAGCGGCCAGCCGCCGGCGACATGGCCGGTGGTGATCACGCCGATCAGCCAGATCGGCAGCAGCAGCGCGGCGACCCGCAGCCAGGGCATCCAGAGCCCGAGCAGCCGGGAGCGGGTCTCCGGCTCGGCCGGCGCCTCCGGCCCGGCAACCTCGTCGCGCGCCCCGGGCCCGGAGGTCGTGGCCGGCACCCCGGAGGACGCGCCGGACCCGGCGGGCGTCCCCGGAGCGGTGGGAGTCGCAGGCGCGGCGGGCGGAGCCGCTGCGGCGGGCACCACGGCCGACCGCTCGGCGGTCGCCGGCCCCGGCAGGTCCGCCACCACCTCGTCCAACTCGGCGTAGGTGCGGGCGCCGTACGTGCGACCCAGCCGCTCGTCGTACTCGTGCAGGCCGAGCCGGCCCTCCTCCAGCGCCACCCGGAGCCGCTCCGCGGTGGTCTCCCGGTCGCTGTCGGCTGCCCGCAACTGCCGCTGCCCGTCCATGCAGGCAAGGATGCCACCGAAGCGCCACCGGACGAAATCCGCTGCCGCACGGACCGCAGCCGGCCTCGCCCGCAGCGCCCGGTAGCGTCCCGGCGGGCCCGTCGCGCCGGATGACGCGGCGGGGCCGAGCGACGGCCGGCGGGCCGGTCGGGTGACGGACCGGTCAGCGGGCCGGGGAGTCCGCGGGCTGGCGGGAGGTGACCAGGTCGCCGAGGCGGGCCCGGCCGCCGTCGACGGCGGTCAGCACCCACACCCCGTCGTCCAACAGCGCCATCGAATGCTCGACGTGCACCGCCGTCGAACGGTCCCGCGTCACCACCGTCCAGCCGTCGGCCAGTTCGACGGTACGCGGGGAGCCAGCCGTGATCATCGGCTCGATGGCGAGCGCCAGGCCGGGCACCAGGCGCGGACCCTTGCCCGGGCGGCCGTGGTTGAGCACGTGCGGGTCCTGGTGCATCTCGGTGCCGATGCCGTGGCCGCCGTAGCCGTCCACGATGCCGTACCGACCGCCCTTGCGGACCGCCGTCTCCACCGCGTGCGAGATGTCGGTGAGCCGGCCCCGACCCGAGGCAGCGCCCCGGGCCGCGGCGGCGATCCCGGCCCACATCGCGTCCTCGGCGACCTCGGCCATCCGCAGCAGCGCCGGGTCGACCTCCCCCACCGCCACCGTGACGGCCGCGTCGCCGTGCCAGCCGTTCAGCACCGCGCCGCAGTCGATCGAGATCAGGTCACCCTCGCGCAGCACCTGTCGCGGGGACGGGATGGCGTGCACCACCTGCTCATTGACCGAGGAGCAGATCGACGCCGGGAAGCCGTGGTAGCCCTTGAACGACGGGACGGCACCGGCCTCCCGGATGGTGGCCTCGGCGATCGCGTCGAGGTCGGCCGTCGTCACGCCGGGCGCGACCGCATCCCGCATCCGGGAGAGGGCGCGGGCGACCACCAGACCGGCGGCCCGCATCAGCTCGATCTGCTCGGGGGTCTTCAGCTGGATGTCCAGCTGGGGACGGCGCATGACGGCGTTCACCTTTCGTTACACAGAACAGCGGGGCACGTCGCGCGTACCCCGCTGTTCGTACTCTATCCGCCGCGCGGCGGCGTCAGGTCAGCCGCCGTACGAGCGCAGCGCGTCGATGGCACGGACGGTGACGTCCTCCACCGGCCCGGCCGCGTCGATGCCGACCAGCTTGCCCTGGGCGCCGTAGTAGTCGACCAGCGGCGCGGTCTTCTCGGCGTACTCCCGGAGGCGGGCGGCGATCGTCTCCGGCTTGTCGTCGTCCCGCTGGAACAGCTCCGCGCCGCAGCGGTCACAGACGTCCTCCCGGTTGGGGGCGTCGAACTCGACGTGCCAGATCTTGCCGCAGCCGCGGCAGGTGCGCCGACCGGAGAGCCGCCGGATCACCTCGTCGTCGTCGACGACCAGCTCCAGCACCAGGTCCAGCGAGCTGCCCAGGTCGGCGAGGAGCTTGTCCAGCTCGGCCGCCTGCGGCGTGGTCCGCGGGAAGCCGTCGAGCAGGAAACCCTCGCCGGCGTCCGGCTCGGCGAGCCGGTCCCGGACCATGTTGATGGTGACGTCGTCCGGAACCAGCTTGCCGGCGTCCATGTAGCGCTTGGCCTCGACGCCCAGCGGCGTGCCCTGGGTGACGTTGGCCCGGAAGATGTCGCCGGTGGAGATCTTCGGCACCGAGAGGTGGGCGGCGATGAACTCCGCCTGTGTGCCCTTGCCCGCGCCCGGCGGGCCAACCAGAACGAGTCGCATCTACCGCAGGAACCCTTCGTAGTTCCGCTGCATGAGTTGGCTCTCGATCTGCTTCACGGTCTCCAGACCGACGCCGACCATGATGAGCACGGCGGTGCCGCCGAACGGGAAGTTCTGGAACTGCTGGTTGTCCAGCCAGATGAAGAAGAAGTTCGGCAGGATCGCGACGATGCCCAGGTAGAGCGCGCCCGGCAGGGTGATCCGGCTGAGGATGAAGTCGAGGTACTCGGCGGTCGGCTTGCCGGGGCGGATGCCCGGCACGAAGCCGCCGTACTTCTTCATGTTGTCCGCGACCTCGGTCGGGTTGAACGTGATCGACACGTAGAAGTACGTGAAGAAGATGATCAGCAGGAAGTAGATCGCGATGTGCTCCGGCGCGCTCGCCTTCACGATGTGGTTCTGGATCCAGGCCTGGGTCTTGCCCGGGTCGTTCTGGTCGAAGAACTGGAGCGCGAGCGTCGGCAGGTAGAGCAGCGACGAGGCGAAGATGACCGGGATGACGCCGGCCTGGTTCACCTTCAGCGGGATGTAGGTCGACGTGCCGCCGTACATCCGCCGGCCGATCATGCGCTTCGCGTACTGGACCGGGATCCGGCGCTGCGCCTGCTCGATGAAGGTGACCGCGGTGATGACCACCAGCACCAGGACGATGACGAGGAGGAACATCCCCCAGCCCTTGGTGGTCTTGATCTTCCAGCCCTCGGCGGGGAGGCGGGCCGCGATCGAGGTGAAGATCAGCACGGACATGCCGTTGCCGACGCCCCGGTCGGTGATCAGCTCGCCGAGCCACATCACCACGCCGGTGCCGGCGGTCATGGTCAGCACCAGGACGGAGAGCGTGAGCCAGTCCGGGATGCCGGTGCCCCTGGGCACGATCGGGAACTGGTCGCACTGGTTGTTGAACAGCTGCCCGGAGCGGGCCAGCGCCACGAACGCCGAGGACTGGAGGACGCCCAGGCCCAGCGTGAGGTAGCGGGTGTACTGGGTGATCTTCGCCTGACCGGCCTGGCCCTCCTTGCGGAGCTGCTCCAGGCGCGGGATCACCACCGTCAGCAGCTGCAGGATGATCGACGCGGTGATGTAGGGCATGATGCCCAGCGCGAAGACCGAGAGCTGGAGCAGCGCGCCACCGGAGAAAAGATCCAGCAGGTTGAGCACGCCGGTGCTGCCCTGGATGGTGTCGAGGCACTTCTGCACGTTGCCGTACGAGACGCCCGGGCTGGGCAGCGTGGCGCCCAACCGGTAGACCGCGATGATGCCTACTGTGAACAGCAGCTTCTTGCGCAGATCAGGCGTACGGAACGCACTGAGAAAGGCGGACAGCAACTTCTTCCTCCTGCGCGACGCGGGCCGCCGGTGACGATCCCTGGCGGGGCGGGGTGAATGCCGGGCCCAGTGCCCGGTATCCATGGCTGGCAACGGACTCTAACAGCCCGATCCCGGTCCGGGCAGATGTGCCCGGCTACATAAACCGAATCCGATGTTACCTGGCGCACACACGGCCGGTAGACCATGACGCCCGCCCAGTTGCGAACAACTGAGCGGGCGCCACGAACGTGCCTACAGCTCGGTGACCGAGCCGCCGGCCGCGGTGATCTTCTCCTTGGCCGACGCGCTGAACGCGTGCGCCGACACCTGGAGGGAGACACCGCCGAGGTCGCCGGTGCCGAGCACCTTGACCGGGTGGCCCTTGCGGACCGCGCCGGACTCGACCAACTCGACCGGGCCGACCTGGCCGCCGTTCGGGAAGAGCTCCGCCAGCCGGTCCAGGTTGACCACCTGGAACACGACCTTGAACTTGTTCTTGAAGCCCTTCATCTTCGGCAGGCGCATGTGGATGGGCATCTGCCCACCCTCGAACGCCGGCGAGATGTTCTTCCGGGCCTTCGAACCCTTGGTACCGCGACCGGCGGTCTTGCCCTTCGAGCCCTCACCGCGACCCACGCGGGTCTTGTCGGTCTTGGCTCCGGGTGCCGGGCGCAGGTGGTGCACCTTGATCGTCATTACTCGACCTCCTCGACCTTCACGAGGTGGTTGACCGTGAAGATCATGCCACGGATCTCCGGCCGGTCCTCCTTGACCACCACGTCGTTGATCCGCTTGAGCCCGAGCGAACGCAGCGAGTCACGCTGGTTCTGCTTGCGCCCGATCCCGGACCGGACCTGGGTGACCTTCAGACGTGCCATCAGGACGCCACCCCCGCACGCGACGCCAGCATGGCGGCCGGCGCGACGTCCTCCACCGGCAGACCACGACGCGCCGCGACCTGCTCGGGGGACTCGAGCCCCTTCAGGGCCGCCACGGTGGCGTGCACGATGTTGATCGGGTTGGACGAGCCGAGGCTCTTGGAGAGCACGTCGTGGATGCCCGCGCACTCCAGCACGGCACGCACCGGACCACCGGCGATGACACCCGTACCGGCGGAGGCCGGCTTGAGCAGCACCACACCGGCGGCGTCCTCGCCCGTGACCGGGTGCGGGATCGACTGACCGATCCGCGGCACCTTGAAGAAGTGCTTCTTGGCCTCCTCGACGCCCTTGGCGATCGCCGCGGGCACCTCCTTGGCCTTTCCGTAGCCCACGCCGACGGTGCCGTCGCCGTCGCCCACGATCACGAGGGCGGTGAAGCTGAAGCGACGACCACCCTTCACGACCTTGGCGACGCGGTTGATCGCGACGACCCGCTCGAGGTGCGGGGTCTTCTCGACGGGCGCGTTTCCGCGGCCGCCCTCACGGCGGTTGTCGCGGCGACCACCCTCGTTGCCACCGGACCCGCCGCCACGGCGCTGTTGACCTGGCATCAGCAGCCTTCCTTCTCTCTCGTGACGGGGTTTCTAGAACTCGAGCCCGGCTTCGCGGGCGGCGTCGGCAAGCGCGGCGACCCGCCCCGCGTACCGGTTGCCACCGCGGTCGAAGACGACCTTCGAGACGCCGGCGGCCTTGGCACGCTCGGCGAGCAGGGCGCCGACCTTGCCGGCCAGGGCGCTCTTGTCGCCCTCGGCGCCGCGCAGCGAGGCGTCCATGGTCGAGGCCGACGCCAGGGTGTGACCCTTGGTGTCGTCCACGACCTGGGCGACCATGTGCCGCAGGGAGCGGGTGACGACGAGGCGGGGACGCTCGCCGGTGCCGCTGACGTTCTTGCGGACCCGGAAGTGCCGACGCGCACGCCCGACGGCACGCTTGGCGGCAACGCCGCGGCGGCGCTTGAGCAGCGTGGCGCTCACTTCTTACCTGCCTTTCCAGCCTTACGGCGGATGACCTCGCCCTGGTACTTCACGCCCTTGCCCTTGTAGGGCTCCGGCGGACGGATCTTCCGGATGTTGGCGGCGACCTCGCCGACCAGTTGCTTGTCGATGCCGGCGACGTGGAACAAGGTCGGCCGCTCGACCGTGAAGGTGATGCCGTCCGGTGCCGGCACCACGACCGGGTGCGAGAACCCGAGCGCGAACTCCAGGTCCTTGCCCTTGGCGGTCACGCGGTAACCGGTGCCGGCGATCTCCAGGCTCTTGCGGTAGCCCTCGGTCACCCCGACGATCATGTTCGCCACCAGGGTACGGCTCAGGCCGTGCAGTTCCTTGGCCTTGCGCTCGTCGTTGGGCCGGTTGACGTTCACCTCGCCGTTCTCGCTGCGCTCCGCCGTGATCGGCTCGGCCAGCACGTGGCTCAGCTCGCCCTTGGGGCCCTTGACCTTGACGGTCTGGCCGTCGATCGTGATGTCGACGCCGGAGGGCACCGGGATCGATTTACGTCCAATACGCGACATTTCTACCTGTCTCCCGTTACCAGACGAAGGCGAGGACTTCCCCGCCAACGCTCCGCTTGCGGGCCTGCCGGTCGGTCAGCAGCCCCTGGGACGTCGAAATGATCGCCACACCCAGCCCGCCGAGCACCCGCGGGAGCCCGTCCGACTTGGCGTACACCCGGAGACCGGGCTTGGACACGCGCTTGATGCCGGCCAGGCTCCGCTCGCGGCTCTGGCCGTACTTCAACTCGACGACCAGTCGCTTGCCGACGGCACCCTCCTCGGGGTCCTCGACCGACCAGGTGGCGATGTAACCCTCGGCCTTGAGGACCTCGGCGATGTTCGCCTTGATCTTCGAGTAGGGCATCGTCACCCGGTCGTGGTACGCCTGGTTGGCGTTACGCAGACGCGTGAGCATGTCTGCGATCGGGTCGGTCATCGTCATGAAAACTCGTCAACCTTTCTCGCCGGGGTTCCCCGGGCCAGGCCCGGGGCCTACGGCGAAGAGACAGTTCAGCTGACGCGCCGGAGCGCGCCGGGCTATTACCAGGAAGCCTTGGACACGCCGGGCAGCTCACCGCGGTGGGCCATCTCCCGGATGCACACCCGGCAGAGACCGAACTTGCGGTAGACCGCCTTCGGACGCCCGCACCGCTGGCAGCGGGTGTACGCGCGAACCGAGAACTTCGGCTTCGCGGCCGCCTTAAGGATCAGCGCCTTCTTGGCCATCTCAGTTCTCCTTGAACGGGAAGCCCAGGAGCTTGAGCAGCGCCCGGCCCTCGTCGTCGGTCGTGGCGGTCGTGACCACCGTGATGTCCATGCCCCGCTGGCGATCGATCTTGTCCTGGTCGATCTCGTGGAACACCGACTGCTCGGTCAGACCGAACGTGTAGTTGCCGTGCCCGTCGAGCTTGCGCCCGTCCAGACCGCGGAAGTCACGGATACGCGGCAGCGCGATGGACAGCAGCCGGTCCAGGAACTCCCACATCCGGTCGCCCCGCAGGGTGACCTTCGCGCCGATCGGCATGCCCTCGCGGAGCTTGAACTGCGCGATGGACTTGGTGGCCCGCCGGACCAGCGGCTTCTGGCCGGTGATGGTGGCCAGGTCGCGGACGGCGCCGTCGATCAGCTTGGCGTCCCGAGCGGCCTCGCCGACACCCATGTTGACGACGATCTTGACCAGGCCGGGCACCTGCATGGGGTTGCCGTAGGCGTGCTGCTCCTGCAGCTTCGCCACGACCTCGTTGCGGTACCGCTCCTTGAGACGCGGCAGGGTCTTCGTTTCGGTAGCCGTGGTCATCACAGGTCCTTACCGGTGCTACGCGCGATGCGGACCTTCTGGCCGTTGTCGTCGATCCGGTAGCCGACGCGGGTCGGCTTGCCGTCGGAGTCCATGACCATCACGTTCGAGACGTGGATGGGGGCCTCCTGGGTGACGATGCCACCGGTCTTGGCGCCACGCTGAGTGGTGCTGATGCGAGTGTGCTTCTTGACCCGGTTCACGCCCTCGACCAGGACCTTGTCCTGCCGCGGGTAGGCCGCGATGACCTTGCCCTTGGCACCCTTGTCCTTGCCGGCGATGACGACGACCGTGTCGCCCTTCTTGACCTTCACGGTCACAACACCTCCGGCGCGAGAGAGATGATCTTCATGAACCGCTTGTCCCGCAGCTCGCGGCCCACCGGGCCGAAGATGCGGGTACCGCGCGGGTCCCCGCCGTCCTTGATGATGACGGCGGCGTTCTCGTCGAAGCGGATGTACGACCCGTCCGGCCGCCGCCTCTCCTTGGCGGTCCGAACGACGACGGCCTTGACGACGTCGCCCTTCTTCACACCAGCACCGGGGATCGCGTCCTTGACCGTGGCCACGATGACGTCGCCGATGCTCGCGTAGCGCCGACCGGAGCCACCGAGAACCCGGATGCACAGGATCTCCCGGGCACCCGTGTTGTCGGCGACGCGCAGTCGCGACTCCTGCTGAATCACGTCTATCTCCTATGTCTGCCGGTTCTCCGGCCGCCGGGGGCGGCCGGAGCCTGGCGGAACCTTCGCCCGACCGATACCGGCCGAGCTCGAGCCTTCGCTACTTGGCCTTCTCAAGGATCTCCACGATCCGCCACCGCTTGGTGGCGGAGAGCGGCCGGGTCTCCATGATCAGGACCCGGTCGCCGATGCCGGCCGAGTTCTGCTCGTCGTGCACCTTCAGCTTGCGGGTACGGCGCATGATCTTGCCGTACAGCGCGTGCTTGACCCGGTCCTCGACCTCGACCACGACGGTCTTGTCCATCTTGTCGCTCACCACGAGGCCCTCACGGACCTTACGGCGGGCCCGCACGGTGGCGGTGGCGTTCTCGTCACTCATGATGCAGTCACCTCAGTCGGCGCGGTCGAGAGACCCAACTCACGCTCACGCATGATCGTGTAGATCCGGGCGATCTCCCGACGGATGACCTGCAGCCGCCGGTTGTTGTCCAGCTGCCCGGTTGCGCCCTGCACGCGGAGGTTGAACAGCTCCGCCTTCGCCTCGCGCAGCTTCGTGACCAGCTCCTCGTCGGAGTGCTCACGCAGCTCGGAGGCCTTGACGCCCGCTGCCATCAGGATTCACCCACTTCGCGCGTAACAATGCGGCACTTCATCGGGAGCTTGTGGATCGCGCGACGCATCGCCTCTCGCGCGATCTGCTCGTTGGGGAAGGACATCTCGAAGAGGACCCGCCCCGGCTTCACGTTGGCGACCCACCACTCGGGCGAACCCTTGCCGGAACCCATCCGGGTCTCGGCCGGCTTCTTGGTGAGGGCCTGGTCCGGGAAGATCGTGATCCAGACCTTGCCGCCACGCTTGATGTGACGGGTCATCGCGATACGCGCCGACTCGATCTGGCGGTTGGTCACGTACGCCGGCTCGAGAGCCTGGATCCCGAACTCGCCGAACACCACCCGGTTACCACCCTTGGACGCGCCACTGCGGTCCGGGTGGTGCGGCTTGCGGAAGCCCTTCGGAGGCTTGCGCGGCATCAGCATCTGTCAGCCCTCCTGCTGCTTTTCTGCCGGCTGGGACTCGGCCGGGGCGGACGCAGCCGCGGCGACAGCAGCGCTGTCGACCGGCTCGCCGCTCGGCGTCTCGGCCTGCTGCGCGATCGTGGTCGCGGCAGCCCGGCCAGCCTCGGTGCCACCGGCGGTGGTGCCGGACGAACCCGACCGGCCACGGCGCGGCCGCTCGGGACGGTCGCCACGGTCACGGCGCGGGCGCGACGGACCGGTCTCGGCCGGAGCCTCCCGGCCCGGGACGGCGTCGCCCTTGTAGATCCAGACCTTCACGCCGATCCGGCCGAACGTGGTACGGGCCTCGAAGAAGCCGTACTCGATGTTGGCCCGCAGCGTGTGCAGCGGGACCCGGCCCTCGCGGTAGAACTCGGTCCGGCTCATCTCGGCGCCGCCGAGACGGCCCGAGACCTGAACCCGGATGCCCTTGCAGGCCGGGTTCTTCATCGCGGACTGCATCGACTTGCGCATGGCCCGACGGAAGCTGACCCGGCTGGACAGCTGCTCGGCGACGCCCTGGGCGACCAGCTGAGCGTCCGCCTCGGGGCTCTTCACCTCGATGATGTTCAGCTGAACCTGCTTGCCGGTGAGCTTCTCCAGCTCGCCGCGGATCCGGTCGGCCTCCGCACCCTTACGGCCGATGACGATGCCCGGCCGGGCGGTGTGGATGTCGACGCGGACCCGGTCCCGGGTGCGCTCGATGTCGACCTTGGAGATGCCGGCGCGCTCGAGGCCCTTGGACATCATCCGGCGGATCTTGACATCCTCGCCGATGTAGTCCTTGTAGAGCTTGTCCGCGAACCAGCGGGACTTCCAGTCGGTCGAGATGCCGAGCCGGAACCCGGTCGGGTGAACCTTCTGACCCATTACTCGGCACCCTCCGTCGTGCTCTGCCCCTGCGCCGGCTCGGCCTGCTTGGCCGGAGCGGCCTTCTTGGCCGACTTCTTCGGCGCGGCCGGAGCCACAGCCTCGACCGCCACGGTGATGTGGCAGGTCCGCTTGCGGATCCGGTAGGCCCGGCCCTGCGCCCGCGGCCGGAACCGCTTCATCGTCGGGCCCTCGTCGACGAACGCCTCGCTGACGAGCAGCGCGTCGGGGTCCAGCCGCTCGTTGTTCTCCGCGTTGGCGATCGCACTCGCGAGCACCTTGTACACCTGCTCGCTCGCAGCCTGCGGCGCGAACTGCAGCACCGTGAGCGCCTCCTTCGCGGGCAGGCCGCGGACGAGGTTGACCACCCGGCGCGCCTTCATCGGCGAGATGCGCACGTGCCGCGCAACCGCCCGCGCGCCCGGAAGCACCGGAGCGTCGCCCTTTCCTGGCATCGCTGTAACCCCTTGTTCCTCTATCCGTATGCCCGCGGCGTCAGCGCCGGCGGCTCTTCCGGTCGTCCTTCTCGTGACCCTTGAACGTGCGGGTCAGCGCGAACTCGCCGAGCTTGTGCCCGACCATGGCCTCGGTCACGAAGACCGGGACGTGCTTGCGTCCGTCGTGCACGGCGATCGTGTGACCCAGCATCTCCGGGATGATCGTCGAGCGCCGCGACCAGGTCTTGATCACGTTCTTCGAGCCCTTGTCGTTCTGCGTCTCCACCTTCTTGAGCAGGTGGTCGTCGACGAACGGGCCCTTCTTCAGGCTGCGAGGCATGTCTTATCTCCCTCAGCCGCGCTTACGCGTGGCGTAGCGGCGGCGGACGATCAGCCGGTCGCTCGGCTGGCCCTTACGACGGGTGCGGCCCTCGGGCTTACCCTGCGGGTTGACCGGGTGGCGACCACCGGAGGTCTTACCCTCACCACCACCGTGCGGGTGGTCGACCGGGTTCATGGCGACACCACGGACGGTCGGGCGCTTGCCCTTCCACCGCATGCGGCCGGCCTTGCCCCAGTTGATGTTCGACTGGTCGGCGTTGCCGATCTCGCCGACGCTGGCGCGGCAGCGCACGTCGACCCGCCGGATCTCGCCGGACGGCATACGCAGGGTCGCGTACGCGCCCTCACGGCCGAGCAGCTGGATGCCGACGCCGGCCGAGCGGGCCAGCTTGGCGCCACCGCCCGGACGCAGCTCCACGTTGTGGACGGTGGTACCCACCGGGATGTTGCGTAGCGGCAGGTTGTTGCCCGGCTTGATGTCGGCGCCCGGACCGGACTCGACGCGGTCGCCCTGCTTCAGGTCCTTCGGCGCGAGGATGTAGCGCTTCTCGCCGTCGGCGTAGTGCAGCAGCGCGATGCGCGCGGTGCGGTTCGGGTCGTACTCGATGTGGGCGACCTTCGCCGGCACGCCGTCCTTGTCGACCCGCTTGAAGTCGATCAGACGGTACTGCCGCTTGTGACCGCCACCGTGGTGCCGCGTGGTGATCCGGCCGTGGGCGTTGCGTCCGCCCTTCTTCGGCAGCGGAGCCAGCAGCGACTTCTCCGGCGTGGACCGGGTGATCTCGGCGAAGTCGGCGACGCTCGAACCGCGCCGGCCCGGCGTCGTCGGCTTGTACTTACGGATAGCCATTGTCTACACCCCTCAGCTGACCGGGCCGCCGAAGGCCTCGATACGGTCACCGTCAGCCAGCTTCACCATCGCGCGCTTGGTGTCCTTGCGCTTGCCGAACCCGGTGCGGGTCCGCTTGCGCTTGCCCTCGCGGTTGAGCGTGTTGACCGTCAGGACGCGGACGTTGAAGATCTGCTGGATAGCGATCTTGATCTCGGTCTTGTTCGCGTCCGGGTGCACCAGGAAGGTGTACCAGTTCCGGTTCAGCTCGCTGTAGCTCTTCTCCGAGACGACCGGCGCGACGATGACGTCACGCGGATCGGCGATCGTGCTCACTTGCCACCCTCCTCGGTGGTCTCGGCTGGCACGCCCAGGAACTCGTCCAGGGCCTCCTTGGTGAAGACCACGTCGTCGGCCACCAGCACGTCGTAGGTGTTGAGCTGGCCGGCCTCGATCAGGTGCACCCGGCTGTCCCGCGCGTTGCGCAGGTTCCGCAGCGACACCCAGTTCAGCTCGTCCGTGCTGCTCAGCACGACCAGGACCCGACGGGCCTGGGTCAGCTTGGTCAGCGTGGCCAGGGCCGCCTTGGTCGACGGCTGCTCGCCCGAGACGAACGCCTCGACGACGTGCACCTGGCCGGCGCGAGCCCGGTCGGAGAGGGCGCCACGCAGGGCGGCGGCCTTCATCTTCTTCGGGGTCCGCTGGCTGTAGTCGCGCGGCACCGGGCCGTGGACCACGCCACCGCCGGCGAACTGCGGCGCGCGGGTCGAGCCCTGGCGGGCACGACCGGTGCCCTTCTGCTTGTAAGGCTTCCGGCCACCGCCGGAGACCTCGCCGCGGCTCTTGGTCTTGTGCGTGCCCTGTCGGGCCGCCGCGAGCTGAGCCACCACGACCTGGTGCATCAACGCGATGTTCGCCTGCACGTCGAAGATGTCGGCCGGCAGCTCGACGGAGCCGCTCCTGCCGCCTTCGACGTTCAGGACGTCAACGGTGGTCACTTGGCCACACCGCCCTTCTTCACCCTCGCCTTGGCCGCGGTGCGGACCAGGACCAGCGCGCCCTTCGGGCCAGGGATGGCGCCGCGGACGAGCAGGAGGTTGTTCTCGGTGTCGACCGCCTGGACGGTCAGGTTCTGGACGGTGTAGCGCACGCCACCCATCCGGCCCGCCATCCGGGTGCCCTTGAAGACGCGACCCGGGGTCGCGCAGGCGCCGATGGAGCCGGGCGAGCGGTGCTTGCGCTCGACACCGTGGCTGGCGCGCAGACCGTGGAAGCCGTGCCGCTTCATCGGGCCGGCGTAGCCCTTGCCCTTGGTCCGGCCGGTGACGTCGATCACGGCGCCGACCGGGAACTCGTCGACCGTGACCTCCTGGCCCGGTGCGTAGTCCGCGGCGTCGGCGGTGCGCAGCTCGACGATGTGCCGGCGCGGCGCGACGTCCGCCTTGGCGTAGTGCCCGGCGACCGGCTTCTTGACCTTGCGCGGGTCGATGGCTCCGTAGGCGAGCTGAACGGCGGAGTAGCCGTCCTTGTCGGCGCTACGGACCTGGCTCACGACGCACGGGCCGGCCTCGACCACGGTCACGGGGACGACCTTGTTGTTGTCCCAGACCTGGGTCATGCCGAGCTTGGCGCCCAGGATCCCCTTGACTTGCCTGTCCATTTGATCGATCCCTACAGCTTGATCTCGATGTCGACGCCAGCCGGCAGGTCGAGGCGCATGAGCGAGTCGACCGTCTTCGGGGTCGGGTCGATGATGTCGATCAGACGCTTGTGCGTGCGCATCTCGAAGTGCTCGCGCGAGTCCTTGTACTTGTGCGGCGAGCGGATGACGCAGAAACGGTTGATCTCCGTGGGCAGCGGCACCGGGCCAGCGACCTGCGCCCCGGTACGCGTCACCGTCTCGACGATCTTCCGAGCCGAGGAGTCGACGACCTCGTGGTCATAGGCCTTGAGCCGGATGCGGATCTTCTGTCCCGCCATGGTGGCTTCTGTTCCTTCTCTCGATGCCGCTGTGTTGCGGGCACCTGTACCGGCTGGTACAGGCCCACTTCCGCCGACCCCCGCGGTCGGGCGTGTCGCGCCCGTGGACCAGGCTCCGCCCCGAGGCTCCGGAGCGATTCTCTGACCGCGCGGTGGGTCATGGCGTCGATCGCGGTTACCGCGACCTGGACGCCGCGCGAGGGTGGTTGACCACTGATGGCGGTCAACCACCCCACGCGAGACAGTCTGACTCCCGGAGGTCCAGCCTCAGCCGGACGCGGTCGACCTACTGTCGTTACGCAACCTGACTAGTATGCCGCACGACCGGCGGCGACGCTAATCGGGGTTACCCAGCTCACTTGATGATCTTGGTGACGCGACCCGCGCCGACCGTACGACCACCCTCGCGAATCGCGAACTTCAGGTTGTCCTCCATGGCGATGGGCTGGATCAGCTTCACCGACATCGAGGTGTTGTCGCCCGGCATGACCATCTCGGTGCCCTCGGGCAGCGTGACGACGCCGGTGACGTCCGTGGTCCGGAAGTAGAACTGCGGACGGTAGTTCTGGAAGAACGGGGTGTGGCGGCCACCCTCCTCCTTGGAGAGGATGTAGACCGTCGCCTCGAACTCCGTGTGCGGGGTCGTGGTGCCCGGCTTGATGACGACCATGCCGCGCTCGACGTCCTCGCGCTTGGTGCCACGCAGCAGCAGACCGACGTTCTCGCCTGCGCGGGCGTCGTCCAGGGTCTTCCGGAACATCTCGATCGCGGTGACCTTGGTCTTGAAGCCCTTCTCGCGGATGCCGACGACCTCGACGTCCTCGTTCGGGAGCAGCACGCCGCGCTCGACACGACCGGTGACGACGGTGCCACGACCCGTGATCGTGAACACGTCCTCGACGGGCATGAGGAACGGCCGCTCGGTCTCGCGCTCCGGCTGCGGGATCGCGGTGTCGACCGCGCTCATCAGCTCGAGCAGCTTCTCGGTCCAGACCGGGTCGCCCTCGAGCGCCCTCAGCGCGGAAACCTGGACGACCGGCAGGTCGTCACCCGGGTACTCCTGCGAGGAGAGCAGCTCACGGACCTCGAGCTCGACGAGCTCCAGAAGCTCCTCGTCGTCGACCATGTCGCTCTTGTTGAGCGCCACGACGATGTACGGCACACCGACCTGACGGGCCAGCAGCACGTGCTCGCGGGTCTGCGGCATCGGGCCGTCGGTCGCCGCCACCACCAGGATCGCGCCGTCCATCTGCGCGGCACCGGTGATCATGTTCTTGATGTAGTCGGCGTGACCGGGGCAGTCGACGTGCGCGTAGTGACGCGCCTCGGTCTGGTACTCGACGTGCGAGATCGAGATCGTGATGCCGCGGGACTTCTCCTCCGGCGCCTTGTCGATCTCGTCGAACGGCGTGTACGGGTTCAGGTCCGGGTACTGGTCGTGCAGGACCTTCGTGATGGCCGCCGTCAGCGTCGTCTTACCGTGGTCGATGTGACCAATGGTGCCGATGTTGACGTGCGGCTTAGTCCGCTCGAACTTCGCCTTCGCCACTGGTGTCCTCCTGGTGGACTTTCTTGGTTCGTTCGCCCCGGTGCGCCGGTCGGCGCGTAGGACTCTGTCGACAGCCTTTCCGGCCGCACGGCCGGATAGCCTTTGTGGGTTCTGCGGCGATGAAGCCTACAGGCCCGGATTCACACAACCCGACCGAGGTGGCCGCGGGCGGGAGATCCCTCCCGCGACCGCCCCCGGATCATCGGGTCAGCTCGGGGTGAGCGTCACTCACCCGTCGCCTTGGCGATGATCTCCTTCGCCACGCTCTGCGGCACTTCGGCGTAGGAGTCGAACTGCATGCTGTAGCTAGCCCGGCCCTGGGTCTTCGACCGCAGGTCGCCGACGTAGCCGAACATCTCCGACAGCGGCACCAGAGCCCGGACGACGCGAGCGCCGCTGCGCTCCTCCATCGCCTGGATGATGCCGCGACGGGAGTTGAGGTCGCCGATGACGTCACCCATGTTCTCCTCAGGAGTGGTGACCTCAACGGCCATCATCGGCTCGAGCAGTGCGGGGTCGGCCTTGCGGGCCGCCTCCTTCATCACCATCGAACCGGCGATCTTGAACGCCATCTCGGACGAGTCGACCTCGTGGTACTGGCCGTCCAGCAGCGTCAGCTTGAGACCCACCAGCGGGAAGCCGGCGAGAATGCCGTACTGCATGGCGTCCTGGGCGCCCGCGTCCACCGAGGGGATGAACTCCCGGGGGATGCGGCCACCGGTGACGGCGTTCGCGAACTCGTAGGTCGGCGAGTCGTTGCCCATGGGCAGCGGCTCGAGGCTCACGATCACGCGGGCGTACTGGCCGGAGCCACCGGTCTGCTTCTTGTGGGTGTACTCGACCTTGTCCACCTTGCGGCGGATGGTCTCACGGTACGCCACCTGCGGCTTGCCGATGTTCGCCTCGACGTTGAACTCGCGGCGCATCCGGTCGACCAGGATGTCCAGGTGCAGCTCGCCCATGCCGGAGATGACCGTCTGACCGGTCTGGTCGTCCAGCTTGACGCGGAAGGTCGGGTCCTCCTCGGCCAGCCGCTGGATGGCGGTGCTGAGCTTCTCCTGGTCGGCCTTGGTCTTCGGCTCGATGGCCACCTCGATGACCGGCTCCGGGAAGGTCATCGACTCGAGGATGACCGGCTTCGCCGGGTCGCACAGGGTGTCACCGGTGGTGGTCTGCTTCAGACCCTGGACCGCGATGATGTCGCCGGCCTTGGCGGTGCTGCGCTCCTCCCGCTTGTTGGCGTGCATCTGGTAGATCTTGCCGATGCGCTCCTTGCGGTCCTTGGTGGAGTTGATCACCTGAGAACCGGACTCGAGCGTGCCGGAGTAGATCCGGACGTACGTCAGCTTGCCGAGGTGCTTGTCGGTCTGGATCTTGAAGGCCAGGCCGGAGAACGGCTCCGAGGTCGACGGCTTGCGCAGCATCGGCGTCTCGCCGTCGGTGGCCGTACCCTCGATTGCCGGGACGTCCAGCGGCGACGGCAGGTACGCGACGACCGCGTCCAGCATCGGCTGGATGCCCTTGTTCTTGAAGGCGGTACCGGTGAGGACCGGGTTGGCCTTGCCGGCGATGGTGGCCCGGCGGATGGCGGCCCTGATCTCCTCGGCGGAGATCTCCTCGCCCTCGAGGTACTTCTCCATCACCGAGTCGTCGACGTCGGCGAGGGTCTCCATCAGCTTCTCGCGCCACTCGGCGGCGGAGTCGGCGAGGTCGGCCGGGATCTCCTCGACCGCGTAGTCCTCACCCTTCTGGGTCTCGCCGCGCCAGGTGAGCGCGCGCATCTCGACCAGGTCGACCACGCCGATGAAGTCGGACTCGGCACCGATCGGGATCTGGAGCACCAGCGGGGTGGCGTTGAGCCGGTCGATCATCATCTGCACGCAGCGGAAGAAGTCGGCGCCGGTCCGGTCGAGCTTGTTGACGAAGCACATCCGGGGGACGTTGTACTTGTCCGCCTGACGCCAGACGTTCTCCGTCTGGGGCTCCACACCGGCCACGCCGTCGTACACCGCGACCGCACCGTCCAGAACACGCAGCGACCGCTCCACCTCGACCGTGAAGTCGACGTGACCGGGCGTGTCGATGATCTGGATCGTGTGGCCCTTCCACTCGCACTTCGTGGCGGCGGAAGTGATCGTGATACCGCGCTCCTGCTCCTGCTCCATCCAGTCCATGACGGCGCCGCCCTCGTGGACCTCGCCGATCTTGTACGTGATGCCGGTGTAGAAGAGGATTCGCTCGGTGGTCGTGGTCTTACCGGCATCGATGTGCGCCATGATGCCGATGTTGCGTACGTTGGCGAGCGCGTCTGCGGCGGCCACTTCAATCCCTACTTATCGTCGTCTCGACACAACTGGTGGTGGTTCCGGCGCCCGATGGGCGCCGAAACCTCAGGTGTTACCAGCGGTAGTGCGCGAAGGCCTTGTTGGACTCGGCCATCTTGTGCGTGTCCTCGCGCCGCTTGACGGCGGCGCCGAGACCGTTGCTCGCGTCCAGCAGCTCGTTCATCAGCCGCTCGATCATGGTCTTCTCACGCCGGGCCCGGGAGTAGGTCACCAGCCAGCGCAGACCGAGGGTGGTCGCGCGGGTCGGCCGCACCTCGACCGGAACCTGGTAGGTGGCGCCACCGACCCGGCGGCTGCGCACCTCGAGCGTCGGCTTCACGTTGTCCATCGCCCGCTTGAGCGTGACGACGGGGTCGGTGCCGGACTTCTCGCGGCAGCCCTCCAGGGCGGCGTACACGATGCGCTCGGCGAGCTGACGCTTGCCGCGCATCAGGATCTTGTTCACCAGCTGGGTGACCAGCGGCGAGTTGTACACCGGGTCAGCGACCAGCGGATTCCGCGGAGCGGGTCCCTTACGCGGCATATCAGCTCTTCTCCTTCTTCGCGCCGTAACGGCTGCGAGCCTGCTTGCGGTTGCGGACACCCTGGGTGTCCAGCGAGCCGCGCACGATCTTGTACCGCACGCCGGGGAGGTCCTTCACACGGCCGCCGCGCACGAGCACGATCGAGTGCTCCTGCAGGTTGTGGCCGACGCCCGGGATGTAGGCGGTCACCTCGATCTGGCTGCTGAGCTTGACACGAGCGACCTTGCGCAGCGCCGAGTTCGGCTTCTTCGGGGTGGTGGTGTACACGCGGGTGCACACGCCGCGCCGCTGGGGGGACCCCTTGAGTGCCGGGGTCTTGCTCTTGGTCGTCTTGGCCTGTCGGCCCTTTCGGACCAGCTGCTGAATGGTGGGCACCGGGCTTCTCCGCTCCCTTCGGCCGCTGCGAGGCGACCGCGCCGTCTGCTCTAGCCGGCCTGATGGACGGCTCTCCTACATTCCAGCCGGGGCCGCCTGACGGGGTCCCAGCACCCGCGGTCGGGCGTGTCGCCCGAGTCACGGCCCGGTCGCGCCGCTTACGCGTCGTACCGGATCTTTGGTCTTGGTGGTGCGACCGCGCGATCACCGGCTGACCGGCTCCAGCGCACGCACGCATTGCCCGGGCTGGCCCGGGCGCAAGGGGAAAGAGTACCTATCACAGCCGCGCCGGTCAAAACGGATCGGCTCGGGAGGACCGCGTCGCAGCCCTGCCGGCCGGCTCCCGCGTCACCGGCGCGCCCTCGATGGGCACCTACGTCGTCAAGTGTACCGGCTCGTCCCGGGCACGACCCGGCGGCCCCGATCTCCCCCTTGCCCTCCAATCCCGGGCATTTCGGCCAGAACCGGCCTGGACTCCGGCCCGGCTCACGTGATCTGCACCACCAGGGCGATACCGAGCCCGACCACGCTCAACAGCAGCCCCACCGCACCGCAGCCGAGGCCGGCCACGGCCAGCCCGCCGCCGGTGAACCGGACCGCCGGCGGTGGCGCCGGCCGCCGGATCTGCCGGCGGGCGAACAGCCAGGCCACGATCGCCCCGACGCCGGCGAGCGCGCCGAGCACGGTGAAGGCGCCGGCCGCCCAGGCGCCCCCGTAGTCGGGACCGGCCACGCCGAAGCAGAAGACAAGCAGCGACACCAGGATCGAGCCGATGCCGGTGACCAGCGAGCCGATGGCCAGGCCGGACGTGACCGGCGGCACGTCGAGGTGGACCACCCCGAACGGGGTGCCCGGCACCGCGTCGACCCGCTTCGGCGGCCGGGGCGCCTCCCGCGGGGGCGGCGGGAACGCCGGCCCGCCGGCCGGTCCCCAGCCGCCGCCGGGCGCGCTCCCCGGCGTCCCCCAGCCACCGCCGTGGGCCGGCCCGCTACCCGGGTACGCCCCGAGCGCCGGCCCGGAACCGCCGTACCCGGCCTGCCCCGGGTGGTACGCCGAACCGTGCGCCCCGGGCGGGTACGGCCCGGCCGGCCCACCCTGCGCGCCCGGCGGGTACGGCCCGGCCGGCCCCGAGCCCTGCGCGCCCATCTGATCCGGCGCAGCGGACCCGGCGTGCGGGCCCGGCGGGTACGGTCCCGCCGGCGGCCAGGGGCCGGGCGGCGCGGAGTGCGGAGGCGGCGCCGATTCCGGCGGCGCGGAGTGCGGAGGCGCAACGTGCTGCCCGGACCCCGGAGGCGGCGCCGAGTGCGGCGCCGACTCCGACGGAGGCGCGGAGTGCGGCCAGGGCGAGGCGTGCGGGGCGGCCCACGGGCTGACCGCGTCGGCGGCCGGCGGCGGGGCGGGATCCGGCCCGGCACCCGGGCGGGTCGGGTCGCCTCCCGGCGGGGCCGGTTCCGTCACGGCGTCCTCCTGTCCACATGGCTCACCCGCCACGCGGCGGACACCGGCCAGGCTACCGTCGCGGGTCACCACCGGGTGGGCGGGCGCGGGCCCGCTCCCCCGCCGGGTCAGTCGAAGTTCGGGGCGTAGTCGTGCCCGAACGAGGCGTCCGCGTGCCGAACCACTCCGATCACCACCGCCGCCACCACCGCGACCGCGCCCAGCACCAGGCCGACCCGGGCCAGCCGCTCACCGCGGCGCAGCCAGTCGGCGCCGGTGAGGTAACCCCCCGAGGCGTACGCCTCCCGGCGGGCCTGCCGGGCCAGGGTGAGCGCGAGCGTGGCGGGCACCACCCCGCCGACGAAGAAGCCGGTAAGCGCGCCGATCAGGCCGAGGGCGAAGACGGCGCGGGCCTTCGTGGAGCGGACCGGCTCAGGATCGTGCGGATGGCGTTGCGCCTGCGGCACGACGGGCACCTGCTGCCCGGGCACGGTCGTCATGCCCTCCATCATGCCTCCGGCCCGGCGTGCCGGCGCACCAGCCCGCCGAGGTGGCGGCATCCGGGCCCGTCGACCCCACCACCTCGGCGTACTGGTGTGGATCAAACGGTCCCGGACGCGACGAGGCCCCCGGCGGGTGCCGGGGGCCTCGTCGTTCGTGCGGTTTAGCGGTACGACCCGAAGTCGAAGTCGTCCAGCGGCACCGCCTGGCCGCTGGCCGGCCCGAAGCCGTAGTCGGTCTCCGGGTAGCCGGTCATCGAGTAGACCTTGGCCTTCGCCTCCTCGGTCGGCTCGACCCGGACGTTGCGGTACTTGCTGATGCCGGTACCGGCCGGGATGAGCTTACCGATGATCACGTTCTCCTTGAGGCCGATCAGCGAGTCGCTGCGGGCGTGGATCGCCGCGTCCGTCAGCACCCGGGTGGTCTCCTGGAAGGAGGCCGCCGACAGCCAGGAATCCGTGGCCAGCGAGGCCTTGGTGATACCCATCAGCACCGGGCGACCGGCGGCGGGCTCGCCACCCTCACCGACGAGTCGGCGGTTCTCCGACTCGAACAGCGCCCGGTCGACCAGCACGCCCGGCAGGAACTCGGTCGAGCCGGAGTCGATGACCGTCACCCGCTTGAGCATCTGGCGGATGATGATCTCGATGTGCTTGTCGTGGATGAGCACACCCTGCGAGCGGTAGACCTCCTGGACCTCCTGGGTCAGGTGGACCTGGACCGCGCGCGGGCCGAGGATGCGCAGCAGCTCGTGCGGGTCGATGGTGCCCTCGGTGAGCTTCTCGCCGACCTCGACGTGGTCGCCGTCGTGCGCCCGGAGCCGGACCCGCTTGGAGATCTTGTCGTAGACGATCTCGTCGCTGCCGTCGTCCGGGATGACCACGATCTTGCGGGACCGCTCGCCGTCCTCGATCCGGATCCGGCCGGGGGTGTCGGCGATGGGCGCCTTGCCCTTCGGCACCCGGGCCTCGAAGATCTCCTGGACACGGGGCAGACCCTGGGTGATGTCCTCACCCGCGACACCGCCGGTGTGGAAGGTACGCATGGTCAGCTGCGTACCCGGCTCACCGATCGACTGGGCGGCGATGATGCCGACCGCCTCGCCGACGTCCACGGTCTTGCCGGTCGGCAGCGAGCGGCCGTAGCACGCACCGCAGACGCCCAGCTTCGACTCGCAGGTGAGCACGCTCCGCACCCGCACCGTCTCCACCCCGGCCGCCACGATCGCGTCGACCCCGATCGAGTTGATGTCCTGGCCGCGGTGCGCCACCACGGTGCCGTCCGGCCCCTTGATGTCGTCGGCCAGCGTCCGGGCGTGCACGCTGGTCTCGGCGTGCTCGTGCACGACCAGCTTGCCGTCCAGCTGCTCACCGATCTGCATCGGGATGGCACGGTCGGTGCCGCAGTCCTCCTCGCGGATGATGACGTCCTGCGAGACGTCCACCAGACGACGGGTCAGGTAACCCGAGTCGGCGGTACGCAGGGCGGTGTCCGCGAGACCCTTCCGGGCGCCGTGCGTGGAGATGAAGTACTCCAGCACGGACAGACCCTCCCGGTACGAGGCCTTGATCGGCCGCGGGATGATCTCGCCCTTCGGGTTGGCCACCAGACCACGGATCGCCGCGATCTGCCGGAGCTGGAGCAGGTTACCGCGGGCACCCGAGTGGATCATCTTCCACAGCGGGTTCTCCTGCGGCAGCGCGGTGTCCATCTCCTTGGCGACCTCGTTGGTCGCCTTGGTCCAGATCTCGATGAGCTCGCCGCGACGCTCCTCGGCGGTCATCAGACCACGCTGGTACTGCTTGTCGATCCGGTCGGCTTCCTTCTCGTACCGCTCCAGGATCTCCCGCTTGCGCGGCGGAGCGATGACGTCCTCCATGCCGATGGTGACGCCGGACCAGGTGGCCCAGTGGAAACCGGCCTCCTTGAGCCCGTCCAGGGTGGCCGCCAGGGCCACCTTCGGGAAGCGCTCGGCGAGGTCGTTGACGATCGCGGAGAGCTGGCCCTTGCGGATCTCGTAGTTCACGAAGCGGTAGCCCGGGGGCAGCGTCTCGTTGAACAGGACCCGACCCAGGGTGGTCTCGACGGTCACCGTTCCGCCCTCGACCCAGCCCTCGGGCGCGGTCCACGGCTCGGCGCCGGCGCCGTTGTCGACACCGACCACGTCGTGCAGCCGGATCCGGACCGGGGTCTGCAGGTGCAGCTCACCGCTGTCGTACGCCATCCGCGCCTCGGCGTCCGAGCTGAACGCGCGGCCCTCGCCCTGACCCCCCGGAGTGAGGTGGGTGAGGTGGTAGAGACCGATGACCATGTCCTGGGTGGGCATGGTGACCGGCTTGCCGTCGGCCGGCTTGAGGATGTTGTTCGACGACAGCATCAGGATCCGCGCCTCGGCCTGGGCCTCGGCGGACAGCGGCACGTGGACCGCCATCTGGTCACCGTCGAAGTCGGCGTTGAACGCGGTGCAGACCAGCGGGTGGATCTGGATGGCCTTGCCCTCGACCAGCTGCGGCTCGAAGGCCTGGATGCCCAGCCGGTGCAGGGTCGGCGCCCGGTTCAGCAGGACCGGGTGCTCGCCGATGACCTCTTCCAGCACGTCCCACACGACCGGCCGCTGCCGCTCGACCATCCGCTTGGCGGACTTGATGTTCTGCGCGTGGTTGAGGTCGACCAGCCGCTTCATCACGAACGGCTTGAACAGCTCCAGCGCCATCTGCTTGGGCAGGCCGCACTGGTGCAGCTTGAGCTTCGGGCCGACCACGATGACCGAACGGCCGGAGTAGTCGACGCGCTTGCCCAGCAGGTTCTGGCGGAACCGGCCCTGCTTGCCCTTGAGCATGTCGGAGAGCGACTTCAGCGGCCGGTTACCCGGGCCGGTGACCGGACGACCACGACGACCGTTGTCGAACAGCGCGTCGACGGCCTCCTGGAGCATCCGCTTCTCGTTGTTGACGATGATCTCGGGCGCGCCGAGGTCGATCAGCCGCTTGAGGCGGTTGTTCCGGTTGATCACACGCCGGTACAGGTCGTTCAGGTCGGAGGTCGCGAAGCGGCCACCGTCGAGCTGCACCATCGGGCGCAGGTCCGGCGGGATGACCGGGACGCAGTCCAGCACCATGCCGAGCGGCGAGTTCCGGGTGTTCTGGAACGCCGCGACGACCTTCAGCCGCTTGAGCGCACGGATCTTCCGCTGGCCCTTGCCGGAGCGGATGGTCTCGCGCAGGTTCTCCGCCTCGGCGGTGAGGTCCATGTTCTGGACCAGCGCCTTGATGGCCTCGGCGCCCATGCTGCCGGTGAAGTACTCACCGAAGCGGTCGCGCAGCTCGCGGTAGAGCAGCTCGTCGGTGACCAGCTGCTTCGGCTCCAGCTTGCGGAAGGTGTCGAGAACCTCGTCGAGACGGTCGATCTCGCGCTGGGCCCGGTCGCGGATCTGGCGCATCTCGCGCTCTCCGCCCTCCTTGACCTTGCGCCGGACGTCCGCCTTCGCGCCCTCGGCCTCCAGCTCGGCGAGGTCGCCCTCGAGCTTGGCGGCCCGCTTCTCGATCTCCGAGTCGCGGCTGTTCTCGGCCTGCCGCTTCTCGGCCAGGATCTCGTTCTCGATGGTCGAGAGGTCGCGGTGACGCGCTTCGGCGTCCACGCTCGTCACGACGTACGAGGCGAAGTAGATGATCTTTTCGAGGTCCTTCGGGGCGAGGTCCAGCAGGTAGCCCAGCCGGCTCGGCACGCCCTTGAAGTACCAGATGTGGGTCACCGGAGCGGCCAGCTCGATGTGACCCATCCGCTCCCGGCGAACCTTGGAGCGGGTCACCTCGACGCCGCAGCGCTCGCAGATGATGCCCTTGAAGCGGACCCGCTTGTACTTACCGCAGTAGCACTCCCAGTCCCGCTGCGGACCGAAGATCTTCTCGCAGAAGAGCCCGTCCTTCTCCGGCTTGAGGGTGCGGTAGTTGATGGTCTCGGGCTTCTTGACCTCGCCGTGGGACCACTGACGGATGTCGTCGGCGGTGGCGAGACCAATGCGCAGCTCGTCGAAGAAGTTGACGTCGAGCACTGTGTCCCCTATGTCGTCGTCTGTACTGCTAGCTAACGGGCGGGATCGGGGGCCGGCGAGCCGGCCCCCGAATCACCGCCTCAGACCTCTTCGACCGAGCTCGGCTCGCGCCGGGACAGGTCGATGCCCAGCTCCTCCGCCGCCCGGAACACCTCGTCGTCGGTCTCGCGCATCTCCAGGGCCACACCGTCGCTGGAGAGCACCTCGACGTTGAGGCACAGCGACTGCAGCTCCTTGAGCAGCACCTTGAACGACTCCGGGATGCCCGGCTCGGGGATGTTCTCGCCCTTGACGATCGCCTCGTAGACCTTGACCCGGCCGAGGACGTCGTCCGACTTGATGGTCAGCAGCTCCTGCAGGGCGTAGGCGGCGCCGTACGCCTGCATGGCCCAGCACTCCATCTCACCGAAGCGCTGGCCACCGAACTGCGCCTTACCACCCAGCGGCTGCTGCGTGATCATCGAGTACGGGCCGGTCGACCGGGCGTGGATCTTGTCGTCGACCAGGTGGTTGAGCTTCAGGATGTAGACGTAGCCGACCGCGATCGGGTCGGGCAGCGGCTCGCCGGAACGACCGTCGAACAGCTGCGCCTTGCCGGTGCGCCCGATCAGCTGGTTGCCGTCCCGGTTGGGCAGGGTCGACGCCAGCAGACCGGAGATCTCCTCCTCGCGGGCACCGTCGAAGACCGGGGTGGCCACGTTGGTGTCCGGCTCGGACTCGTGCGCGTTGATCGACTTGAGCTGGCGCTTCCACTCCTCGTCGTCACCGTCGACGCTCCAGCCGGTCTTGGCCACCCACCCGAGGTGGGTCTCCAGGACCTGGCCGATGTTCATCCGGGACGGCACACCGAGCGGGTTCAGCACGATGTCGACCGGGGTGCCGTCCTCCAGGAACGGCATGTCCTCGATCGGCAGGATCTTGGAGATGACGCCCTTGTTGCCGTGGCGGCCCGCGAGCTTGTCACCGTCCTGGATCTTGCGCTTCTGGGCCACGTAGACCCGCACCAGCTCGTTCACGCCCGGGGGCAGCTCGTCGCCGTCCTCGCGGGAGAAGGTACGCACGCCGATGACCGTGCCGGTCTCGCCGTGTGGCACCTTCAGCGAGGTGTCACGGACCTCGCGCGCCTTCTCACCGAAGATCGCGCGGAGCAGCCGCTCCTCGGGGGTCAGCTCGGTCTCGCCCTTCGGCGTGACCTTGCCGACCAGGATGTCGCCGGGGACGACCTCGGCGCCGATCCGGATGATGCCGCGCTCGTCGAGGTCGGCGAGCATTTCCTCGCTGACGTTCGGGATGTCGCGGGTGATCTCCTCCGGACCGAGCTTGGTGTCCCGGGCGTCGACCTCGTGCTCCTCGATGTGGATCGAGGTGAGCACGTCCTGCTGCACGAGGCGCTGCGACAGGATGATCGCGTCCTCGTAGTTGTGGCCCTCCCAGCACATGAACGCCACCAGCAGGTTGCGTCCGAGCGCCATCTCGCCCTCGTCGGTGCACGGCCCGTCGGCGACGACCTGACCGGCCTCGACGCGGTCGCCCTCGAAGACGACCGGCTTCTGGTTGACGCAGGAGCCGGCGTTGGAGCGGCGGAACTTGTGCAGCAGGTACGTCCGGCGGTGGCCGTCGTCCTGGTGGACGGTGACGTAGTCGGCGCAGAGGTCCTCGACCACACCGCCGACCTCGGCGACGACCACGTCGCCGGCGTCCACGGCCGCACGGTATTCCATGCCGGTGCCGACCAGCGGGGCCTCGGCCTTGACCAGCGGCACCGCCTGACGCTGCATGTTCGCGCCCATGAGCGCGCGGTTCGCGTCGTCGTGCTCCAGGAACGGGATCATCGCGGTGGCGACCGAGGTCATCTGCCGCGGCGACACGTCCATGTAGTCCACGGCCCCGGGCGCCACGTCCTCGGTCTCGCCGCCCTTACGGCGGACCAGGACGCGGTCCTCGGCGAACGTGCCGTCCGACCTCAGCGGCGCGTTGGCCTGCGCCTTGACGAACCGGTCCTCCTCGTCCGCGGTCAGGTAGTCGATCTGGTCGGTGACCCGACCGTCGATGACCTTCCGGTACGGCGTCTCGATGAAGCCGAACGGGTTGACCCGGGCGAAGGTGGAGAGCGCGCCGATCAGGCCGATGTTCGGGCCTTCCGGCGTCTCGATCGGGCACATCCGGCCGTAGTGGGACGGGTGCACGTCGCGGACCTCGAAGCCGGCCCGCTCGCGGGACAGACCACCCGGGCCGAGCGCGCTCAGCCGGCGCCGGTGGGTCAGACCCGCCAGCGGGTTGGTCTGGTCCATGAACTGGGACAGCTGCGACGTACCGAAGAACTCCTTGATCGCCGCCACCACCGGGCGGATGTTGATCAGGGTCTGCGGCGTGATCGCCTCGACGTCCTGGGTGGTCATCCGCTCGCGGACGACCCGCTCCATCCGGGAGAGACCCACCCGGACCTGGTTCTGGATCAGCTCGCCCACGGTGCGCAGGCGACGGTTGCCGAAGTGGTCGATGTCGTCGGCCTCGTAGCCCTCCTCACCGGCGTGCAGCCGGCAGAGGTATTCCACGGTGGCGACGATGTCGTCCTCGGTCAGCGTGCCGGTGTTCATCGGCACGCCCACTTCGAGCTTCTTGTTGAACTTGTAGCGCCCGACCTTGGCGACGTCGTACCGCTTCGGGTTGAAGAAGAGGTTGTCGAGCAGGGTCTGGGCGTTCTCGCGGGTCGGCGGCTCGCCAGGGCGGAGCTTGCGGTAGATGTCGAGCAGCGCCTCGTCCTGCCCGGCGATGTGGTCCTTCTCGAGCGTGGTCATCATGAGTTCGGACCAGCCGAACTTCTCGCGGATGCGCTCCGCGGACCACCCGATGGCCTTGAGCAGGACGGTGACGGCCTGCCGACGCTTGCGGTCGATGCGTACGCCGACCGTGTCGCGCTTGTCGATGTCGAACTCCAGCCAGGCACCCCGACTCGGGATGACCTTGACGCTGGAGAGGTCGCGGTCGGAGGTCTTGTCCGGCTGCTTGTCGAAGTAGACGCCCGGCGAGCGGACGAGCTGGCTGACCACGACGCGCTCGGTGCCGTTGATGATGAAGGTGCCCTTGGGCGTCATCATCGGGAAGTCACCCATGAACACCGTCTGGCTCTTGATCTCGCCGGTGGTGTTGTTGGTGAACTCCGCGGTCACGAACAGTGGCGCGCAGTAGGTCAGGTCCTTCTCCTTGCACTCCTCGATCGAGGCCTTGACCTCGTCGAAGCGCGGAGCGGAGAAGGACAGCGACATGGTGCCGGAGAAGTCCTCAATGGGACTGATCTCTTCGAGGATCTCCGCGAGACCCGAGCGTGCGTGCGGGTCGTCCGCCGACCGGCCCTGCCATCCCTCGTTGCCGACGAGCCAGTCGAACGACTCGTTCTGAATGGCGAGGAGGTTGGGGACCTCGAGGTGTTCGGTGATCCGACCGAAAGAAACTCGGCGGGGCGCGAAAGCGCTCGACGTACGACTGGTCTTCGCAGGGCGGGAAGCTGCCAAGATGCGTCCTTCCGAGGACCGGTGCTGCAGAACGGCTGGTACGCGTGCACTCCAATGACCCCACCAGAAATATCCACAATCGGACATTTCCGAGCAGGGGTCAAGTCGGAAGGCAGCGCAAACTAGCAGTGTAGCCGAGAGGCTAACCGCTGTCCAGCCCACCCCGCAGGTCGTCGCGGAACAAGCCCTGGGACCTCGGAAAACCGGGTCCGCCGGGCCGCTCGGAACGCGACGCTCCTGCCGGTCCGCTCGTGGTGCGGCGGCGGTGGTGCTGCCGTTGCCTTACCCGAGTGGCGGCCGTTGCAAGCGCGGAAGGTCTTGCTGATGTCAGCGTGCCTGCACTGCCGGTGCCGCGTCAAGGGCCGGTTACCGCTCGGGGTGTCTTTCCCACCGACGGACTACCGGCGGGCATCGCTGAGAGGCCGGTACGAGAAACCTGTACGCCCTGCTCACGCCGCTGCCGCCGGGGAGCACCAACACGGCGGGCGGTGATCCGCTTCCGGATCACCGCCCGCCGCGACGCGGTGGTGCCCCGGCTCACAAGAGCCGGACGCGCGTCAGGTCAGACCAACGTCACTTGAGGGTGACCTTGGCGCCCTCGCCCTCGAGCTTGGCCTTGGCCTTCTCGGCGGTCTCCTTGTTGGCCTTCTCCAGGACGGCCTTCGGAGCGGCCTCGACCAGGTCCTTGGCCTCCTTGAGGCCCAGGCCGGTCAGCTCGCGCACGACCTTGATGACCTGGATCTTCTTGCCACCGTCGGCGTCGAGGATGACGTCGAACTCGTCCTTCTCCTCCTCGGCCGGGGCGGCAGCGCCACCGGCGGCACCGCCGGCCGCGGCAACCGCGACCGGAGCGGCGGCGGTGACCTCGAAGGTCTCCTCGAACTGCTTCACGAACTCGGAGAGCTCGATCAGCGTCATCTCCTTGAACGCGTCGAGCAGCTCGTCGGTGCTGAGCTTCGCCATGGCTGGCGTCCTTTCTGCAAGTGGAAACTAAGAATGTGGTGCGCCGTGCGGCCTCAGGCCGCCTCGGCGCCCTCCTGCTCGCGCTTCTTGTCCGCCAGGGCGGCCGCCGCGCGGGCGGCCTTGGAGAGCGGAGCCTGGAACAGGGCCGCGGCCTTGCTCAGGTTGCCCTTCATGGCGCCGGCCAGCTTGGCCAGCAGCACCTCGCGGGACTCCAGGTCGGCGAGCTTCGTGACCTCGGCCGCGGAAATGGCCCTGCCCTCGAAGACACCGCCCTTGATGACGAGCTTCGGGTTGGCCTTCGCGAAGTCGCGAAGCCCCTTCGCCGCCTCGACGACGTCGCCCGAAACGAAAGTCAGCGCGGTAGGACCGGTGAACAGCTCGTCGAGGCCGGAGATGCCCGCATCGGCCGCGGCACGCTTGGCCAGCGTGTTCTTCGCGACCGTGTAGCTGGTCTCCTTGCCGAGCGTGCGCCGCAGCTGGGTGAGCTGCGAAACCGTGAGCCCGCGGTACTCGGTCAGCACGGTGGCCCCCGAAGAGCGGAAGCTCTCGGTCAGCTCGGCGACGGCCGTGGCCTTGTCGGCCCGGATCGGCTTGTCCGCCATGTCCCTCCTCTCTCGTTGCTCGGAGCTGGCACGCCGGCGGCGAGAGAACTCGCGACGGCGCCGGAGGAGCCACGACAACGAAAAAGCCCCGGCGCGGGGCGCACGGGGCGAGGGCCGGGATCATGGGCACAGTCGGCGGACCGTGTGTGACACCGAGTTTCGCTTGCCGCCCTGCGCGGGTCGCCCGTCGTCGCGGGACCTTCGACCGTGCCAGGGCACGGTGACCAGCGGTCTGTGGGTGGAACTACCGCATCAGGCTACGCGACCAGGGCCGGCCCGCCAAATCGCCTCCGGGTGCTCCCGGTCACCCGCCGGTCAGGCGCGGCTCCGGCGAGCCCAGGCGTAGCCGGCCAGCGCCACCGCCGACCAGAGCGCCGCCCAGCCGGTGAGCAGCAGCCCGGTGCCGAGCGCGACCGGCCCGGTGACCGCCCGCGCGGTCGCCATCACCGGCGGGACCAGCCACGGCGCCACCGAGCCGGACAGCCCGAACACCACGAACCCGACCGCGCCGACCGCCAGCACGGCCACCCCGTAGCCGGCGCTGCGGGTGATCGCCCGGCTGGCCAGCGCACCGAGGGCCACCGCCGCCGGCAGGGCGAGCAGGTGCGCCCACAGCCCGAGCGCCACGCCGACCAGGGCCGGCCGCCCGTCCGGACCGGCCGCCGTGGTGAGCCCGCCGATCGGCCACGGCAGCACCAGCGCGACCAGCACCACGGCGAGCCCGGCCACAAGCGCCGCGAGCAGCCCGGCCGCCCGCTCCCGGGCCGGCCCGACCACCACCCGGGCCAGCCGGCGCTGCACGTCGGGCTCGACGTCGAGCAGGATCTTGGACTGCCAGGCCAGCACCGGGAAGAGCACCGCCGCGGAGACCCCGTAGGCCTCCGCCGGCCGGGCCCGACCGCCGCCGTAGAGGATGCCGAGGGCGAGCAGGCCGGCCAGCACCGGCGCCAGCGCCCGTCCGGTACGCACGAAGCCGGCCAGCCGCAGCCGCACGAGCGCGATCACCGGCTCACCTCCGACGCCTTTCCGGACGAGATGCCCTCGGCATCCGGTGGGCCCGCGACGGGTTGGCCGGGTGACTCGGCGGCGGGGACGGCGTGGTCGCGTACCCGAAGGATCTGGTGGCCGTCGGCGCGCAGGCGGGCGACGGCGGTGGCGAGGCCCGCGGTCGGCACCGCCAGCTCGACCACCGCGACGGCCGAGCCCTCCGACGGCGCCGTCTCGGTCAGCGTGCCGTCGGCGACCGACCACTGCCGGGCGCCGGGCAGCCGGACCGTCTCACCCCGGTGGTCGCTGACCAGCACCGCACCGCCGCCGGCCAGCACCTCGCCGATCATCTCGGGGACCAGCTCGCGGGCGGCCGCGTCCAGCCCCTCCCAGGGTTCGTCGAGCACCAGCAGGCCGGGCGGGCGCAGCAACGCCTGCGCCAGGCCGACCTTCTGGGCGGTGCCCTTGGACAGCTGCGGCAGGCGGACGTCGCGGAAACGGGTCAGGCCCAGCCGCTCGACCCAGTGGCGCACCGCTCGGTCGGCGGCGGGACCGGGCAGCCCGGCGACGCGGCCCATCGCGGACAGGTAGGCCCCGACGGTGAACGGCTGGTCGGCGGGGAAGCGCTCCGGCACCCAGCCGACCGTCGCCGGCCGGTCGGTCACCCGGCCCCGGCTCGGTCGCAGCACCCCCGCGGCGAGCTGGAGCAGCGTGGACTTGCCGGCCCCGTTGCGGCCGAGCACGACCGCGACCTCACCGACGCCGATCGCCACGTCGACCTGCCGCAGCACCCACGGGCCGTGCCGTCGGTAGCGGAGCCAGACCTCGTCGAGCCGCATGCGCCGAGCCTGCCACAACGGACAGACGAACGGGGCCCCGCCACGGCGTGGTGGCGGGGCCCCGTCCGGGGAGTGTGGCTGCTCAGGCCTCGGCCGAGCCCTCCCGCAGGTTCTTGACGATCTTCGGGTCGACCGGGACGCCCGGGCCCATGGTGGTGGTCAGGGTGATCTTCCGGAGGAAGGTGCCCTTGGCCGCGGACGGCTTGGCGCGCAGCACCTCGTCCAGCACCGCGGCGTAGTTGTCGACCAGCTGGGTCTCGGAGAACGAGGCCTTGCCGATGATCAGGTGCAGGTTGGAGTGCTTGTCCACCCGGAAGGTGATCTTGCCGCCCTTGATGTCCGCGACCGCCTTGGTGACGTCCATGGTCACGGTGCCGGTCTTCGGGTTCGGCATCAGGCCGCGCGGGCCCAGGATCCGCGCGATCCGGCCGATCTTGGCCATCTGGTCCGGGGTGGCGATCGCGGCGTCGAAGTCCAGCCAACCACCCTGGATGCGGGCGACCAGCTCGTCGGTGCCCACCTCGTCCGCGCCCGCCGCGGCGGCCTCCTCGGCCTTCGCGCCGGCGGCGAAGACGATCACGCGGGCGGTCTTACCGGTGCCGTGCGGCAGGTTGACCGTGCCGCGGACCATCTGGTCCGCCTTGCGGGGGTCGACGCCGAGGCGCATCGCGACCTCGACCGTGGCGTCGAACTTGACGTTGGTGTTCTCCTTGGCCAGCTTGACGGCCTCGGCGGGGGCGTAGAGCTTCGAGCGGTCGATGACCTCGGCGGCCTTGCGGTAGCTCTTGCTGCGCTGCATTTCTGGTGACTCCTGTGGTCTCTGGCGGGCGCGCGGGATCGCGGCCCTCCCACGAACGGATCGGGCGGAGCGGTGGAGCGAGATCAGTCGCCGACGGTCAGGCCCATCGACCGGGCGGTGCCGGCGATGATCTTCTCGGCCTGGTCGATGTCGTTGGCGTTGAGGTCCGCCATCTTCTTCTCGGCGATCTCACGCAGCTGGGCGCGGGTCACCGAGCCGACCTTCTCCTTGTGCGGGACGCCCGAGCCCTTCTGCACACCGGCGGCCTTGATCAGCAGCCGGGCGGCGGGCGGGGTCTTCAGCACGAAGGTGAAGGTGCGGTCCTCGTAGACGCTGATCTCGGCGGGGACGACGTCGCCCCGCTGGGACTCGGTCTGCGCGTTGTAGGACTTGCAGAACTCCATGATGTTCACGCCGTGCTGGCCGAGCGCGGGGCCGACCGGCGGCGCCGGAGTGGCCTGGCCCGCCGGCAGCTGAAGCGTGAACGTCTTGACGAGCTTCTTCTTCGGAGGCATGTCTCTTCCTGGGGCTTGAAACTGGGATTCTCCGCCGCCCGCGGGCGCGCACGGTCAGCGCGGTGCGGACGGCCGACGTTCTAGGATAGCGCAGTCTCACGCGACACCGGCGGCCGGCCCGCGAGGACCGACCGCCGGTGCGGGCGTACGTCAGATCTTGGCGACCTGGTTGAAGTTCAGCTCGACCGGCGTCTCCCGGCCGAAGATCGACACCAGCACCTTGAGCTTCTGCTGGTCGGCGTTGATCTCGCTGATCGTCGCTGGCAGCGACGCGAACGCGCCGTCGGTGACGGTGACCGAGTCACCGACCTCGAAGTCGAGGACCTTGATCTCGGGCTTGGCCTTCTTCTGCTCGGTCTCGACCGCAGGCGCGAGCCACTTGAGCACCTCGTCGAGGCTCAGCGGCG
Source organism: Micromonospora sp. NPDC049282 (assembly GCF_043197045.1). Lineage (NCBI taxonomy): Bacteria > Bacillati > Actinomycetota > Actinomycetes > Micromonosporales > Micromonosporaceae > Micromonospora > Micromonospora sp. NPDC049282. Next base: position 91,286 of record NZ_JBICSL010000021.1, read on the forward strand.
CCGGCCGGTCGGCCCGGTCGGTGGCGCCGACGAAGCCGGTGACCCCCGGGGTGTTCCGGACACAGGAGTAGGACTCGGCGGTCAGCTCCATCCGGACCAGGATGTAGCCCGGGAAGACCTTCGCCTGGACCTGCGACCGCTTGCCGTTCTTGACCTCGACCTCTTCCCGGGTCGGCACCTCGACCTGGTAGATGTAGTCCTCCATGTCGAGGGACGTGATCCGGGTCTCGAGGTTGGTCTTGACCTTGTTCTCGTAGCCGGCGTACGAGTGCACCACGTACCAGTCGCCGGGCGCGTAGCGCAGCTTCTGGCGCAGCTCGGCGACCGGGTCGAAGTCTTCCTCCGGGGCCGGCTCGGTGGTCGGGAACTCCGGCTCGCTGGCGGCCTCGACCGACTCGTTGCTGTCCGCCGTCGCCACCGCGGACTGCTCGTCCGGGGTCTCGGCGGTCTCGTCGTACTCAGGCACGCTCGCTCACTTCCGTCAGTATCGCTGTCCGCAGGTCAGCTGGGGTTGCCGAAGACCCACAGCACCGCCTTGGCGAAGCCGTAGTCCAGGCCGGCCACGATCGCCAGCATCACCGCGACGAAGGTGACCACCACCGCCGTGTAGGTCAGCAGCTCCTTGCGGGTCGGCCAGATGACCTTACGCAGCTCGGCCACGACCTCGCGGAAGAACCGCGCGATGCGGGCGAAGAGCCCGATCCGCTCGGTGTCCTTGCGGGTCTTCCGGCCCTCGGCCGGCTCGGCGTGCGCCCGCTTGCGGGTCGCGGTGCCGCCCCGGGAGACCGGCTCGTCCGCGTCGGCGGCGTCGTCGGCCACATCGTCGTCGGCAACGCCGTCGACAGTCGCGTCGTCGTTAAGACGCTCGTCGCCGTCGTCCTCGCCGCGCCGCTTCTTCTCGGCCACTTCGCCCTCCGTGCGGGGTATGGGGTCGCACGCCGGGTGGCGTACGCAGCGTGTTGGTCACGCCGGCCGGACCAACCGTCCCGCGACGGGCCGCGGCCGGCGGACCGGACGGGAGGGCCCCGATCGCCTCGGAACCACCCCACCGGTGCCACCACCACGGGCCGGACGCCGCCGCGAACGGCGACGCGACCCACGGGAACGGTCAGGCCTGAGGCGCAGGGGTGACAGGACTTGAACCTGCAGCCTGCGGTTTTGGAGACCGCTGCTCTGCCAATTGAGCTACACCCCTGTGCGGCAACTCACCTCCACCCGGACACGTTGTGCCGAGCGGGGGTCACTTGCCCCACGGCGGACCAGTGTACGGGTAGTCGTACGACTTTCCCAACCGGTCTGCCCCTCGCGCGTCGGGCCGCCCCTCAGCGAGAAGTGCGGATCAGTGCCCGAGCCTGCGACAGCACCTTCTCACCGCGGCAGGTGGCGGTGATGTCGAGCCTGGTCAGCCCGTCCTCGGTGACCTCCTTGACCACCGCGGCGACCTCGATCTCGGTGCCCTCGTCGGTGTCCGGGACGACCACCGGGCGGGTGAAGCGGACGCCGAAGTCGACCACCGCGTCCGGCGCGCCGGCCCAGGTGGCGACCGCGCGGCCGACCAGGGCCATGGTGAACATGCCGTGGGCGATGACCCCGGGCAGGCCCACCCCGGTGGCGATCCGGTCGCTCCAGTGGATCGGGTTGAAGTCGCCCGAGGCGCCCGCGTAGCGGACCAGGTCCGCCCGGGTCACCCGGTAGGTCTGCACCGGCAGTTCCATGCTCACCTCTCCCCGCGTACGACGATCTTGGCCCAGACCGCGACCACCGGCTCACCGTCCACCGTGCTCACGTCCGTGCGGGTGGTCAGGAAGCCGTGCCCACCCCGGGTGGTCACGTCCTCGATGGTGTTCACACAGACCAGCTCGTCCCCGGCCACCACCGGCCGGGTGTACGCGAAGCGCTGGTCGCCGTGGACGACCCGGCTGTAGTCGACGCCCAGCTCCGGATCGTCGACGATCTGCCGGCTGGCCGCCATGGTCACGAGCACCGGGAAGGTCGGCGGCGCCACCACGTCGGCGTGGCCCAGTGCCCGGGCCGCCTCCGGGTCGTGGTGCGCCGGGTCGGTCGCCCCGACGGCGGTGGCGAACTCGCGGATCTTTTCTCGGCCCACCTGGTAGGGGGCGGTCGGCGGATAGGTCCGGCCGACGAAGGACGGGTCCAGGGACATGCCGCGAACCTACACGGAAACACGAACGCCGATCCGCCCGGTCGGGTGGCCCTCAGGCCGTCGACCGGGCGGATCGGCGTCGGTGAAGCTGCTGCGGGGCCGGCGGCGCCGGCCGGCGTCAGCGGGTCTCGCGGTGGACGGTGTGCTTGCCGTCCCGGGGGCAGAACTTCTTCAGCTCGATGCGGTCCGGGTCGTTACGACGGTTCTTGCGCGTGATGTAGTTGCGCTCCTTGCACTCCACACACGCCAAAGTGATCTTCGGCCGGACATCGGTCGCCTTCGCCACGGCGGAGTGCCTTCCTCGCTCAGGAGTATCAACTACAGCGTGTCAGCGTACGCGCTGACGACGCGGACATGCAAAGTGGGCGCCTGTGGCGCCCATCCCACCGGCCACCGGGCGGACCCGGAGGACGAGAGTAGCGGTGGCCGGACTTGAACCGGCGACACAGCGATTATGAGCCGCTTGCTCTGCCATCTGAGCTACACCGCCGTGGCGGGTCCAGCCGGACCCTTTGAGCCCCCTTACGGAATCGAACCGTAGACCTTCTCCTTACCATGGAGACGCTCTGCCGACTGAGCTAAGGGGGCCTGCTCGATCACCCTTCGGGTGTCGCGCAGAGGAAACAGTACACGACCTCGTCCCCGAGGTGAAATCGGATCCCCCCGACAGGTGTAGCGCCTGATCAGGGCACCACGCGCAGGCGCGGAAGCTCCCCGGGGGCGATCGTCTCGGGGTCGACCTGGGCGCCGAACCAGGCCTCCAGACGCTCGTACGGCAGCGGCCGGCTGAACAGGAAGCCCTGGCCGATCTCGCAGCCGATGTCCTGGAGCAGCTCCAGGGTCAGCTCGCTCTCCACACCCTCGGCGACCACCGTCAGGCCGAACTGCTGGGAGAGCGTCACCACCGCGTTGACGATGGCCAGGTCGCCCGGGTCGGTCGCCATCCCCTGCACGAACGACCGGTCCACCTTGACCTCGTGCACCGGCAGCCGGCGCAGTTGGGCCAGGGACGAGTTGCCGGTGCCGAAGTCGTCGACCGAGAGCCGGACCCCGAGGTCGCGGAGGCTGCGCAGGGTCGGGATGGGACGTTCGGTGCCGTCCAGCACGCCCGACTCGGTGATCTCCAGGGTGAGCCGCTGCGGAGGGACCCCGTACTCCGCCAGCAGGTCGCGTACGAGCGCCGGGAAGTGCTGGTCGTTGAGCGTACGGGCGGCGAGGTTGACCGAGACGGAGAGCGCCTGCTCCCCGTGGCTCCAGTCGCGGCTGCGCCGCAGGCTCTCCCGCAGCACGAACTCGGTGAGCCGCTCGAGCTGGCCGGTGTGCTCGGCCACCGCCACGAAGTCGTCCGGCTCGACCGCGCCGTGGGCGGCGTGCTCCCAGCGCGCCAGGCACTCGACGCCCACCAGGCGGCGGTCCCGCAGCGTCACCTTGGGCTGGAAGTAGACCTCCAGGTCGCCGGCCGCCAACGCCCGCTCGAGGTCGCCGGCGAGGCCGAGCCGACGCAGCGAGCGGGACTCCAGCGCCGGGCTGTAGAGCTGCACACTGCCCGGCACCGACTTGGCCGCGGTGGCGGCCAGGTCGACGCGCTGGAGCAGGGCCACCGCGTCGCCGCCGTGGTCGGGGTGGACGGCCACGCCGACGGCGGTGTCCACGTCCAGGGTGAGCGTGTCGAAGACCATCTCGTCGCGGATCTGCTCGCGGAGCTGGGCGGCCAGTTCCAGCGCCGCGTTCGCGCTCTCCAGCCGGAGCGTCACCAGGAACTCGTCGCCGCCGGCGCGGCCCACCAGCGCCGAGGAGGGCGCGCAGGCGCGCAGCCGCTCGGCCACCTCGACCAGCACCTTGTCGCCGGCCGCATGCCCCAGCGACTCGTTGACCTGGCGCAGCCGGTCGACGTCGAAGAGCAGCAGCGCCACCACCTCGTCCGGCGCCTTGATCTTGATCGCCTCGGCCACCGCCGACGTGAGCCGCCGCCGGTTGGGCAGCTTGGTGAGCGCGTCGTGGTCGGCATCGTGCCGGAGCCGGTCGACGAGGCGGGAGTTTTCCAGGGCGACCGCGGCGTGCGCGGCGACCGTCTCGAAGACGGGCAGGTCGCGCGGCGTGAAGTGGCCGACGTCGCTGATCCGGTTGACCACCTCGAGCGTCCCGATCACCGCCTGCCCCGACCGCAGCGGCACCACGATGGCGTCCTTGACCTGCTTCACGTCCGCCACGCCGCGCAGCGCGGTGTCGGCCCCGATCTGCCGGCCGGTGGTCAGCGTACGGCCCAGGCTGCGCGCCTGCTCCCGGAACACCGCCGGGGTCGGGGCGACGTCCAGCAGCCCCGGCGCGTCGACCCGGGCGGTGAGCAGCACCTCCGGGTGCCGGCCCTGGGCGGGCAGCCAGAGCGTGGCGTATTCCGCCTGCATCAGCGCGCGGACCCGGTCGAGCAGCACGTCACTCAGGGCGCCCTCGGCGCTGTTGGTGATCAGGCGGGCCAGGTCGTACATGCCGGCCAGCGTGCGGTGCTGCTGGAAGAACTGGGAGTAGGAGCGGTAGACCTGGCCGAGCGCGACGAAGAGGGCGCCGAGCAGCAGCGCGGACCACCAGGTCGTCTCCAACGCGATCAGGATGAGCAGACCGATCGAGGCGTTGATCGACGAGGTCAGGAAGACGGACGGGGCGGTGCGCAACGCCTCGCGGCCGGGCTGCCAACCCTGGAGGAGCACATGCACGCCGACCACGGACAGCAGGCTGACCAGGGTGATGGCGTTGATCGCGACGAAGAGGCTGGCCCAGGTGACGGGGCGGTCGACGCCCTGCAACGCCGGCAGGGCCAGCAGGACGAGACCGGCCAGCGAGGTCGCGGCGGCGGCCTTGGCCGCGTTGAACCAGAGTTTCGCCGACGTGAAGCGGTGCCAGACGCACCAGCCGAGCGTCGACAGCGTGTAGATGAGGACCACCGTCAGTGGTGGCAGGTAGAACAGTGCCACCACCAACGGCACTTCGGTCAACGTCACGGCCACCGACTGGCGCCGGACGACGAAGTTGAGAACGGGGACGCTGACCGCCGTCATCACGACGAGCAGCACGAGGGCCCAGGCCCAATCCCCGATGGGATGGTCCGCGATGATTGCGATCGCGGTGCTGAAGACGACCGCACCGAGCGTCAGGGGTGCGGTGATGAGCCAGGCCCGCTCCGTCGATCTGCGTCCTTGGTTCCGGCCGGCCATACCACTCCCCTGTGCCGCACGAGGCGGTCCTTGGGTCACCGGAGGATGTTGGCGGCCCAGATGACGTCGCCCAGTTGCGCTTCCGAGGTGCCGATGGCACCGGAACCGACCAGAACGGCGGCGAGCACGAGGAGCGAGCCGAGCAGCCGGCCCAACCTTCGACCAGACATGATTGCTCCTGTCGGGAGAGTGTCACAGGGATGGTGGAGGTTCCACGATCGTGCCACACCGGTCAGGGGCAGAAAAGGCGTGAAGCCCCGTGCAGCCCGAGTAGCTGTCAGGTTCCGCCGTTCGGCCCAGGCACCCACCACGGGCAGCCAGGTCATTGGCTTGGGAGATGGCCGCCGGGTCCGTCCACTGCGGATTCCGACGTTCACCGCGAAGCGATCAAGACACGCGAAAACTTCGTCCCACCAGCGCTCATGCTCGGCTGGCCCACGACCCGTCGGCAAGACGAGGTCGGCTCCGGCCATAGACCACCATACCTGCATTCGGCATGAGCGCCAGAGGGTGATTCCCTCACTCACGGCGAAATCCACCTGACGTACGCCACCCCTGGCGCGACCGTCAACGCCGGGCACGGAAACCGACCCGACCAAGCAGTGCGAGCACGATCGCGGTCAGTCGCCGGCCGTCGCCGGCTTCGGGGTACGTGTTGACCCCGCTGATCGAACGGCGACCGGGCACTGACATGTATCGCTGAATACCCGGACTTCGCACCCTCGCAAACCGTTACCGCCGCACGACTCCGTTGGCGGATCATGTGGCGATGCTCGCCGATGCCGCCCGCACCCGACTCCAGGAGACCGCGATCCTCTGGAGCACCGGCCCGGGCACCGCCGCCCAGGTGATCGAAGCCGCTTGCGACTGCCTCGCGGCAGGCGTGGACAGCCCCACCCTCAGGATCCTCGCCGGAGCCTCCTGCGCGAAGGGCGAGGAGCACGACGAGCTGCGGCGGTGGCTCCCGGACGCCCTGACGGAACTCTCTCTCACCTATTACCCGGAGGGGAGCCGAGAGGGCGAGGAGGCGGCCGTCCGGCTCATGGCCCGGCGATTGCTCGCGCACGAGATCGCACCTCGCGAGCTGACGGTCTGGGCGTACCTGCACATCACCTGGGACGGCACTCCCCTGGCCGCCGATCTGGTCGCGCTGGATAACGCCTACGAGTACGCGGAGTACGGTCCGGGCGCCGACGCCATGACCGCGGACGTCGACGCGGACGTGATCAGCGAGGCCCGACGCCTGATCGACGGGCACCGCTGATCCGGCGGCCACCCGCACCTCACTCTTCTCGATCGCGGTTCAGGTCGCGATGCTCGCGCATTTTGGGGCGGCGGCTCACGCGGGCCTCAGCGAGCATCCGCTCCTTGTGCTCGGCCACCTCGACTTCGTCGAGGTTCATCCGAGAGCGGGTGTCCTGCCAACTGCGCACCATCAGCGCTGTTCCTCCAACGTCCCTCGGCTAGATCGCCGCCGGGTCTGACTGCTGTTCCCGGCCTCAACCCGCGTCGCAGCACGAAGATCGAGCGACGAGCCACCGCGTCACCCCGCTCGTCGAGCTGGTATCCGTCCAGCCAGGTCCAGCCGTCGTAGGTGGTCCAGTCCAGAACGCGGATCAACCGGAAGTGGAACGGCTTCACGAACTGGACGCTTGCCGCCCTGCTGATGAGGAGCAGCGTGCCGGACCTCAGCTCCGCCACTGGTCGCGAACCCGGCGCCAGGCGCGGATGCGGGCCCGCGCCACCACGACCCGAGGACACCAGCCGTACGGGCGGCAGCGGGAGCATGTGTACGCCACGTGGTAGTCGATGATCGCCCAGGACAACGCCACCAGGAAGGGCGTGTCCAGCCGCCGCTCCGGCGTCACAGCTCGCCGATGGAGTCGGTGGGCGGCATCGCCCGGTTCAGTCATCTCGCCTCCCGCCAGTGAAGGAGCACGCAGGCACCCCATCAGCCGTCGCTGGGAGACGGGGCACCCACGGCGGGACGACCCGGCCGCCAAGCTGGGAGGCCCCACGAGCAACTTAAGACGCAATGCGCGCAGGGTCAACAGCTACGACACATAGCGTTGTAAGTCGAGCCGGAGATGTGGTCTGCTTGCACCAGCCGCCAAGCTGGGAGCACCACCTATGTCTGAAGCTGCCTACCTACAGGTCGCCCGGGATATCCGAGAGCAGGTCAGCTCCGGCCGGTTGAAGCCGGGCGACAAGCTGCCCTCGTGAGGTTCCCCCGGTTTGCCGGAGGGTTGGTTACCTGGCGCCGGTGGGCTCAGGCTGAACGATAGTTGGCTCGTCGTGCCGTGCCTGGTGGGTG
>NZ_JBICSL010000022.1:0-87424 GCF_043197045.1 Micromonospora sp. NPDC049282
GCGGGGCGCGGGGGCCTCTACGCGGCGCCGGACCATGTGTAACGACCGGCCACCCACCGTCATTCCCGGGGGGCGCGGGTCGGCGGCGCGGGGGTACGCTCACCTTCCTCGGTCGTTCACCCGGTTACAACGCCGCGCACCCCCCGACGATTCCGCCGCCAGCATGCCGCCCACCACCGCCGAACCGGACATCGCACCCACCCGACGCGATGAATGGAACACCACAGGTGCCTCCAGACCTCCGCAAACACCCGCCACGCTCCACCGGGGATGTGGCCTCACCAACGGAAGGCGATCTTGCATCACGTGGGCCGCACCTGCAAGATCGGCGAGGTTCGGGCGAGGGCGTGGGCGAGGGCGGGGGTTCGCTCTCGCGCGTTGTGTCCGTGCGGTGGCAGACTGCGCCGTATGGGCGATACGACGGCGACCCGTCATCTGGTGCTCCTGCACGGCATGGGCGCCACCGGCGAGGTGTGGCTGCCGTGGGCGCCCCTGCTGGAACGCCGCTGGCCCGGCCGCTGGCTCGCCCCCGACCTGGCCGGCCACGGCTGGTCGCCGCCGCTGCCCGGATACTCGTTCGCGGCCCTGGCGCAGCGCGCCGCGGAGGGCCTCGGGCCGGTCCGACTGGGCCCGAACGACCGGCTGGTGCTGCTCGGGCACTCGCTCGGTGGCGTGGTGGCGCTGGCGCTGGCCGCTCGACAGCGGGGCCTGCCGGTCGACGCCGTGGTCGGGCTCGGCATCAAGGTGGCCTGGTCGCCGGCCGAGTTGGCGAAGTCGGAGGAACTGGCCGCCCGGCCGGTCACCTGGTTCGCGACCCGCGACGAGGCGGCCCGTCGCTACCTGCGGGTCGCCGGGCTGGCCGGGCTGTTCGCCCCCGACCATCCGGTGGTCGACGCGGGGCTGCGCCGGGAGGACGGCCACGGTCACCGGGGCCACCCCGGTGGCGACCAGCGGGGGGACGGCCGCTGGCGGCTGGCCATGGATCCCGGCGCGTTCGCGGTCGGGGAGCCCCGGCTGCCCGCCCTGCTGGCCGCCGTCGACGTGCCGGTGCTGCTGGCCCGCGGCGAGCTGGATCCGATGGTGACCGACGCGCAGCTCAAGGAACTGGGCGTTCCGGTGGCCACCCTGCCCGGACTGGGCCACAACGCCCACGTCGAGGACCCGGCCGCGGTGCTGGCGTTGCTCGACGCGTACCTGTGAGCGGTCAGACGGCCGCGCGTGGCGCGGGGACGGCGAAGTCCGGTTCCAGCTCGCGGCGGGCGGCGTCGAGGAACGCCTCGGCGTAGCGGTCGGCGGGGAAGTCGCCCAGGTAGCGGCTCCGGGCGGTCCAGCGCCCCGCGGCCTTCGGGTCGGTGTCGAGCAGCGCGGTGAGCACGTCGTCCACGTTGGACATGTCCCGGCGCAGCACGTAGCCGCAGGCCGCGAGCGGGAACCGCTCGACGAAGTGCTCGCCGTCCGCGCCGGTGTCGGTGACCGCGTACGGCTTGCCGGAGTAGAGCCAGTCGGAGATGACGCCGGAGACGTCGGAGACCAGCGCGTCGGCGCGGTTGACGCACTCGGTCAGCGTCAACTCCCGGGCCGCCGCCGCACCCCACAGGTGCGGCCGGCCGGTCTTCGCCCGGTCGGCGGCGAGCAGTTCGGTGAGCCGGGCGAGCTGCCGGGCCGAGGCCGGGTTCCGGTCGGTGTAGGGGTGGGCGCGCAGGATCACCGCCGCCCCGCGGTCGATCAGCCGGCGGATCAGCGTCTCCGCCACCGGCAGCGAGCAGTAGTTGGCGTCGACGTGGTGCCCGGTCCAGGTCGGCGTGTAGAGGACGGTCGGGTGCGCCGACGCGGGCGCCGGCTCCCGGCGTACCTCGATGGCCTCGACCTGGGGGCGGCCGACCACGACGAACTTCTCGGCGGGGATCTCCACGCCGGCCCGGGCGTACCTGTCGATCGCCGCCGGTCCGGCCACGAAGATCTTGTCGAAGATCGCGGACACCGGGTTGGCGCTGGGCGCCTTGTCGCTGTCGCCGTGGTGCAGCTGCACGTGGGTGAGCTGGTGGAACCGGATGCAGTGGGCGTTCTTCGCGCCGTGGTTGACGTAGAAGGCCACCCGCAGGCTGGGCACCAGGGCCTCGTCCAGGGCCTTCAGCGTCGGGCAGAGGACCACCGGCGCGCGGGTCGCGGCGGCCACCGTGGACAGGAACTCCGGCTCACGCAGCACCACCAGGAACGGCCGACCGATCCGCTCCAGGTAGGGCAACCACATGGTCACCTGGTATTCCGAGCCGGGCGGGGCGGAGAAGTGCAGCACGAACTCCGGCTGGTGCCGGCGCAGCGCCCGGCCGATCGGGCCGCCCCCGGCCGGCGGGCGGAACCGGCGCCGGGCCAGGTCGAGCGCGGTCGCGGCGCAGCCGGCGCCGACCAGCAGCGTGGCGGCCAGCGGCAACCAGGCCGGCAGGACGAGAGCGGCGGCGAGCGCGACCAGGGCGAGCAGCACCAGCAGGGCGTCGCCGAGCCGGGCGGCGACCGGCGGAGCCCAGGTGCGGACCGGCAGGTTGGCCGCCCGGATCTCCAGCGCGCCGGCCTGGCGCAGCGGGCCGACCAGCAGGACCAGGCCGAGCAGGACCAGCGCGGTGGCGGCCAGCGCCGGGTCGAAGCCGTCGTCGGCCCGGCGGGCGTAGCCGACCAGGATGCCGGCGGCCACCAGCACCGTCTCGACGAGACCGTCGGCGCTGGGCCGGACCCGGCGTTCCCAGGCGGTGGCGGCCAGCGCGGCGACCGCCACGGCGAGCCCGACGCCGGTGGCGCCGGTGAGCGCCACGACGAGGAACGCCAGCACCGCCAGCCCGCTCGTCAGCACTCGGGCGGTCAGCTTCCGGACCAGGTCACCACGCATCTGGCTCGTCCCGTCGATCAGGCGTTCACGTCGGTGGGCAACTGCTCCACCGAGTGCGCGCCGGGCTGGGCGGGCACCGCGGCCACCGGCTCCCCGGGGGCCCGGCGGACGTCGACCACCTGGCCGGTCAGCTCGGAGATGAGCACGTCCAGGGAGGCCTGGGCGACCGCCTCGGAGGCGAGCAGCGTGTGCTCCGGCTCCTCGCCGAACGCCTTGGTGCGCATCGGGGTGGCGGTGCGCTCCGGGTTGACGCAGTTGACCCGTACGCCGAACTCCGCCCACTCGTCGGCGAGCGCCTGGGTGAGGTTGACCAGCGCGGCCTTGGTGGCCGAGTAGAGCGCGTAGCGCGCCCGGCCGCGGGTGTAGGAGCTGGACGTGTAGAGCAGCAGCTGGCCCTTGGTCTGCTGGAGGTAGGGCAGCGACTGCCGGGCGATGGTGACCGGACCGACGAAGTTGACGTGCAGGAGACGGTCCATCGTCTCGTCGTCCATCTCGGCGAGCGCGCCCTTCTCCAGGATGCCGGCGGTGACCACCACGTGGTCGATCCGGCCGGTCGCCTCGAACGCGGTCTTCAGCGCGGCGGACACGTCCTCGGCGCGCTCGACGTGGGTGCCGGTGGTGGAGCGGCTGAACGGGAAGACCTGGGCGCCGTAGCGGCGGGCCAGCTCGGTGAGGTCGTGGCCGATGCCGTAGCTGCCGCCGAAGACCACGATGGTCCGGCCGGTCAGCTCCTCGGCGTAACTGCGATGGTCGGTCAGCCGGGGCGCCTGCGCGGCGGCGAGCTGGAAGAGCTTGTCGGCCAGGTGCACGTCGACCGGGTGGGTGACCTTGATGTTCTCGTCCGAGCCGTCGATCACCTTGATCGGCGTGCCGGGCAGGTAACGCAGCACCACGCCGCAGTCGTCGGTGGCGGCGAAGTCGGGGTCGCCCTCGGCCCGCCGGTAGGCCTCCCGGATGGTGCCGGAGCGGAACGCCTGCGGGGTCTGGCCGCGGCGCAGGCTGGACCGGACCGGGATGTCGGTGATGCACTCGTCCGCGTCGACCTGGATGATCGTGTCGGCCGAGGGGATCGCGACGTCGACCGCCGAGTAGCTCCAGAGCGCGTTCACGCACTCGCGCACGATCCGGGCGCTGAGCAGCGGGCGGACCGCGTCGTGGAAGAGGATGTTGACGTCGCCCTCGCCGACCGCGTCGAGCGCGATGCGGGTGGTGTCGTTGCGGGTGTCGCCGCCCTCGATCACCTTGGTGACCTTGCGGAAGCCGGCGCCGGCGACGATCCGCTCGGCGTCGGGCACGTGGCCGGTGGCCATCAGCACGATGATCTCGTCGATCTCCGGCGCGGCCTCGAAGACGGCAAGCGTGTGCTCGATGATCGGCTTGCCGGCGATCTTCAGCAGTTGCTTCGGGATGCCCAGGCCGAGGCGGGTCCCGGTCCCTCCGGCGAGGATCACGGCCACCGTGCGCGCGGGTCGCCAGGGTGCCGGGCTCGCCGGCGCGGCGTCCGGGGCGGTGGGGTGGTCCTGCGTCATTGCCGTTCCTCACTCTTCGTGGAAGGGGATCGGTGCGTCGGTGACCGGTTGGTGAACTTTGACCGACGGACCAGCAAACCTTAACGCGGACGGCGGAGCGCACCGCTTCGGGCGGGAGCCCGGGCGGTGCGCTCCGACGGGCTACTTCTGGTTCTCGTACGCGTCACAGACCTCGTCGGTGGGGCCGTCCATCTTCAGGACGCCGCTCTCCAGCCAGATGGTCCGCTCGCAGGTGTCCCGGATCGTGCCGATGCCGTGGCTGACCAGGAAGACCGTGCCGGCGCTGGCGCGCAGCTCGCGGACCCGCTCCTCGCTGCGGGCCCGGAACTTCCGGTCGCCGGTGGCCAGCGCCTCGTCGATCAGCAGCACGTCGTGCTTCTTCGCGGCGGCGATCGCGAAGCGCAGCCGGGCGCCCATGCCGGACGAGTAGGTGCGCATCGGCAGCGAGGCGAAGTCGCCGCGCTCGTTGATGCCGGAGAACTCGATGATCTCCGGGGCGAGCCGCTTGACCTCCTCCGGCGCCATGCCCATGGCCAGGCAGCCGAGCACCACGTTGCGCTCGCCGGAGAGGTCGTTGAGCAGCGCGGCGTTCACGCCGAGCAGGGACGGCTGGCCCTGGGTGTAGACCGCGCCGCGGGCCGGCGGGAGCAGCCCGGCGATGGCCCGCAGCAGGGTCGACTTGCCGGATCCGTTGCTGCCGATCAGGCCGATCGCCTCGCCCTGGTAGGCGGTGAAGCTCACGCCCTTGACGGCGTGCACCTCGCGGATGTTCGGCGCCTTGGTCCGGGAGGCGATCCGCTTGAGCGCGGAGACCGGGGTGGTGCCGCCGGTCGCGCCCTTGTGGATCCGGTAGATCACGTGCACGTCGTCCACCACCACGGTGGGGATGCGGCCCGAGTCGATCACCGGGCCGGCGTTCACCGGCAGGGTCTGCTCAGCCACGGCCGTACTCCTTCTCTCCGCGCCAGAAGTAGATGAACCCGCCGGTACCCACCACCACGGCCCAGCCCACCGCGAGCAGCCAGAGCTTGGTGGGGGAGGAGACCAGGTTCTGCTGGTGGGAGTCCAGCAGCGCGTGCCGGGCCAGCTCGATGAAGACCAGCGGGGGGTTGCACTCCAGCAGGTTCGCCGCCCACTCGGGCAGGTGCTGCCGGAACAACCTGACCGGGTAGAGGACGCCGGAGGCGTACAGCCAGGTCCGCATCACGAACGGCATGATCTGCCGCAGGTCGGTGACCTTCGAGCCGATCCGGGCCATCACCATGGACAACCCGATGTTGAAGATCGTCTGGAGCAGCAGCATCGGCACGATGAACAGCCACCGGAAGGTGAGCGGCTCACCGGTCAGCAGCACGATGGCGGCCAGCACGACCATGGACATGAGCAGCTGCTGGAGCTGGACCAGGGTGACCGTGATCGGCAGTGCCGCCCGGGGGAACTGGAGCGCCCGGATCAGGCCCAGGTTGCTGGTGATCGCGCTGGTGCCGTTCGACACCGCGGTCTGGGTGAACATGAAGATGAACACGCCGGTACAGAGGTACGCGATGAAGTTCGACACGTTCCGGTGCTGGGACAGGATCACGCCGAAGATCAGGTAGTAGACCGCCGCGTTGGTGAGCGGGGTCAGGACCTGCCAGAGCTGGCCGAGCTGGGTGTTGCTCAGCGAGGATGCGACCTTCGCCCGCGAGTACGCGGTCATGAAGTGCCGGTACGCCCACAACCGGCGGGCGTACTCAGCCAGTGGTGGGCGCTCGCCGGCGACCCGGAGCCCGTACCGCTGGGCCAGTTGGGCCCGGGTCAGTCCGGATTCGGGGTCGGCCACCGCGGTGTTGGCCATGATCAGGCGCTCCGATCTTTCGTGCCGATGGGGAGCAGTGCGGTGAAGACATCCAGCGTGGCCGGGCGGGGAGGAGCCGCCTCGCTGCTGCATGGAAGGTAGTCCACCGAACGTCGGGACGCAACCGTACCGTCGTTGCGCTACATTGTTCCACGTGACGACCGAGAAGAGGCGTGCCCCGGCCGGCGCGGCGGTGCTGCGCGGGGAGATCACCAGTGCCATCCGCGCCGCCGTGATGCAGGAACTGGCCGAGGTCGGCTACGGACGCCTGTCGATCGAGGCGGTGGCCCGGCGGGCCGGGGTGAGCAAGACCGCCATCTACCGCCGCTGGCGCTCCAAGCTCGACCTGGTCCTGGACATGGTCTCGGCGGTGGCCGGGCGCAACCTGCCCCTGCTGGACACCGGCAGCCTGATCGGGGACCTGGAGATCCTGCTGCACGTGATGGCGCGTGCGTTGCGTCACCGGCTGGCCGCGCAGATCATTCCGGACCTGCTCGCCGAGGCGGCCCGCAATCCGCAGATCGGGGAGAAGCTCCAGGCCGCGCTGGACGACTACCAGCAGGCCATCGGCCGGATCCTGATCGGCCGGGCGGTCGAGCGCGGCGAGCTCTCGCCGGACACCGACCGGCGGGCGGCGGTCGATCTGATCGTCGGGCCGATCTACTGGCGGATGGCCATCTCCCGGGCGCCGCTGAAGACCGCGGAGGTGCCCCGGATGGCCGCCGCGATCGTCGCGGCGCTGCGAGTAGCATGCGTGGGGCCCGTCCGCGACGAGGTGGAAGTGTGATCACGACGAGGTCGCCGGCGCCCACCCGCCGATCATGAACAGCGCGAAACATCCGGTCGGACACTGAGCGGGAAATCAGCGCCTGCCGCCCAGACCGTTACCATCCCCCGGAACGTCCCCCACAGTCACGCGTCGACAGGAGGAAGCCCCATGGTTGGGCCGCATCCAGAGTTCATTCCCCCAGCACGACCGATCATCGGCGAGGCCGAGATCGAGGCGGCTGTCCGGGTGCTGCGGAGCGGCCGGGTCGTGCAGGGCCCCGAGGTCGCGGCGTTCGAGGAGGAGTTCGGCGACCTGGTCGCCGGGCGGCACTGCGTCGCCGTCAACTCCGGCACCTCGGCCCTCCAACTCACCCTGATGGCGCTCGGGTTCGGCCCGGGCGACGAGGTCATCGTCCCCTCGTTCTCGTTCGCGGCCAGCGGCAACGCGGTCCGGCTGGTCGGCGCGGAGCCGGTCTTCGTGGACATCGAGCCGGGCAGCTTCTGCGTCGACCCGGAGGCGGTCGCCGCCGCGATCACGCCGAAGACCGTGGGCATCATGCCGGTGCACCTCTACGGCCACCCCGCCGCGATGGACCGGATCATGGAGATCGCGCAGCAGCACGGCCTGGCCGTCGTCGAGGACGCCGCCCAGGCCCACGGCGCCGAGCTCAACGGCACCCCGGTCGGCGCCTTCGGCACCGCCGGCTGCTTCAGCTTTTACCCGACCAAGAACATGCACTCCCTCGAGGGCGGCATGATCACCACCGCCGACGCCGAGCTCGCCCGCACCCTGCGGCTGCTGCGCAACCAGGGCATGGAGCAGCGGTACGCCAACGAGATCGTCGGCGCCAACATGCGGATGACCGACGTCGCCGCCGCGATCGGCCGGGTGCAGCTCACCCAGCTCGCCGACTGGACCGAGCAGCGCCGCGCCAACGCCAAGTTCCTCGACTCCGCCATCACCGGCATGGTCACCCCGCCGGTCGCCGACGGCGCGAAGCACGTCTACCACCAGTACACGGTGCGGGTCCGGGGCGACCGCGACGCCGCCCAGGCCCGCCTCACCGAGCTGGGCATCGGCAACGCGGTCTACTACCCGACCCCGATCCACCGGCTGAAGCCCTACCTGACCCAGGACGGCACGCCGGGCCCGTGGGACCTGCCGGAGACCGAGCGGGCCGCCGCCGAGGTGGTCTCGCTGCCGGTGCACCCGTCGCTGACCCCGTCCGAACTGGAGCGGATCGCCGAGGGCGCGAACCTGGCCGGGGGTGCCCGATGAGCAAGCTGCGGGCCGGCCTGATCGGCCTCGGCGCGATGGGGCGCAACCACGCCCGGGTGCTGTCGAACCTGGACGGTGTCGAGCTGGTCGGCGTCGTCGACCCGGCCGGCGACACGACCGGCACGCTGCGCGCGCCGGTCGTCGGTGAGGTGAGCGACCTCATCGCCCTGGGCGTCGACTACGCGGTGGTCGCCTGCCCGACCGCGCTGCACGAGAGCATCGGCCTGGAACTGGCCGCCAACGGCGTCTGCGCGCTGATCGAGAAGCCGCTGGCCCAGTCCGTCGAGGCCGCCACCACGCTGGTCGAGGCGTTCGAGGCCGCCGGCCTGGTGGCCGGGGTGGGGCACATCGAGCGCTACAACCCGTCGTTGCAGAGCCTGCGGACCCGGCTGGAGGCCGGTGAGCTGGGCGAGGTGTTCCAGGTCGTCACCCGGCGCCAGGGCCCGTTCCCGCACCGGATCGCCGACGTCGGCGTGGTGCTGGACCTGGCCACCCACGACATCGACCTGACCGCCTGGGTCACCGGCCGGGAATACACGTCCGTGTCGGCGCACACGGTCTCGCGCAGCGGCCGGCTGCACGAGGACATGGTGGCGGTGGTCGGTCAGCTCAGCGACGGCACGATGGTCAACCACCTGGTCAACTGGCTCAGCCCGCTCAAGGAGCGGTCCACGGTGGTCACCGGCGACAAGGGCTGCTTCGTCGCCGACACGCTCACCGCGGACCTCACGTTCTACGCCAACGCCGCCATCGACACCGAGTGGGAGGCGCTGCGCGCGTTCCGGGGCGTGGCCGAGGGCGACATGGTTCGCTTCGCCATTCCCAAGCGGGAGCCGCTGCTGGTGGAGCACGAGCGGTTCCGCGACGCGGTCGAGGGCAAGGAGAGCGACATCGTCACCCTCCGACAGGGCCTGCGGACCGTCGACGTGGCCGGTGCGGTGCTGCGCTCCGCGGCCGAGGGCGTCACGGTGGCCATCCCGCCGGTGGCCCGGAGCTGACCCGTGAAGGTTCTGATCGCCGGCGGCGCCGGCTTCATCGGCAGCACCATCGCCTCGGCGTGCCTGGACGCCGGCATCACCCCGGTGATCCTGGACAATCTCAGCACCGGGCGGGCGGAGTTCGCCCAGAACCGCATCTTCTACCGTGGTGACATCGCGGACTCGGCGCTGATCGACCGGATCTTCGCCGAGCATCCGGACATCGAGGCGGCGGTGCACTGCGCCGCGCTCATCGTCGTTCCGGACTCGGTCGAGCACCCGCTGCGCTACTACCGGGAGAACGTCGGCAAGACCGTCGAGTTCCTCGACGCGTTGGTCGCCAACGGGTGTGGCCGGTTCCTGTTCAGCTCCTCCGCGGCGATCTACCGACCGGGGGACGACTTCGCGGTCGACGAGAACTCCCCGGTCGCGGCCACCAGCCCGTACGGGGAGAGCAAGGCGATGGTCGAGCGGGTGCTGGCGGACAGCGCCCGCGCGTACCCGCTGCGGGTGATCTCGCTGCGCTACTTCAACCCGGTCGGCGCCGACCCGAAGATGCGCACGGGCCTGCAACTGCCGCGCCCGTCGCACGTGCTCGGAAAGATGATCGAGTCGGCCCGCACCGGCACCACGTTCCAGGTCACCGGCAACGACTGGCCGACCCGGGACGGCTCCGGCATCCGCGACTACGTGCACGTGTGGGACCTCGCGCAGGCCCACGTCGAGGCGCTGCGCCGGTTCGACACGGTGCTCGCCGGCGACCGCCGGTACGAGGTGTTCAACCTCGGCACCGGCGACGGCACGACGGTGCGGGAGCTGCTGGACGCCTTCAACACGGTGCTCGGCCGGCCCATCCCCACGGTCGTGGCGCCGCGCCGGCCGGGTGACTCGGCCGGCACCTATACCCGCAGCGACCGGGCCCGGCGGCACCTCGGCTGGGAGCCGACGCTCTCCCTCGCCGAGGGCATCCAGCACTCGCTCCAGTGGGCGGAGCTGCGGGACGAGTTGCTCGGTCCGGCGGACGACGCGGCCGGAGCGGCGCGCGTGCCCGCCCCGCGCTGAGCCGTACGGAAGAAGGGCCCCACCGGTTGCGAACCGGTGGGGCCCTTCTCGCCTGGTGCGGTCAGGAACCGAGCAGGAGCCGGTCGAAGTGGTGCTGCACGACCGACCAGTCCCACTCGCGCAGCGCGTACGCCGACGCGTCGCGGCCGGCGGCGCGCCAGGACTCCTCGGTCGCGGTGGTCTCCAGGATCCGCTCCACCGCCTCCTCCGGACTGCCGATGACCCAGCCCTTCGGGTAGAGCGTGCGGGCGCTGTTCGGCCGTCCGGCGAAGAACGGCCAGTCGCGCACCACCGGGACGGCGCCGCTGGCCGCGCCCTCCATGAGACCGCAGTGGCAGCCCTCGCGCACCGACGAGCTGATGATGACGCCGATGTCGCTGAGCATCTTCGGCACCTCGTTGGTGGGCCCGAGCCGGCGCACCGCGCCGTCCGCCTCGAACTCGCGCACGTCGCGGTTGAACGCCTCCAGGTATTCCCGGCTGGCCACGCTCACGTCGGGGTTCATGTCGCCGCCCACCAGCAGCAGCCGGTACCGCTCGTCGCGCCGACGCAGCAGCCGCAGCACCTCGATCGCCCAGCGCGGATCCTTGGCGACCTGGCTGATGCCGACCATGCCGAGCTGGAAGCGGGCCTCCGCCGGCTTGTCGATCTGGAACCCGCGCAGGTCCATCGCGTTGTCCAGCACGTGCATGCGCGGCCCGTCCGGGCCCTTCAGATAGGGCACCAGGGTGGTGGTGAGATCCCGGATGTGGTCGGCCACGAAGACCAGGTCGTCGATCCGGGAGAAGTCCACCATGTACGGCCAGCGCGACAACGCCTCGTAGCTGTGCAGGCGGACGATGATCCGGGTGGTGCCCGGGTCCACCATGGTGAACAGCGCCGCCGGAGCCACGCACCAGTCCACGAAGACCGTGTCCGCCCAGTCGAGGTACGGGCGCAGCCGCTCCTCGGCCTTGTCGCCGTAGGGCGTGGAGTCGGCCGACAGGCGGTGCTCCAGCATCGGCTTCGACGCCCAGGTCACGCTCTTGAGCGCGGCGTTCGCCGCCAGGTCGACGAACCGGACCTCGACCCCCGGGTGGGCGTCGTAGTAGGACCGGATCAGCTTCAGGAAGTTGTCGTTGGCGCTGGTGGCGATCAGCAGCCGCAGCGGTCGGTCGGTCGGCGGCGACGCCGCCGGCTGGAGCCGTCCCCGCGGACTCGCCACCGTGGTCGCCGCCAGCGAGCGGCGGAACGGTGCGACGAACCCCTCCGGGTCCTCGGCCAGCGGGGAGGTGAGCTGGTCGATGTGCAGCACCCGGTCGAAGGCCAGCGTCATGGCCCGGTTCAGCAGGTCCGCGGCGGCCACGTTCTCGTCCGCCCGGTGCCGCTGGTCGGCCACCTTGAGCAGGGCCTCGACCGCGCCGTCCAGATCGCGCGGCGGCATGCCGGCCTTGAGCTCGCGGCTCGCCGCCTCGCCGAGCATCCGGGCCCGCGCGGCGGGCTTGCGGAGCTTGCTCGCCGTGGCGGTGAGGACCATGGCCTCACCCTCGGGCCGGTCCGCCCAGGCCATGCCCTTGGCGACCTGCCGGGCGACCTTGGTACGCACCGAGTCCGGCATCTTCGGCGCCTTCAACGCGCTCAGCCAGAGCTGGGTGCCGGCCTTGCTGCGCATGATCGGTCGGGCGGTGACCGCGTTCACGGCGGCCCGCGGAGCACCGCTGATCAGCCGGTTGACGCTCTGCCGCACCAGGGTGGTGGAGGGGATGCCGTTGGCCAGGCGCTGGAGCGGACCGGTGCCGTGGCGGTCCTTGCGCTCGGTCAGCGCCTGCACCGCCGCCTGGATGCCGTAGCGGGCGTCGGCGGACCGGTTGCGCTGGGCGAACCGCCACACCGTGTAGACCGCGTGCGCGTCGAGCGCGACCAGGACGTCCGCGGTGCGGGCCTGTTCCCGGGCCCAGGGCTCCCGCCGGATCCGGCTCCACACCCGTTCCCCGGGCACCTGCCGGGCCAGGGCGCGTGTCGGCGAGTCCTTCGCGATGTCCGCCGGCAGCGCGCACACCCCGTCGAGGTGGAGGTCCTCCGCCATCTCGTCCTGGTTCAGGGCGCCGACCAGGTAAACGCGGGCGCCGGCCTCACGCAGCCGCTGCACCGCCGTGCTCAGAATTCCCGCCTGCGGGGCCACCCCCGTCACCAGCAACACGTCGCTCATGCGCGCACCCCACCGGATCGTTCGTCCTGCTCCATCGTCGCGCCTGCCTCCGACGGACGCACCACCGCGCCGTTGACCGGCAGGTCGTGCGGTTCCGCCAGGGCGTGCGCCGCCAGCTGCGCGACCGCGTTCCGCATCAGGATCTCCCGGGTGAACGGGTCGGCGTGGTGCCGGACCCCGGTCCGCTGCTCGTCGGTGGCCTCCACGACCATCCGGGCGGCCGCGCGGAAGCTCTCCACCAGGCGCAGCTCGTCCAGGCCGCAGGCGCCCGTCCACAGCGGGTGACCGTCGAGGACCCGGGAGGCGTCGTGGTCGACCTCGTGCACCGAGATGATCGGCAGGCCGGTAGCCATGTACTCGTAGACCTTGCCGGAGGTGACGTACCGGCCGCCGATCAGGATCAGCACGAGGGCGTCCCAGCGACCGTACGTCTCGGCGACCTCCGCCTTGCGCACCGGGCCGCCGAAGGAGACGCCGTCGGCCGCCGCCTCGCGGATCAGCTCGGTCAGCCCGTTCGCCTCCCGGTTGGCGCCGGCGCCGATGTGCCCACGGATCTCGAACCGGGCGTTGCGCAGCAGCGGCTCCTGCTTGCGTGCCTCGCGCCACGCGTCGAGCACCACGCCGAGCTGGTGGGTGGTGTAGTTGACCGTGCCCAGGTAGCCGAAGGTCAGACCGGCCTCCGGATCGGGCCGGCGAGGACGGACCGCCGGGACGCTGTCCCGGTCGTAGCCGTTGCGGACCACGTGCACCCGGTCCGCGACGTGCGGGTAGCGCGCCCGGTAGTGGTCGGCGATCGGGTCGTTGACCACCCAGAGCGACTGGCAGTGGTCCAGGATCCGGCGCTCCCAGAGCCCCGCCTCGGAGTCGGGGGTGAAGGCCTGACCGCCGTTGACCACGTCGATCGACCAGCCGTCGCGGAAGTCCACCGCGTACGGCACGCCGTGCTGCTCCCACAGCTTCCAGGCCGCGGCCAGGTTCACGTACGGCACGCAGCTGGCCAGCAGCAGGTCGGCCGGGTGCTGGCGGTGGACGTCGAGGACCGCCCGCTCCAGCGCGCCCCGCCAGCTGCCGAAGACCGGCTCCGGGAAGATCCGCTTCTCCCGCTTGCGCAGGTTGGTCAGCCACTTGGCCGGGCGCAGCGCGCGCTCCTCGCTGAACTGGCGGATGTCCGTCTCGAGGTCCTCCCGGGCCAGCGGCAGCTCCACCACCTTGATCTCGGGATCGACCTGGTCCAGGAGGCTGTAGTCGAGGCCCGAGTCCCGCTCCCAGGAGGCGGCCGTGATCGTCACCACGGTGACGTCCCAGCCGATCCGGCGGAACTGGTTGGCCGTCTCCCGCATCCGGTAGGCGCAGCTCTTGGCCGCGGGCGGGAACCCGATGGCCAGGTAGATGAGGTGCGGACGACGACCGCGGCCGGACGTGGGGCGGCCGTTCGCGGCGGAGTTCGACATGTCGAGGGATGGCGTCATGGTCGGGCGAACACCCCGAGTCTCTCGGTCGGCGGGCAGGGTCACTTCGCGGCGAGGGTCTCGACGACCCGCTGGGCCGCCCGGCCGTCGCCGTACGGCGTGCCCTGGGCGGCGGTGGGCGCCGGTCGGGTGGCGATCTCGATCCATTCGGCGCGGGAGTGGGCGGACGGATCCGGCACCAGGCGATTCCAGTCGTCGGCCAGGGTCTCGACCCACTCGGTCTCCGGTCGCAGCGTGGTGCACGGCCGGGAGAGGAGGTACGCCTCCTTCTGCAGGCCGCCGGAGTCGGTCACCACACCGGCCGACCCGAGCACCGCGGCCACCATGCCGGCGTACGGCAGCGGGCGGCCGACGTGCACGGCGCCGCGGCCCAGCTTCAGCCCGTGCTCCTCGGCCTTGGCCACCAGCCTCGGGTGCGCCAGCAGCGCCACCGGGACGGGCAGGTCGGCCAGGCCGTCGAGCAGGGCGGCGAGCCGCGTGCGCGAGTCGGTGTTCTCCGCCCGGTGCAGCGTGGCCAGGAGGTACGGCTCGTCGGCGCGGATCCCCTCCGGCAGCGCGGGCGCGGGGTGCCGGCCGGCCAGGACGGCGTCCCGGACACCGAGGCACACGTCGACCATCACGTCGCCGACCATGACGGACCGGGCGGCGAGCCCTTCGGCGGACAGGTGGCGCATCGCCTCGTCGGAGGGCGCGAGCAGCAGGTCCGCCGCGTGGTCGGTGAGGATGCGGTTGTGCTCCTCCGGCATCATCCGGTTGAAGGAGCGCAGGCCCGCCTCCAGGTGGGCGACGGGCAGGTGCAGCTTGACCGCGGAAACCGCACCGGCGAGGGTCGAGTTGGTGTCGCCGTAGACCAGCACCCAGTCGGGCTTCTCGGCCTCGAAGACCGGGTCCAGCGCGGCGAGGGCCTTGCCCGTCTGCACGCCGTGCGAGCCGGAGCCGATCCCGAGGTGGATGTCCGGGTCGGGGATGCCGAGTCCGGAGAAGAACACGTCGGAGAGGTCCGCGTCGTAGTGCTGGCCGGTGTGCACGATCCGGTGCTCGTGCTCGGTGCCGGCGAACGCGGCGGCGATGGGAGCGAGCTTGATCAGCTGAGGGCGTGCCCCGACGACGCTGATGACCTTCAACTGAACGACTCCTCGTGTGATCTCGTGAAAGGCAGCTGCGCGTCGGCAGGCGCTGTCCCTTGAGTCAGAGACGAATTCTGCCTCAGCCGGACGTGACCGCCAAATTCCCGCACCGAGCGCGAGGCAAGTGTCAACCACATGTCGCCTGGCCGTCACCTTCGCGCCGCGGCCGGTGTCGCGACGTCGGCCGTCGGTCGACCCGTAGGATTCGCCGGTGTGACGACGGCACATCCCACCGGCAAGCCCACGAGCAGCCCGCCCGCCGCCCCGCCGGAAGCTGTGGCCGGGAGCGGGACCGCCCCGAGCGTACCGCCGGCCGCGTTGGCATCGCCGACCCCGGCGGCCACCCGCGACCCACTGGTCACCGACGCCCCGCCTCCCCCGGACCGCCGGTGGTGGTCGGGGCGCCGCCTCGTCGACCTGATCGTCGCCGTGGCGTTCGTGGCCGGCGCCCTCTGGGTCACCGGACGGGGGTGGCTCGACGTCGACGGTCGGCTGCTCGGCAGCCGGCCGGACGACCAGGGGTTCAACGAGTGGATGCTGGCGTACGCCGCGCACGCGGTGAGCAACCTGGAGAATCCGTTCTTCACCACGCTGCAGAACGCGCCGGACGGCGTGAACCTGATGTCGAACGTGGGGATGCAACTGCCGGGCATCCTGTTGACGCCGGTCACGCTGCTCGGCGGCGCGCCGCTGTCCTACCTCCTGCTGATCACGCTGAACCTGGCCGGCACCGCCTTCGCCTGGTACTGGGTGCTCGACCGGCACCTGACCGGCAACCGGGCCGCCGCCGTGGTCGGTGGTCTGTTCTGCGGATTCGCCCCGGCGATGGTGACCCACTCCAACGGACACCCGCACATCACCGCGCAGTGGCTGGTGCCGTTCCTGGTGTGGCGGATCGTCCGGATGACCCGGTCGGTCGCTCCGGTCCGGGACGGCCTGATCCTGGGGGCGCTGGTCGCGACCCAGTTCTTCATCTCCGTCGAGATCCTCTTCCTGGTCGCCCTCGGCGCGCTGATGGCCACGGTGGCGCACCTGGCGCTGCGGCCCCGGGAGACGGTCCGGCTGGCCCCGCGGGCGCTCGGCGCGCTGGCGGTGGCCGGCGGGCTGGTGCTGCTGGTCACCGCCTACCCGCTGTGGATGCAGTTCGCCGGGCCGCAGCACCGGATCGGGCACCCGGGCGATCCGGACGTCTACACCCTGCGGGTGCGCTCGTTCGTGGCCTACGCGACGGAGTCGATCGGTGGCGGGCCCGACAGCGCCCAGGGGCTGGCGCCGAACACCACCGAGCAGGCCAGCTTCTACGGCTGGCCGGTGGTCGTGCTGGTGGCCGCGGCGGTCGTCGGGCTCCGCCGGGAGCTGGCCGTCCGGGTGCTGGCCGTGGTGGCGCTGGTCTCCGGCGTCTTCGCGCTCGGCTCGACGCTGAGCTGGGGGCCGGAGAAGAGCGACGTGCCCGCGCCGTTCGCGCTCCTGCGCGACCTGCCGATCGTGGATGCCATGGTGATCGCCCGGTTCGCGCTGATCACCACGGTCGCGTTCGGGCTGCTGCTGGCGCTCGCCGTGGCCCGGCTCGACGGCCTGGCGGCGCGGGTGCCGCAGGTGGCCGCGCCGCTGCGCCTGCTGACCGCGGCGGCGCTGGTCGGCGCGCTGCTGCCGATGCTGCCGACGCCGCTGCCGGCGAAGGGGCGGGTGCCGGTGCCCCGGTTCGTCACGTCCGGCGAGTGGCGCGGGCACGTCGCCGAGGGGCGGACGCTGGTGCCCGTGCCGGTGCACAACATGACCTCGATCAACTGGGGTTCCGCGGCGTTGACCGGCTTCGCCGTGCCGCAGGGCTACTTCCTCGGGCCGACCTCGCCGACCGACGACACCGGTCGCTGGGGCACCCCGCCGCGCCCGACCGCGGTGCTGCTCACCGCGATCGGCGCGGGTACCCGGCCGCCGACGGTCAGCGCCGCGGAGCGCGACCAGGCGCTGGCGGACGTGCGCTGGTGGCGGGCGGACGCGGTGGTGCTGCCCCGGCACGCCCACGAGGCCGAGCTGAAGGCGTTCCTGGACGCCTGCTTCGGGCCGGGGCAACGGGTGCGCGACGTGTGGCTGTGGGACGTGCGGCCGGTCACCCGGTGACCGGCGGCGGCGGTCAGGGCGAGGACGGCCAGACCAGCAGCAGGTAGCCACCGAGGTAGGCCGAGGCGGCGGTCATCCCGAGCAGGATGATCACCGCCCGCGCGGGGCGGGCGGTGGCGAGCCCGCGGGCCACGGGAAGCAGCAGCGCGAACGCCGGCACCAGGAAGCGCGCCTTGGAGTTGAAGTATCCGGAGGCGCCGATCGTGGTGATCAGCAGCAGCCCGCTGTACGCCAGCAGCGGCCAGGGCTGCCGGTCGACGACGCTCAGCGCCATCAGCACCAGGCTGGTCGCCAGCACCGCGACGATCAGGTAGAACTGGAGCTTGGCCGGCTGGTCCAGCGTGACCCCGGTGAACTTCAGGGTGCCCGCGCCGCCGTCGAAGGTCGAGTGCCAGCCCTCGGTCTGGATCCGGAACCAGCCGTCCACCCGCCCGGTCCGCCAGCCCACCCAGCCGACGTAGCCGAGCCAGCCCAGCGGCGCCAGCAGCAGGGCCACCGCCGGACGCCAGGTGCCCTGCCGCCGCACCAGCGCGATCAGCCCGGCCAGCATCACCACCGGGATGATCGCGGTCGCGGTGGGTCGGGTGGCCCCGGCGACGAGGCAGAGCACGCCGGCGGTGAGCCACCGGCCGGTCAGCACGGCGTACAGCGACCAGGCGGCCAGCGCCGTGAAGAGCCCCTCGGTGTACGCCATCGACTCGACGATCGCGTGCGGCAGCAGGCCCCAGACCACCGCCAGCAGCACCCCGGTGCGCCGGTCGTGCAGGTGGTTGCCGACCGCGAACAGTCCCCAGGCGGCGGCCAGCGAGGCCAACCAGGCCAGCGCGATCGCCGTGCCCCGGAACTGGAACGGGGACAGCGGCTCGGCGAAGCGGGTCAGCAGCGGATAGAACGGGAAGAACGCCAGGTTGCTCTGGAGGGTCTCCGCCCGGTCGTACCCGTGCTCGGCGATGGCCAGGTACCAGCTGGCGTCGGCCCGGTTGCCGACCTGCTTGGGGAACGACGCGTTCCGGGCGTGGCCCCAGATCGCCAAGGTGACCAGCCCGACGGCGCGGACGGCCGCGTAACCCACGAGCGCCGGCCAGGCGGCGAGCAGCGACCGTCGCAGCCGTCGCACCCGGGTCCGGTCGCCCGGCGACCCGGTCGCCCGCCCGTCCCGCTCCCCGGGGTCGGCCCCGTCGGTGGCCGCGTCCCTACCGATTGCCGATTCCGTCACCAACGTGCGCCCCTCGCAGGTGTTCCAGCCCTGGGTGAGACTAGCAAGCAGGCTGGTCGTGGCCGCGTCCACGCGCCCGTGTCGACCGGCCGATTCCGGCTCGCCGGAGCGCTCGCCGGATGCCCCGGGCGGTCGTCGCCGTGCCGTACACTCGCGGAGGTTCCGTCCGGTGCCGCGGCCGTGCGGCGCGGACGGCGCAGGCGAGGTCGCTCTCAGCGCGTCGAGGATCCTCGACGCGTGCGCCCGTTGCCGGCGGCGGATCCCCGCCCACAGGAACACGGCGATGGAGAAGAATCGGATGAGCACGCCGGACGTCAGCGTCATCGTCGCCGTCTACAACACGATGCCCTACCTGAGCGCCTGCCTGGACTCGCTGGTCGGCCAGACCATCGGCCGGGACCGGCTGGAGGTGGTCGCCGTCGACGACGGCTCCACCGACGGCAGCGGCGCGGAGCTGGACCGCTACGCCGAGCGCTACCCGGGGACGGTCCGGGTGCTGCACCAGGCCAACTCGGGCGGCCCGGCCGCACCGAGCAACCTGGCGCTGGACCACGCCCGCGGCCGCTACGTCTTCTTCGTCGGCTCGGACGACCACCTCGGGCCGGAGGCCCTGGAGCGCCTGGTCGACGCCGCCGACCGGTGGGACTCCGACGTGGTGCTCGGCCGGATGGTCGGCACCAACAAGCGTTACGTGCACCAGGCCGTCTACGCCACCACCCAGGAGCGACTCGACCTGTTCGACAGCGCGCTGCCGTGGTCGCTGTCCAACACCAAGCTGTTCCGGCGGGATCTGGTCGAGCGGCACGGCCTGCGCTTCCGCACCGACATGCCGATGGGCAGCGACCAGCCGTTCACGCTGGCGGCCTGCTTCCGGGCGAAGAAGGTCTCGGTCCTCGGCGACTACGACTACTACTACGCCGTCAAGCGGGACAACGCCCAGAACATCACCTACGCCAGCCGGTTCGAGGAGCGACTGCGCTGCGCCGAGGAACTCGTCGGGTACGTCGCCGGCCTGATCGGGCCGGGACCCCGCCGGGACGCGGTGCTGGTCCGCCACTTCAGCTGGGAGGTGGCGAAGCTGCTCCGGACGGAGTTCCTCGCCCTCTCGCCCGACGTGCAGGAGCACGTCCACGACCGGGTCCGCAAGCTGGCGGAGGCGTACCTGACCGAGGGCGTGCTCAGCCGGATGGCGCCCGAGGAGCGGCTGCGGCTGGCCGTGGCACGCGACGGCGGTCTCGACGCGTTGCGCGAGCTGATCGGGCAGCAGGCGGACAAGACGCTGCCCGAGGTCACGATCGCCGACGGCCGCTGGTACGCCCACCACGTCGGCTTCCGTGACCCCGCCTTCGGCTACCCGGACGACTGGTACGACGTCACCGACCGCGCCGCCACCCTGCTGGCCAAGCTGACCGCGACCGGGCTGGCCTGGGGGCGGGACGACGCCGGCGCCCGCGCCCTGGTGATCACCGCGCAGAGCCGCCGGGCCGAGCTGGCCGAGTTGAGCGCCGAGGCCCTGCGGGTCAGCGTGGGCGACCTGACGGGTGTGACGTCGGCGACGCCGGGCGGTCCCGGTACCGTCGTACGGACGGACTTCGCGGTGGACCGGCTGCTGGCGGTCGTCGCGGCGAAGGGGGAACGGCGGACCGTGCGCGCCGAGGTGTCGACCCTGGGCGGGGTCGGCTCGGCGCCACTGCGTACCGACCGTCCCGTCGCCGCGCCCCGGCGGCTGGCCCGGCGCGGCGTCCGGCTGCACCTCGTCACGCCCACCACGAACCACAAGGGCCAGGTGATCGTCGCGATCACGCCGGTGACCGCCGGTCGGTTCCTTGCCCGCCTGCGCCGAATCTGGCCCTCTGGAGGAAAGTAGTTCATGAACATCTGCGTCGTCGCGCTCGGAAAGATCGGCCTGCCGCTCGCCGTGCAGTTCGCCTCGAAGGGGCACCGGGTGCTCGGTGCCGACGTCTCCGAGCGGGTCGTCCAGCTGGTCAACGACGGTGCCGTGCCCTTCCCGGGCGAGGCCGACCTGGACGTGAAGCTGAAGGAGGCGGTGGCCGCCGGGCTGCTGTCGGCCACCACCGACACCGCCGCCGCGGTCGCCGAGTCGGAGGCGGTCGTGGTCGTCGTGCCGCTGTTCGTGGACGCCGAGGGCGTGCCGGACTTCGGCTGGATGGACGACGCGACCCGGGCCATCGCCCGTGGCCTCAAGCCGGGCACCCTGGTCAGCTACGAGACCACGCTGCCGGTCGGCACCACCCGCAACCGCTGGGCGTCGATGCTGTCCGAGGGCTCCGGTCTCACCGCGGGCACCGACTTCCACCTGGTGTTCAGCCCGGAGCGGGTGCTCACCGGCCGGGTCTTCGCCGACCTGCGCCGCTATCCCAAGCTGGTCGGCGGCATCGACGAGGCCTCCGCCGCGCACGGCGTGCGGTTCTACGAGGCGGTGCTCGACTTCGACGAGCGGGCCGATCTGGACCGGCCCAACGGCGTGTGGGATCTCGGCTCGGCCGAGGCGTCCGAGCTGGCCAAGCTCGCCGAGACGACCTACCGGGACGTCAACATCGGCCTGGCGAACCAGTTCGCCCGCTTCGCCGACACCGTCGGCGTCGACGTCACCAAGGTCATCGAGGCGTGCAACACCCAGCCGTACAGCCACATCCACTCGCCGGGCATCGCGGTCGGCGGGCACTGCATCCCGATCTACCCGCGGATGTACCTGTGGAACGACCCGCAGGCCACCGTGGTCCGCTCGGCTCGGGAGGCCAACGCCGCGATGCCGGACTACGCGGTCGACCTGCTCGCCGCCGCGTACGGCGACCTGACCGGGGTGGGCGTGCTGGTGCTGGGCGCCGCCTACCGCGGCGGGGTCAAGGAGACCGCGTTCTCGGGTGTCTTCCCGACGGTCGACGCGCTGCGCCGGCGGGGCGCGACCCCGTACGTCTCCGACCCGATGTACTCCAACGAGGAGCTGGTCGCGCACGGCCTGCCCGGCTACGACGGCGAGCCGCTCGGCGCCGCGGTGATCCAGGCCGACCACGCCGAATACCGCAACCTCACCCCGGCGGACCTGCCGGGCGTGACGGTGCTGGTCGACGGCCGGCGGGTCACCGACCCGGCCCGCTGGACGGGCGTGCGCCGGGTGGTCATCGGCGGCTGATGCCGGTTCAGGGTGGGCCCCGGCCGTCTCGGCCGGGGCCCGCTGCGTGATGTGCCCGGCGCGAAGCGGGACGAAAGCCGTCGTCCGTTGTTCACCCACCGGACACCCCGGTAATACTTGCGTCACTTGACCCGTTTAGGGTCGCAGCCGTCCGGATCGGGCCTCGTCGACACCGGCGGGCAGACAGGGAGCGTGTCGTTGTTCAGCAGAGTACGCAGCCAGCAGGGCCTCGCCGCGGTCGGCGCGACGTTCCTCGGGTACGGCGTCATGATCCTCGCCGGCGCCCTCGGCCTGGTGATCCCGTACGCCATCGCCGCGGTGGTCGTCCTGAGCGGTGAGCTGGCGCTGGCCACCCGGTTCGCCGCCACCGCCCAGCTCGTCGCCAAGGCCGGTGTCGGCCTGCCGTTCCGGCGGCTGGTCCGGGACCTGTCGGTGGCGCTGCTGGTGATCGCCGCGGTCCGCCCCGGCGTGGCCGGCACGGTCGCGGTGCTGCTGCTGCCGGCCGCGCTCTGGACCGTGGCGGTCGGCACCACCGCGGTCACCAAGTCGATCGAGGGACGGGTCGACCCTCCGGCGTACACCCGCAACATCGACCTCGGCGCGCTGCGCCGGGTCCCGGCCCCGCCGGCGTGGGCGCGGCGGCTGGCCGGGCTGCGGCTGCCGCTGCTCAACGTGCTGCTGGTGCCGGCGGCCGTGGTGGCCGCCGCGGTGGACCGGGTCGCCCCGGTGGTGGTCACCGGCGCGGTGACCCTGGTCGCCGGCCTGGTCACCGCCGCGGTGCTGGCCCTGGCCCTGCTGCGCGGCCGGGGGACCACCCCGGGCGTGCTGCCCGCCGTGCACGACTGGCTGGCCCGGGAGAAGCCCGAGGTGGCCCTCTACTTCGCCGGCCCGGCCAAGGACGTCTACCAGGCCAACATGTGGCTCGCGCCGATGGAGGCGACCGGCCGGCGCGCGGTGGTGCTGCTGCGGGCCGCGGACGCGTTCCACCAGCTGGCCGACACCCGGCTGCCGGTGATCTGCGTACCGGCCGGGGTCGACTTCATGAACCTCGACCTCGGCTCGCTCCGGGTGGCGCTCTACGCGGCGAACGTCGGCGCCAACATCCACCTGCTGCGCGAGCCGGGCGTGAAGCACGTCTTCGTCGGGCACGGCGACAGCGACAAGGCGGCCAGCGTCAACCCGTACAGCAAGGTTTACGACGAGGTGTGGGTGGCCGGTCCGGCCGGCCGGGAGCGGTACGCCCGCGCCGACGTCGGTGTGCTGGACCGCGACATCGTGGAGGTGGGGCGTCCGCAGCTCGCCGGCGTGCGCACGTTCGGCTCCGGCGCGGCCGACCACCTGTTCACCGTGCTCTACGCCCCCACCTGGGAGGGCTGGCTGGACGACGACCCCTACCACACCTCGCTGGTGCTGATGGGGGAGCGGATCGTGTCCGGGCTGCTGTCCGCCGGGAACCTGCGGGTGATCTACAAGCCGCACCCGCTGACCGGCACCCGCTCGCCGAAGGCGAAGGCGGTGCACGAGCGCATCGTGGCCCGGATCCGCGCGGCCGGCGGCGAAACCGACCCCGGGTCGCTCGACGGCGCCGCGCACCTGGTGGTCACCGGCCGCACGCCGTCGCTGTTCGACTGCTTCAACGTCACCGACCTGCTGGTCAGCGACGTGTCCAGCGTGGTCTCCGACTTCGTGCAGAGCGAGCGGCCGTACGTGGTGGCGAACCCGGCCGGGCTGCCCGAGGACGAGTTCCGCCGGCAGTTCCCGACCGCGCGGGCGGCGTACCTGCTCTCCGTGGACGGCGGCGAGCTGGCCAAGATCCTCGCGGTGACCCGGGGCGGGGACGACCCGATGGCCGAGGCGCGGCGGGAGTTGAAGGAATACCTGCTCGGTCCGGCCGGGGCCAACCCGATGGACCGGTTCCGTGACGAGATCGGTCGGCTCTGCGGCTGACCGACACGCCGACACGCGGGGGCGACGACCGGTCCGGTCGTCGCCCCCGTCGCGTACTCAGCCCTGGTGCGGCGGGTTGTCGACGTCCCGGGAGACGACCTCACCCTTCTCGTCGACCCAGCCCTTCGGCCGGGCCGGGTTGCCGGCCACCAGCTGGTAGGGCTTGACGTCCCGGGTCACCACCGAGCCGGCGGCGATCATCGCGTACTCGCCGACCTCGATGCCGCACACCAGCGTGGCGTTCGCGCCGATCGAGGCGCCCCGGCGGACCAGCGTCGGGGTGATCGTCCAGTCCGGATTCTGGGCCCGCGGCCGGAAGTCGTTGGTGAACACCGCGCACGGGCCGACGAAGACCTCGTCCTCGATGGTCACGCCCTGGTAGACCGAGACGTTGTTCTGGATCTTCACGCGGTCGCCGACGGTGACGCTCGCGTCGACGTAGACGTTGCGGCCGATCACGCAGCCGGCGCCGACCTGGGCGCTCGACCGGATGTGCGCCAGGTGCCAGACCTTGGTGCCGTCGCCGACCCGGGCGCCGGACTCCACGTCGGCCGTCGGGTGGACGAAGACGGAAGCGGACCGGTCGTTGCTGTCAGTCATCTCAACTCGCATCGTGCGGGGCGCGTCGCGCCGTCGGGCGGGGCTCGACGCAGCATAACGAGCACCTAGTCGAGCAGTTCGGCCACCGCGTCGGCGGCCGGCCGGTCCGCCGGCAGCGGATGCGCCGCGACCACCGCGTCGACCGGCAGCATCGCGTACAGGTGCGGGAAGAGCGCACCACCGCGGGAGGTTTCCCAGCGCAGCGCGTCGCCGAGCCGGCTCTCATCCACCGCCAGCAGGGTCAGGCCGGTGACCCCGGAGTAGACCCGGCGGGCGGTCTCCACCACCTGGTCCGGGCCGGAGAGATGGATGAAGCCGTGCTCACGGTCCATGGCGGTGCCGGCGAACCGGCCGTCCGCCCGTGCCTGCCGCCACTCGTCGTCGGCGAGAATCTTGTAGATCACCACCGCAGCGTAGAGCGCCCTCGCGTCCGGGCGGCGTCTCTGCCACCATTCCCAGGGCAACACCGCGAACGGACGGAGGCACGGGTGCGGATCCTCCTGGTCGAGGACGACCGTCGGGTCGCCGCGGCGCTGTCGTCCGCGCTGACCCGCCGTGGCTACCAGGTGGAACACGCCGCCACGGTCGCGGCCGCGCTCTCCGCCGCCCCCTGCGACCTGGTGCTGCTCGACCTGACGCTGCCCGACGGCGACGGCACCGACCTGTGCCGGGAGCTGCGCCGGCGCAGCAGCCAGCTCGGCATCATCGCGGTGACCGCCCGGGGCGAGGAACGCGACCGGGTGCTGGGCCTGCGGCTGGGCGCCGACGACTACGTGGTCAAGCCGTTCTCGATGGTGGAGTTGCAGGCCCGGATCGAGGCGGTGCTGCGCCGGGCGTCGCACACCGTCCCGGAACGCAACCTGATCGAGGCGGGTCCGGTCCGCATCGACGTGGGCGGCCGGACGGTCAGCGTGGCCGGGCGGGCGGTGACCCTGACCCGCAAGGAGTTCGACATCCTGCTCTCGCTGGCCCGCCAGCCCGGGGTGGCCGTACCCCGGGACCGGATCCTGCTCGACGTCTGGGGCACCGTCTGGGCCGACCGGCACACCGTCGAGGTGCACGTCGGTTCGCTGCGCGGCAAGCTCGGCGACCCGACGCTTGTGGAAACCGTACGCGGGGTCGGCTACCGGCTCCGCGGCGGGTGAGGAGGCCCGGGTGCGCCGCCGGTTGGTGATCAGCTACCTGCTGCTGATGGTGCTGGTCCTGTTCGCGCTGGAGACTCCGCTGGCGGTCACGCTGGCCTCCCGGGAGACCGACCGGGTCCGCGCCGACCGGCTCGCCGACGCCACCCGCTTCGCCTCGCTGGCCGGTCCGGCGCTGCGCGGCGGCAGCCCCGGCCCGCTGGGCGGGGAGCTGGCCGCCTACGACGACCTCTACCGCATCGGCGCGGCCGTGGTGGACCGCGACCGCCGCACCGTCGCCGCCTCGGGCCGGTGGGACCCGGGCGGGGGCACCGGGCCGGCGGTCGACACCGCGCTGTCCGGGCAGCAGTTCAGCGGCCCGGAGTCGATCTGGCCCTGGGAGGACGGGCCGCTGGTGACCGCGGTGCCGATCAACGACGGCGGCGAGGTGCTCGGCGCGGTGGTCACCACCACGCCGGCCGGCCCGGTGCGCCGCACCGTCACCGTGTGGTGGCTGATGCTTGCCGGCATCGGCCTGCTCGCGGTGCTGGCCTGCGTCTCCACCGCGTTCGGACTGGCCGGCTGGGTGCTGCGCCCGGTCACCGAGCTGGACGTGGCGACCCACGAGATCGCCGAGGGGCGCCGCACCGCCCGGGTCCGCCCCCGGCTCGGCCCGCCCGAGCTGCGCCGGCTGGCGACCAGCTTCAACGACATGGTCGACGCGGTATCCGACGTGATGGACCGGCAACGGGCCTTCGTCGCGCACGCCAGCCACCAGCTGCGCAACCCGTTGACCGCGCTGCGGCTGCGGGTGGAGGAGTTGGGGCCCAGCCTCACCGATCCGGACGGCCGGGCGGAGCACCGGCTGGCGCTGGAGGAGACCGATCGGCTGGCCACCGTGCTCGACGCGCTGCTCACCCTGGCCCGGGCCGAACGGGAGGAGAACCAGCGGGTCACCGTGGACGCCGGCGCGGCGGCCGCGTCCCGGGTCGTGGCCTGGCTGCCGCTGGCCCGACACCGGGCGGTCACGCTCCGGCTCGACGCGGGCGAGTCGCCGGCGTACGCGCGGACCGTGCCGACCGCCATCGACCAGGCGCTCGACGCCCTGATCGACAACGCGGTCAAGTTCAGCGGCGCCGGGGGAGAGGTGACGGTGACCGTACGCCCCGCCGACGGCGGCACGGAGCTGACCGTGCGGGACACCGGCCCCGGCATGACGGCCAGCCAGCTCGGCCAGGCCACCGAGCGGTTCTGGCGGGCGCCGGACGCGCAGAACGTGGACGGCGCGGGGCTGGGGCTGACCATCGCCGCGGTGCTCGTCGACGCGTCCGACGGCCGGCTCACCATGCGCCAGGGCGAGCCCCGGGGTCTGGTCGCCGAGCTGTGGTTCCCGGCGCCGCCCGACGACCCGGGCACGCCCGGCGCCCCCCACGCGGCTGACGAGCCGGCCGCGCCGCAGCGCCACGGCGAGCCGGTCGGCCGCTGACCCCGGTCAGGGTTTGGTGTCGCGGTACCACTGCGCCGCGCCCGGATGCAGCGGCAGCGGGGTGGTCACGATCGCCGACCGGGGGCTCATCCGGCCGGCCGCCGGATGCGCCGCGGCCAGTTCCTCCCGCCGGTCCATCAACAGCCGGGTCACGTCGCGCACCAGCGCGCTCGGCAGGTCGGCGTTGACGATCAGGTAGTTCGGGTTCGCCACCGTGCTGACCGGGTCCGCCCGGTAGACCGAGCGGGGGATGTCGCGGGTCACGTAGACCTGCCCGTACGAGCGCCGCAACGGCTCGGTCCAGTCGCCCAGGTCGACCATCCGCAGGGAGGTCCGCTGGGCCAGGTCGGCGACGCCGCGCACCGGCAGGCCGCCGGAGAAGAAGAACGCGTCGATCCGGCCCTCGCGCAGGGCGGCCACCGAGTCGTCCAACCCCAGGTGCTCCTGGCGGACCCGGGCGCCGCCGAGCTGCGCCACCGCGAGCAGCCGGGTGGCGGTGACCTCGGTGCCGGAGCCGTCGGCGCCCACCGAGACCCGCCGGCCACCCAGGTCGGCGAGCGTGCGCACCGGACCGCCGGCGGTGGCGACCAGGTGCAGCAGGTCGTCGTAGACCCGGGCCACCGCGAGCACGGTCGGGTGCTCCGGCTCGCGCGGCGGAAGCACGTCGGCCTGGGTGAACCCCAGCTCCGCGTCCCCGGCGCCGACCAGCCGGACGTTCTGCGCGGAGGCCGCGGTGACCAGCACCTCGGCCCGCACCCCGGGCAGCTCCCGGTTGAGCAGGGCGGCCAGCGACTGGCCGAAGGCGTGGTAGACGGCGGTCGGGCTGCCGGTGGCGATGCGGATCCGCACCGGCTCGGTGGGCTCGTCCCGGCAGCCGGCCACGCCGGTGACGAGCAGCAGCAGCAACGCCAGCGGGGCCGCGGTCCGGCGCCGTCCGCGTGCAGACCAGTGTCGGCTCACGGGCTGCACTCTGCGCCGCGTACCCGCCGCGGCGCAAGCCCGCCCTGCCGGCGGCGGTCAGCCCAGCGTGGCACTCTCGGTGATCCGGGCCCGGTGCTCACCGTTGGACACGCTCACCAGGAAGCAGCCCGACCCCGGCCGCAGCACCGCCGGCACCTCCAGCAGCGCCGCGCCGCGCACCAGCACCGCCGCCAGGTCACGGTCGGCCAGCCGGATGCCGAGGCAGTGCCGGCGTACGTGCCGGCCGCCGGCGAGCAGCGCCGCCCGCCAGGCCGAGGCCGCCAGCCGGGGACGCCAGAGCCGCCGTGCCGTCGAAGCGCCGGGCACCGGCCCGCCGAGCAGCTCCCGGCGGCCCTGTCGCCAGCCGGCATCCAGCAGGCTCGCGTACGCCGACCGGTGCTCCCGGGGCACCGACAGCCGGTGCAGCTCGTAGCGGCGGCGCAGGCCGCCCATGGTCAGCTCGTGCTCCACCGGCACGTCGAGCCGGCGCAGCAGCTGCCGCATCCGGTGCGCCGCGTCCTCCCGGTTGAACTCGGCGATCCCGCCCCGGTACGGACCCACGCCGAGCCGGCGGACGTCGGCGGCCGGCGGCGGCGTGCACCGCACGAGGCAGGCGACCTCGAACGCGTCGGCCAGGGTCAGCCAGTCCAGCGGCGGGGCCGGGGACGGCGGGCGGGGCCGGTCGAGCAGCGTGGTGGGCTCGGAGAGCATCGGCACAGCTCCTTGGTCGGCGTGGTGGCGCCTCTACCGTGGCCCCCCAGGCCGGGCCGGGGAACCGCTGCGCCCGAGCCTTGAGCAAAACTTGCGCTCAGAGGTCGCCGACGACCACATCGAGCTGCCGGGGCCGCCCGGCCGCCCGGGGCGCCTCCTCGACCGTGTACTTCAGCTCGCGCAGCGCCCCCACCAGCGCGTCCGCGCTGCGCGGCCGGACGCCGGCGAGCAGCAGGTCGCGCACCAGCCGGCCCTTGGTCGCCTTGTTGAAGTGGCTCACCACCGACCGCACCGGCGTCCCGTCGACCGTCCGCTCGTGCAGCACCCGCACGGTCACCGTGCGGTCGGCGACCGCCCCGCGCGGCGCCCAGGTGGCCGCGTACGCGCCGGAGCGCAGGTCCAGCACCGGACCGCTGCCCGCGGCCCCGGTCAGGGCCGGTCCCAGCGCCGCACGCCAGTACGCGGACAGCGCGCCGACCCCGGGCAGCCGCGCCCCGATCGGGCAGCGGTACGGCGGGACCCGGTCGGTGAGCCGGACCGCGCCCCACAGGCCGGAGCTGATCAGCACCGACCGCCGGGCGGCCCGCTCCGCCGCCGCGGGGAGCGTGGCCAGGTCGAGCGCCTCGTAGAGCACCCCGGTGTAGAGCCGGGCGGCCGGCGCGGTGGCCGCCGCCCCCAGCCGGGCGTTGCGCCGCAGCTCGCCGCGCTGCCCCTCGCTCAGGCCCAGCGCCTCGCGGGCCGCCGCCTCGTCCGGGCCGGCGCAGAGGTCGACGAGCGCGGTCAGCACCGCCTCCCGGGCCGGGTTCAGCTCGGTCAGCGACAGCCGCGACAGGTCCAGCCGCCGGCCGGTGCCGGCCTCGGCCTTGCCCTCGGACGGGGGCAGCAGGATGAGCACCGGCACAGCGTACGGGCCGGGTTCAGCGCCACGGCCGGACGGCGCGTTCCGGGTGGTACACGCGACTCCCGCCGATCTCGGCCAGCACCGCCGCGTCGGCCCGGTCGCCGAGCAGCCGCCGCAGCGCGCGTTCCGCCGGTGAGCCGACCGCCACCACGTACCCGGGCCGGGCCGCCCGCCCCACCCGCCGCCAGTACGCCGGGTAGCGGTTCTGCCCCGGCGTCAGGTTGCCGTCCAGCACCCCGCAGGCCACCGCCTCGCCGGTGTTGAAGATCAGCCGGTTGCAGGTCCAGTAGTCCCCGTACACCTCGTGCAGGCCGGCCCGCAGCACCGCGTCGGCGAGCCGGCGGGCGGACCGTTCCTCGGCCCGTATCCCCGGCATGCCGGCCAGGAACGCCAGCGTGCCGGCCAGCGCGGCGGCGGTCAGCCCGGCCAGCACCGCGCCGGCCGCGACGCCGCGCAGCCGGGTCGCCCGGGACGCGGTCGCCCGCAGCGCGGCGGCGGCGCCCAGCCAGAGCGGCCAGAGCGCGGCCGGCAACGAGATCTGCAACACCGACAGGTAGCGGGCGTTGCCCACGGGATCGGTCGCGGAGAGCGGGCTGCGCACGTACGCCAGCAGGGTCACCGCCGCGCCGGCGACGAGGGCGAGGATCGCGACGGCCCGGACCCGCGCGGCCGGGTCGACGGCCCGGCGGTACGCGACCACGCCGAGCCCGGCGGCGGCCACCAGCAGCACCGGGTAGAGCACCCCGAACCACCGCGCCCAGCCCGCGCAGCCGTCCATCGGGCACAGCCCGGAGGCCAGCGGCACCCCCTCCAGCAGCCCGCCGTGCAGCCGCTCGGCCACCGACGGGGCCACCCCGTCCTTCGTGCTGATCTCCCGGAACACCGACAGCGAGTCCTGCCCGGGCGGCGCCACGATGTTGTCCTTCACCACCGGCGCGATCCCGACTCCGAAGCCGGCGACCAGCAGCACGCCCGGCCAGCCGACCAGGTCACGGGAGGCGGCCGGCACCAGCGCCACGACGGCCACCAGCAGGTAGGGCGCGATCAGCCAGTCCGACCAGAGCGCCAGGCCGGCGAGCAGCCCGAACGCTGCGGTGGCGAGCCAGCGGTACCGGACCCGCCGCTCCCCGAGCGCGACCGCGATCAGCAGCAGGGCCAGCACCGCGGGCTTCACCTCGGGCCGGCCGCCGACCACGGTGAGCTGGTCGCGGACCACCCGCTCCGAACCCAGCGCCAGCAGCCCCACCACGAGCACGGCCAGCCAGGGGGAGAAGAGCCGGCGGGTCAACCGGTACGCCAGCCAGAGGAAGATCGCGTACAGCGCGAGCAGCGGCAGCCGCAGCAGCGGCCAACTCGGCCCGCCCCAGCCCACCAGCGGCGCGGCCAGGTACGACTCCAGCACGCCCATATAGCGCTGCCCGTAGAGGAAGACCGGCCGCTCGTGGCCGCCGGCGATGTGCAGGGCGGCCAGGCCGAACGTCGCCTCGTCGCTGTTCGAGGCGGGCACCGTGAGCAGGGTCAGCACCAGCCGGTAGCCGACCCCGGCCGCGCCGAGCAGCAGCGCCACCAGCGCCGGCGCGTCCGGGCTCCGCCTCGCTGTCGACACGACCCACGCCCCCGTCGTCGCCCCGAACGCAGTGTGACACGCCGGTCACCGGGCTTCGGGGCGGATCGGTCCGGATCACTCGCGTGGCCGGGCCCCGCCGGTTGTGGCAGGGTTGCTACGTGCCACCCACACCACCGGACCAGCTGGCCGTGCCGCAACTGCACCGGGCCGCGCGCCTCGAGGACGCGCTGCACGGCCTGGTGGAGCGCCGGCTGCGGCGCACCGGGTGGCAGCCCAACATCATCGCGTACGCCGGGTACGGCGCCCCGGGCTGGGCGCGGGTGCTCTGCCGGGTGCTGCTGGGCCGCCCGGACACCCGCCGCGGGCGGCTGGAGAAGGTGCGCGGCTGGCGCAGCTTCGCCACCCTTCCGGCCAAGCACGCCCAGGTCACCATCGAGGTCAACGGCGTGCGCCAGGAGGTGACCGCCGACCGCAGCGGCTTCGTCGACACCGTCGTCAAGGGCGACTTCACCCCCGGCTGGGGCTGCGTACGCCTGCGCGTGGCCGACGCCGAGCCGGTGGAGGCGCTGGTCCGCATCCTCGACCCGACCGTGCGCTTCGGCGTCCTCTCCGACATCGACGACACGGTCATGGTGACCGCGCTGCCCCGGCCGATGCTCGCCGCGTGGAACACGTTCGTCCTCGACGAGCACGCCCGCAACGCCGTGCCCGGCATGGCGGTGCTCTACGAGCGCCTGGCCACCGCCCACCCGGGCGCGCCGGTCTTCTACCTCTCCACCGGCGCCTGGAACGTCGCACCGACGCTGACCCGGTTCCTGTCCCGGCACCTCTACCCGGCCGGGCCGCTGCTGCTCACCGACTGGGGGCCGACCGCCGACCGCTGGTTCCGCAGCGGCCGCGAGCACAAGCGGGCCACGCTGGCCCGGCTGGCCCGGGAGTTCCCCGAGGTGCGCTGGCTGCTCATCGGCGACGACGGGCAGCACGACCAGGAGATCTACCGGGAGTTCGCCGCCGCCCACCCGGACAACGTCGCAGGCGTGGCGATCCGGCGGCTGTCGCCGACCCAGTCGGTGCTGGCCGGCAGCCTGCCCGCCCCGGCCGGCCGCTCCTCGTCCGGCCCGGCCGGCCAGAAGTGGCTGAGCGCCCCCGACGGCGCCGGCCTCTGGAAGCTCCTACGAGAAGCCGACCTGGTCTGACGCCTTCCGGACGCCCTCGCTGATCATGAAGTCGGCGCCGCGCTACTCCCATGTGGCGGACAACCCTCCCGCATACCGGGAGCGGAGAGATCTTGGAAGGAAAGTGCCCCTCCAGGGGCCAATTCCCTCCAAGATCTCGGCCGCCCTTCCGGCCCAGGCTTGGGCGATCATGAAGTTGGCCGGCAAGAGAGCCGGGGCGTTTTGTCGCCGCTAACTTCATGATCGACGGGCCGGGCGAGCTCTCCCTCGGATCGCGGGGGTGGACTGACGGCCCGGCGTGCCGGGCGGGACCACGTCGTGTCTGACGCCTTCCAGGTAGGGGGTGCCGGGGAAACTGACCCCGGATCCGTCGCGTACGTCTACAACCAGGGCGCCCGCTCCGCGAAGACGTCCGGACCTCCGACAGCTCGATGTGCGCCTTCGTACTACGTTTCCTGACGGCGCGGTCAGCGGCGGGTGCAGACGTGCGAGCGATGGGCGAGAGGTGGAGGCGTTCTTCGTGACAGGGTGGGCACGCCGCCCGGACTCCGGAGATGATCAGATTCACGGCTAAACGGAGCCGACGATTGGTGCAGGGGTGAGTGTTAGCGTGGGCGTTTCGGCGGGGCCGACGTGGCAGCGGCAGGTGGTTGCGTGGTAGGACAGGGGGATTTCCTCGCCGCCGGGACGCGGGAGAATCCGCAACCGGAATTGGGTATCATTGTTGGTCTGGGGATCATACTGATCTCCGTGGTCGGGATATTCCGGCGACAAATAGTCATCGGTAAGTCATTGATCTTTCCGGTTGCAGGACTTGTTGTCGGATCTCTCCTGCTCCTCGTCTCACTCATCAGCCTCGCCCGACATTAGGATCGAGTCCTGGTGGCCCACTCGGTAGGGGAACGATGACAGCAGTTTGTGCGACCGGAGTCGCCAATCTCTGACGCTACTTCTCGTTTCCCGCCGGGGCGGGGGATCCTTGTCGGTCCTGGCGGAGCCAGAGGACGCCCAGCGGGGGGACTCGCAGGGACACTGACGCGGGCAGGCCGTGCCACGGGACGTTCTCCGCGTGCACCTCGCCGAGGTTGCCCACGCCGGAACCGCCGTAGTGGTGGGCGTCGGTGTTCAGCACCTCGGTCCACGTACCGCCGGCCGGCAGGCCGATCCGGTAGTCCGCCAGCGGCGTCGCGGAGAAGTTCGCCACGCACACAAGCGTCCGGCCGTCCGGGGCGATCCGGATGAACGAGATCGCGTTGTGGGCGACGTCGTCGCCGGCGATCCAGCGGAAGCCGGCCGGGTCGGTGTCCTGCGCCCAGAGCGCCGGGGTGGCCCGGTAGACGCGGTTCAGGTCGGCGACCAGGCGCTGCACGCCGGCCCGGGCCGGGTCGTGGGTGAGGTACCAGTCGAGGCCGCGTTCCTCGCTCCACTCCCGGTCGTCGGCCAGCTCGCAGCCCATGAAGAGCAACTGCTTGCCGGGGTGCGCCCACATGTACGCCAGCAGCGCCCGCACGGTCGCCAGCCGCTGCCAGGTGTCGCCGGGCATCTTGCCGGCGAGGGACCCCTTGCCGTGCACTACCTCGTCGTGGCTGATCGGCAGCACGTAGTTCTCGCTCCACGCGTACGCCAGCGAGAACGTGAGCTGGTGGTGGTGGTGCTGCCGGTAGATCGGGTCCTTCGAGGTGTAGAGCAGGGTGTCGTGCATCCAGCCCATGTTCCACTTGAACCCGAAGCCGAGCCCGCCGTCCGAGGTCGGCCTGGTGACGCCGGGCCACGCGGTGGACTCCT
The DNA here is from genome assembly GCF_043197045.1 of Micromonospora sp. NPDC049282. Taxonomy (NCBI): domain Bacteria; kingdom Bacillati; phylum Actinomycetota; class Actinomycetes; order Micromonosporales; family Micromonosporaceae; genus Micromonospora; species Micromonospora sp. NPDC049282. Next base: position 33,862 of record NZ_JBICSL010000022.1, read on the forward strand.
CGGCGATCATCAGCACGCCCGGGTGGTGCCGGTAGACGGTGGCGTTGACCTCCTGGAGCAGCGCGATGGCCTCCAGGTTCTCCCGGCCGCCGTGCACGTTCGGGGCCCACTGCCCCTCGGAGCGGGAGTAGTCGAGGTAGAGCATCGAGGCGACCGCGTCGACCCGCAGCCCGTCGACGTGGAACTCGTCGAGCCAGTAGAGCGCGTTCGCGACCAGGAAGTTGCGGACCTCGTTGCGGCCGAAGTCGAAGACGTACGTGCCCCAGTCGGGTTGCTCGCCGCGGCGCGGGTCGGGGTGCTCGTAGAGCGGGGTGCCGTCGAAGCGGGCCAGGGCCCACTCGTCCTTGGGGAAGTGCGCCGGCACCCAGTCGAGGATCACCCCGATGCCGGCGGCGTGCAGCCGGTCGACCAGGTGGCGGAAGTCGTCCGGGTCGCCGAACCGGGCGGTGGGCGCGTAGTAGCCGGTGACCTGGTAGCCCCACGAGCCGCCGAACGGGTGCTCCATCACCGGCAGCAACTCCACGTGGGTGAAGCCCATCTCGGTGACGTACACGGTCAACTGCTCGGCCAGCTCGCGGTAGCCGAGGCCGGGCCGCCACGAGCCGAGGTGCACCTCGTAGACGCTCATCGGCTCCTGGTGCGGCTGCCGCGCCGCCCGGCGCTCCAGCCAGCCCGCGTCGCCCCACTCGTACCGGGAATCGTGCACCACCGACGCGGTGGCCGGCGGCACCTCGGTGCGGGCGGCCATCGGGTCGGCCTTGTCCCGCCACCGCCCGTCGGCGCCGAGGACGCGGTACTTGTAGCGGCTGCCGGCCGGCACGCCGGGCACGAAGATCTCCCACACCCCGCTGGACCCGAGCGAGCGCATCGGCCAGCCGTCGTCCGGACCCCAGCCGGTGACGTCGCCGACCACCCGCACACCGCGCGCGTTGGGCGCCCACACGGTGAACGCCACGCCCTCGTCGAAGACCCGGGCGCCGAGCGCCGCCCAGAGCCGCTCGTGCCGCCCCTCGCCGATCAGGTGCAGGTCCAGTTCGCCGAGCGTGGGCGGGTAACGGTACGGGTCGTCGAGCGTCGCGCCGTCCACCTCCACCCGGTAGTCGCGCACCTCGCCCGGGAGCACCGCCTCGAAGACGCCGGCGTCGTGCACCCGCTTCATCGGGTGCCGGTCGCCGTCGACCAGCAGGGTCACCTCGCCCGCGCCCCGGCGCAGCGTCCGGATCGTGGTGCTCCCGTCGGCCGGGTGCGCGCCGAGCACGGCGTGCGGGTCGTACGCCTCGCCGGCGATCAACTGGTCCATCGTGCGTCGTCCCTCTCGGCGGATGCGGTCGGTGCGGTGCCGCCGGAGAGGTCGGCGGGTACGTCCTCGACGGTCAGGTCGGGCGCGGCCGGGTGCGCCGGCTCCTCGGCGGCCGGCGACGCCGGGCGACGCACGGTGAGCACGTGCGCCGGTTGCAGGTACGGGTCGAGGCGCACCGCGTTGCGCTGCCCCCAGTCGTACTCCGCGCCGGTCAGCTCGTCGCGCACGGTGAACCGCTCGTGCCAGTCGAGGCCGAGGGCCGGCATGTCCAGCGTGGTGTTGCCCCACTGCACCGTGCGGGAGTCGAACGAGCAGACCACGATCACCGTGTTGCCGGTCTCCGGGTCGTGCTTCGACCAGCACAGCAGCGCCGGGTTGTCGATGTCGTGGAAGCGCAGGTTGCGGAGCTGGTGCAGGGCCGGGTTGTCCTGGCGGACCCGGTTGAGCGTGGTGATGAACGGCGCCAGCGACCGCCCGCGCGCCAACGCGCCGTCCCAGTCCCGGGGGCGCAGCTCGTACTTCTCGTTGTCCAGGTATTCCTCGGCGCCGGGGCGGGCGACGTGCTCGAACAGCTCGAAGCCCGCGTACATGCCCCAGGAGGGGGAGAGCAGCGCGGCCAGCACCGCCCGGATCTTGAACATCGGCGGCCCGCCGTGCTGCAACGAGGAGTGCAGGATGTCGGGCGTGTTCGGCCAGAAGTTCGGGCGCATCCAGTCGGCCGAGGCGACCAGCTCCTCGCAGTACTCCCGCATCTCGGCCGCCGTCGTCCGCCAGGTGAAATAGGTGTACGACTGGGTGAAGCCGATCTTGCCGAGCCCGTGCATGATCGCCGGGCGGGTGAACGCCTCGGCCAGGAAGAGCACGTCCGGGTCGACGCGCTTGACCTCGGCGATGAGCCAGTGCCAGAAGTCGAACGGCTTGGTGTGCGGGTTGTCGACCCGGAAGATTTTCACGCCCTCGCCGACCCAGTGCCGCACCACCCGCAGCACCTCGGCCCGGATGCCCTCCGGGTCGTTGTCGAAGTTCACCGGGTAGATGTCCTGGTACTTCTTCGGCGGGTTCTCCGCGTACGCGATGCTGCCGTCGGCCCGGGTGGTGAACCACTCCGGGTGCTCGGTCACCCACGGGTGGTCCGGCGCGCACTGCAACGCCAGGTCCATCGCCACCTCCAGGCCCTGCTCGGCGGCGGCGGCGACGAAGTCGCGGAAGTCCTCCGGCGTACCCAGGTCGGGGTGGATGGCGTCGTGGCCGCCCTCGTCCGCGCCGATCGCCCACGGCGAGCCGACGTCGTCCGGCCCGGCGGTGAGCGCGTTGTTGCGGCCCTTGCGGTTGACCCGGCCGATCGGGTGGATCGGCGGCAGGTAGAGCACGTCGAAGCCCATCGCGGCGACGCCGGGCAGGCGGTCGAGCGCGGTGGTGAACGTGCCGGAGCGGGCCGGCGCGTCGGCGGTGGCCGCGATCGCGCCCTCGGAGCGGGGGAAGAACTCGTACCAGGCGGAGAAGAGCGCCCGCGGCCGGTCCACCCACAGGCTGCGCTCGTCGCCGGTGGTGACCAGCTCGCGCACCGGGTGCTCCCACAGCAGCGGGGCCAGCTCCAGCGCCGCGCTCACCCGGCGGGGCAGGTCCGCCCTGTCGTCGCGCAGCGCCTTCGCGGCGGCCCGCACGCGCTTCCGCTCGATTTTGGGCACCAGGTCGAGCGCGGCGGTCAGCACCCGCGCGCCCTCGGCCAGGTCGTTGCCCAGCTCGGCCGCGCCCTGACCGGCGGCCAGCTTCTTGGTCACCGCGTTCTGCCACGTCAGGTAGGGATCCTGGAACGCCTCGACGGTGAACCGCCACAAGCCGACCGCGTCCGGGGTGACGGTGGCGTGCCAACGGTCCTGGCCGGGCTCGCCGGGGCGCATCCGCGTGAACGGCCGGGCCGCGCCGTCCGGACCGAGCCAGACCACGTTGCAGCCGAGCGCGTCGTGGCCCTCGCGGTAGGCCCGGGCCGACACCGGTACGACCTCGCCGACCACCGCCTTGGCCGGGTAGCGACCGCAGGCGACGACGGGGGAGACGTCTTCGATCGGGAACCGTCCAGTCACCCGCTCAACCTACTGCGCGAGATCGTCTCGCGCTCGGCGCCAACCCCTGATGCACCGGATCGCGCCGCGTGGGGCAGGGCCATTGGCCAGTTTCGGCCAATGATCGACACCAGTTCGGTGAAGTAGTGGTATCCCCGTGACCCGGATATGACCACTTCGCCGAGCTGGCATCCGAGCTCGCATCCCGGCCTCCGCACCCGGACGGCGACGGCGTGCCCGGCCCGCCTCGCGCCGAGCGTCCGGCGCTCACCCGGCGGCAGTACGCCTACGGCGTGCCAAGGCGTCGCCGTGGATCCAGCGAACCTTGCCGGCTCCATCCTTGGCCCGCGCGACGTCGAGGGACGCCTCGGCCGGGTCGACGCCGACGACGGTGTGGCCGTGCCGGGCGAGCAGGACCGCCAGCGACCCGGTCCCGCAGCCCACGTCGAGCACCGTGCGCGCGCCCAGCTCACCGGCGATGGCGAGGTAGGCCGCAAAGTCGTCCCGGTCTCCGTCGAAGGTGTCGTAGACCGGCGCGAGGCGCGGATGGGCGAAGATCGCATCGGGCATCCGGCGACCCTACGCGGGAGGCGGCATCCCGGGCGACGTAGTCAAGTTGCCGGCTTCACCCGAGATCTTGGAAGATTCGGCCCCTCTGAGGGCCGTTCGCTTCCAAGATCTGCCGTGGCGGGGCAGCCGCCGACGGTGTCAGCCGAGGTCGTACTCGGCCGGGCTGGTGTTGAGGACCCAGGCGAGCGGCATGGTCGCCCGTACGTCGTAGCGCTCGCCGTCCAGGCGGTGCATGGTGACCGTCTGTGCCGGGTCCTGCTCCACGATCCAGTACTGCGGGATGCCGGCGGCGGCGTACTCGCTCCGCTTGGTCACCGTGTCGATGCCCTCGGAGCCGGGAGAGACGATCTCGACGACGAGAAGGACGTCGGCGGTCGGCAGCCAGACGCCGTCGGCCTGGGCCTTGCTCCAGACCACCAGATCCGGGATGCGCCCGCCGACCCCGCCACGCCGGCCGGGGATACGCAGCCCGACGGCCTGGGCGATGTGGTCCGCCGGCACGCCGCCCTGGGCGAGCCAGAGCATGAGCCGGGTCGCGATGATGGCGTGGGCGTAGCCCGGCGGCGGCATGATCGAGAGCACGCCCTCGGGGCTGATCTCGTATCGATGGTGCTCGTCCGCGGCCATCATGGCGGTCAGATCGTCGAGCGACACGGTCGGGGGCATCGACCTGCCAACCGCGTCTGCGCTCATGCCGGCACCGTACCGGCCCCGACGCGACCACCGGCGGGACGACACCTGTTAACAAGGGGCCCCGCCTCTACCGGAAGCGTTAAGCGGGGGCCGCTCCTTGCACGGAGTGGTAGACGGCGAGCGTCTGTTCGACGATCGCCGACCAGGAGAAGTGCTCCACCGCGCGTCGCCGGCCGGCCGCGCCGAACGCCGCGATCCGCGCCGGGTCGGCCAGCAGCTCGTTCATCCGGGCGGCCAGGTCGGCCACGAAGCGCTCCGGGTCCAGCGGCGTGCCGGAGCCGTCACCGGCCTGCTCGATCGGCACCAGCAGACCGGTCTCGCCGTCGGCGACCACCTCGGGGATGCCGCCGGTGGCGGTGGCCACCACCGCCGTCTCGCAGGCCATCGCCTCCAGGTTGACGATGCCCATCGGCTCGTAGACGGACGGGCAGACGAAGATCGTGGCGTGCGTGAGCACCTGGATCACCTCGTGCTTGGGCAGCATCGCCGCCACCCAGACCACGCCCGAGCGCTTGGCCCGCAGCTCGGCGGCCAACTCCTCCACCTCGGCGGCGAGGTCCGGGGTGTCCGGCGCGCCGGCGAGCAGCACCAGCTGGGTGTCGGCGGGCAGCTCCCGGGCCGCCCGCAGCAGGTAGGGCAGGCCCTTCTGGCGGGTGATCCGCCCGACGTAGACCACGCTGGGCCTCCCCGGGTCGATGCCGAGCCGGTCGAGCACGTCGGTGCCGGAGTCCGGGGCGTACTGGACGGTGTCGATGCCGTTGTAGACCACCCGGACCCGGTCCGGGTTCACCTGCGGGTACGCGGTGAGCACGTCGCGGCGCATGCCCGCGCTCACCGCGATGATCGCGTCGGCGGCCTCGAACGCGGTCCGCTCGCACCAGGAGGAGAGCGCGTACCCGCCGCCGAGCTGCTCGGCCTTCCACGGCCGCAGCGGCTCCAGGCTGTGCGCGCTCACCACGTGCGGCACCCCGTGCAGCAGCTTCGCGGTGTGCCCGGCCAGGTTCGCGTACCAGGTGTGGCTGTGCACCAGGTCGGTGCCGGCCGTGCCGGCGGCCATCTCCAGGTCGACGCCCATGACCCGCAGCGCGGCGTTCGCGCCGGCCAGCGCGGCCGGCTCGGCGTACGCCGTCACGCCGGGCTCGTCGCGCGGCGCGCCGAAGCAGTGCACCCGCACCTCGGCGAGCCGGCGCAGCTCCCGGGCCAGGTATTCCACGTGCACGCCGGCGCCGCCGTAGACCTCCGGCGGGTATTCACGGGTGAGCAGGTCGACGCGCAACGGTGCCATGCCCGCACCCTAGTGCAGAGCACCGGGTGCGCAACTGCGCCGTCCGAGTGGTGAAGTCGCTTCGGGGTGGATAGCGTCTGACCATGGCTGCCAAGGTGCTCGCGATCGTCCTGGCCGGCGGGGAGGGCAAGCGCCTCATGCCCCTGACCACCGACCGGGCGAAACCGGCCGTCCCCTTCGGCGGGATGTACCGCATGGTCGACTTCGTCCTCTCCAACCTGGCGAACGCCGGCTTTCTCAAGATCGTCGTGCTGACCCAGTACAAGTCCCACTCCCTGGACCGTCACATCACCAAGACCTGGCGGATGTCGACGCTGCTCGGCAACTACGTCACGCCGGTGCCGGCGCAGCAGCGCCGCGGCCCGTGGTGGTTCGCCGGCTCGGCCGACGCGATCTACCAGAGCTTCAACCTGATCAACGACGAGCAGCCCGACCACGTGATCGTCTTCGGCGCCGACCACATCTACCGGATGGACCCCCGGCAGATGGTGGAGGACCACATCGCCTCCGGCGCCGGGGTGACCGTGGCCGGCATCCGCCAGCCGCTGTCGACGGCCGACCAGTTCGGCGTGATCGAGGTCGGCGAGGACGGCAAGCGGATCCGGGCGTTCCGGGAGAAGCCCACCGACGCGGTGGGGCTGCCCGACTCGCCCGGCGAGATCTACGCCTCGATGGGCAACTACGTGTTCAGCACCCGGGCGCTCTGCGAGGCGGTCGAACGCGACGCGGCGGACAAGTCCAGCAAGCACGACATGGGCGGCAGCATCATCCCGATGCTTGTCGAGCGCGGCGAGGCCAACGTCTACGACTTCAAGGACAACGACGTGCCGGGCAGCACCGACCGGGACCGCGGCTACTGGCGCGACGTGGGGACGCTCGACTCGTTCTACGACGCGCACATGGATCTGATCAATGTGCACCCGGTGTTCAACCTCTACAACTTCGACTGGCCGATCTACACCGAGCAGCCGCCGTACCCGCCGGCCAAGTTCGTCCACCAGTGGGGCGAGCGGGTGGGGCGGGCGGTCGGCTCGATGGTCTCGCCCGGGGCGGTGATCTCCGGCTCGCTGGTGGAGAACTCGGTCGTATCGCCCAAGGTCAAGGTGCACTCCTGGGCGCACGTCGACGGCGCCGTGCTGATGGAGGGTGTCGAGATCGGCCGGCACGCTGTCGTCCGCCGGGCGATCCTGGACAAGAACGTCTACGTTCCGGAGGGCGCCGAGATCGGTGTCGACCTGGAGAAGGACCGTCAGCGCTACACCGTCTCCGACAACGGCATCGTCGTCATCGGCAAGGGTCAGCGCGTCGAGCCCTGACCGGCCCCACCCACCTTCGAGGAGGATCCCGCAGTGGCCCACCCCCGTGCCGGGCAGCCCGCCGAGCCCGCCGACCTGGTCGACGTGCCCCGGCTGGTCACCGCCTACTACGCCGAGCACCCGGACCCGAGCGACCCGGCGCAGCAGGTTTCCTTCGGCACCTCCGGGCACCGCGGGTCGAGCCTGCGCAACGCGTTCAACTCCGACCACATCCTCGCGGTGACCCAGGCGCTCTGCGACTACCGGCGGGAGCAGGGCCTGGACGGGCCGCTGTTCCTCGCCCGGGACACCCACGCGCTCTCCGCGCCGGCCGAGGCCGACGCGCTGGAGGTGCTCGCCGCCAACGACGTCACCGTGCTGCGCGACAGCCGCGACGGCTACACCCCCACCCCGGCGCTGTCGCACGCCATCCTCACCCACAACCGGGGCCGAACCTCCGGGTTCGCCGACGGCATCGTGATCACGCCGTCGCACAACCCGCCGTCCGACGGCGGGTTCAAGTACAACCCCACCAACGGCGGGCCCGCCGACACCGACGTCACGAAGTGGATCCAGGACCGCGCGAACGCCATCCTCGCCGCCGGGCTCAAGGAGGTGAAGCGCATCCCGTACGCGCGGGCGCGCGCCGCGGACACCACCGGGGAGTACGACTTCCTCGCCCACTACGTCGACGACCTGCCCGCCGCGCTGGACATCGACGCGATCCGGGACGCCGGGGTGCGCATCGGCGCCGACCCGATGGGCGGGGCGAGCGTGGCGTACTGGGGGGAGATCGCCGAACGGCACCGCCTCGACCTTACGGTGATCAACCCGGAGGTGGACCCCACCTGGCGGTTCATGACCCTCGACGGCGACGGCAAGATCCGGATGGACTGCTCCTCGCCGAACGCGATGGCCTCGCTGATCGCCGCCCGTGACACGTACCAGGTCTCCACCGGCAACGACGCCGACGCCGACCGGCACGGCATCGTCACGCCCGACGGCGGGCTGATGAACCCCAACCACTACCTGGCGGTGGCGATCGGCCACCTGTTCCGTACCCGGGACCGGTGGAGCCCGGCCGCCGCGGTGGGCAAGACGCTTGTCTCCTCCTCGATGATCGACCGGGTCGCGGCCGACCTGGGCCGGACGCTGCTGGAGGTGCCGGTCGGGTTCAAGTGGTTCGTGCCCGGCCTGCTGGACGGCTCGGTGGGCTTCGGCGGCGAGGAGAGCGCCGGCGCGTCCTTCCTGCGTCGCGACGGCAGCACCTGGACCACCGACAAGGACGGCATCCTGCTCTGCCTGCTCGCCGCCGAGATCATCGCCACCACCGGGCGGACGCCGGGCGAGCACTGGGCCGAGCTGGCCGACCGCTTTGGCGCGCCGGCCTACGCGCGGATCGACGCCCCGGCCGGACGGGAGGAGAAGGCGGTCCTGGCGAAGCTCTCGCCGGAGCAGGTGAGCGCGACCGAGTTGGCCGGCGAGCCGATCACCGCGGTCCTGACCGCCGCGCCGGGCAACGGCGCCGCGATCGGCGGGCTCAAGGTGACCACCGAGTCGGGCTGGTTCGCCGCCCGGCCGTCGGGCACCGAGGACGTCTACAAGATCTACGCCGAGTCGTTCCAGGGGCCGGAGCACCTGGCCCGCATCCAGGAGGAGGCCAAGTCGCTGGTGGACGGCGTGCTCGGCGCCTGACGCGTCAGCGTGGCGGGGGCAGGTCCCGGCGGTTGAGCTGCTCCCGCAGCCCGCCCGGCAGCAACTCGCGGAGCTGGTCGGGCAGCAGCGGCAGGTCCAACAGGCTGAGCTTGAGCTGGTTGCGTTCCTGGTGGCGGCGCGGGTCGAGGCGGACCACCTGGCCGGCGTCGCGGACGTAGCGGACGTGCACCGAGCCCTCGGTCGCCGCCTCCCGGATCAACAGCCCGTCCATCTCCACCGCCACCGGCGCCGAGTCGGGACGCAACTGAAGGTGCACGCTCTCGTGCGGGGAGAGCAGCACCGAGCGGGAGATCCCGGCCATCGGGGCCGACGGTGTCACCACCAGCGCCTCTGTCGCCGGCGAGACCAGCGGACCGCCGGCGGCGTAGCTGTACGCGGTCGAGCCGGTCGGCGTGCTCACCACGAGCGCGTCGCACCGGTAGTAGCCGTAGCGCTGGCCGTCCACCGCCAGGGTGGCGGTGACGAAGCCTGCGCCGGGCTGCCGGACCAGCGCGATGTCGTTGAACGCCACCACGTCGTCGCCGCACACGTCGCAGGCCAGGCAGGCGTGCGACTCGACGGTGAAGTCGTGCGCCACCAGCCGTTCCAGCGCCCGGGGCAGGTCCGGTGGCTGGACCTCGACCAGGAAACCCACCCGGCCCAGGTGCACCCCGAGCACCGGCTTCGGGTCCCGCACGGCCAGCCGCAGCGCACCGAGCATGGTGCCGTCCCCGCCGATGCTGATCAGCGCGTCGCTGGCGGCCGCCAACTCGTCGGCGGTCACCGCCTTCACGGAGGTCGGCACTCGCTGCCGGTCCTCTTCGCGCACGGCCAGGGTCTTGCCGTGCCGGGCCGCCCAGCTCGCGATCATCTCCACCACCTCGGAGACGTCCCGGGTCGGATGCAGCACCAGCCCGAACACATAGCCCGCCACGGTTACACCTCACCACACAAATCCGCTTTTGGCGCACTAGCGGACACTAAGGTGTGAACATGCCGATACCGCACCTTGCCGCGCGGCTCGACACCGGACCGACCGTGCCGTCCCGCCAGGGTGCCCCGGCGGCCGTCCGGGTCCGCCCGGCCGTGCCCGCGGACGCGGCCTGGCTGGCCGAGGTCAGCCGGGCGTCGTTCGCGCCGCGCCTGCGCGACTACCTGACCTCCGCCCAGCCCGGCATCGACCGGTTCTGGCAGGTCGTGATCACCCATCCGGCATCGTTCCCCGGCCGCTGCTTCCTCGTCGCCGAGGCCGCCGACGGCGACCGGCTGGGCTTCGCCGAGCTGACCCTGACGGAGCGCGACCGGGCCCATCTCTCGTACGTCTGCGTGGTGGAGGCGGCGCGGGGACGCGGCGTCGCCCGCCATCTGCTGCGGGCGTACCTCGACCGCAGTCCCGACGTGCGGACCGTGCAGCTCGACGTCTTCGCCGACAACGCCCCGGCCCGCGCGCTCTACGACCGGCTCGGGTTCGCCGTCGAGGCGACCAGCACGTGGTGGGTCGCGGATCTCGCGCTCGACGGGATCGCCCCGGGCGACGACGTGCGGCTCGACGGGCTGCACGCGGCCCGGGCCTGGCTCGACACGTACGGCTTCGCCGAGTTCACGGTCGCCGCCGATGCCGGCCGGGTGCGGCTCGGCCGGCCGAGCGCCCGGGTGCTGCGGTGCTTCGACCCGGCGACGCTGCGGCAGCCGGCCCTCCTCGCCGCCGTGCGCCAGGAGTTCCCCGAGGTCGACCGGGTGCTGGTCATGACGCCGGGCGACGACGCGCCACCGAGCGCCGTCGGCGAACTCCGTGCCGTCAACCGCTCGCTCAGGATGTCCACCGCCGAGATCCGAACCCGCCTGGAGCACGCATGACGCAGACGATCCCCAAGACCGCCACCGACCCGGCGGGCTTCCGCACCCCGAGCCTGTTCTACGGCGCCGCCCGCGAGGGCATGCGGGACCTGCTCGCGCAGCCGCAGGTGTGGCGCGGCGAGCGGCGCGACATCCTGCTGCCGGCGTTCATCGGCTGGTCGGCCAACGAGGGCAGCGGCGTCTTCGACCCGGTGACCGAACTCGGGCTCGACCCCGGCTTCTACGACCTGACCGAGGACCTCGCCGTCGACCTGCCCGCGCTGAAGGCCCGGCTCGACGAGCGCCGGTACGACGTGGTCGTGGTCATCCACTACTTTGGCCGTACCGAGCGGGCGATCGGACGGATCCGGGAGCTGACCGACCGGCACGGGGCGCTGCTGCTGGAGGACCTCGCGCACGCGTGGTTCACCCACGCGCTCGGCGGCCCGGCCGGCCGCACCGGCGAGGTGGCGCTCTACTCCCTGCACAAGATGCTGCCGATGCCCGACGCCCGCGGCGGGATGGTGACCTACCGCGATCCCGCCCGGATCACCGGGCAGCGGGAGACCGAGCCGGCGTTCTCCCGGCACCTGCTCGACCACGACGCCGTGGGGATCGCCCGGCGGCGGCAGGAGAACTTCCGCGCGCTCACCGCGTTGCTGCGGGCGTTGCCCGAACGGGGTCGCGCGTTCGAGCTGATGTGGCCCGAGCTGCACGACGACGACGCCCCGCAGACGCTGCCGGTGCGGATCCTGGGCGCCGGGCGGGAGAACCGTGACCACGTGTACGCCGCGATGAACCGCGACGGGTTCGGCATGGTCAGCCTCTATCACACGCTCATCGAGCACCTGCGCGACCGTCCGACGATGGCGGACCTCGCCCGGCACATCATCAACTTCCCGGTGCACCAGGACGTCACGCCGAAGGACTACCCGGCCCTGGTGGGGAGCTTCCGCAGGGCGTTGGGCTCGCTGCCCGAGCAGGCGCAGGCCGGCGGCTCCCTGCACCTCACCGCACCGAGGTGAGGCGCCGCTCCTCGTCGAGGTCGAGCATCCGGGACGACGGGTCGACCGCCACCCCGGAGGCGCGGACGACCTTGCCGACCGTCCGGGCGATGATCCGCAGGTCGAGCCAGAGCGACCAGGCGAGGACGTACCGCACGTCGAGTTCGAGCCGGTCGGTCCAGGCCAGGTCGTTGCGCCCGTTCACCTGTGCCAGGCCGGTGATGCCCGGCTGGACCGCGAAGCGCAGCCGCTCCCGCGGGGTGTACCAGGGGTCGTAGCGGAGCAGCAGCGGCCGTGGACCGACCAGGCTGAGGTCCCCCCGCAGCACGTTGATCATCTGGGGCAGCTCGTCGATGCTCAGCCGGCGCAGCGTCCGGCCGACGCCCCGGCAGCGGACGCCGTCGGGGAGCAACCGCCCCTCCGCGTCCCGGTCGTCGGACATCGTGCGGAGCTTGACCACCCGGATGGTCCGTTCGTGGCGGCCGGTGCGCTCCTGACGGAAGAAGACCGGGCGGCCGAACTGGACCAGCACGAGCAGCGCGGCGACCGCCACGACCGGCGCGGTCAGCACCAGGACCGCCACGGCCACAACCACGTCGACGATCCGCTTGACGCGCCGGTCCGCGCCGGTCACCGCGAGACCTCCTCGGGCGCCGGCGCCGGGGCGTACTCGGGTGGGGCGTAATCCCCCGGGGGAGCGCCGACCCCGGCCGCGTGCTCGATCACCTCGGCCATCCGGACCGCCGAGACCCGGTTGTCGAAGTGCCGGTGCGACCGCTCGCGGGCCCGGAGCCCGCGCTCGGCGAGCCGGCCGGACCGGAACTCCGCGTACGCGTCCTCCAGGGCCCGTGCCAGGGCGGCCGGGTCGTCCCGGCGGACCACCCACCCGCAGGTGTCGTCCACCGTCTCGGGCAGCCCGCCGGCGTCGCTGACGATGCTCGGCACGTCCAGCAGCGCCGCCTCCGGCGGCGCGCCGTGCCCCTCGCTCAGCGACGGGCTCACGCTCAGGTCGGCGGCCCGGTAGTGGGGCCGGACGTCGTCGGCGGTGTCGATCCACCGGACGGAGGGATCCTCGGCGACGTGGAAGCGGCGGATGAGGTCCTGCCGGTGGTCCTCGCCGGCCTGGTCCGAGCCGCCGCCGACCAGCATCAGCACCGCCTCGGGGTGCCGGGAGCGGAAGTCCTGCCAGGCGGCGAGCAGCACGTCGTGGCCCTTGAACGCGCGGTCGCGGTGGGCGGCGAGCTTCCGGGGCGGGTACACGTACGCCACCATGATCACCAGGAACTGGTCGGGCGTCAGCCCGAGGTCCGCCCGGGACTTCGCCCGGGCCTCGGCCCTGGTCGCCGCGGTGTCGTCGGGCAGGTCGGCGGTCGCCCAGGCGAGATCGAGCCCGCTGGTGACGGCCGGCCGGCGGGAGGCCGGCACGCCCAGGGCGCGGTAGAGGTGGGAGGTGTACCGGGTGCCGCAGATGATGGCGCGGTCGAGCCGCCAGAGGAGCCGTTCCACCGCCCGGACCACCGGCGACTCCAGGAAGGCGGGCCCGGCGACGAACTGCACCCGGACCAGCGGCAGGCCGACGGTGGCCAGGCGCGCGGCCAGCGTGGCCGCGTACAGGTGGTGGTAGAGCACCTGGACGCGGAGCCGGCGGACCAGGCGGCGCAGTCGCCACAACTCGTACAGCGTGGTGGGACCGGGCCGGAAGCGGAACGAGAAGGGCGACGCCACCGTGCGGATGCCGGCCTCGGCCAGCCGGGCGTTCAGGCGGCCGCCCGGCGGGCAGATCACCACCACCTCGTGGCCGCGGTCCCGCAGGGCACACGCCTGCGGGATGGTCCAGAGCCCGCCGTAGTTGGTCTTGACGATGACGGCGACGCGCAGTGCCACGTGGTTCGCCTCCGAACGGTCATGGGCGGACCGACCGCGGGGGTCGGTCCGTAGCTCTACCGAGGGGAACGAGGTTTGCGGCATTTAGTAACCAACGTCGGATTCTCTCGTTGGCCCTGCGGGAGAGCATCCGCTACCGGTAGGAGCGCACGTGAGAGTCGTCGTCACGGGGGGCGCCGGTTTCATCGGTTCCAACCTGGTCCAGGCCCTGTCGGAAACGGGCCGGGTCACCGAGATCGTCGCCGTGGACGACCTCTCCACCGGGTCGGTGGAGAACCTGCGCGGGCTGCCGGTGGAGCTGCTGGTCGGTTCCGTGCTCGACCCCGAGCTGCTCGACCGGGCCATGGTGGGCGCGGCGAGCGTGGTGCACCTCGGCGCCCTCGGATCCGTTCCCCGATCCGTCGACGACCCGCTGCGCAGCCACCACGCGAACGCCACCGGCACCCTTACCGTGCTGGAGGCCGCCCGCCGGCACGGTGTCGCGCAGTGCGTGCTCGCCTCCTCGTCCTCGGTGTACGGCGCCAACCCGGTGCTGCCGCGCCAGGAGGGTCTGCGACCGATGCCGGTCAGCCCGTACGCGGTGTCGAAGCTGGCCACCGAGGCGTACGCGATCGCCTACGCCCACTGCTACGGCACGACGGTCCTGCCGTTCCGCTTCTTCAACGTCTTCGGCCCACGGCAGGCGGCGAACCACGTGTACGCGGCGGTGGTGCCCCGGTTCGTCACCGCGGCGCTGACGAACCGGCCGTTGCAGGTGCACGGCGACGGGACCCAGTCCCGGGACTTCACCTACGTGGGCGACGTGACCTCGGTGATCGTGGACGCCGTGCTGCGGCGGGTGGCGTCCCCGGACGTGGTGAACCTCGCCTTCGGCGCGCGCATCTCGCTGCTCGACCTGATCGCCGAACTGGAGACCGTGCTGGACCGCTCGCTGGAGGTGGTGCACGTCCCACCCCGGGCGGGTGACGTCCGCGAGTCCCAGGCCGACCACACGCGACTCCGCGAGTTGTTCCCGGCCGCCTCGCCGGCCCCGTTCGCCGAGGCGCTGCGCGCCACCGTGGACTGGTTCCGGTCGGGACGGGTCGCGGCGACGGCCACCACCGGACCGGCGGTCACGGCACACGCCGGGGACGGCGCGGTATGGGCGTCCTGAGTCCGGTGGCCGACCGGGGGGACGCGCGGTGAGGACGGCGCTGGTCTTCGGCGCGAACGGGTTCGTCGGCCGCCACGTGCGCGCCGCGCTCGCCGCCGAGCACCACGTCGTCGCGCCGCGTCGCGCCGAGTGTGACCTGCTCGTCGCCACCGTGGACCGGATGACCGCGTTGGTCGGGGCCCACCGACCTGCCGTCGTGGTGAACTGCACCGGCCTGCTGACCGGCAGTGACCACGACATGATGGCGGCGCACGCGCTGGTGACCGCCAAGCTCGTCGAGGCGGTGGCGACCGCCGCGCCACGGGCCCGTCTGGTCCGGCTCGGTTCGGCGGGGGAGTACGGCGTCGTGCCCACCGGCGCCGCCGTGCCGGAGACCTGGCCGGCCGAACCGGTGAGCGGCTACGGGTTGGGCCACCTGACCGCCACCCGGCTGATGCGACTCGCCGTCACGGCGGGCCGCCTCGACGGCGTCGTGCTCCGGGTGTTCAACCCGATCGGTCCGGGCCTGTCGCCGCAGAACGTCCTGGGCCGGGCCGCCCGCCTGCTGCGCGCCGCGCTGGCGAAGGGCGCCCCGGAGATCGTCCTCGGGCCGCTGGACGCCTACCGGGACTTCGTCGACGTCCGGGACCTCGCGCTCGCCGTGGCCACGGTCGCGGCGGCGCCGGCGGCGCCGACCGTGCTCAACGTCGGCACCGGCCGGGCCGTCCAGGTGCGCGTCGCGGTCCGGGCGCTCGCCGCCACGGCCGGGTTCACCGGCGCGGTCGTCGAGGCGACGCCGGACGACGCCGGACGACGCTCGGCCGCCGTGCCGTGGATGTGCGCGGACATCGCCGAAGCCGGCCGGCTCGGATGGCGTCCCTCCTACGAACTGACCGACTCGATCAAGGCGATCTGGGCGGAGGCACGAGAGGAGGCGCCATGCATGTGGTGATCATGGCGGGTGGGCTCGGCACCCGGCTGCGGCCGTACACGACCGCGTTGCCGAAGCCGCTGGTGCCGATCGGCGACAGCTACGCGATCCTGGAGATCGTCCTGCACCAGCTCGCCGCCCGGGGCTTCACCCACGCCACCCTGGCGATCAACCACCTGGGGTCGCTCATCCGGGCATTCGTCGGCGACGGCGCACGGTTCGGGATCCGGGTCGACTACACCGAGGAACGGGTGCCGCTGTCCACCGTCGGGCCGCTGTTCGGGCTCCGGGACCGGCTGCCCGAGCACTTCCTGGTCATGAACGGCGACATCCTCACCGACCTGGACTACGCCGATCTGCTCCGGGCCCACATGGCCTCCGGCGCTCCGGTCACGGTGGCGACCTTCCGACGCACCGTGAAGATCGACTTCGGGGTGCTCTCGGCCGCCGACGGCCGGATCGTCGACTTCGCCGAGAAGCCGACCCTCGACTATCAGGTCAGCATGGGGGTCTACGGCCTGTCGGCCAAGACGATCGCGTCCTACCCGGTCGGTCAGCCGTTCGGCTTCGACCAGCTCATGCTCGACCTGATCAGGCAGGGCGACCATCCGGCCGACTACCCCTTCGAGGGGCACTGGCTCGACATCGGACGGCCCGAGGACTACGACGAGGCCAACCGGACCTTCCAGGACCTGCGGCCGCTCCTCCTGCCGCCGAGCGTCGTCGCCCCGGCGTGAGCCGCTCGCCCCACCCAGCGGTGCCGGGTGCGCCGCTGTCGTCCCGTTTCCGTCCAGAGGAGTAGACGTGTACCACAGGATCGGAGTCGTCGGCCTCGGCTACGTCGGCGTGACGCTCGCCGCCGCCCTCGCCGACACGGGATACGAAGTGCACGGCGTGGACACCCAGCCCGCCGTCCGCGAGTCGTTGCGGGCGGGCCGGCCGCACCTCTTCGAGCCCGGCATCGAGGAGGTGCTCCGCCGGGAAACCGGCCGGTCGCTGTTCGTCACCGACCGCCTGCCGGCCCACCTCGACGCGGTCGTGCTGTGCGTCTCCACCCCGGTCGACCCGGCCGACCACCGGGCCCGGCTGGAGAACCTGGCCCAGGCCGCGACGGCGGTGGCGGCGGACTGCCGGCCCGGGACGCTGGTCGTGGTGCGCAGCACCGTGCCGGTGGGCACCAGCCGCGACGTCGTGCTGCCCGCGCTCGCGGCCGCGTGGGGCGGCGACGTGCGGCTGGTGATGGCGCCGGAGCGGACGATCCAGGGGCAGGCGCTGCGCGAACTCGTCGAGCTGCCGCAGGTCGTCGGCGGGCTCGACGCGGCGAGCCTGGAGGCGGGGCTGGAGTTCTTCGCCGGGCTGGCCCGCCGGCTGGTGCCGGTGTCCAGTCTGGAGGCGGCGGAGCTGGTGAAGCTCGCCAACAACTGCCACACCGACCTGATCTACGCGTACGGCAACGAGGTGGCCCTGATCGCCGAGACACACGGGCTGGACCCGCTGGAGGTCATCCGGGCCACCAACCTGGACTATCCCCGCCCCGACCTGAGCCGTCCCGGCTACGTCGGCGGCGGCTGTCTCTCCAAGGACCCGTACCTCATGATCGCCAGCGCCCGCGAGCGCCCGCCGTTCCTGGTCGGCGCGGCGCGGCGGCTCAACGAGCAGCTGCCCGTGCACGTCGCCGAGCGAGTGGTGCGGCTCCTGCGGCAGGAGCGCGGGGACGACCTGCGCGGCACCCGGCTGGCGGTGCTCGGCTGGGCGTACAAGGGCTGGCCGCCCACCGACGACATGCGGGGCACGCCGATCACCGGCATGCTGCCGGTCTTCGCGGCGGCGGGCCTCGTGGTGCTCGGTCACGACCCGATGGTCACCGACGAGGTGATCCGGCAGCACGGGGGTGAGCCGGTCAGCACGGACAAGGCGTTCGCGGAGTCGGACGCGGTGCTGGTGCTCAACGACCACCCGGACTACCGGGCGCTGCCGGTCGCCACGCTGCTGCCCGGCACCGGCGTCCGGCTGGTCTTCGACTCCTGGCGGGTCCTGGACGAGGCGGCGGTGCGGGCGGCCGGGGTCGGCTACGCCGGAATCGGCTACCTACCGTCGAGCGGCGCGCCGCCGGCGCCCCGGGCGTCGGCCGCGCGGGAGGTGTCGGTCTGATGCGGGCACTGGTGCTCGGCGGGGCCGGATTCATCGGGTTGCACCTGGCCGAGCGGCTGGTCGCCGACGGCCACGACGTCGTGCTGGTGGACGACTTCTCGCGCGGGCGCGACGACGAGCGGATCGCCGCGCTACGGGGGACGGGCGCGGTGGACGTGCTCTCGGCGGACCTGACCGACCCGGCGGCGTGGCCGGGGTTGCCGCGCGACGTCGACCACGTCTACCTGCTCGCCGCCGTGGTCGGAGTGCGCAACGTGGAGGCCGATCCGGCCCGGGTGCTGCGGGTCAACACGCTCACCGCGGCGCACCTGGTGGACTGGCTCCACCCGGGCCTGCGGGTCTTCTTCAGTTCCACGAGCGAGGTGTACGCCGGCGGCGTCGACGCCGGGCTGGTGCCCGTGCCCACACCCGAGGACGTGCCGGTCATGATCGCCGACGTCGCGTCGCCCCGGCTGGCGTACGCGATCAGCAAGCTGACCGGCGAGGCGCTGCTGCTGCACGGGGCGCGGGCCCGGGGCTGCTCGACCGTGATCGGCCGGTTCCACAACGTCTACGGCCCCCGGATGGGCGCCGACCACGTGATCCCGGAGATGGCGCTGCGGGCGATGGCCGGCGAGGACCCGTTCCGGATCTGGGGGGCGGACCAGTTCCGCGCGTTCTGCCACGTCGACGACGCGGTGGAGGCGGTCGTCCGGCTGATGGCCACCCCGGCGGCCGACGGGCAGATCGTGCACGTCGGCAACGACACCGAGCAGACCAACATCGGCGACCTGGCGAAACTGGTGCTGCGCCTGACCGGCGTGGCCCCGGCCGTACGGCACCTGCCGGCGCCGTCCCGGTCGGTGCACCGGCGGTGCCCGGACCTCGGCGCGCTGCGGCGGCTGACCGGCTTCGAGCCGAACGTGCCGCTGGAGGAGGGGGTACGCCGCACGCTCGACTGGTACCGGACCTGGCGGGACGCCTCCGTCCCGCCCGCGACCAGCCGCGAAGACGTCGCCGGCGGACGATGACGGCGGCACCGCGCTCGCCGGCGGGACCGGCCGCCACGGCGCCGGCCGGCCTCGAACCGCCGCCCGGCGCCGGACCGGACACGACCCGCAGTCGGCGGCTCGCCGGGGGCATCGCCACCACCGCGTTGGCCCGGGCGGTGGCCCTGGCCGCGCCGATCCTGCTCATCCCGGTGTCGCTGGCCACGCTCGGACCCGCGCGGTACGGGCTGTGGATGTCCGTGCTGGCGCTGACCGGCATGGTCACCTTCGCCGATCTCGGGCTCGGCGCGGGGCTGATGACCAAGCTCGCGCCCTGCTATGCCAACGGCGACACGGCGCGGGCCCGTAGCTACATCTCCACCGCGTACGCGCTGCTCGGCGCCGTGGCGGCCGGCCTGTGCGTCCTGCTCTGGCTGGGCGCCGGGCTGGTGCCGTGGACGGCGGTGTTCAACGTCACCGGGGAGGTCGCGCCGGGGGAGACCAGGAGCATGGTCCTGATCTGCCTGACCGGGTTCCTGCTGAACATCCCGCTGGCCCTGATCGTCCGGGTGCAGTACGCCTACCAGCGGGTCGCGTCCTGCGCGCTCTGGCAGGGGGCGGGGTCCCTGGCGACCGTACCGCTGGTGCTGCTCGCGACGCACGCCCCGGATGCCCCGGTCGCGGTGGTCACCGCGACGGCGTTCGGTCCGCTGGCCACCAACCTCGCGGTCAGCGTCTGGATCTTCGGCTGGGGGATGCCCGAACTCCGGCCGAGGCTGGGCGCGGTCGACCGTCGTCTCAGCGTCACCCTGCTCCGGTTGAGCGGGCTGTTCTTCGTGGTGGTGGTGCTCTACGCGATGGCGACCAACGCGGACAACCTGATCATCGCGCACGCGCTGGGGCCGCAGAGCGTCACCGCGTACGCGTTGCCGGCGAAGCTGGTCTCCCTGGTCGGCATGCTGGTCTCCATGATCAGCATGCCGCTCTGGTCGGCGAACGGCGACGCCTTGGCGCGGGGCGACCTGGCCTGGGTGCGCCGCACGGTCCGGCGGATGGTGATCCTGTCACTTGTCGCCACCGCCGTCCCGACCGCCGTCCTCGCGCTGCTCGGCGACTGGTTGTTCGCGGTCTGGCTGCCGGTGCCGCTTGGCGACAGCCGGTGGTTGCTGGTCGGGCTCGGGCTCTACTTCGTGCTGGTCGGGACATTCTCGGTGGTGCTCATGGTGCAGAACGCCGCCGGCGTGGTGCGTCCCCACCTGATCGGCCAGATCATGTTCCTCGGGCTCTCGGTGCCGACGAAGTGGTACGTCGCCGGCCGGTACGGGCTCGCGGCCGTCCCGTTCGCCGGCTGCGCCGCCTACGCGCTGGCGGTCGGCCCCACCCTGCTCTACGGCTACCGGCGTGCGCTCGCCGGCCAGCGGCCGACGCCCGCCGACGTGCGCGGGCCGAGCCCGGCCGCTAGCCGGTGAGCCCGTGCTCGGCGGTGCCGACGACCTGGGCCGGGATCGCCGGCCCGTGGTCCGGTGAGCCGGACGGGTCCAGCCAGCGGCGGTGCCAGAGCTCGAACTGCACCAGCGCCCAGATCCGGTGGCTCTCGTCCTGACCCTGCTCGTGTCGCCGAAGCAGGGCGGTGACGGCCTCCGGCCGGAACAACCCGCGGGACCGCGCGGTGGTGTCGGTGAGCAGGCTCCACGACATGTCCCGCAGTTCCCCCCGCAGCCACCGGCCCAGCGGGACGGCGAAGCCCATCTTCGGCCGGTGCACCAGCTCCGCCGGCAGCCACGGCTCCACCGCCCGCTTGAGGAGGTACTTCGTGGTGCCCCGGCGAACCTTCAGCGACGTCGGCAGGTGCGCCGCCCACTCCATCAGGTGGTGGTCGAGGAAGGGGGAGCGTGCCTCCAGGGAGTTCGCCATGGTGGAGATGTCGACCTTGGGCAGCAGGTCGCCGGGCAGGTACGTGTTCACATCGGCGTCGATGAACCGCCCCAGCCGGTCCGCCGCCCGGGACGACTCGTACGCCTCGGCGAGCGGCGCCCAGCTGTCCCAGCCGGCGACCTGCTCGCGGAGGTCGTCGGTGTAGAGCGCGCGCTGCTGCTCGGGGGGATAGGCGGTCATCATCGCCCGGTAGCGGGCCAGCGGCTCCTGCCCCACCAGATGGAGGAGCCGGCCGAGGCCACGCACCCGGGAGCCCGGCGTGGTACGCCGGACCAGCGCGGCGCCGACCCGACCCAGTGCCGCCGGGCTCGCCCAACGCGGCACCCGGTCCAGGGCCTGGAGCAGCGCGTACCGCTGGTATCCGCCGAAGCACTCGTCGCCGCCGTCGCCGTTGAGCACCACCGTCACGTGCTGCCGGCTCATCCGGGCGACGTAGAAGCTGGGGATGGCGGAGGAGTCGGCGAACGGCTCGTCGAAGTGCCAGGACAGCGTCGGCAGCAGGTCCACGCAGGACGGATCCACCACCAGCTCGTGGTGGTCCGTCCCGTACCGCTGGGCGACCAGGCGCGCGTGCGCGCGTTCGTCGTAGCGCGACTCCTCGAAGCCGATGCTGAAGGTCTTCACCGGGCCGCTGGACTGCCGTGCCATGGCGGCGACCACGGCCGAGGAGTCCACGCCGCCGGAGAGGAAGGCGCCGAGCGGCCGCTCGCTGACCATGCGGACCCGGACCGCGTCCAGCAGCCGGTCCCGCAGCTCGGCGGCCGCCTCGTGCTCGTCGGCGACCGGCCGGGGGGTGCAGTCCAGCCGCCAGTACCGGCGTACCTCGACGGTGCCGTCGGTCCAGGTGAGCAGATGTCCGGGCGGGAGCTTGGAGACGCCCTGGTAGATCGACCACGGCGCGGGCACGTAGTGGTAGGTGAGGTAGTGGTGCAACGCCACCGGGTCGACCCGCCGGTGCAGCGACGGGTCCCGCAGCAGCGACTTTGCCTCGGACGCGAAGGAGAGGGCAGCGCCGTTCGACCACCAGTACAGCGGCTTCTTGCCGAGCCGGTCGCGGCCCAGCAGCAGCCGCCGGCGGCGGGCGTCCCAGACCGCGAACGCGAACATGCCGCGCAGCCGGTGCACCAGCTCGTCGCCGTGTTCCTCGTAGAGGTGCACCAGACACTCGGAGTCCCCCTCGCTGGCGAAGCGGTGCCCCTTGCCGATCAGCTCCGCCCGCAGCTCGGCGAAGTTGTACAGCTCGCCGTTGAAGACGGCCACCACGGTCCCGTCCTCGTTCCGGACCGGCTGCTGGCCGCCCGCGACGTCGATGATCGCCAACCGCCGCATGCCCATGGCGCACGTCTCGTCGGCGTGCAGCCCGGCGCCGTCCGGCCCCCGGTGCACGATCTCGTCGCACATCCGGCGGACCAGGTCGGCCGCCGGCCGCTCCGGTGACACCACACCCGCTATCCCGCACATGCCGGCACCGTCCTCCCGTGGTCGCGACCGGTTCGATGACCCGCCGCGGCGGGCCCGCCTCGTCGATTCGTCATGGTTGTCCGGCACGCTCCGTCGCCGGGGCGGTCATCCGGTGGTCGGACCGTCCGGCCGGGCCCTCCGGACGTCCCTGGTACAGGTGGACGTGGGCGTCGACGGCGGAGCGCAGCGAGAAGACGCTGGCCCGGAACGCGTGCCGGGCGGCCTCGCGGTCCCGGTCCGTGCGGCCCGCCCGGACCAGCGGCGCGATCGCCGCGGCCCACTCCGAGGGCGGGGCGTCCCGGGGCACCAGGCTGACCCCGGGCAGCTCCGCGGCGATGAAGCGCACGCCTGGCAGGTCCGACCCGACCACGGGCGTGCCGACCGCCAGCGCCTCCAGCACCACGCCCGGCAGCCCTTCCCGCGCCGACGGCAGCAGCACGACGTCCGCCTGCCGCATCACCGCGCCGACGTCGTCGCGGGGGCCGAGCAGGTGGACGCGGCCCGCCACGCCGACCGCCCGCGCCTCGGCGCGGACACGTTCCTCGTCGTCCTCCTGACGGAGGCCGACCAGGGCGGCGTGACCGTCCGCGCCGGCCGCCCGCAACGCCGCCACGATCCGTGGCACCAGCCACCGCCGCTTCGCCGGTGAGGGGCGACCGACGTGCAGGCAGACGACCTCGCCCGGGGCGGCGCCGACGGCGGCGCGGAGGTCGAAGCCGGACGGGCCGTCGAGCCGGTCGACGTCGAGGCCGTTGGGCACCACCCGGCACCGCGGGTCCGACGTCCAGTCGGGCCGGTACCCGTGGGACAGGGCGCCGGGCGCCACCCCCACGATGTCCGTGGCGCACCACCTGATCAAGCCGCGCATGATCCACCGTTGCGCCCGCCGGCGAAGCGTGTTCCCGTGCTCGTCCCCGTCGCTGCGGAAGTGCGCGATGCGGACCGGCACCCGGGCCAGCCGGGCGAGCAGGAGCAGCGCGCCGGAGAACGTCGCCACGTGGGAGTGCACCACCCGCGGTCGCAGCCGGACGAGGAACCGGACGAAGCGCAGCGGGAACCGGACGTCCAGCGGCAGCGGTCGCACCCGCGCGCCGAGGCGCTCGACCGTGGGCGCCAGCACCCCGGAGCGACCGGCCAGCGTGACGAAATGGACGTCCGCGCCGGCCGCGGCCAGGTGCGGCAGCAGCTCGACGGCCCGCAGCTCCGCGCCGCCCACGTCGAGGACGCCGAACACCTGCACCACGGCGTACCGGTTCGGCGCGGGCGGCGCGGCAGATGTCGGTCCGGCCCCTGAGCGGGTCATGTGTGGTCAGTCCCCCGAGGATTGTGCGGTCGTGGACCGGCCGGTCCGGGCGTGCGGCGGGCTAGCGGAGCACGCGCTCCCGGTCGACCGGATCCGGTCGTGGTGGCCGGTGAGGCTGCGGCACGGTGGGGCCCAGGGCCGGTGGCCCGGCGGGGGACCGGCTACTGCTGAGCAGGAGCAGCAGCACCACCGGCACTGTGAACATCATGTTGAAATCGATCATGTTGCCGAGGTCGGCGTTGACGGCGATCGTCAGCCCCCACGCCATCGCGGCGAAGATCTGCGGCGTCAGCGCGGTACCGTCCCGGGCCGTCCGGTACAGACGGCCGATCAGGCGGATGATCAGGCCGTACGCGGCGAACGAGAGCACGCCGCCGAGCAGCCCGAAGTTGATCATCCCCTCGCCGGCCATCCCGTAGACCTTGCTCGCGTTCCGTTCCCCCCGGCCGTACAGCGGGTTGTAGAGCCAACGCGACCCGACGTCGCGCTTGGTCTCGAAGTCGAGCGGGGCGATCGAGTTCGGCAACCAGAGCCGCAGCGGCGCGAGATAGGTCGTGCCGTACTCGGGCTGCATCTGGCCGGACAGCAGGCGGTGCAGCACGAGCGCCTGCACGTCGGTGCGACCCAGGTCGCCGGTCAACAGCAGGGGCACGTTGCGCCCGGTCGACGACTCGGCCTGGGTGACCGAACCGGTCTGCCGGATCTCCCGGATGCTGTCCACGCCGCCGACCTTGAAGAACCCGGCGCCGTAGAGGAACACGAGGATGAGCACCGCGGGCCCGAGCAGCGCCCGCCGGGTCAGGCGTCGCACCACGAGGTGGGCCATGACCAGCGCGAGCAGCAGCGGCCACAGCGTGCTGCTCCGGCTGCCGCCGAGGCCGGCCACGAAGAACTGGGTGACCACCAGGCCGGTCAGGAGCAGGGCCAGCCGGACCGGACCACGGGCGAACGCGTCCCGCCACCGCACCAGCGCCAGCGTGTAGACAAGCAGCGGGAACGCCTGGCTGATCAGCAGGATCGAGCCCAACTTGGTGAGGTCCGGCGGAACCGCCCGGTTCGTCATCGCGGCCACGAACGCCGAGAAGCCACCGAACGAGCGGACCTGGTAGCCGAAGAAGAGCGCCACGCTGACCGCCGCCGCCACGACACCGAACAGGTAGAACGTTCGCAGGTTGAGGATCCGGGCCGGCTGGCGCCGACGGGGTGGCCGGCCCGGCGCGTCGAGCACCAGACGGTAGACGCAGAGCCCGACGACGTTCAGCACCGACAACGCGCCGATCGCCTCCGGCCAGTCGGGCGGGTTGTAGTAGTCCGTCCCCCACGTCCGGTTGACGACCGTGAGCACCGGCACCACGTAGAAGAAGTGGAAGCCGAACAGACCCGCGCAGGCGCGCGGTTCGAGCACGTCCGTACCGCGCCGGAACCAGCGGACCGCCTCGGCCCCGATGACGGTGCCGCCCACCGTCACCGGCGCCATCAGCCAGTGGCGTAGGGACGGCACGCAGACGACGAGCGCGAGCGAGAGCGACGTGGTGAACGCGCCTGCCGCCAGGAGTTCCCAGGCCCGCTTCCGCCCCTCACCCGACTGGACCGGCGCCTCGGGGCCGACGGGCAGGACGAGACCGGCCGGCGTGCTCATCGGCGTCCTGCCGACTGCTCCAGCGGCCACACCGGGGCGGCGGGCGCGGGCACGCCCCAGACCCGGCGCCACTCCTGGGACACGTGGTCCAACGTGAACGGAGACGACCGAAGGGCCTTGCGCAACGCCTCGCGCTCGGCGCCGCCGAGTGCGGCCTGGTCGAGCGCCGCCTCGGCCCACCGGTCGGCGCCCGCCGCGAGCGGCACCAGGGTCACCCCGGGCAGCAGCGCGGCGAGTTCCCGCATGCAGGGCAGGTCGTTGGCCACCACCGGCAGTCCGCTGGCGAGGGCCTCCAGGACCACCCCCGGAAGCCCTTCCGTCAGCGACGGCAGCAGCAGCACGTCGGCGGCGACCAGCACCGGCCCGATCTGCTCGACCTCGCCGGCGAGCACCACCTGCGGATCGTGGACGACGTCCGGATGCGCGTCGGTGATGTCGTCCGTGCCCCGGGCGCCGGCCACGAGCAGCCGCACGTCGGGCTGCCGGACCCGGGCCGCCCGGTGCACCTCCACCAGGAAGGGCCGGTTCTTCACCGGGGCGGACCGGCCGAGGTAACCGAGGACCGGCGCGTCGAGCGGCAACCGCCAGCGTTGCCGGGCCGTGTCCCTGGCACCCTCGGTGATGCGGTCCGCGGCGAAGCCGTTGTAGAGCACGCGGTACCGCGAGTCCCGCCCGCGCCGGCCGGTGAAGTCAAGCGTCGCGCCGGTCACCCCGAGGACGTCGGTGGCGGCCCGCGGCAGCAGCCAGCGGTACACCGCCCGCTTCGCCCGGCGGACCGGGGTGTCCGGCGCGCAGTCGCTCTCGCTCCACATCCGGGCCACCCGCACCGGCACCCCGCAGAGCCGGGCCACGAGCAGGATCGGCGCGCTGGTGAGCTTGATGTGCCCGACGACCGCGTCGGGCCGCAGCCGGCGCAACAGCCACCACATCCGGAACAGGAACGACCACCGGGGCGCGCCCGGGCACTGGGTGACGTCGGCGCCCGCCGCCCGGTAGTCGTCGGCCAACGCGCCCAGCCAGCCGCCGGTGGTGACGAACGTCTGGTGGACCTCGGTCGGCGGGATGGACCGGCAGAGATCGAGCGAGGCCGTCTCGATGCCGCCCCGGTCCAGGCAGCCCAGGACGTGGACGACACGGACCGGCCGGCCGGCGCGCGCGACCGGGATGGTGGCAGGTGCGATGGGATGCGCCTTCGGCATCGTTGCTAACTCCTCGTCGGGGGGCCGTTGCCCGCCGTCAGGTCAGGGCAGGGTCCGCGGCGGTCTGGTCGGTAGCTGGCTGGGTGCGGTCTCGCGCACCGGCCGGCGCTCGTCCACCGGCTCCCGCCGCTGCGGACGCGGCGTGGCGTCGGACGGTCGCTCCGCCGCCTCGCGTACCCAGCGGTAGAAATCCGCCCGCCGCCCGGCCAGCGCCCGCTCGTCGAAGCCGCCGGCCCGGGCGTGGTTGCGGGCGCCGGCCCGCGCCATCCGGTCCGGGTCGGAGAGCATCGCCCGCAGCGCCCCGGCCAGCCGGTCCGGGTCGTCCGGTGGCACCAGGTCCTCGGCTGCCAGCAGCTCCGGGATGCCGCCGACCGTGGTGCCGATCGCCGGCAGGCCCCGCGCCATCGCCTCGATCAGCGCCTTCGGCAGCCCTTCGGTGCGCGAGGGCATGACGAACAGGTCCGCCCGGTCGAGCTGGTGCCGCACCGCCGGCCCGGCCGGCAGCGTGCCCGCGAAGGTGACCCGCTCGGTCAGGCCGAGCCGCCGGCAGAGGCGTTCCAGGTCGGAGCGGCACCGGCCGTCCCCGACGTGGATGAGCCGGACCGGGAGGGCGGGGCCGAGCCGGGCGACGGCGTGCAGCAGCGTGTCGATGCCCTTGTAGGGCTGTTCCAGCGCGCCGACGGAGACCAGCAGGGGAGCGCCGGCGTCCCGGCGGACCGGCCGCGGCTCGGCCACGAACGCGGCCGGCGGCAGGTGGATGCTGGAGTAGAAGGTGCTGCGGCTGCGTGGTCCGGGTGGATAGCGCCGTTGGAGTTGGTGTTCGGTGACGTAGGCGACCGCCGCGGCGTGCCGGCAGAGTGTCCGCAGCCGGGCCGTCTCGCGGGTCCGCAGGAAGGGACGTGCCGGATGGCGTACCGCCCCGGGGGCGAAGACGTCGTACGGATCGCTGACCACCTCGAGGGCGTACGGCCGGCCGTGGCGCAGGCACCGCTGTGCCAGCGACGCGCCGAAGACCGTGGGCGCCCGCAGGATCACCGCGTCGCGGTCGCCGGCCGACGCCCGCACGCTGGCCACCACCGCGCGGCGTCGCAGCAGGTACTGCGCCGGGCCGACGTAGTGGGGGGCCGGCCACACCGAGATGGCGTCGGCGTCCACCCGGACGGCCTCCGGTGGCGGCGCGGCCACGTCGGCCACCCGGGCCACCACCCGTACCTCGTCGAAGGCGGCGAGGTAGCGCGCGAAGAACGTGGCGCCGGGGCCGTGCACCGTCCAGATCGCGCCGTCGCTGGTCCTGGCGAACCGGGATTCGCTGGTCACCACCACTCGCATCGCGCGCTCCGCATCCGATGCCGCTCGCGCCGAGCGTCCTGACGAGGGGCATCACCGTTGACTTCGTCCGAGAAGGTAAACGGATGAAGCCGGCAAAAGTGATGGATCGTCTGGCTTGGTGGTCAGCTCCGGCAGCGTCACCCGGGCAGCGCGGCCCGGTAGGCCGGGAAGAAGTCGCCCGCCGGCTCCCAGGCCGGGTCCCGGCGGCGGCCCTCCCGCAGGTGCGCCTGTTCGAGCCGCCGGTACGCCTCGCGGTCGAGCACCCGCGTGCCCACCTCGAACGGCGTCTGACCGCCGGGCGCGAAGGCCCGCTTGTAGCGGAAGATGCCGTCGTCCGGCCGGTAGCCGCCGCCCAGCACGAACCAGCTCTTCCCCCGCTCCTGGCCCCACCGGCAGATCTCGACCTTCAGCAGGTCGTTCGGACGCAGGTCGAAGGCGTCCCGGTCGGTCCCGCCGAGATAGGAGTAGAGGACGTCGCCGGACGTCAGCACCAGCTCGGTGGAGACCACCCTGCCCCCGTGCCGGGCGTGGAAGAAGGCGAACTGGCCGGGCATCTCGTCGACGATCGTCTCGAAGAACCGGCGCGGGAAGTAGAAGCCGGCCGCGGCCGACCGGCGGTCCATGGTCGCCTCGTAGATCCGCAGGAAGTCGTCGAGCCCGGCTCCGTCCAGGTCCACCTCGACCGTCACGCCGCTGCGCCGCGCCTTGTTGACGTTCTTGCGCACCTTGTGGTCGAACTCGCGCCACATCTCGGCCGGCGGCGTCCGCAGGTCACGCCGCACGTTCGTCTGGCGCGCCTCGACCCGGCCCGCCGGGGTCAGCCGCTGCTCCGGGAAGAGCGAGAGTCGGGTGAACTCCGAGACCACCCGGCGGCCGGCGCAGAAATCGTCGAAGGCCGCCCAGAACTCCTTGGCCTCGACGTCGCTGACCTCGGACGCGAACGCGCCGCCGTAGCCGTACGGGCTGGTGAGGTCCGTCCACGCGCCACCCGCCTCGCGCAGGTGCGGCGCGTCCACCGGCCGGAGCACGAACGGGTAGAGCACGAAGCCGCGTTCGGTGCGGGCGTACGCGGCGAGCGGCTGCTCTCCGGGGCCGGCGAACAGCCGCACGTACGCCGGATGGGCGAAGACCTCGCGGTGCGCCCAGTGGTGGTGAGCAGCGCACCAGCGGGCCGCGTCGGCCGGGTCGCGGGCGTCCCAGATCTCCAACCGGACCCTCCCGCCCACGGCGGCGCTGCTCACCTCGCCTCCACGAACGCGTCGATCGTCTCCAGCGTCCGGGCGATCTGGCTCTCGGCCATGCCGGAGCCGCTCGGCAGCGCGAGGCCGTCGGCGAAGAGTTGGTCGGCCGCCCCGCTGAGCAGGGCCCGGGCGCAGGCGTACACCGGTTGGCGGTGCATCGGCTTCCACACCGGCCGCGTCTCGATGTCGCGGCCGGCCAGGTGTTCCGCCAGGTCACCGGCCCGCCAACCGGCGGCGCCCGGATCGACCACCACGACCGTGAGCCAGCAGTTGGCGCCGGCGTCGTCGTCGGCGAGCAGCCGGACGCCGGGTCGCGTGGCGAACAGCTTGGCGTACTTCTCCCGCAGCCGGCGCCGCCGGTCGATCATCATGTCCAGCCGGTGCAGCTGGGCCCGGCCGATCGCGGCGAGCAGGTTGCTGAGCCGGTAGTTGTAACCGACCTCGGCGTGCTCGTAGTGGACGGCGGGCTGACGGGCCTGGGTGGCGAGGTGTCGGCAGCGGGCGACCAGCTCGGCGTCGTCGGAGACGATCATCCCACCGCCGGACGTCGTGATGATCTTGTTGCCGTTGAAGGAGAGCACCCCGGCCCGGCCGAAGGAGCCGGCGGCCCGTCCACCCCGCCCGGACCCCAGCGCCTCGGCCGCGTCCTCCACCACCGGCACTCCGAACTCCGCGCACACCGGCAGGATCCGGTCGTAGTCGGCGCAGGAGCCGAACATGTCCACCGGCACGACCGCGGCCACCGCCCGACCCTCCCGGTCCAGCTCGGCCAGGAGCTGGCGCAGCAACGCCGGGTCCAGGTTGCCGGTCGCCGGGTCGCAGTCCACGAAGACCGGCTCGGCGCCGGTGTAGACCACGGCGTTCGCGGTGGCCACGAACGTCAGCGTCGGCACGACCACCACCTGCCCCGGCCCGGCGCCCAGCGCCAACAGGGCGAGGTGCAGGCCGGCCGTGCCGGAGGCGAGCGCGACCGCGTTCGCCACACCGACCCGGTGTGCGACGTCCCGCTCGAAGGCGTCGACCTCCGGGCCGAGCGGCGCCACCCAGCCCGACCGCAGCGCCGCCAGCAGGTAGGACTCCTCCAGCGGCCCGACGTCCGGTGGGGAGAGCCAGATTCGCCCGCTCATCGCCGTACCGGATCCCGACCACAGGAAAAGCTCACCTGGTGCTCCCGTCTGCTCGCTCCGGTCCTCACCGGGGCTAACGAGACGGAGCACGTGCGGTGTCGCGGCAGCGGACGCCGGTGGTGGTAGCCTGCCGCGGCGGCAGCGGTCGGACCGTGCTCCGGCGTCGGTCAGGGCCAGTCGTCGCCCGCGTCGAGACGCCGGCTGAGCAGCGCCGCCAGCGGCACCGACTCACCGTCGCGGCCGCCCCGCCCGACCACCAGCGGCGGCGCGCTGGGCCGCGGCTCGGCGCCGAGCAGCCGGGACCGCAGGCCCGGCGGCACGGTCAGCAGATAGAAGCGCCCCTCGGTGTCCACCGCCCGGCTGTGCGCCCGGTCCACGTACCAACCGGTGAGCCGGGTGCGGTAGCGGCCGCGCCCGTCGTGGCCGGTCGCGGCCAGCCGGGTGACACGCAGCCCGCGCCGCGACGCCTCGGCCGCGAACCGAGCCACCAGCTCCGCCGCCTCCGCCTGCTCCGCGGCGCGTTCCCGGGCGTCGGCCTCCGCGTGCGCCCGCACCGCGTGGCGTTGCCGTTCCCGCCACCGTTCGTCGTCCCCGGCCACGAGCGCGAGGGTACGCCGACGCGCGCGGGCCCGCCCGCTCTCCCGCCCGTCGGTTCGCGCCGTTCCGCGGGGGCGGCTCCGGCGGTCCGGTCGAGCTGAGTCGCCGGTGACCCCAACCCGACCGGTTCGCCGCCCTGTCAGGCCAGGCCGGCGCGGCGCAGCGCATCCGCCATGGCGTCGTTGGCCGGCGCCGCCGAACCGCCGCTCCGCCCCTGCCGCGGTGACTGGCCACCACGCGCGCCACCCCGCTCGCCCTGGCCGCCACCGCCCTGGCCACGACGGCCACCGCCGTCGGCCGGCTGCCCACCGCGTTGACCCCCGTCGCCGCGCCGGCCACCGCCGCCCTGGCCGCGCTGCCCGCCGCCCGGACCGCCCCGGCCGTCGCGGTCCCGCCGTCCGTCTCCGCCCGGGCCACCGCCGGCGGGACGGCCGCCGCCCGCCGGCGCCTCGTCGTCCAGCCGCAGCGTCAACGAGATCCGCTTGCGCGGCACGTCCACGTCGAGCACCCGCACCTTCACCACGTCGCCGGACTTCACCACGTCGCGCGGGTCCTTGACGAACGTGTGCGACATCGCCGAGACGTGCACCAGGCCGTCCTGGTGCACCCCGACGTCGACGAACGCGCCGAACGCGGCCACGTTGGTGACCACGCCCTCCAGCACCATTCCCGGCGTCAGGTCACCGATCTTCTCCACACCCTCGACGAACGTCGCGGTGCGGAACTCCGGTCGCGGGTCACGCCCGGGCTTTTCCAGCTCCGCCAGGATGTCGGTGACGGTGGGCAGGCCGAACGTGTCGTCGACGAAGTCGGTGGCCCGCAGGCCGCGCAGGATGGCCGAGCGCCCGATCAGCGCTCGCAGGTCCTGCCCGGTGGTGGCGAGGATGCGGCGCACCACCGGGTACGCCTCGGGGTGCACGCTTGACGAGTCGAGCGGGTCGTCACCGCCGGGGATGCGCAGGAAGCCGGCGCACTGCTCGAACGCCTTCGGCCCGAGCCGCGCCACCTTCCGCAACTCGACCCGGGTGCGGAACGGCCCGTTGGCGTCGCGGTGCAGCACGATGTTCTCGGCCAGGCCGGCGCCGATGCCGGAGACCCGGGTGAGCAGCGGCGCGGAGGCGGTGTTGACGTCCACGCCGACCGCGTTCACGCAGTCCTCGACCACGGCGTCGAGGGAGCGGGACAACTTCACCTCGGACAGGTCGTGCTGGTACTGCCCGACGCCGATCGACCGCGGGTCGATCTTCACCAGCTCGGCGAGGGGGTCCTGGAGGCGGCGGGCGATCGAGACCGCGCCGCGCAGCGAGACGTCGAGGCCGGGCAGTTCCTGCGAGGCGTACGCGGACGCGGAGTAGACCGACGCCCCGGCCTCGGAGACCACCACCTTGGTCAGCTTCAGCTCGGGGTGCTGCTTCATCAGGTCACCGGCCAGCTTGTCGGTCTCCCGGCTGGCGGTGCCGTTGCCGATCGCGACCAGCTCCACGCCGTGCGCCGCGGCCAGCGTGGCGAGGGTGTGCAGCGACGCGTCCCACTGCCGGCGCGGCTCGTGCGGATAGATGGTGTCGGTGGCGACCACCTTGCCGGTGGCGTCGACCACCGCCACCTTGACCCCGGTCCGCAGACCCGGGTCGAGACCCATGGTGGGACGCGCGCCGGCGGGCGCGGCGAGCAGCAGGTCGCGCAGGTTCGTGGCGAAGACCCGCACGGCCTCCTCCTCGGCCGCCTGCCAGAGTCGCATCCGCAGGTCCGCGCCGAGGTGGATGAGGATCCGGGTACGCCAGGCCCAGCGCACCGTGTCGGCCAGCCACCGGTCGGCGGGCCGTCCCCGGTCGGCGATGCCGAACCGGCCGGCCACGGCGGCCTCGTAGCGGCTGGGCCCGGTCGCCGCGCCGGCGTCACCCTCGGCCTCCGGGTCCATGGTCAGCTCCAGCGCACCTTCCTTCTCGCCCCGGAACATGGCGAGGATCCGGTGCGAGGGGAGCTTCGGGTACGGCTCGGCGAAGTCAAAGTAGTCGGCGAACTTGGCGCCGGCGGACTCCTGGCCCTCGCGTACCCGGGAGACCAGCCGGCCCCGGGACCACATCTGCTCGCGCAGCGTGCCGATCAGGTCGGCGTCCTCGGCGAAGCGTTCGATCAGGACGGCCCGCGCCCCGTCCAGCGCGGCGGCCGTGTCCGCCACGCCCTTGTCCGCGTCGACGAAGCCGGCCGCGGTGGCGCGCGGGTCCTGCGTCGGGTCGGCGAGCAGCGTGTCGGCCAGCGGCTCCAGCCCGGCTTCGCGGGCGATCTGCGCGCGGGTCCGCCGCTTGGGCTTGTAGGGCAGGTAGATGTCCTCCAGGCGGGACTTGGAGTCGGCCGCGAGGATCTGCGCCTCCAGCGCCTCGTCGAGCTTGCCCTGGCTCCGGATCGACTCCAGCACCGCGGCCCGCCGCTCGTCCAGCTCCCGCAGGTAGCGCAGCCGCTCCTCCAGCGTGCGCAGCTGCGCGTCGTCGAGGGTGCCGGTGGCCTCCTTGCGGTAGCGGGCGATGAACGGCACGGTGGCGCCGCCGTCGAGCAGCTCGACGGCTGCCCGGACCTGACGCTCGGCGACACCGAGCTCCTCGGCGATCCGCTGGTGCACAGACTGAGTCACGATCTTGATCCGCCTTCTCGGGTGGGTTCGCCGTGCATTCTGCCCGCCGGTGCTCGGCGCGTCGCAGCCCGGCGCGCCTCGGCCGGTACGAAATCCGACGGATATCACGAAAGTGCCCTTACATCACCAGCAGCCGCTCTAGCCTCCGACCAGGTATTTCTACTCCGGTCGGGAGAACCAGGTGGGTGCTGAGAAAGTGGTCGTCATCGGCCAGGGATACGTCGGTCTTCCGCTGGCGATGCGCGCCGTCGAAGCCGGCTTCGACGTGGTGGGCCTGGACGTGGACGCCGACCGGGTCAAGCGGCTCGCCTCCGGCGAGTCCTTCGTGGAGGACATTCCGGCCGACCGGCTCGGACGGGCCCTCGGCAGCGGCCGCTACCGCCCCAGCACCGAGTACGCCGACGCGAGGGACTTCGACGTCTGTGTGATCACGGTGCCGACCCCGCTACGCGACGGCACGCCGGACCTGAGCTACGTGGAGCAGGCCGGACGCGGCATCGGCCCGTACGTGCGACCCGGCTGCACCGTGGTGCTCGAGTCGACGACCTACCCGGGCACGACCGAGGAGCTGCTGTGTCCGCTCCTCGAGTCGGCCAGCGGGTTGCGCGCCCCGGGCGACTTCCACCTCGGGTACAGCCCGGAGCGCATCGACCCCGGCAACCCGACCTGGCGGTTGGAGAACACGCCGAAGGTGGTCTCCGGCGTGGACGCGCCGTCGCTGGAGCGGGTGGACGGGTTCTACCGCCGGGTCGTGGCCCGGACCGTGCCGGTCTCCTCGACCCGGGTCGCCGAGCTGACCAAGCTGATCGAGAACACGTTCCGCCAGGTGAACCTCGGACTGATCAACGAGCTGACGATGCTCTCCCACCACCTCGGCATCGACGTCTGGCAGGCGATCGACGCGGCCGAGACCAAGCCGTTCGGGTTCATGCCGTTCCGGCCCGGACCCGGCGTCGGCGGCCACTGCCTGCCGATCGACCCCTGCTACCTGTCCTGGCAGGTGAAGCGGCGACTGGGCCGCCAGTTCCGGTTCATCGAGCTGGCGAACGACGTGAACCACGAGATGCCCGAGCACGTGGCGCAGCGGGTCATGGCCGGCCTGAACCGCACCGGCCGGGCCGTCAACGGCGCCCGGCTGCTGATGCTCGGCCTCGCGTACAAGAAGAACACCGGCGACATGCGGGACTCGCCGGCCGTCGACGTCGCCCGGCGGCTGTGCGAGCTCGGCGCGGACGTCCGGGTCGCCGAACCGCACGCCGAGCCGCACCAGATCCCGGGCGGCGTGCTTGTCGTGCCGTTGACCGAGCAGGAGGTCGACGCCGCCGACGCGGTGATCGTCACGACCGACCACGACGTCTTCGACTACGAGATGGTCTCCCGCCGGGCCCGCTACGTCTTCGACTCCCGCAACCGGTGCTCCGGCCCGGTGGTGGAGCGGCTCTAGGCACACCCGGCGCCGTGGGTCGCCGGCTGCGCTAGCGTGGCGATCATGGAAGCACCTGCGGATCCGCGGGCCCGGCGGCTCTTCGGGGGCAGCGCCCGGGCACTCGGCGACCTGGCCGCCGGCCCGTTCCGGGCCGACCGGGACCGGATCGTCTCGTCGCCGTTCTTCGCCCGGCTGAACGGCGTCACCCAGGTGATCAGTCCGGGCGGGTCGGGACTGCTGGTGCACAACCGGCTCACCCACAGCCTGAAGGTGGCCCAGGTGGCCCGGGCGATCGCCGAGCGGCTGACCGCCGACCCGACCCACCGGGACCTGCTGGAGAAGCTGGGCGGCTGCGACCCGGACGTGGTGGAGGCCGCCGCGCTCGCCCACGACCTCGGGCACCCGCCGTTCGGGCACCTGGGGGAGCGGGTCCTCGACCGGCTGGCCCGGCAGCGGCTCGGGCTGCCGGACGGCTTCGAGGGCAACGCCCAGTCGTACCGGATCGTCACCAGCACCGAGATCCGCGGCGCGGCGACCACCGGGCTGGACCTGACCGCGGCGGTCCGGGCGGCGATGCTCAAGTATCCGTGGACCCGGCTGGACCATCCGGACCCGCACCCGCGGCACCTCGACCCGGCGCCGCGGGGCGCGGCGGCACCGCCGGACGACCCGGAGAGCGGGTCGGTGAAGTTCGGCGCCTACCGGACCGAGGTGGACGACCTGCGGCAGGCCCGGGAGCCGTTCGCCGGGCGCATCCCGGACTGGCAGCAGACGCCGGAGGCGTCCGTGATGGACACCGCCGACGACATCGCGTACGCCATCCACGACGTGGAGGACTTCTATCGCGTCGGGGTGTTGCAGCAGGGCGCCGTGGCGGCCGAGTTGATGGCCTGGCAGCGCGAGAGTGGGCACCTGCGCTCGATCACCGCCTCGGCGCTGGACACGGCGGGCCGGCGGCCCGGCGCGGCGATCGAACGGCTGCGCCGTCAGGTGCACCGCAAGGACGGCTGGATCGCCGACGACGAGGCGTTCGCCGCGGCGGTCGAGCACGTCCGCGAGGAGTTGGTGGAGGGGCTGCTGGCGTTGCCCTTCGACGGCTCGATCGAGGCCGAGCAGTACGTCGCCCGGTTCTCCGCCCGCTGGTCCACCCGCTTCGTGGACGCCATCACGGTGACCCCGGAGCCGGACGTGCGCTCCGGATACGTGCAGCTCGGCAAGGCGCAGTGGCACGAGGTGCAGGTGCTCAAGTTCGTGCACCACCGGTTCGTGCTCGCCCGCCCCGACCTGGCGCTGCACCAGCGCGGCCAGGCGCGGTTGCTGGACACCCTGGTGGAGGCGCTCTGGGAGTGGCTGCTGGATCCGGAGGAGGAGTCCCGGCTGCCCCGGCGACTGCACGATCTGGTCGAGCTGGCCGAGGCGGAGCTGCACCCGCGTACCCCGGACCGGATCGGTCGGGCCCGGGGCCGGGCCATCGTCGACTTCGTCGCCCAGCTCACCGACGGTCAGGCGGTGGCGATGCTGGACGCCCTGTCCGGGCGCTCGGGGGCGCTGTGGACGGACGCGTTCGTGCTCTGACGCCGATCAGGCGACCGCCTGCCACCAACCGTCCACCGCCGGCGGCTCGTCGACCACCACCCGCTCACCGGGGCACGGCACGGCGAGCCGGACGTCGCGGGCCTTCGCCTCGGCCCAGAGCCGGTCCACCGGCTCGGACCAGTCGTGCAGGGCCAGGTTGAACGTGCCCCAGTGCACCGGCACCAGCAGCTCGCCGCGGACGTCGAGGTGGGCGGCGACCGCCTCCTCCGGGAACATGTGGATGTTCGGCCAGGCCCGGTCGTACGCGCCGATCTGCATGAGCGTGACGTCGAACGGGCCGTGCTCGGCGCCGATGCCGGCGTAGCCGTCGAAGTAGCCGGAGTCGCCGGTGTAGAAGACCTTGCGCGTCGCGCCGGCCACCACCCAGGAGCTCCAGAGCGTGCCGTCGCGGCGCAGCCCGCGCCCGGAGAAGTGCTGCGCGGCGGTGGCGGTGAGGGTCAACCCGCCGACCCGGTGGCTCTCCGACCAGTCCAGCTCCACGACGCGGTCCGCCGGCACCCCCCACCGGTCGAGGTGGGCGCCGACGCCGAGTGGCACCACGAACGGCGCGGACTGGTGCGCGAGGAGCCCTTGGACCGTCGCCATGTCCAGGTGGTCGTAGTGGTCGTGCGAGATGAGGATGGCGTCGAGGCGGGGCAGCTCGTCCAGGCGGACCGGCGGCTCGTGGATGCGTCGTGGGCCGACCAGCGCCGACGGCGAGCACCTGTCGCTCCACACCGGGTCGAGCAGCACCCGGTGCCCCTCGATCTCCACCAGCGTGGAGGCGTGGCCGTACCAGATCACGTTCAGCTCGCGGGCCGGGTCGGCCGGCGGCGCGTCGGCCGGGCGCAGCAGCGGCACCGCGCTGCCCGGTCGCCGCTTCTGCTTGCCGAAGACCAGCTCCCGGACCAGGTTGCGGCCCGGGTCGGCGACCATGGTGGCGCCGGTGCCGGTCGGGTTGTGGAACGTGCCGTCGCGGAACCGCGGCGACCGGGCCGCCCGTTCCGCCCGCGCGCCGGTGAGCCGCCCGCCGAGCTGGGCCGGCACGTCCCGCGCGACCCACGCCAGCCCGGCGACGGCGGCAAGCCCGGCGATCCGCCACCGCCGGCCGCCGCCCGTCGCGCCCGGTTCCCGCTCCGCTGGTGCCCGCATGCTCGTCCCCTCCGCCGTGTCCCGCACTACACGGTAGCCACCCCCGCGCCCGGGCGTGGAAACGACGGGCGTGGGGAGGCTCAGCTCAGCCTGCGCCGGTGACGACCACCGTCCGGGTCACGGTGCGAGCACGACCTTGACGCAGCCGTCCTCCTTCTTCTGGAACATTTCGTACGCCTGCGGCGCCTGCGCGAGCGGCAGCCGGTGGGTCCGCAGGTCCTCGACGCCCAGCGGGTCGTCGTCGCCCTCCAGCAGCGGGATGATCTCGTCCACCCACCGCCGCACGTGGCACTGCCCCATCCGCAGCTGGATGCCCCGGTCGAACATCTCCATCAGCGGCATCGGGTCCTGCTCGCCGCCGTACACCCCGGAGATCGACACGGTGCCGCCGCGCCGGACCGCCTTGAGCGCGGCGTGCAGCACCACGAGCCGGTCCACGCCGGCCTTGTCGGTCATGGTCCGGGCGAGCTTGTCCGGAAGCAGCCCGGCGGCGGTCTGGGCGACCTTGCCCAGCGGCGCGCCGTGCGCCTCCATGCCCACCGCGTCGATCACCGCGTCCGGGCCGCGTCCGTCGACCAGGTCGATGAGCGCGCCGGGCACGTCGTCGAGCTGGCTCACGTCGAGCACCTCGATGCCGTGCCGGCGAGCCATCTCGAGGCGCTCCGGCACCAGGTCCAGGCCGATCACCCGGCCGGCACCGAGGTGTCGGCCGATCCGGGCGCAGAACTGCCCGACCGGGCCGAGCCCGAACACGGCAAGCGTGCCGCCGCGCGGGGTGTCCGCGTACTTCACCGCCTGCCAGGCGGTGGGCAGAATGTCGGAGAGGTAGAGCCAGCGCTCGTCCGACCCGGTGTGCGGGATCCTGATC
Organism: Micromonospora sp. NPDC049282; assembly: GCF_043197045.1. Classification (NCBI taxonomy): domain Bacteria; kingdom Bacillati; phylum Actinomycetota; class Actinomycetes; order Micromonosporales; family Micromonosporaceae; genus Micromonospora; species Micromonospora sp. NPDC049282. The sequence goes on from NZ_JBICSL010000022.1 coordinate 72,150, forward strand.
GGCCCGAACTGGGCCTGCGGAACCCGCAGGTACTCGGCCTGGCCGCCGGGGACCGAGCCGTAGAGCGAGGTGTAGCCGAACAGCGACGCGCCCTTGCCCTCGGCGGTGACCTGCGTGGTCTCGCACTGCGCGTAGAGCCGCCGCTCGCACATCCAGCAGTGCCCGCAGGAGATGTTGAACGGGACGACCACGCGGTCGCCCTTCTTGAGCCGGGTCACCCCCGACCCGACCTCCTCGACGATGCCCATCGGCTCGTGCCCGAGCACGTCACCGGGCTTGAGGTACGGGCCGAGCACCTCGTACAGGTGCAGGTCGGAACCGCAGATGGCGGTCGAGGTGATCCGGACGATCGCATCGGTCGGCTCCTCGATCCGGGGGTCCGGGACGTCCTCGACCCGGACGTCCCGCTTGCCTTGCCAGGTGAGTGCCTTCATGCCTGAATGTCCCTCCTCGGTGCCGTCCATGGGACTGCTACCCGCGAGGAACGGGTTGAACCGGAGACGTCGGACCGGGCCGTGTCCGGCGTGACACGCGGTGTCAGAGGCACCTCCCGGCGCCGCCTTTCGAGCTGATATCAGGAACGACTCGCCGGGGATGCGCCGACCCGGCTCGCATCGGCTGCGTGGGGGTGGCCGTCGGTGACCGGTGGTCCGGTGACCGGTGGTCCGGTGACCGGTGGTCCGGTGGTCCGGTGGTCCGGTGGTCCGGTGGTCCGGTGGTCCGGTGGTCCGGTGGTCCGGTGGTCCGGTGGTCCGGTGGTCCGGGGGTCCGGGGGGCCGGGGTGAGCGGGCGATATCAGGAACGACTCAGCTCCAAAGGCAGTCGAGAGCGACTTCCCTGGACCCGGTGACGGTGACGGTGACGGTGACGGTGACGGTGACGGTGACGGTGGTCGGGGAGGGTCGGCGGGTCGGCGGACCGCTGCGCGGCGCATACCCCCGCGACGGCGACCGCCGCGCCCGCGGTTGCGGGGCGCGGCGGTCGGGGAAGGCGGCGGGTGGCCCGCCGTGGGCTCAGGAGCCGGGGGTGCCGGCGCGCTTCGTCGTCGCCTTGAGGTAGTCCCGGTTGAGCCGGCCGATGGTGTTCAGCGGGATGCCCTTCGGGCAGGCCGACGCGCACTCGCCGATGTTGGTGCAGCCGCCGAAGCCGGCCTCGTCGTGCGCGTCCACCATGCCGATGACCCGGGTGTACCGCTCGGGCTGACCCTGGGGAAGCAGCGAGAGCTGGGTGACCTTGGCGGCGGTGAACAGCATGCCGGAGCCGTTCGGGCAGGCCGCCACGCAGGCGCCGCAGGCGATGCAGGCGGCCGCGGAGAAGGCCGCGTCCGCGTCGTCCTTGGCCACCGGGGTGGAGTGCGCCTCCGGGGCGCTGCCGGTCGGCGCGGTGATGTAGCCGCCGGCGGCGATGATCTGGTCGAAGGCGTTCCGGTTCACCACCAGGTCCTTGACGACCGGGAAGGCGCGGGCCCGCCAGGGCTCGATGTCGATCGTGTCGCCGTCGGAGAACTGCCGCATGTGCAGCTGGCAGGCGGTGGTGCCGCGCTGCGGGCCGTGCGCCTCACCGTTGATCATGAGGCTGCACATGCCGCAGATGCCCTCGCGGCAGTCGTGGTCGAACGCGACCGGCTCCTCGCCGTCGAGGATCAGCCGCTCGTTGAGCACGTCGAGCATTTCCAGGAAGGACATGTCCGGCGACACGTCCGGCACCGGGTAGGTCACCATCCGACCCTTGTCCTCGGGGCCGGACTGGCGCCAGATGCGCAGGGTCAGGTTCACTTGTAGCTCCGCTGCGAGGGGTGGACGTATTCGAAAACCAGGTCTTCCTTGTGCAGCACCGGGGCGTCGGCGTCGGCGTACTCCCAGGCGGCGACGTACGCGAACTGGTCGTCGTCGCGCTCCGCCTCGCCGTCGGGGGTCTGGTGTTCGGCCCGGAAGTGGCCGCCGCAGGACTCCTCGCGGTGCAGCGCGTCGATGCACATGAGCTCGGCCAGCTCGAAGAAGTCGGTTACCCGGCCGGCCTTCTCCAGCGACTGGTTGAGCCCCTCGCCGTCACCCGGGACGCGGGCCCGCTGCCAGAACTGCTCGCGCAGGTCGCGGATCTCGCCGATCGCCTTGCGCAGCCCGGCCTCGGAGCGCTCCATGCCGCAGTGCTCCCACATGATCTGGCCCAGCTCCCGGTGGAACGAGTCCACCGTGCGGTCGCCGTTGATCGCGAGCAGCCGGCGCAGCCGCTCCTCGACCTCGGTGCGCGCCGCGACCGCCTCCGGGTGGCTGGCGTCGACCTTCTCCAACGGGTTTGCGGCCAGGTAGTTCGCCAGCGTGCTGGGCAGCACGAAGTAGCCGTCGGCCAGGCCCTGCATCAGCGCCGAGGCGCCGAGCCGGTTCGCGCCGTGGTCGGAGAAGTTGGCCTCACCGATCACGAACAGGCCGGGGATGGTCGACTGGAGGTCGTAGTCGACCCAGAGGCCGCCCATCGTGTAGTGCACGGCGGGGTAGATCCGCATCGGCACCTCGTACGGGTCCTCGCCGGTGATCCGCTCGTACATCTCGAAGAGGTTGCCGTACTTGGCCTCGATGGCCTTGCGGCCGAGCCGGCCGATCGCGTCGGCGAAGTCCAGGTAGACGCCGAGGCCGGTCGGGCCGACGCCGCGCCCCTCGTCGCACACGTTCTTCGCGGCGCGGGAGGCGATGTCGCGCGGGACCAGGTTGCCGAAGGAGGGGTAGATCCGCTCCAGGTAGTAGTCCCGCTCGTCCTCGGGGATGTCGCGCGGGCTGCGGTCGTCGCCCTTGACCTTCGGCACCCACACCCGGCCGTCGTTGCGCAGCGACTCGCTCATCAGGGTCAGCTTCGACTGGTGGTCGCCGGAGACCGGGATGCAGGTCGGGTGGATCTGGGTGTAGCAGGGGTTGGCGAAGTACGCGCCCTTGCGGTGCGCCCGCCAGGACGCGGTGACGTTGCACCCCTTGGCGTTGGTGGAGAGGTAGAAGACGTTGCCGTAGCCGCCGGAGGCGAGCACCACCGCGTCGGCCATCTCGGTGCTGATCTCGCCGGTGACCATGTCGCGGACCACGATGCCGCGGGCCCGGCCGTCGACGACCACCAGCTCGAGCATCTCGTGGCGGGCGTTCATCTCCACGTTGCCCAGGCCGATCTGCCGCTCCAGCGCCTGGTACGCGCCGAGCAGCAGTTGCTGCCCCGTCTGGCCCCGGGCGTAGAAGGTCCGCTGCACCTGGGCGCCGCCGAAGGAGCGGGTGTCGAGCAGGCCGCCGTACTCGCGGGCGAACGGGACACCCTGGGCGACGCACTGGTCGATGATGTTGACCGAGACCTCGGCCAGCCGGTGCACGTTCGACTCCCGGGACCGGAAGTCGCCGCCCTTGACCGTGTCGTAGAAGAGGCGGTGCACCGAGTCGCCGTCGTTGCGGTAGTTCTTGGCCGCGTTGATGCCGCCCTGCGCGGCGATCGAGTGGGCCCGGCGCGGGCTGTCCTGGTAGCAGTAGGACTTCACGTGGTAGCCCTGCTCGCCCAGCGTCGCGGCGGCGGAGCCGCCGGCCAGGCCGGTGCCGACCACGATCACGGTCAGCTTCCGGCGGTTGGCCGGGTTGACCAGCTTCATGTCGAAGCGGTGGCGGTCCCATCGGGTCTCGACGGGGCCGTCCGGGGCCCGGGTGTCGGCGATCGGTTCGCCCTCGGTGTACAGATCCATGTCAGGCCACCAATCCGGTGAGTACGGCGAACGGGACCAGCAGGTAGCCGGCGCAGAGCACGACGGCGAAGACGAGCGCGGCGGCGCGGGCCCGGCGCTCACCCTTCGGCGTCTGCTGGCCGAGGCTGCGGAACGCGCTGAAGGCGCCGTGCCGCAGGTGGAAGCCGAGGGTCACGACGGCCAGCGCGTAGAAGAGGGTGACGTACCAGCGCCCCGGGGCGAAGTCGGCGACCACGTTGCCGTAGGGGTTGGCCGGGTCGCCCTGCGGGTTCAGGTGACCGGTGGTCAGGTCCAGGATGTGGTAGATCACGAACAGCAGGATGATCACACCACCCCAGCGCATGGTGCGGGCCGCGTAGTTCACGTGGATCTTCCGGCGGTGCGCGTACGCCACCGGGCGGGCGGCCCTGGCGCGCAGGGCCAGCACGGTGGCCGCGCCGATGTGGGCCAGCACCGCGACGGTGAGCACGGCGCGCTGGATCCACAGGAACCAGGTGGTGGGCAGCAGCGGCGTGCCGATGTCCCGGAGCCAGTGCGCGTAGTGGTCGAACGAGGTCTCGCCCGTGAAGATCTTCAGGTTGCCGAGCATGTGCAGGATCAGGAACAGCACCAGGATGATGCCCGTCACCGCCATGACGGCCTTGAGACCGACGTTCGAGCGGATGGGCGACCGAGTTTTCGTGATTACCACATGACCGACGCTAGGAGTAGTTCGATCAGGCGTCCAATGCATCGAAATCACAGTCTTGATAGCCGTAGGCTATAGAGATGCAGCTCCATCAACTCCGGTACTTCGTGGCGGTCGCAGAAGTACGACATTTCACCCAGGCGGCCGATGTCGTCGGCATAACCCAGCCGTCGTTGAGTAAGCAAATTCACGCCCTGGAGGCCGACCTGGGGGCCCCGCTCTTCGAGCGGGTAAGGGGCAACATCGCGCTCACCGCGGCCGGCGAGGTGCTGCTACCGCTGGCCAAGCGGATCCTCGCCGACGTGGACACCGCCACCCGCGAGGTGCAGGAGCTGGTCGGGCTGCGTCGGGGGCGGGTCCGGCTCGGCGCCACGCCCAGCCTGGCCACCTCGCTCGCGCCCCCGGTGCTGCGCCGGTTCCGCGACGCCCATCCCACCGTGGACCTGCGGGTCGAGGAGGGCGGCTCCCAGGACCTCGTCCGCGACATGCTCCGCGGCGACCTCGACCTGGCGCTGGTCATCATGCCGTCCGGCGGCGCCGACCCCGGGCTGCGCGTCGACGCGATCCTGCGGGAGAGCCTGGTGGTCGCCTCGGTGGACCCGCTGCCGGGCGTCTCGGCCGCCGGTGAGCTGCGCATCACCGACCTGCGCGACCAGCCGCTGGTGATGTTCCGGGAGGGCTACGACCTGCGGGACGCCACGCTCCAGGCGTGCCGGGCGGCCGGCTTCGAGCCCACCCTCTCGGTCGACGGCGGGGAGATGGACGCCGTGCTCAGCTTCGTCGAGGCCGGGCTCGGCATCGCGCTGGTCCCCGGCATCGTGGTGGCCCGCCGGCCGGGCATCCGGGTCACCCGGCTCGCTCCGCCCGGGGTACGTCGCACCATCGCGGTGGCCCGCCGCCGTGACGTGGTGCCCACCCACGCCGGTCGCGAGCTGCGCCGCATCCTCCTGGAGTACGTGCACGACGCCACCGCAACCACCCAACTCCCCGCCGGCGTCGAGCCCCTCTAACGGCCCTCGGCGTCGTCCATGGCGCGGTAGATGCGTTGCTCGGAGACCGGGTAGGGGGTGCCGAGGGCCTGGGCGAAGACGTTCACCCGTAGCTCCTCGATCATCCAGCGGATCTGCCGGGCCGCCGGGGTCGCGCGCTTCGCCGGGGGCAGCGCGGCCAGCATGTCCTGGTATTCCTTCTGCACCACGGCGATCCGGTCCTGCTGCTGCTTGTCCCGCTGCGGGTTGCCGGACAACCGGTCCAGCCGGCGCTCGATCGCGGTGAGGTAGCGCAGCAGGTCGGGCAGGCGGGCGTAGCCGGCCTCGGTGATGAAGCCGGCGTGCACCAGGCCGGTGAGCTGAGCGCGGATGTCGGCCAGCGCGGCCACCACGGCCAGGTTGCGGGTCGCGCCGAGGCGCTGCTCCACCGCGTACGAGGCGGCCAGCACCTGCCGCACCCGGCTCATCACCTCGACCACGGTGTCGACCAGGTCGGCGCGGACCCGCTCGCGCAGCGCCGCGAACCCGTCGGCGTCCCAGGCCGGGCCGCCGGCGTCGGTGACGAGCTTGTCGATGGCGGCGCCGGTGGCGTCCTCGATCAACGCCGGCACCCCGCCGTGCGGGTTGCGCGACAGCGCCAGCTTCGCCTCGTTGCTCAGCCGGCCCTGGAGGAACTTCGCCGGCGACGGCAGGGTCAGCCGCAGCAGCCGGCGGGTGCCCGCCCAGTGCGCGGCCTCCTGCTCCCCGGCCGAGTCGAACACCTTCACCCCGACGGTCGCGCCCTCGTCCACCAGCGCCGGGTACGCGGTCACCGCGAAACCGGCACGGACCTGCTCGATGGTGCGCGGCAGCGCGCCGATCGACCATCCGGTCAGCCCGCTGCGGGCCAGGTCCGGCGCGGCGGCGACGACGACCTGGCGTACCTCCTGGCGCAGCTCGCGTTGCAGCGCCGGCAGGTCCTTGCCCTCGGCGACCGGCTTGTCGTCGTCGCCGAGCACCCGGAAGGTGACCCGCAGGTGCGGCGGCAGCCGGCCGGGGTCCCACGCGTCCGGCGGCACGGTCACGCCGGTCATCCGGCGCAGCTGCCGGGTCAGCGCGGCCAGCAACGGCTCCTCGCCCGGCGTGATCGCGGCCAGCGCCGCGCGCGCGTAGTCGGGCACCGGTACGAAGTTGCGCCGGACCGGCTTGGGCAGCGACCGGATCAGCGCGATCACCAGTTCCTCGCGCAGCCCCGGCACCTGCCAGTCGAAGCTCTCGGCCGGCACCTGGTTGAGCAGCGGCAGCGGGATGTCCACGGTGACGCCGTCGGTGGGCGCGGTCGGGTCGAACGTGTACGTCAGCGGCAGCGTGACGCCGTCGGCCCGCCACTCGTCCGGGTAGTCCTCCTCGTCCACGCCACCCCGGCCGTCGGTGACGAGCAGTTCGCGGGTGAACGTGAGCAGGTCCGGCTGCTCCCGGCGGGTCTTCTTCCACCAGGCGTCGAAGTGCCGGCCGGAGACCACGTCGGCGGGGATCCGCTGGTCGTAGAAGGCGAAGATGGTCTCGTCGTCGACCAGGATGTCGCGCCGCCGGGCCCGGTTTTCCCACTCCTCGACCTCGGCCAGGAGCTTCTGGTTGTCCCGCCAGAACTGGTGGTGGGTCTGCCAGTCGCCCTCCACCAGCGCGTGCCGGATGAACAGCTCCCGGCTCAACGCCGGGTCGATCCGCCCGAAGGTGATCTTTCGGGAGGTGACGAGCGGGATGCCGTAGAGCGTGACCTTCTCGTAGGCCATCACCGCGGCCTGCTTCTTCTCCCAGTGCGGCTCGCTGTAGCTGCGCTTGACCAGATGCTGGGCCAGCGGCTCGACCCACTCCGGCTCGACCCGCCCGGCGACCCGGCCGAAGAGCCGGGACGTCTCCACCAGCTCGGCGGCCATCACCCAGCGCGGCGGCTTCCGGAACAGCGCCGAGCCCGGGAAGATCACGAACTTCGCGCCGCGGGCGCCCAGATATTCGTGCTTCTGCGCGTCCTTGAGCCCGAGGTGCGACAGCAGACCGGGCAGCAGGGACTGGTGCACCTTCGGGGTGTCGATCTCCTCCGGCAGGTCGGCGCCGCCGCGCCGGCCCTCGCCCTTCTCGCCGGCCCGCAACACCTGGCGGAGCTGGCTGACGATGTCCTGCCACTCGCGTACCCGAAGGTAGTTGAGGTGTTCGGCCTTGCACATCCGGCGGAACGCGCTGGAGGACAGCTCCCGCTGCTTCTCCCGCAGGTAACGCCAGAGGTTGAGGTAGGCGACGAAGTCGGACTCCTTGTCGGCGAACCGGGCGTGCGCCTGGTCGGCCTGGGCCTGCCTGTCGGCGGGACGCTCGCGCGGGTCCTGGATGGAGAGCGCGGCGGCGATCACCACCACCTCGGTGGCGCAGCCGTTGCGTTCGCCCTCCAGCACCATCCGGGCCAGCCGTGGGTCGACCGGGAGCTGGGCCAGCCGCCGGCCCAGTGGGGTGAGCCGCTTCGCCGGGTCGGTCTCGGCCGGGTCGAGCGCGCCCAGCTCGTGCAGCAGGTTGACGCCGTCGGCGACGTTGCGCCGGTCCGGCGGGTCGATGAACGGGAACGCGGCGACGTCGCCGAGCCCGATCGAGGTCATCTGGAGGATGACCGAGGCCAGGTTGGTGCGCAGGATCTCCGGGTCGGTGAACTCGGGGCGGGAGTCGAAGTCCGACTCGTCGTAGAGGCGGACGCAGATGCCGTCCGAGGTGCGCCCGCAGCGGCCCTTGCGCTGGTTGGCGCTGGCCTGGGAGACCGGCTCGATCGGCAGCCGCTGCACCTTGAGCCGGCTGGAGTAGCGGGAGATCCGGGCGGTGCCCGGGTCGACCACGTACTTGATGCCGGGCACGGTCAGCGAGGTCTCCGCGACGTTGGTGGCGAGCACCACCCGGCGGTTGTTGTGCGGGGCGAAGACCCGGTGCTGCTCGGCGCTGGAGAGCCGGGCGTAGAGCGGCAGGATCTCGGTGCCGAGCAGGGAGCGCTTCTTCTGCACCAGCTTGCCCAGCGCGTCGGCGGTGTCCCGGATCTCCCGCTCGCCGCTGAGGAAGACCAGGATGTCGCCGGGCCCCTCGGCGGCCAGTTCCTCGACCGCGTCGCCGATGGCCTGGATCTGGTCCCGGACGTTCTCCTCGTCGGCCTCGTCCTCCTCCTCGGCCTCGGTGACCTCGACCAGCGGCCGGTAGCGGACCTCGACCGGGTAGGTGCGCCCGGAGACCTCGACCACCGGGGCCGGGTTGCCCTCGGCGTCGGCGAAGTGCTTCGCGAACCGGTCGGTCTCGATGGTCGCCGAGGTGATGACCACCTTGAGGTCGGGCCGGCGGGGGAGCAGCTGCCGCAGGTAGCCGAGGATGAAGTCGATGTTGAGGCTGCGTTCGTGCGCCTCGTCGATGATCAACGTGTCGTACTGCCGGAGCATCCGGTCGGTCTGCAGCTCGGCCAGCAGGATGCCGTCGGTCATCAGCTTGACCAGGCTGGTGTCGCCGACCTGGTCGCTGAAGCGCACCTTGTAGCCGACCACGCCGCCCAGCTCGGTGCCGAGTTCCTCGGCGATCCGGTCGGCGACCGTGCGGGCGGCCAGCCGGCGGGGCTGGGTGTGGCCGATCAGGCCGGTGACGCCGCGGCCCAGCTCCAGGCAGATCTTGGGCAGCTGGGTGGTCTTGCCGGAGCCGGTCTCGCCGGCCACGATCACCACCTGGTGGTCGCGGATCGCGGCGGCGATGTCGTCCTTGCGCTCGCTGACCGGCAGCTGCGCCGGGTAGGTGATCGCCGGCACCGCGGCCCGCCGGGCCGCCAGCCTCGCCTCGGCCCGGGCCACGTCGGCTGCGATCTCGGCCAGCGCCGCGTCCCGCCGCTGCGGGTCCCGCAGCCGCCGCGCGCCGTCGAGCCGCCGCTGGAGGCGGCGCTGGTCGCGGAACATCAGCGAGGCGAGGCGGCGGTGCAGTTCGCGGGCGGTCTCGTCGGCGGCGGGTACGGCTGGATTCTGCATGTCGTCGCCAAGGATAGGCAGCCGCGCGGCGGACCGCCCCCGGGTTACCGCCCGCTGGCGTGCCGTCCGGGGTCGGGGCGTCCGGCGCGGATAAGGTTGCCGCCGACGAGGTCGACGAGGACGGGGATGATCATGCGGGACACCGACCGGGCGCTCGTGCAGGCCGCCACCGCCGTCGCGAAGCTCCGCTGCCGTAGCGACAACCACACCGTCGCGGCCGCCGTGCGTAGCGCCGACGGCCGGGTGTTCAGCGGGGTGAACGTCTATCACTTCACCGGTGGCCCGTGCGCCGAGGTGGTGGCCATCGGCGCGGCCGCCACCCAGGGCGCCGGGGAGCTGGAGTCGATCGTCGCGGTGGGGGACCGGGGTCGCGGTGTCATCCCGCCCTGCGGGCGCTGCCGGCAGGTGTTGCTCGACTACTTCCCGTCGATCCGGGTGATCGTCGGGCCGGCGGACGGGCTGCGCGCGGTGCCGGTGGCCGACCTGCTGCCCGAGACGTACGTGTGGTCGGACCATCAGGTCGAGGTGCCGGCCGGTCCGCGTACCGGGGTGTGGCCGCTGCCGGTGGTGCCCGGGAGTCGCCAGTCCGCGGAGGACTGACGCCGGGTCTTGCGGCACCTTTCCAACGTTGTAATACTCGGGTTCCGTACTGAGGAGGCCCGATGACTCCCTATGCCGCGCCGGCCGACGAGACCCCGGTCGAGGCCCTCGGCGACCTCTACCGCGACGGCATCACCGCCTGCCGGGCCGCCTTCGCGGTGGACTGGGTCACGCAGGTCGGCGAGGACGTCGACGCGGCGTTCCGGGAGGCCCGGTCCCGCCCCGACGGGGCGGTGGGCCGCGGCCCCGAGCGGTGGTACGTCGAGATCCACCCGGAGCAGTTGCGCGGCTTCGTCGACCTGGTCACCCACCCGTGGGTGGTGTCGGTGTGCCGGGCCGTGCTCGGCCCCGACTACGAGATCGTCGAGCTGGGCTTCGACATCCCGTTCCCCGGCGCCGCGATGCAGCCGTGGCACCGCGACTTCCCGATGCCCGACGAGACCCGGCTGCGGCGCCGGCTCACCTCACTCGCGTTCAACCTCACCACGGTCGACACGATCGAGGAGATGGGCCCGTTCGAGATCGCTCCGGGCACCCAGTGGGACGACGGCCGCGACTTCCACCACGAGATGTTCCCGCCGAAGGACCGCTACCCGCGCTACCAGGACCGTGCCGTGCGCAAGTATCCGAAGCGCGGCGACATCTCGGCGCGCTCCGCGCTCACCGTCCACCGGGGCACGCCGAACGTCAGCGACCGGGCCCGGCCGGTGCTGGTGCTCGGGGTGGACGCCCCGGGCGCGGGCAACGCGGCCCACCACGACCTGGCGGTGACCCGCCCCTACTGGGACGCGCTGCCCGACCTGGTCCGTGACCACCTGCGCTGCCCGGTCGTGGACACGCTCGTGCCGATCCGGCAGAAGCACACCATCGAGGGCCTGGTGATGGGCGCGGAGTGACCCGCCGCGTCAGCCGCCGGCCGGTCGGGCGCGCAACGCCCGGATCGCCCAGTCCAGCACCGGCGCGAGGCTCTCGACCGGCGGCCACCCGTTCACCACGCCGAGCAGGCTCTCGTACCGTTCCCGCCGGTGGAGGCGCAAGCGCATCGACATCGCCGAGTTAGGTGTGCCTTACCTGGTCAGTTAAGGTAAGGCGTACCTAATCGGAAGGCGAACACCCCCGTGACCACCGTCGCCGTCCGGCCCGTCCGGGCCGACGCCCCCGCCCGCCGCGGCGCCCCGCGCCGCGTCGCGGTCACCCTGGCGGCGGCGCTCCTGCTCGTCCTCGCGTTGCTGGCCAGCCTGGCGCTCGGCAGCCGCCACCTCCCGGTCGACCAGGTGTGGCACGCCCTGGTCGCGCCGGACGCCGGTGACGCCACCACCGTGGTCCGCGAGCTGCGGGTGCCGCGTACCGCCCTCGGGCTGGTCGTCGGTCTCGCGCTGGCACTGGCCGGGGTGCTGTTCCAGGCGGTCACCCGCAACCCGCTGGCCGAGCCGCGCATCCTCGGCGTCAGCGCCGGCGCGTCCTTCGGCGTGGTGCTCGCCATCGCCGTGTTCGGGGTGAGCACGCTCGCCGGGTACGTCTGGTTCGGCATCGCCGGCGCGCTGTTCGCCGGGCTGCTGGCGTTCGCCGTCGCCAACCGCACCCGCGAGGGCGCCAGCCCGGTCACTCTCGCGCTGGTCGGCGCGGCCCTCGACGCCGGTCTCGGCGCGATCGTGTACGCGCTGCTCAGCATCGACGCCCGCACGTTCGAGGAGTACCGCTTCTGGGTGGTCGGCGGGCTCACCGGCCGGGACGTGGGCGTGGCCGGGCAGGTGCTCCCGTTCGTGCTGGCCGGGGTGCTGCTGGCCGCGCTCGCCGCCCGGGGCCTGGACGCGCTCGCCCTCGGCGACGACGTCGCCCGCGGGTTGGGGCACCGGGTCGCCCTGGTCCGGCTGGCCGCCGGCGGCGGGGGCGTGCTGCTCACCGGCGCCGCGGTGGCCGCCGCCGGCCCGATCGCCTTCGTCGGGCTGGCCGTCCCGCACCTGGCCCGGGCGCTGGTCGGCGCCGACCACAGGTGGACGCTGCTGGTCGCCGCGCTGCTCGGCCCCACCCTGGTGCTCGCCGCGGACGTCGCCGGCCGCCTGGTCGCCCCGCCCGGCGAGATCCCCGCCGGCATCGTCACCGCCCTGCTCGGCGCCCCCCTGCTCGCCGTCCTGGTCCGCCGGGCCAAGGTCGTCACCGCATGACCACCCCTCCCACCCCCCGCGATCTTGCAGCTCCCGCCCCGGCGAATCGGACAACTGGCCGGTTGGGCGGACCGCAAGTGCAAGATCGCCGGGGGCGGGGCGGGGCGCTCGCGGGGAGGGCGCTGCTGCGGGTCGGGGCGGTGGCGGTGCCGTTCCGGTGGCGGGCTGTGGTGGTGGCCGGGGTGCTGCTCGTGCTGCTCGCCGCCGCGGTGGTGGTCAGCCTGTCGCTCGGGACGCCGTACGTGGCGCCGGGCGACGTGCTGCGGTCGCTGTCCGGGGCGGGCACCCCGTACGACCTCGTGGTGCGCGACCTGCGCCTGCCCCGCGCGGTGCTGGCGGCGCTGGCCGGCGCGGCCTTCGGCGTGGCCGGCACGCTGATCCAGAGCGTGGCCCGCAACCCGCTGGCCAGCCCCGACGTCATCGGCGTCACCCAGGGTGCCGGGCTGGCCGCCACGGTGGCGCTGACCAGCGGCGCGGCGGCCGTGCTGGTGGCGCCGGCGGCGCTGCTCGGCGGCCTGGTCGCGGCCGTGCTGGTGTTCGCGCTCGGCGCCCGGCACGGTCTGGCCGCCCAGCGGTTCGTGCTGGCCGGCGTGGCGGTGGCGTTCGCGTTCCGGGCGCTGATCGAGGTGGTCATGCTCACCGCCGACCCGATCGACGGCCTGCGCGCCCAGCTCTGGCTGATCGGCACGCTGGCCGGCAGGGGGTGGACCGAGGCGGCCTGGATCGCCGGCACGCTCGCCGCGCTGCTGCCGGTGCTGCTCTGGGCCGGCTGGGCGCTGCGCGGCAGCGCCCTGGACGACGACACCGCGCGGGGGATCGGGCTGCGTCCGGTGGCCCGGCGGATCGGGCTGGCCGGCACCGGCGTGCTGGCCGCCGCCGCGGTCACCGCCCAGGTCGGCGCCGTGGACTTCGTGGCGCTCGTCGCCCCGCAGGTGGCCCGCCGGCTGGTCCGTGCCGAGCGCCCGCCGATGCTCTGCTCCGCGTTGCTGGGCGCGCTGCTGCTGGTGCTCGCCGACCTGGCCGGCCGCCGCCTGTTCGCACCCACCCAGTTGCCGGCCGGTGTGCTGACCGCGGCCATCGGCGGCCCGTACCTGATCTTCGTGCTGCTGCGCACCCGAGGGAGGCGCTCGTGACCGCGCTGCTGTCCACCCGCGACCTGGTCGTCGGCTACGAGGGCCGGACCGTGCTGGACGGGCTGGAACTCGACCTGCCGGCCGACGCGTTCACCGTGATCGTCGGCCCGAACGCCTGCGGCAAGTCCACCCTGCTGCGCACCATGGCGCGGCTGCTCACCCCGCGTCGCGGCGCGGTGCTGCTCGACGGCGCGCAGATCCGCGACCTGCCCACCCGGGACGTGGCCCGGCGGCTCGGCGTGCTGCCGCAGAGCCCGCTGGTGCCGGAGGGGATCACCGTGGCCGACCTGGTCGGGCGTGGCCGGCAGCCCTACCAGCGCTGGTGGCGGCAGTGGTCGACCGAGGACGGGCGGGCCGTCGACGAGGCGATGCGGCTGGCCGACGTGACCGGGCTGGCCGACCGCGCGGTGGACACGCTCTCCGGCGGGCAGCGCCAGCGGGTGTGGATCGCGATGACCCTCGCCCAGGACACCGACGCGCTGCTGCTCGACGAGCCCACCACCTTCCTCGACCTGGCCCACCAGGTGGAGGTGCTGGACCTGCTGCACCGGCTGCGCGCCGAGCGGGGCCGCACCGTGGTGGCCGTGCTGCACGACCTCAACCAGGCCGCCCGGTACGCCGACCACCTGATCGCCATGCGTGACGGCGCGGTGGTCGCGGCCGGCCCGCCGCGCGAGATCCTCACCGCCGGCCTGGTCCGCGACGTCTTCGGGCTCGACTGCGTGGTCGTGCCCTGCCCGGTCACCGGCGCCCCGCTGGTGGTGCCCGCCCGCACCCAGACCTCGGCCGCTCCGGCCGGCACGCCGGCCACGGCCGGCGCCCACGTCGGCGACGCCTGAGCGCGCCGGCCCGCACCCGCACCCGCACCCGCACCACGGAAAGGAACCTGATGCGTCGCCTCGCCGCCGTACTCACCACCGCCCTCGCCCTCGGCGTCGGCCTCACCGCCTGCGGGGAGAGCGACCCGGTCGCCGGCGCCGGCGCCGGGGAGACCCGGGAGATCACCCACGCCATGGGCGCCACGAAGGTGCCCGCCGAGCCGAAGCGCGTGGTGGTGCTCGACACCGACAAGATCGACACCGCGCTGTCGCTGGGCGTCACCCCGGTCGGCGCGGCGACCGCCGGCGAGGCGAAGAGCTGGCCCACCTACTTCGGCGCGGACAAGCTCGCCGGCATCTCCGAGGTCGGTGTGCTCACCGAGCCCGACCTGGAGGCGATCAACGCGCTCAAGCCGGACCTGATCCTCGGCAGCAAGTTCCGCCAGGAGAAGTTCTACGACGAGCTGTCCGCCATCGCGCCGACCGTGTTCACCGAGAAGGTCGGCGTCACCTGGAAGGAGAACTTCCTCCTCGACGGCGCGGCGCTCGGCAAGGAGCAGCAGGCCAAGGACCTGCTGGCCGAGTACGAGAAGCGGGCGAAGGACTTCGGGGCGAAGCTCGGCGACGCGGACGCGCGGAAGGTCTCCATCGTGCGCTTCATCCCGGGCAACATCCGGGTGTACGGCCCGGACTCGTTCTCCGGCATCGTGGTCGGCGACACCGGCCTGGGCCGCCCGGAACGGCAGCGCCTGGAGGGCAAGGCGGACAAGCGCTTCGACCTGGTCAGCGCCGAGCGGGTCAACGAGGTCGACGGCGACGTGGTGTTCGTGACCGCGTACGGCGAGAAGGCCGCCGCCGAGCAGGCGAAGGTCACCACCGGCAGCCTCTGGCAGGGCCTGTCCGCGGTCAAGGCGGGCAAGGCGCACGTGGTCTCCGACGAGGTGTGGATGACCGGCATCGGCGTCACCGCCGCCAACAAGATCCTCGACGATCTGGCGAAGTACCTGGCCGCCTGAGCCCCGTCCGCCCCGCCGCTGACTAACGGAAAGAGTGGCTATCCGAGGCTGGATAGCCACTCTTTCCGTGGAGTAGTTCCATCCTGAGTTGGCTGGTCAGGGGGTGTTGACGGGCGGGGTGGGGTAGGTGTGGGGGCAGGTCAGCGCTCG
>NZ_JBICSL010000023.1:0-1429 GCF_043197045.1 Micromonospora sp. NPDC049282
ACATTCCGAACCCGGAAGCTAAGCCCTCCAGCGCCGATGGTACTGCACTCGGGAGGGTGTGGGAGAGTAGGACACCGCCGGACAATCTTTCAGTCGAGGGCCGCCCCAGTAGGGTCGGCCCTCGACTGCGTTAGCGTTTCTGGCGGAGACGCCATCAGGAAGGATGCACCTGTGAGTTCTGGACCGCAGGGCGGGGACGGCCCCCGCCGCTACGAGGATCGCGCCGACCGTGGCCAGGGGCGCGGCGACGCCCGCCGCGATGACCGCCCCTCGTACCGGGGTGGCCGCGACGACCGCGCCGGCGGCAACCGTGGCGGAGATCGCCGCGAGGGCGGCTCCAGCCGCGACAACCGCGGTGGCGCCCCCAGTGGCGACCGTCGTGAGGGCGGTTTCCGTGGCGGCGACCGTGACGGCGGTTTCCGCGGTGGCGATCGTCGTGAGGGCGGTTTCAGCCGTGACAGCCGTTCCGGTGGTGCGTCGAGCGGTGACCGTCGTGAGGGTGGCTTCCGTGGCGGCGACCGTGACGGTGGTTTCCGTGGCGGTGACCGCCGTGAGGGCGGTTTCCGCGGTGGTGACCGCCGTGAGGGTGGCTTCAGCCGTGACAACCGTTCGGGTGGTGCGCCGGGCGGTGACCGTCGTGACGGCGGCTTCCGCGGTGGCGAGCGTCGTGAGGGCGGCTTCAGCCGCGACAGCCGTTCCGGTGGTGCGCCGAGCGGCGACCGCCGTGAGGGCGGTTTCCGTGGCGGTGACCGTGAGGGCGGCTTCCGCGGCGGCGAACGTCGCGAGGGCGGCTTCCGTGGCGGTGACCGCCGTGAGGGTGGCTTCAGCCGTGACAGCCGCTCGGGTGGTTCGTCGGGCGGCGACCGTCGTGAGGGCGGTTTCCGCGGTGGCGAGCGTCGTGAGGGCGGTTTCCGCGGTGGCGAGCGTCGTGAGGGCGGTTTCCGCGGTGGCGACCGCGAGGGTGGCTTCCGTGGCGGTGAGCGTCGTGAGGGCGGTGTCAGCCGTGACAGCCGTTCCGGTGGTGCGCCGGGCGGTGACCGTCGCGAGGGCGGTTTCCGTGGCGGCGACCGTGAGGGCGGTTTCCGCGGTGGTGAGCGTCGTGAGGGCGGTTTCAGCCGTGACAGCCGTTCCGGTGGTGCGCCGGGCGGCGACCGCCGCGAGGGTGGCTTCCGTGGTGGCGAGCGTCGCGAGGGCGGTTTCCGCGGTGGCGACCGCGAGGGCGGTTTCCGTGGCGGTGACCGTCGTGAGGGCGGTTTCAGCCGGGACAACCGCGGTGGTGCGCCGGGCGGTGACCGCCGCGAGGGCGGTTTCCGCGGTGGCGACCGTGACGGTGGTTTCCGCGGTGGTGACCGCCGTGAGGGTGGCTTCAGCCGTGACAGCCGTTCCGGTGGTGCGCCGGGCGGTGACCGTCGCGAGGGTGGCTTCCGTG
>NZ_JBICSL010000023.1:1523-83289 GCF_043197045.1 Micromonospora sp. NPDC049282
TCCGTGGCGGCGACCGTGACGGTGGTTTCCGCGGTGGTGAGCGTCGTGAGGGCGGTTTCAGCCGTGACAGCCGTTCCGGTGGTGCGCCGGGCGGTGACCGTCGCGAGGGTGGCTTCCGTGGCGGTGACCGTGACGGTGGTTTCCGCGGTGGTGAGCGTCGTGAGGGCGGTTTCAGCCGTGACAGCCGTTCCGGTGGTGCGCCGGGCGGTGACCGCCGTGAGGGCGGCTTCCGCCGTGACGACCGCGAAGGCGGCTACCGGGGCGGTGACCGTCGTGAGGGCTTCGCCGGCGGCGAGCGCCGCGAGGGTGGTTACCGAGGCGGCCGTACCGAGCGGGACGGGGAGCGCCGTGGCTTCGGCGACCGGCCGGAACGGGACGACCGCCGGTCGGGTAGCTACGGCCCGCAGCGTGAGCGCCAGGACGAGCGTGGCGAGGGGCGTACCGGTGAGGCGCCGGACCTGCCGGACGAGGTGCTCGCCAGCGACCTCGACTCGACCGTCCGGGCCGAGTTGCTCTCGCTCGCCAAGCCGGTGGCGGAGACCGTCGCCCGGCACCTCGTCGCGACCGGCCTGGTGATCGACGACGACCCGACGCTGGCGCTGGCGCACGCGATGGCGGCCCGCCGGCTCGCCTCGCGCATCGCCGCCGTCCGGGAGGCGGTCGGGCTGGCCGCCTACCACGCGGGGGAGTGGCAGTCGGCGATCGCCGAGCTGCGGACGTACCACCGGATGACCGGCCTGCAGAGCCACCTGGCGGTCCTGGCCGACTGCGAGCGGGCGCTGGGCCGGCCCGAGCGGGCGATCGACCTGTTCCGCGGCGCGGACCGGGAGAAGCTCGACCAGGCCGTCGCGATCGAGCTGCTGATCGTGGCCGCCGGCGCGCGGGGCGACCTGGGGCAGAAGGACGCGGCCGTGGCGATGCTGCAGGTCCGCGAGCTGACCGCCGAATCGACCGAGCCGTGGGCGGCGCGGCTGCGCTACGCGTACGCCGACGCCCTGCTCGCGGTGGGCCGGCGCGAGGAGGCGCGGGAGTGGTTCTCCCGGGCCGCCGACATCGACTCCGAGGGTGAGACCGACGCCGCCGAGCGGCTGCTGGAACTCGACGGCGTGCTCATCGAGGGCGACGACGAGGACGACGAGCCGGAGGGTGAGGGCGACGCTTCCGCCCCATCGGCCGCGGGCGGCACCGAGGACGATGACGACGACCTCGACGAGGACGATGACCGGGACAGCGACGACGAGGACGATGACGACGACCTCGACGACGAGGACGACGAGGACGACGACGATGACCTCGACGACGAGGACGACGACGACGACCTTGACGACGAGGACGACGACGATGACCTCGACGACGAGGACGACGACGACGACCTTGACGACGAGGACGATGATGACGACCTCGAAGACGAGGGTCGGGACAGCGACCTCGACGAGGACGAGGAGCGCCGCGGGCCGGACGGCGACGACCGAACCGACGCGGCGGGTGCCGGTGACGCGGCTCGGGCCGGGTACCGGGACCGCGATGCCGGCGACCTGGCCGACGACGAGCTGACCGACACCGAGGCCGGCTCGCTCGCGACCGGCGACGCGCCCACCGAGCCGGACCGGGACCTGCCGTCGGTCGACGACGCCCCGGCAGGCGGAAGCCAGGACGGCGGAAGCCAGGCCGCCGACGTCCAGGCCGGCGGGAACCGGGCCGGCGGAGGCCACGCCGCGAACGTCCAGGCCGGCGACGTCCAGGCCGGCGACGTCCAGGCCGGCGACGTCCAGGCCGGCGATGTCCAGGCCGGCGGGGACGAGGCGGCGGAGCGCCGGTGACCGGACAGGCCGCAGGCGACGGCGAGCTGGCAGCCGCCGCCGCCGACGCCGGGGACAGCGGTTCCGGCGCGGATCGCGACCGCGCCGGGACGAACGGGCGGCTGGTCGACGGGTACGCCCTCGTCGCCTTCGACCTCGACGGGGTCATCTACCTGATCGACCGGCCGATCCCCGGCGCGGTCGAGGCGGTCGGTCGGCTGCGTGCGGAGGGGCGGATGGTCGCGTACGCGACGAACAACGCCTCCCGTCGTTCCAGCGAGGTGGCCGACCTGCTCACCGGAATGGGTGTGCCGGCCGAGCCGGCGGAGGTGCTCACCTCCGCGGCCGCCACCGCCGAGCTGCTCGCCGACCGGCTGCCGGCCGGCGCGCCGGTGCTGGTGGTCGGCGCGGAGGCGTTGCGGGCCGAGCTGCGCGCGGTGGGCCTGCGGCCGGTGTCGACGGTCGAGGAGCAACCCGCCGCCGTCGCCCAGGGGTACGGGCCGCAGGTGGGCTGGTCCGACCTGGCCGAGGCGTCCCTGGCGGTGCGGGCGGGTGCGCCCTGGTACGCCACCAACACCGACCGCACGCTGCCCAGCCCGCGCGGGCCGCTGCCCGGTAACGGTTCGCTGGTGGCGGTGCTGCGTACCGCGCTCGACCGGGATCCGGACGTGGTGGTGGGCAAGCCGGAGCCGGCGTTGTTCGCGACGGCGGCCCGCCGTGCCGGAGCCGGCCGGACCCTGGTGGTGGGCGACCGGTTGGACACCGACATCGAGGGCGCCCGACGGGCCGGCCTGGACAGCCTGCTGGTGCTGACCGGGGTCAGCGACGCGGCCGAGTTGCTGGCCGCGCCCGAGTCGCGCCGGCCTGCGTACGTCTCCTTCGACCTGGCCGGGTTGTTCGACCCGCAGGCCGTGGTGGCGGTGCCCGGCCGGCCGCGGAGCGGCGGCTGGTCGGTGACCGAGGCCGGTGGGGAGCTGGTGCTCGACGGCGCGGGACGGCCGTTGGACGCGCTCGGGGCGCTCTGCGCGGTGGCCTGGTCCACGCCGGCCGGACCGCGCGTGCGGGCCGATTCCCCGGCGGCCGCGGAAGCGCTCGCCGCCTTCGGCCTCGGCGGCTGAGCCGGCCCGCTCAGAGCAGCTTGCGGAGCTTCATCAGGTCGAACGGGTTCGCCTTGACGGAAACCCGTCGGGAAGCCACCGCCGACATGATGTCGAGCTTGCCGTGCACCAGGGCGAGCAGGTCGTCGCTGCCGATGCTCAGCCCGATCTTGGCCTTCGGGTCGTCACCGTCGGTCAGGCCGACCAGCCGGCCGCCTTCGAGTCGCCCGTGGAACGCGGTGTCCAGGTCGGTGATCCGGCAGGCCAGCGTGCGGTCGAGGTCGATGCGGCCCTGCGCCTCGACGTGCCGGTCGAGGCGGTCGGCCAGGTCCTGCAACGCCTGCCGGCAGTCGTCCACGCTGGCCACATCGTCTCCTCACCACGCGCCGTACCGTTCCCGGCACCGTACCGCAACGGTGCGTCCCAGGTGCCCGGTAGCGTGGCACCTGCACACCCCCGCCCCGCGGAAGGAATCAGGCATGCAGGACGCGTGGCGCGCCTACCTCGAGCTGGCCATGGGCCTGACCGAGGCGCCCCGGAAGAAGGCGCAGGACACGGTGAAGCGGGTCGTCGGTCAGGGCGGCGCGACGGCCGGGCAGCTCCAGTCGCTCGCCGAGGAACTGGTCGCCACCGGCCTGGCGAATCGGGAGGCGCTGACCAAGCTGGTCCGCTTCGAGGTCGACCGGACCCTCGGCGCCGTCGGGCTGGCCACCGCCGACGAGGTCGCCGAGCTGACCCGCCGGGTGCACGACCTGGAGCGGCAGCTACGTGAGGCCCGCACCGTCCCCGCGCCGGCCGCCGCCGGATCGTCCGCGCCGGCCGGGGCCGATCCGGCCGCGTCCGGGAGCCGGGCCGAGCCCGCGCCGGCCGGGGCGTCCGGCGACGCGCCGGTGACGAAGGCCGTGGCGAAGAGGGCGGTGGCCAAGAAGGCGATCGCGAGGAAGCCCGCCGCGACGGTGGCGCGCACGCCGGCCGACGAGTCGCCCGCCGCGCCGTCCCGGCCGGCGAAGAAGGGCGCCGGCCGCGGACCGGCCGCCTCGTGACCGCGCCCTACCGTCCCGGCCCGCCTCCTGGTGCGCGCCCCGGACCGCCGCCCGGGATCCGCCCGGCGCCGGTCGAGGAGGTGGGCGAGGCTTCGCATCCGGCCGTGGACGCCGCGGTGCGGGGCATGGCCAACGCCGAGGCGCTCGCCCCGGCGGACCAGATCGCCCAGTACGAGGCGGCGTACGAGACGCTGCGAGAGACCCTCGCCACCATCGACCAGGCCTGAGCAGAGGCGGAGAACGGACACCGATGGCTCGTCGTACCCGGCTGGACGCCGAACTCGTCCGGCGTGGCCTGGCCCGCTCCCGTGAGCAGGCTGCCGCGCTGGTGGAGGCCGGCCGCGTCCAGCTGCGCGGAGTGCCCGCCCGCAAGGCGGCCGCCATGGTCGACCCGGCCGACCCGTTGCTGGTCACCGGCGAGGACCCGGCGGAGGACTACGTCTCCCGCGGCGGCCACAAGCTGGCCGGGGCGCTGGCCGCGTTCGCCTCGGGCGGACTGGCCGTGACCGGCCGGCGTTGCCTGGACGCGGGCGCCTCCACCGGCGGCTTCACCGACGTGCTGCTGCGCGCCGGCGCGGCCGAGGTGGTGGCCGTCGACGTCGGGTACGGGCAGCTCGCCTGGCCGCTGCGCACCGACGAGCGGGTCCGGGTCTTCGAGCGCACGAATGTGCGTACCCTCACGCCGGAGGCGATCGGCGGCCCGGTCGACCTGACGGTGGCCGACCTGTCGTTCATCTCGCTGCGTCTGGTGCTGCCGGCGCTGGCCGCCTGCACCGGTCCCGACGGCGACCTGGCGCTGATGGTCAAGCCGCAGTTCGAGGTGGGCAAGGAGCGGGTGGGCGCCGGTGGCGTGGTGCGCGACCCGGCGCTGCGCGCCGAGGCGGTGCTCGACGTGACCGCCGCCGCCGCGCGGCTCGGTCTCGGCCTGGCCGACGTGGCGGCCAGCCCGCTGCCCGGGCCGAGCGGCAACGTCGAGTTCTTCGTATGGTTGCGCCGGGACGCGCCGGCCGCCGACGCCGACCGGGTCCGCGCGGTGGTCGCGGCCGGCCCGCAGGGTGCCGCCGCGACGGCGGCCACGACCGAGGAGGTGTCCGGGTGAGTCGGACCGCGCTGCTGGTGACGCACACCGGCCGTCGACGCAGCACCGAGCACGCCCGTGCGGTGGCCGCCGACCTGATCTCGAACGGCTTCGAGGTACGGGTGGTCGCCGAGGAGGCCGACGACCTCGACCTGCCCGGCGTGGTGCCGGTGACCGGCCCGGAGGCGGCCGAGGGCGCGGAGATCGTGTTCGCGCTCGGCGGGGACGGCACGTTCCTGCGCGCCGCCGAGCTGGCCCGCCCGGCCAAGGCGCCGTTGCTCGGCATCAACCTGGGCAAGGTCGGTTTCCTGGCCGAGGCGGAGATCAACGATCTGGACACCGCGGTGCGTGACGTGGTGGGGCGTAACTACACCGTGGACGAACGCCTGACCCTGGACGTGACCGCCGAGTTCGACGGCGGGCCGACCATCGAGTCGTGGGCGCTCAACGAGATCAGCGTGGAGAAGGGCGAGCGCGCCCAGATGCTGGAGCTGCTCGTCGACGTGGACGGCCGGCCGCTGTCCCGCTACGGCTGCGACGGCGTGGTCTGCGCGACCCCGACCGGCTCCACCGCGTACGCGTTCTCCGGTGGCGGGCCGGTGGTCTGGCCCGAGGTGGAGGCGCTGCTGCTGGTGCCGATCAGCGCGCACGCGCTGTTCAGTCGCCCGCTGGTGACCGCGCCGACCTCCACGTTCGCCATCACCGTCGATCCGTTCACCACGCTCGCGGTGCTCTGCTGCGACGGCCGGCGGGTCTACGACCTGCCGCCCGGCGCCCGGGTCACGGTGCGCCGGGGCGCGTTGCCGGTGCGCATCGTCCGGCTGCGGGCGCGCCCGTTCACCGACCGGCTGGTGGCCAAGTTCGGCCTGCCCGTGCAGGGCTGGCGCGGCAGCCGTCGCTGACCGGCCCGTCAGGACGACCCGGCTCGCCGGGCGGGCGCGTTACGGTGGGCGGTGCGGGCCGCGTCGAGGTGAGTCCGGGCGTGGCGGTGAGGCCCGCCGCTCCCGGATGACGCGCGGCCCGTGGGTCGCGGATCCGACCAGGGGGTGGTCGGGGCCGCGACGGGTCGGGGCGCCGGAGCGTCGCGGCGGGCCGCGACCTGCGGACCGGCGCGCCGTGCCCGGTCGGGTGTCGACCCCGGTCGGGCCGACAGGTCGATGAGCCGCCGCCGGAGGAAGCGGCGGAGCGCGAGCTGGGCGACGACGCGACGTCCGGCGCCCCGACCACCCCGCCCCGGTTCCGGGTGCGCCGATTGCGGGAAAGCGCAGAACGAGTTGCGCGGGTGCGACGCGGTGGTCGTGGCGGGCCACCGTGCCGGCTGGTCAACTGTCACCCGGCGGGGCTACTGTCGGGTGCTGTGCTGGAAGAGCTGCGCATCACCGGACTGGGCGTCATCGAGGACACCACGCTGCCCCTGGCCGGGGGGATGAACGTCATCACCGGCGAGACCGGCGCCGGCAAGACCATGGTGGTGACCGGCCTCGGCCTGCTCTTCGGCGGCCGGGCCGACGCCGGCCGGGTGCGGGCCCAGCCGGGCCGCGCGCTGGTGGAGGGGCGGTTGCGGCTGCGCGGCCGGGTCGCCGAGTCGGTGCACGCCCGCATCGTCGACGCCGGCGGCGAGCCCGACGAGGACGGCTCGCTGCTGCTCAGCCGCAGCGTCACGATCGAGGGCCGGTCCCGGGCCCACCTGGGCGGGCGAAGTATGCCGGTGTCGACGTTGGGCGAGGTCGGTGAGCAGGTACTGGCCGTGCACGGCCAGTCCGACCAGTTGCGCCTGCTGCGCCCGGCGGAGCAGCGGGCCGCGCTCGACCGCTTCGCCGGTTCGGAGCACGAGAAGCTGCTCGACGGGCTGCGCGAGACGTACGGGCGGTGGCGGGCGGTGGTCGACGATCTGGCCGATCGCCGGCGCAACGCCCGCGAGCGCAGCCAGGAGGCCGACCTGCTGCGGCTGGGCCTCGACGAGATCACCCGGGTCGACCCGCAGCCGGGGGAGGACGACGAGCTGAAGGCGGAGGCGCAGCGACTGGAGCACGCCGAGGGGTTGCGCACCGCGGCCCAGGTGGCGCAGCAGTGCGTGGCCGGCGGGGTGGAGGCGACCGACGACACCCCCGACGCGACCGTGCTGCTCGGCACCGCCCGCCGCACCCTGGAGGCGCAGGCCGGCACCGACCCGGCGCTCGGCGAGCTGGCGGCCCGGTTGGAGGAGGCGGCCACGCTGGTCGCCGATGTGGCCGCCGAGCTGTCCGCCTACCTGACCGCGCTGGACGCCGACCCGGCCCGCCTGCAGACGCTCTACGAGCGGCGCGCCGCGCTGCGCGCGCTCACCCGCAAGTACGCCGACGACGTCGACGGCGTGGTGGCCTGGGCCGAGCGGGCCCGGACCCGGCTGTCCGATCTGGACACCTCCGACGAACTGCTGGACGAGTTGGACCGGGAGGCGTCGCGGCTCGCCGGTGAGGTGGGCGACCTCGCCGGGCGGGTCTCCGCGTCGCGGCAGGAGGCGGCCGTGCGCTTCGCCGAACAGGTCACCGTCGAGCTGGCCGGGTTGGCCATGCCGCACGCCCGGATCGAGGTCGCGGTGCTGCCCCGCGCTGCCGGGCGGGCCGAGCCGAGCCTGCCGGTCAACGGCGTCGAGGTGGGCGTCGGCGCGGACGGCGCCGACGAGGTCGAGCTGCGGCTGCTGGCTCACCCGGGCGCGCCGGCGCTGCCGTTGCAGCGGGGCGCCTCCGGCGGTGAGCTGTCCCGGGTGATGCTCGCCATCGAGGTGGTCTTCGCCGGGTCGGGCGGGCCGCCCACGCTGGTCTTCGACGAGGTCGACGCCGGTGTCGGCGGTCAGGCCGCGGTGGAGATCGGCCGGCGGCTGGCCCGGCTGGCCCGCAGCCACCAGGTGCTGGTGGTCACCCACCTGCCGCAGGTCGCCGCGTTCGCCGACCGGCACCTGGTGGTGGCGAAGGACACCGGCGGCGCGGTCACCACCAGCGGGGTGCGGGTGGTGGAGGACACGGAGCGGGCGCGGGAGCTGGCCCGGATGCTCGCCGGTTTGCCGGACTCCGATCTGGGTATCGCCCATGCAGAGGAACTCCTGGCCGTGGCGGCCAAGGAAAGGCGTCCGTGATGCCCCGATTGTGAGCGCAAGCACACCGGGCCGCGTCCCGGTGTGCTTCCCTGGGTAGGCGGCCCTGCTCAGGCATGTCGCGACAGCAGAACCTGCCCCACATGCCAGGATGGTCACGATGCGTCTACCCACACTGCGCCGGACCCGAAACGCGGAACCGGGCTCGATCCTCGGCACCGCGCGCCTCGACCGCCGGACGAAACGGCTTGTCGGTCGCCTGCGCCCCGGTGACATCGCGGTCATCGACCACGTCGACCTGGACCGGGTGGCGGCCGACTCGCTCGTCGCCGTGGGGGTCGCCGCGGTGCTCAACGCCAAGCCGTCGGTCTCCGGGCGCTATCCCAACCTCGGTCCCGAGGTGCTGGTCGCGGCCGGCATCCCACTCCTGGACGACCTCGGCGAGAGCGTCTTCGAGCAGGTGCGTGAGGGCGATCTGGTGCGCATCGAGGGCAACACCGTCTTCGCCGGCGCGGAGCCGGTGGCGCACGGCGCGTTGCAGGACGCCGAGACGGTGGCCAAGTCGATGGCCGACGCCCGGGAGGGCCTGTCGGTGCAGTTGGAGGCGTTCGCCGCCAACACGATGGACTACCTCCGGCAGGAACGCGACCTGCTGCTCGACGGCGTCGGCGTGCCGGAGATCCAGACCCAGGTCCGGGGCCGGCACTGCCTGATCGTGGTCCGGGGCTACGACTACAAGGCCGACCTGGACGTGCTGCGTCCCTACATCCGCGAGTTCAAGCCGGTGCTGATCGGCGTCGACGGCGGGGCCGACGCGCTGGTCGAGGCGGGCTACACCCCCGACATGATCATCGGCGACATGGACTCGGTCACCGACGACGTGCTGCGTTGCGGCGCCGAGGTGATCGTGCACGCCTACCCGGACGGACGGGCGCCGGGCCTGGCCCGGGTCAACGGCCTGGGCGTGCCGGCGATCACGTTCCCGGCGGCGGCCACCAGCGAGGACCTGGCCATGCTGCTGGCCGACGAGAAGGGCGCCTCGCTGCTGGTGGCCGTCGGCACCCACGCCACTCTGGTGGAGTTCCTCGACAAGGGCCGCGGTGGCATGGCGTCGACGTTCCTCACCCGGCTGAAGGTGGGCGGGAAGCTGGTCGACGCCAAGGGCGTCAGCCGTCTCTACCGGCAGAGCATCTCCGGGTCCTCGCTGCTGCTGCTGGTCCTCTCGGCGGTCGCCGCGATGGCCTCCGCGGTGGCGGTCTCCACCGTCGGGAAGGCGTATCTGGGCGTGGTCTCCGAATGGTGGGACAATTTCGTGTTCCAGCTCGGCCAGCTCTTCTAGCTCCCCGACGATCAAGAGGCTGCAAGCGTGATCAACTTCCGCTACCACGTGGTGTCCCTGACCGCGATCTTCCTCGCGCTGGCGATCGGCCTGGTGGTCGGCACCGCCGCCCTCAACGGCCCGGTCGCCGACTCGCTCCGCGAGAACGTCAACGGCCTGCGCAAGGACAACTCGCTGATGCGCCAGTCGGTCAACAGCATGCAGAAGCAGTTGGAGACCGAGGAGGACTTCGCCGCCGAGATGGCGGAGGTCGTCCTGCCCGGCAAGCTGAACGACCGTCGGGTGGTGGTGGTCAGCCTGCCCAGCGGCCGGGACCAGACCGAGGGCGTGGTGAAGATGCTCCGCACCGCCGGCGCCGACGTGACCGGCCGCATCGACGTGCAGGACAAGTTCATCAACCCGGACAGCAACAACAACCTGCTGGAGCTGGCGGTCACCGCGGCCCGTCCGAACAGCGCGCCGTCGACGAACCTGCCCGGCAACGGGCACGGCGTGGAGACCTCCAGCGCGCTGCTGGCCAACGTCCTGCTGGACCGGCCGGCGGGCAGCGCCGCGGTCAGCGAGACCGACCGCCGCACCGTGCTCCAGCAGTACGCCACCGCCGGCTACCTCACCCCGGAGGACAAGATCTCCGGCCCGGCCGAGGCGGTGGTGCTGGTGACCGGCCAGCCGTACGTGGACAAGGACTCGGCGAAGAAGGACGAGTCGGTGGTGAAGATCGCCGACATGTTCGACCGCGCCGGCGCGATCGTGGTCGCCGGCATGGGCTCGACCGGCGGCAACGTGGTGGCCGTGGTCCGCGGCGACCCGACCCTGTCGCAGACCGTCTCCACCGTCGACAACGCCAACACCGTGCAGGGCCAGCTGGTCACCAGCCTCGCCCTCGCCGAGCAGCTGAGCGGCAAGAAGGCCGGCCAGTACGGCGTGGGCGACAACGCGGCGTCGCGGCTGCCTAAACTGCCCCAGTGACCGCGCCGGGCCGTGAGGTCCGTGCCGCGTCGCGTCGAGAGTCCGGATCAGGAGGGGTCGCGTGAGACTGGGTCGGCTGCTGGCCGTGGGCGCGGGGGTGCTGGCCGCCCGCTACGCGCTGCGGGAGGTGCGCGCCTCGCCCAGCGCGCCGGCGCTGGAGCGCACCAACTACCGGGGCCGCACGGTGACCCTGGCCGCCGGCCCGGCCCTGGCCGTGGGCGCCGCCACCGCGGGCGCGCTGGGCGCCGGCAGCGCCCCGGCCGGCGCCGCCGCGCTGTTGGCCGGCGTCGGGGCGGGCGCGGTCGGGCTCTACGACGACGTGGTCGGCGCGCGCCCGGAGCAGAAGGCCGCCAAGGGCTTCGCCGGGCACCTCGCCGCGCTGCGCGAGGGGCGGGTCACCGCCGGGCTGGTCAAGGTCGCCGGCGTGGGCGCGGCCGGGCTGGGAGCCGCGGCGCTGCTCGCGGCCGACGCCCGGGTCGCCGCGCACCCGCGCCGGCAGCGCGCCGGCACCTTCGGCCGCGGGCTCGACGTGCTGCTCGGCGCCGCCGTGGTGGCCGGCACCGCCAACCTCGTCAACCTGCTCGACCTGCGGCCCGGTCGGGCGCTGAAGTCCGGCATGCTGCTCGGCGCGCCGCTGTCCACCGGCCCGTACGGCGGCATCGCGGCGGGCGCCGTCGGCGCGGCCGCCGGGCTGGTGACGGACGACCTGAACGAGCGGGTGATGATCGGCGACAGCGGCGCCAACGCGCTCGGCGCGCTGCTCGGGGTGAGCCTCGCGGCGCGTACCGGGCCGCTGGGGCGCGCCGGTGCGCTGGCCGTGCTCGCCGCGCTCACCGCGGCCAGCGAGAAGGTCAGCTTCACCCAGGTCATCGCGCGGACCCCGGGGTTGCGGCACCTGGACGAGCTGGGTCGGCTCGCCGACTGACGTGACGAAACCGGCACCCCTCGCCGCCGCCGGCCGCGTCGCCGGGGCGGCCGCCCTCATCGCCGTCCTCACCGTGGTCAGCCGCCTCGCCGGCTTCGGCCGTACCGCCGTTTTCACCTGGACGCTGTCCACCAGCGACCTCGGCGGCGCCTACCTGGTGGCCAACTACGTCCCGAACTTCATCTTCGAGATCGTCGCCGGTGGGGCGCTGGCCAGCCTCGTCGTACCGCTGCTGGCCGGCGCCGTCGAGGCGGGTGACCGGCGCGCGGTGGCCGCCACCACGGGCGCGCTGCTGACCTGGACGCTGAGCCTGCTGGTCCCGCTGGCGGTGCTGGTGGCGGTGTTCGCCGACCCGCTGCCGGGGCTGCTGGGCCACGGTCTCAGCGAGGCCCAGCAGGCGTCCGGGGCGCGGATGCTGCGGGTCTTCGCGCCCCAGCTGCCGCTCTACGGCGTGGGCATCGTGCTCACCGGTGTGCTGCAGGCACACCGGCGCTTCGCCTGGCCGGTGATCGCGCCGCTGCTGTCCAGCGTCACCGTGATCGCGGTCTACCTCGGCTTCACCGCGGTCGAGGGGCGGCTGGCCACCATCGGCGAGGCCGGTCGCGGCGGGGAGTTGCTGCTCGCCGGCGGCACCACGCTCGGCGTGCTGGTGCTCTCGCTGTCGCTGCTGGTCCCGCTGCGGCGGCTGAGACTGCGGCCCCGGCCGGGCTACCGGTTCCCGGCCGACGCCCGGGCGCGGGTCGGCGGGCTGGTGGTCGCCGGTGCGGTCACCGTGGCCGCGCAGCAGATCGCCCTGGCCGTCACGCTCAACCAGGTCACCTACGGTCGGACCGCCGACGTGGGCGTGTTCAACCTGGCCCAGACCGTCTACTTCCTGCCCTGGTCGGTGCTGGCGGTGCCGCTCGCGGTGGCCGCGTACCCGACGCTGGTGGCGGCCCGGGCGACCGGCGACGAGCGCGCCTACCGCGACACCCTCGCCCCGGCGGTGCGTCAGGTGGTGCTGTTCAGCATGCTCGGCGCCGCCGCGCTGGCCGGCGCCGCGATCCCGCTCGGGCACTTCTTCTTCGCCGACCCGGTCGACGCGCGCACCGCCGCGGCCGGGATCGCCGGGTTCGCGCCCGGCCTGCTCGGCTACGGCCTGTTCGCGATCCTCACCCGGGCGCTCTACGCGCGCGGCGAGACCCGCGCGGCAAGCGTCGCCACCGCGCTCGGCTGGCTGAGCGTGCCCGCGCTCGCGGTCCTGCTCGCCCAGGCGCTGCCGCTGGCCGACCGGGTGCTCGCGGTGACGCTTGCCACGTCCGCCGGCATGCTGCTGCTCGGCGCGCTGCTGATCGCCGCCGTGCGGCGGGCCGCCGGCCGGGAGGCGCTCGCCGGCCTCGGCCGGGCCGGCGCGGCCGGACTGCTGGCCGCCGTGGTCGCCGCGGCCGGCGGCGCGGCCACCGCCCGGGGTCTCGCCGGCCTGACGGGCGGGACCCCGACGACATTCGAGGCCCTCGTGCAGGGCATGCTGTCCGGGGTCGTGGTCGGTGTCCTGTTCCTCGCCGTCGCCTGGCTGACCGACGCCCGCGACCTGCGGCCGCTGCTCGCGGCCGTGACCCGCCGGCTGCGGCGCCGCCGCCCGGCCGGTGGGGCCGACGGCCCGCCGGCGGATCAGCACCCCGGCGATCGGGGCGACGGAAAGGAGATCGTTTCCTCATGACGGACGCCTCGCCGGCACCGCGCTGGCCCGGGTCGGTCGCCCTGGTGCTCGCCTCCAGCACCGGCGGGGTGGGGCAGCACATCCGCTCCGTCGCCCGAGGGCTGACCGAGGCCGGTGCGTCGGTGCTGGTCTGCGGCCCGGCCGCCACCCAGGACCAGTTCGACTTCACCGGCGCGGGCGCCCGGTTCACCCCGGTGGAGATCCCGGCCAACCCCACCCCCGGGGACGCCCGGGCGGTCACCGCGCTGCGCCGGGCGCTGGCGGAGACGCCGGTCGACGTGGTGCACGCGCACGGGCTGCGCGCGGGCCTGGTCGCCGCGCTCGCCCGCCCCGCCGTCCCGCTGGTGGTGACCTGGCACAACGCGGTCCTCGCCGGCGGTCTGCGGGGCGCGCTGTCCCGGCTGGTCGAGCGGGTCGTCGCGCGGTCCGTCCGGGTCGCGCTGGGCGCCTCCGCCGACCTGGTCGACCGGGCGGCCGCGCTGGGCGCCGGCGACGCCCGGCTGGCCCCGGTGGCCGCGCCGACACTGCCCGCGCCGCGCCGCCGTCGCGCCGCGGTGCGCGCCGAGTTCGGCGTGACCGGCGACCGTCCGTTGATCCTCTCGGTGGGCCGGCTGCACCCGCAGAAGCGGTACGACGTGCTGATCGACGCCGCCGCCCGGTGGCGTACCCGGACCCCCGCCCCGGCGGTGGTGATCGCCGGCAGCGGACCCGCCTACCTGCCGCTGGCCGCGCGGATCTCGGCGGCCCGCGCCCCGGTGACCCTGCTCGGGCACCGCACCGACGTGGCGGACCTGCTGACCGGCGCCGACCTGGCGGTGGTCACCAGCGACTGGGAGGCCCGCCAGTTGTTCGCGCAGGAGGCGCTGCGCGCCGGCGTGCCGCTGGTCGCGACCGCCGTCGGTGGCCTGCCGGAGCTGGTCGGCGACGGCGCGGTGCTGGTCCCGCCCGGGGACGTGGACGCCGTCGACACGGCGGTGTGTGAACTGCTCGACGACGCCTCGCGCCGCGCCGAGCTGGGCCGTCGGGGGGCGGCCCGGGCCGCGAGCTGGCCCACCGAGGCGGACACCGTGGCCGCGCTCGCCGAGCTGTACGCCGAGCTGACGCCGCAGCGCGCACCGGGAAACCGCTGATGCTGCGCAGACTGACCCCGGTGCTGCTGACCCTGATGGTGGTGGCGCTGGGCATCACGGCGCTGGCCGCCCGCCCGGACGACGGCACGCCCCGGCGCAGCGCCGACTTCGTGGTGCTGGTCGGCGCGGCGGGCCTGCGCTGGGACGACGTGGACCCGCAGAACACCCCGACGTTGTGGAAGATGGCCGAGCAGGGCGCGATCGGCTCCCTGTCGGTGCGCTCCGCACACCGCCCCACCTGCCCGGTGGACGGCTGGCTGACCCTCGGCGCCGGCAACTTCGCCGCCTGGAACGGCAGCCGCCCGGGTGGGGGCTGCCCGGCCAGCGGGGTGACCGTCGAGGAGCCGGACGGCATCGGCGCCAACCTGCCCGACCAGCCCGGCGTCGTCGCCTACAACCAGGACAAGCTGGCCTGGGGCGCCACGCCGGGCGCGCTGGCCGAGTCGGTGCGCTGCTCGGTGGCGGTCGGTCCGGGCGCCGCGGTGGCCGCCGCCCGCCCGTTCGGCCGGGTCGACCGGTACGAGTCGACGCTGCCCGACGACCCGGCGGAGCTGCTCGGCTCCTGCGTGCTGAGCGTCGTCGACGTGGGCACCGTCGACGACGACGACCCGGCGGTACGGGCCGCGCAGGCGCGTCAGGCCGACACCCGGCTCGCCCGGGTGCTCGCCGCCCGGCCACCGCGCTCGCTGGTGCTGGTGGCCGGCGTCTCGGACACCGACTACCCGGCCCGGCTGCACGTCGCGGTGGCGGACGGCCCCGGTTGGGACGGTGGCTGGCTGACCTCGCCGAGCACCGGCCGGGCCGGCTACCTGCAACTGGTCGACCTGGCGCCGACCGCGCTCGCCGCGCTGGGCCGGCCGATGCCGGAGCGGCTCTTCCTCGGCCGGCCCGCGATGACCGTCGACGACCGGCCGGACGACCTGCGGACCGCGATCGCGGCGCCGGCCGACGCCGACCGGGAGGCCGCCGCCCAACGTCGGGTCGCCGGCTGGTTCTTCACGCTGCTCGCCGCCGCCCAGATGGCGCTCGCGGTGGCGGTGCTGCCGCTGTTGCGCCGGGCCCGCCGGCTCGCCGGCCCGCACTCGCCGGCGCCGGTGTCCCGGCGGGTGGTGGCCGTGGTGGAGCTGCTGCTGATCGCCGCCGCGCTGGCCGTGCCGGCGGCGCTGCTGGCCGACGCGGTGCCCTGGTGGCGCGGGCAGCACGCCGGCTGGTGGTTCGCCTCGGTGACCGCGCTGCTCATCGTCGGTGGCACCGCCGCGGTCCGGTTCACCCCCGGGCACGACCGCACGCTCGGGCCGCTCGGCGCGGTCGCCGGGCTGGCCACCCTGGTGGTCGGCGTGGACGTGCTCACCGGTTCCCGGCTGCAACTCAACGGGGTGGTCGGCTACTCCGCCCTGGAGGGCGGCCGGTACGCCGGGCTGGGCACCGTGGGCCTGGGCGTGTTCATCGCCGGGTCGCTGCTGTGCGGCGGATGGCTGGCCCAGCGGGTACGCCGCGGCTGGCGCCCGGCCGTCCTGGTGGCGGTGGGCGGCGCGGCCGTGGTGATCGTGGGCAGCCCCTACCTGGGCGCCGACTCGATCGGCGCGATCGCGTTGACCGCCGGGGTGAGCGTCGCGGCGGCGATCTGCGCCGGCGGCTGGTTGACCGTCAGCCGGCTGGCCTGGGCCACCATGGCCGGGCTGGCCGTGACGATCGGCTTCGCCCTGGTGGACCTGGATCGGCCGGCGGCCGAGCGGGGCAGCGTGGGCCGGTTCCTGGCCGCGCTCGGCGACGGCACCGGCGGGCTGACCGTGCACCGCTCCAGCACCTCGAACTTCCAGACGCTGGTGAACAGCCCACTGACCGTGCTGGCCCTGGCCGGGGCGGCGCTGGTCTGGCTGGCGCTGCTGCAGCCGTGGGGCGGGCTGCTGCGGCTGTTCGGCATCTACCCGGCGATCCGGGCGGCGATGGCCGGCACCGGGGTGGCGGCCGGGCTCGGCGGCGTGCTGGGCGGGTCGGCGCTGGACGTGGCCGGTGCGGCGGCCGCCCTGGTGGTGCCGATGGCGGCCCTGGCCGCGTTGCGGGTGCTCGACCACTCCACCGACCGCACCGTGCCCGACGGCGGGCGGGGCGGGGGAGAGGGCGGCGCGGCGAGACCGTCCGGTTCCGGCGGCGCGGACCCGTCGGGTGGGCCGGGCCCGGGTGCCCGGGACCCGGCGGGCCGGCCCGGTCCCGGCGGCGCGGACGTGCCGGGTGGTGACGCGGTGCCGGCCGGTCCGGCCGGGTCCGCCGAGGGCGGGAGCACGGGTGCCCCGTCCGGTGGAACCGACCGGCCCGGTGGGGACGGCGCCGCGTCGGGACGTCCGGCCGGCCCGGCCGCGGGAACGACGCCGGGTGGCGTGGCCACCCGTCCCCGGATACCCGGCCAGGCGCCGCCGGCGTCGACCGAGTCGAGCGTCCGCTGACCGGTCGCCGCCGGGCCGGCGACCGGCGCACCGGCCCGGCGAGGTGGCGGGGTTCGACGGGCCGCTGTCCCGGCCGTTCCGGCGTAACGGAGACGGCCACGAGCGCCGGAAAACGGGCCGGCAGCGGGTGCGACGCCAGCTCACGGTCCGGAAGGTGTTACCGTGGAATCCCGTGGATCGCGTGATCACTTGGCTGATCGGCACGGCGGTTCGCACGACCGCTACGGACGACACGGGAGCAGGCCTTGGCCCCTTCAGCACGGACGACCAGGCACATTTTCGTCACCGGGGGAGTCGCCTCCTCGCTGGGTAAGGGCCTCACCGCCTCCAGCCTCGGCAACCTGCTGACCGCGCGCGGCCTGCGCGTGGTCATGCAGAAGCTCGACCCGTACCTGAACGTCGATCCCGGCACGATGAACCCGTTCCAGCACGGCGAGGTGTTCATCACCGAGGACGGGGCCGAGACCGACCTCGACGTCGGCCACTACGAGCGGTTCCTCGACCGGGATCTCTCCGGCAAGGCGAACGTCACCACCGGGCAGATCTACTCGGCGGTGATCGCCAAGGAGCGGCGCGGGGAATACCTCGGCGACACGGTCCAGGTCATCCCGCACATCACCAACGAGATCAAGGCCCGGATCCTCGGCATGGCCGACCCGGACGCCGGCGGCCAGGTGCCCGACGTGGTGATCACCGAGGTGGGTGGCACCGTCGGCGACATCGAGTCGTTGCCGTTCCTGGAGTCGATCCGCCAGATCCGGCACGACCTGGGCCGGGACAACTGCTTCTACCTGCACGTGTCGCTGGTGCCCTACCTGGCGCCCTCCGGCGAGCTGAAGACCAAGCCGACGCAGCACTCGGTGGCGCAGTTGCGCAGCATCGGCATCCAGCCCGACGCGTTGGTGCTGCGCTGCGACCGGGAGATCCCGGACAAGGTCAAGGAGAAGCTGTCGCTCTACTGCGACGTCGACCGGGAGGCGGTCACCGCCGCCCCGGACGCGCCCAGCATCTACGACATCCCGAAGGTGCTGCACCGCGAGGGCCTCGACGCGTACGTGGTGCGCCGGCTCGGCCTGTCGTTCCGCGACGTCGACTGGACCAGCTGGGACGACCTGCTGGAGCGGGTGCACCAGCCGCGCCACACCGTCACCGTCGCCCTGGTGGGCAAGTACGTCGACCTGCCCGACGCGTACCTGTCGGTGAGCGAGGCGATCCGGGCGGCCGGGTTTGGTCACCGGGCCCGGGTGCAGCTCAAGTGGGTGCCCAGCGATGAGTGCGTCACCCCGGCCGGCGCGGCCGCCGCCCTGGCCGGCGTCGACGGCATCGTGATCCCCGGCGGTTTCGGGGTGCGCGGCATCGAGGGCAAGGTCGGCACCGCCCGCTACGCCCGGGAGAACGGCATCCCGCTGCTCGGCCTCTGCCTCGGCCTGCAGTGCATGACCATCGAGGTGGCCCGCCACCTGGCCAACCTCGACGGGGCGAACTCGCTGGAGTTCGACGAGGAGGCCGTGCACCCGGTCATCGCCACCATGGCCGACCAGGAGGACATCGTGGCCGGCCGCGGCGACCTGGGCGGCACCATGCGGCTCGGGGCGTACCCGGCGACGCTGGCCGAGGGCTCGATCGTCGCCGAGGCGTACGGCAGCACCGAGGTCAGCGAGCGGCACCGGCACCGGTACGAGGTGAACAACGCCTACCGTGACCAGCTCACCAAGGCCGGCCTGACCATCTCCGGCACCTCGCCGGACGGCCGGCTCGTCGAGTTCGTCGAGCTGGACCGCACCCAGCACCCGTTCTTCGTGGCCACCCAGGCGCACCCGGAGCTGAAGAGCCGCCCCACCCGCCCGCACCCGCTGTTCGCGGCGTTCGTGGGCGCCGCGGTCGCGTACTCGGAGGCCGACCGGCTCCCGGTGGACCTGGACGGCCCGGCGGACGCCGCCGGGAAGAAGCCCGGCCGCGCGGCGAAGGCGACCGCGAAATGAGCGGGCGTGGCGAGCGAACCGTCCGGCCCGGCGGCGCGGCGCCGCGCGCCGCCGCCGAGCGTGGCGGGGAGGCGGCGTGAGCGGCGTCGAGCACCGGTACGAGGTGACGGCGCGTCGCGACGTCTGGTCCGGCCGGATCTTCTCGGTGGTCAGCGACGACGTGACCATGCCCGGCGGCGGCACCGCGACCCGCGACTACGTCCGGCACGTGGGCGCGGTGGCCGTGGTGGCGCTCGACGACGCCGGCCAGGTGGTGCTGATCCGGCAGTACCGGCACCCGGTCGGCCGGCACCTCTGGGAGCTGCCCGCCGGGCTGATGGACGTCAGCGGCGAGGACCTGGCCGTCGCGGCGACGCGGGAGCTGGCCGAGGAGGCCGACCTGACCGCGGGGCGCGTCGACGTGCTTGTCGACCTGCACAGCTCGCCGGGCTTCTCCGACGAGGTGATCCGGGTCTTCCTGGCCCGCGACCTCGCCGAGGTGCCGGCGGCGCAGCGGCACGACCGGCGCGACGAGGAGGCCGACCTCCAGGTGGTCCGCGTCGACCTGGACGAGGCGGTCCGGATGGTCCTGGCCGGTGAGATCACCAACGCGCCCTGCGTGGCGGGCCTGCTCGCCGCCGCCCGAGCCCGGGAGACCGGCTTCACCGAGCTGCGTCGCCCGGAGGCGCCGCTGCCCCGCTGATCGGGAACCGACGACGAAAGGGGCCGTGCGGCGTGCGCCGCGCGGCCCCTTTTCCGTGCCCCCGCTCAGTCGCGCAGCGGGCGCCCCTGGCCGTCGACGCCGCCGTTGACCAGGAGCAGGATGCCGTCGACGAGGCCCCAGACCGCGCCGAAGCCACAGGTCACGATCGTGACGACGAGCTGGATCACCGCGGTCTTGGTGTCGCCGATGTAGAACCGGCCGGCGCCGAAGCCGCCGAGGAGGATCTGGAGGATGCCCGCGACGACCTTGCTCTTGTCCGAGACGCCCTGCGGGTACTGCTGGTAAGGAGTGGTCATGAGCGGACACCCTAGTGATCCACTCGCGTCCTGTCCGCATCGGCACCCCGACGGTGCGAGGTATTTACCGAAGTCTGTCCTGTCGGCTGACGGCGTCTCCACCGGCCGGCCCGGTCCATGCCTGACACTCCGTCAGCACCACCGGGCACCGGATGTCACTGTGTTGGCGTCCCCGGGTCTCCCGCACGCCTAGACTGCCGCCGGCGGGACCGGTGGACCGCGTCGGCAACGGAGCCGGCGTGGCGCCGTGCTGCCGGGGGTGAGCCGCCCCGGAGGAAGGTGTCTGCATCGTGAAGGTCGGAATCCCCCGCGAGGTCAAGAACCACGAGTACCGGGTGGCGATCACGCCGGCGGGCGTCAACGAGTTCACCCGCCACGGCCACGAGGTCTTCGTCGAGGCGGGCGCCGGGGTCGGCTCCAGCCTCACCGACGACGAGTTCGCCGCCGCCGGCGCGAAGATCCTGGCCACCGCCGACGAGGTCTGGGACACCGCCGAGCTGGTGCTCAAGGTCAAGGAGCCGATCGCCGAGGAGTACCACCGGATGCGCGAGGGGCAGGTGCTCTTCACCTACCTGCACCTGGCCGCCTCCCGCGAGTGCACCGACGCGCTGGTCGACCGGAAGGTCACCGGCATCGCGTACGAGACGGTCGAGCTGCCCGACCGGTCGCTGCCGCTGCTCGCCCCGATGTCCGAGGTGGCCGGCCGGCTCGCCCCGCAGGTCGGCGCGTTCTACATGATGCGCACCGGCGGTGGCCGGGGTGTGCTGCCCGGCGGCGTCTCCGGCGTGTACGCGGCCAAGACCGTGGTCATCGGCGCCGGCGTGTCCGGCCTGAACGCCGCCGCCATCGCGCTGGGCCTGCAGTCCGAGGTGCTGCTGCTGGACAAGAACGTGGCCCGCCTCCGCTCCGCCGACGCCATCTACCGGGGCCACCTGCAGACCGTCGCCTCCAACGCGTACGAGATCGAGCGGGCCGTGCTGGACGCGGACCTGGTCATCGGCGCGGTGCTGGTGCCCGGCGCGAAGGCCCCGAAGCTGATCTCCAACGAGCTGGTCGCCCGGATGAAGCCGGGCAGCGTGCTCGTCGACATCGCCATCGACCAGGGCGGCTGCTTCGAGGACTCGCGCCCGACCACGCACGCCGACCCGGTCTACAAGGTGCACGACTCGATCTTCTACTGCGTGGCGAACATGCCCGGCGCGGTGCCGAACACCAGCACCTACGCGCTGACCAACGTCACCCTGCCGTACGCCCTCGAACTGGCCAACCAGGGCTGGCGGGGGGCGCTGCGGGCCGACCCGGCGCTGGCCCTGGGTCTGAACACCCACGACGGCAAGGTGGTCTACGGTCCGGTCGCCGAGGCGCACGGCATGGACGTGCTGCCGCTGGCCGAGGTGCTGAGCTGACCGAGACGGCGCACCGGGCCGGCGCGCAACCCGCGCCGGCCCTGCGCCGGGCGGTCCGCGGCTACCTGGACCACCTCACCGTCGAACGTGGGCTGTCCGGCAACACGCTCGCCTCGTACCGCCGGGACCTGGACCGCTACCTCACCACCCTCGCCGACGCCGGGGTGACCGACCTGGCCGCCGCCGGCCCGGGCGAGGTCGAGGCCCACCTGGCCCGGCTGCGCGCCGGCGACGACGACCACCCGCCGCTCGCCGTCTCGTCCACCGCACGGGCCGCCAGCGCGGTACGCGGCCTGCACCGCTTCGCGCTGCGCGAGGGTCTCACCGGCGCCGACCCGGGCCGCGACGTCCGCCCACCCACGCCGCCGCGCCGGCTGCCCCGGGCGCTGCCGGTCGACGCCGTCCTGCGGCTGCTGGAGGCCGCCGGCCCGACCGGGGCGGCCGGCGACGCCGCGCCGCGCGCGCTGCGCGACCGGGCGCTGCTGGAATTCCTGTACGGCACCGGCGCGCGCATCTCCGAGGCGGTCGGCGCGGCCGTCGACGACCTCGACCTGGACGCCGGGACCGTGCTGCTGCGCGGCAAGGGCGGCCGGACCCGCCTCGTCCCGGTCGGTGGGTACGCCGCCGACGCGGTCCGCGCCTGGCTGGTCCGCGGCCGGCCGGCGTTGCTCGCCGCCGGGCGGGGCACCCCGGCGCTGTTCGTGAACGCCCGCGGCGGACCGCTCACCCGGCAGGGCGCCTGGGGCGTGCTGCGCGCCGCCGCCGAGCGCGCCGGGCTGCCGGTCGACGGGCCCGAGTCGGTCTCCCCGCACACGCTGCGCCACTCGTACGCCACCCACCTGCTCGACGGCGGCGCGGACGTGCGGGTGGTGCAGGAGCTGCTCGGCCACGCGTCGGTGACCACCACCCAGGTGTACACGTTGGTCACGGTGGAACGGTTGCGCGAGGTGTACGCCACCGCCCACCCGCGCGCCATCGGGTGAGCGCGACCGGCCGACACGCCGACCCGCTACCGACCCTGCCGCTGGCCGGTGGCGTACAGTCGGCATCGGCGCGGGCCTCCAGGTGCGACGGACCGGGGGTGCGCAGCGGCGCCGCGAGGGACGTCGGACGGCTCCGACGCCAGGTGGTCGTCGGGAGGGGGCAACGAGGACATGGCAGGAAACGGTGACCGTGCCGAGACCTGGACGTCGGAGCTCCGTGAGCAGCAGGCGACGCTCGGCGCCGACCTCGGCCCCGCCGACCCGGCCGCCTACACGATGCGCAAGCCGATCCCCGAGCCGATGCCGACGGACCGGCACGGCCCGGCCCGGATCATCGCGATGGCCAACCAGAAGGGTGGCGTCGGCAAGACCACGACCACCATCAACCTCGGCGCCGCGCTCGCGGAGTACGGCCGCAAGGTGCTCCTGGTCGACTTCGATCCGCAGGGCGCCCTCTCCGTCGGGCTGGGCGTCAACCCGCACAACCTCGACCTGTCGGTCTACAACCTGCTCATGCAGGACGACGTCACCGCCGAGGACGTCCTGATCAAGACCGACGTGGCCGGGCTGCACCTGCTGCCGGCCAACATCGACCTCTCCGCCGCCGAGATCCAGCTCGTCAACGAGGTCGCCCGGGAGATGGCCCTGGCCCGGGTGCTGCGCACCGTCCGCAAGGAATACGACTTCATCCTGATCGACTGCCAGCCCTCGTTGGGCCTGCTGGCGATCAACGCGCTGACCGTCGCGCACGGCGTGCTCATCCCGCTGGAGTGCGAGTTCTTCAGCCTGCGCGGCGTGGCGCTGCTGCTGGACACGATCGACAAGGTGCGTGAGCGGCTCAACTTCGACCTGGAGCTGGAAGGCATCCTCGCCACCATGTACGACAGCCGCACCACGCACTGCCGCCAGGTGCTGCAGCGGGTGGTGGAGGCGTTCGGCGACAAGGTCTACCAGACCGTCATCACCAAAACCGTGAAGTTCCCCGAGTCGACGGTGGCCGGCGCGCCCATCACCACCCTCGACCCGGCCTCCTCCGGCGCGCGCAACTATCGGCAGCTCGCCCGAGAGGTGATCGCCGCCGAGACGGACCGGTAGGGCGTACGCCACCCGCCTGCCGCGTCGACTACGGTTTCCCGGTGACCGCACCGCCTCTCGACCCGCCGCACGGCACCGGCGACCCCGCCGCGACCGCCGAGGTCGACGGGATCGCGCCCAGCGGCTTCACGGTCCGGCTGGACAACTTCACCGGCCCGTTCGACCTGCTGCTCCAGCTGATCAGCAAGCACAAGCTGGACGTCACCGAGGTCGCCCTGCACAAGGTCACCGACGAGTTCATCGCCTACCTGCGGGCCATGGGCGACCAGTGGGACCTGGACGAGACAAGCGAGTTCCTGCTGGTCGCCGCCACCCTGCTCGACCTCAAGGCGGCCCGGCTGCTGCCCTCGGCCGAGGTGGAGGACGAGGAGGACCTGGCGCTGCTGGAGGCGCGGGACCTGCTCTTCGCCCGGCTGTTGCAGTACAAGGCGTACAAGGAGGCGGCGGCGCACATCGCCGAGCTGGAAGCGGTCGGCGGCCGGCGCTACCCGCGCGCCGTCACCCTGGAACCCCGGTACGCCGAGGCGCTGCCCGACCTGGTGCTCGGCATCGGCCCGCAGCGACTGCTCAAGCTCGCGGTGAAGGCGATGAGCCCGAAGCCGGTGCCCGAGGTGTCCATCGCCCACGTGCACATGGTCC
The DNA here is from genome assembly GCF_043197045.1 of Micromonospora sp. NPDC049282. Classification (NCBI taxonomy): domain Bacteria; kingdom Bacillati; phylum Actinomycetota; class Actinomycetes; order Micromonosporales; family Micromonosporaceae; genus Micromonospora; species Micromonospora sp. NPDC049282. The sequence continues at coordinate 25,224 of NZ_JBICSL010000023.1, forward strand.
GGGTCAGTGTCCGGGAACACGCCGGCGTCATCGCCGACCGGCTGCGCCGCGTCGGTGTCGCCACCTTCTCGCTGCTCTGCGCCGACTGCGAGATGACGCTGGAGGTGGTGGCCCGATTCCTCGCGCTGCTGGAGCTGTACCGGCAGGGCCTGGTCGCGTTCGTGCAGGAACAGGCGCTGGAGGAGCTGACGGTCCGCTGGACCGGACCCGCCGACGGCGAGGCCGAGCTGACCGTCGACGAGTACGCCGGCTCCCCGGAGCCGGCCGACACCGGTGCCGGCGCGTCCGGACCGGATGCCGCACCCGCCCCCGGCGGGCCCGACGACGGCGCGTTCGCCGAGGCGGCTCCCGCCGACGCCGCCGTCCGGGCCGCTGACGGCAGCCCGCCCGCCGCCTCCGCCGCCGCTGACTCGCGCCGCGAGGCGGCGGACACGACCGCACCTACGCAGGAGTGACCTGATGAGCGACGAGGAGCGCCGCGACTCGCTGGCCGACCAGGCCGCCGCCTGGATCCCACCGTGGGAGCGCCCGGCCCCGCCGGACCCCACCCCCACCGAGGAGGACCCGCCCCCGGCCGGCGAGGCCTCGCTCCCCGCCGACCGGCCCGAGCCCGAGATCTCGGACACCGTGCAAGATCTCGACCCCTCCGCAGATCCTGGAAGCAACCGGCCCCCAGAGGGGCCAATTCCTTCCAAGATCGCGTCTGTGGACGGCGGCAGCGAAAACCACGCCGGGGGGTCGGGCGGTGGGGAGGGGGGTGCTTCCGGCGTACCCCTGAAGCGGGGTCGGCGGCGGGCGGCGCCGGAATCGGCGCCCGCGCCGGTGCTGGACGACGCCGAGCTGCGCGGCGCCCTGGAAGCCATCCTGCTGGTGGTGGACCAGCCGGTCAGCGAGCTGGTCCTGGCCGAGGTGCTGGAGCAGGCCCCGCAACGGGTGGGGGCGATGCTCGACGAGATCGCCGCCGGCTACACCGCGGCCGGGCACGGTTTCGAGCTGCGCCGGGCCGCAGGTGGCTGGCGTCTCTACACCCGGCCGGAATACGCCACCTACGTCGAGCGGTTCGTACTGGACGGGCAGTCGGTCCGGCTGACCCAGGCCGCGCTGGAGACCCTCGCCGTGGTCGCCTACCGCCAACCGGTGACCCGGTCGCGCATCTCGGCCATCCGGGGTGTCAACTGCGACGGGGTGCTCCGTACCCTGGTGGGTCGCGGCCTGGTCGAGGAGTGCGGCACCGAAGCGGACAGCGGTGCCTACCTCTACCGGACCACCACCATGTTCCTGGAGAAGCTGGGGCTGAACTCGGTGGACGACCTGCCGCCCCTGGCCCCGTTCCTTCCCGACGACGTAGAAGAGCTTGCCGATGCGACGCGATGACCGTGCCCCGAAGCCCGACGCCCCCGTGTACGAGGGCGCCGAGCGCCTGCAGAAGGTGCTCGCCGCCGCGGGGGTGGGTTCCCGGCGCGCCTGCGAAGACCTGATCTTCCGGCGCCGGGTCACCGTGAACGGGCGGGTGGCGCAGCTCGGCGACAAGGCCGACCCGGCCCGCGACGTGATCGTCGTCGACGGGGAGCGGCTGCAGGCCGACGTCCGCCTGGTCTACGTGGCGATGAACAAGCCGCGCGGCGTGGTCACCACCATGGCTGACGAGAAGGGCCGCACCGAGCTCGCCGACTTCATCGGCGCGCGGCTGGAGCAGCGGGTCTACCACGTCGGGCGGCTGGACGCCGACAGCGAGGGCCTGCTCCTGCTCACCAACGACGGCACCCTCGCCCACAAGCTCATGCACCCGTCGTACGAGGTACTCAAGACCTACCTCGCCGAGGTGGCCGGGCCGATCCCGCGCAACCTGAGCAAGCGGCTGACCGCCGGCGTCGAGCTGGAGGACGGACCGGTGCGGGTCGACGGGTTCAAGGTGGTCGACACGCTGGGCAAAATCGCCCAGGTGGAACTGACCCTGCACGAGGGGCGCAAGCACATCGTCCGGCGCCTGATGGCCGAGGTGGGACACCCGGTGTCCCGGCTGATCCGTACCTCGATCGGTCCGATCAAGCTTGGCGACCTGCGTACCGGGCGGCTGCGGCGGCTGACCAACGCGGAGGTCGCCGCCCTGTTCAAGGCCGTGGGCGACTGAGCGTCGCCGTTCGGTTCGTCCTTTGCGGCTGTTGGTTTGCCGTGGTTCCGCACTCGGCAGAGGCCAGATAGAGTTTCGCGGATGCGAGCGATGAGACTGGCGCAACGGTGAGAATCCGCCGGATGTTCGGCGCGTTCCGCCGGGGGCAGCACGTCGAGCTGGCCGTGGTGTTGCTGGTGAGCCTGGGTGCCGTGTTGGCCTCACTCTTCGGCTGGGCGGACCAGAAGCTGATCACCGCCCTGACGGTGACCGGCATTGGCGCGCTGGGCCTCGCGCTGTTGGGGCTGCGCTTCGAGCTCACCGACATGATCGTCGATCTGCGGACGGCGGCGGCCGGGGCGCGCTTCCAACAGGAGTCCCCCTACGAACTGCCCGCGCTCCTCGCGGGCAGTTCGGTCGTCGTGCTCGCCGGGGTGGACCTGGCCCGGACCTTCAGCAACTACGGGCCCCACCTGACCGCCTTCGTCGAGGCTGGCAAGGAACTGCGTGTCATGTTGTACGACCCGGACGGACTCGCGGTCGACTACGCGGTCATGCGGTCCCGGCGGCCCTTTCCGCGGGAGCGGCAGCGCGGGCTGATCAACGACGGGGCGGCGGATTTCCGTCAGCTCATGGCCATTCCGCAGGCCCGGGCGGCCGTTCGGTTCTCACCCGCGCCGTTCCCCTTCGGAGTGGTGGCGGCCGACTACCGCACCGACAACGGCCTGATCTGCCTCAAGTACTACACATATCGACTGGAGAACTACGACCGACCCTGGCTGCGGGTCACCGCGGCCGACGGCCGGTGGTACCGGCAGTTCGCCGACGAGCTCGACGCGTTGTGGAACGACGCCCGACCCGCGTAAGCGTGCGCCGCCGAGCGGCCGCGCAGCCGGCCGCCGACGCGAGCCGGAGCCGAAGCTGCCTGCTGGTCGGTCTCGGTGACCGGTCACAGCGGGTCCTGCTGCCCGCATTGGCTCGGTGCGGCATCCGCGTGGTGGACGTGGTCGACACCTCGACCCGTCGACTGGAAGCGTTCCGGACGGCCCAGGCGGCCGGCCTGGTCGCCCCGGAGGCCCGTCTCTTGGCCCACCTGCCAGCGGAGGCCCAACGGTACGGGTTCGCCCTGGTCGCCGTGCCGCACGGCGCGCACGAGGCGACCACCCGCCATCTCACCCGGCTCGGCTGCCCGGTGCTGAAGGAGAAGCCGTACGCCCGCGACCTGGCGCACGCCCGGCGCCTGTACCGGGACGCGGGCGAGCTGCTGCACCCCCTGGTCGACCGGCCGTTCATGCCGGTCTTCCGGTTGCTCACCCGCCTGCTGCCCCGGCTCGGTCCCGTCGTCCGCTACCGGGCCCGATACTGGCGGCCCTCCGCTCCGTATCGGCACACCTGGCGCAACGACCCGGAGATGGCCGGCGACGGCGTGATCGCCGACATGGGCTACCACTGCCTCGATCTGGTCCTCCGGATGTTCGGCGAGCCTACCCTACTTATGGTCAGCGACACCGCGCGCCGCGAGGGCTACCTGGTGGACGAACAGGTCCGGCTACGTTGCGTGCATCGCGACGGCAGCCGCGGCACGATGGAGATCTCCCGGCTGGCCGACGTGGCGGACGAGCGGTACATCTTCGTCGGCAACGGCGCGGTGATCCGGGCCGGGTTGTCGTACCTGCAGATGCGGCTGGCCGGCGGGGCCAGCCGGAGCTGGCGCTTCCCCCACGACCCGGTCTCGGCGGCCGCCCACACCATCGGCGGCGCGGTGGCCGACCTGGCCTCTCACCACCGGGCCAGGTGGGAGAACCGTCAAGGACTGCGGGTGATGGCGGCGATCGCCGACGCCGACCGCACGAAGGCGGCCAGGCAGCTGGTCAGAGAGGACGAACCTGGTGTCTCCCGAAACGCCTGAGGCGGCGCCCAGCGCACACGGGCCGGAGGCCTGGCCGCCGATCGACGAACAGGTACGGGCGGCGGTGCTGCGCCAGCTTGACCAGTCGGTCTCCATCTACGACCGGTCCGGCGTCATCAAGGACTTCGAGGAACGGTTCAGAAGCCTGCCGGGCTCCCGTTACGCCCTGCTCACCTCGTCCGGAACGGCGGCGCTCCACAGCGCGTACTACGCCCTGGGAATCGGTCCCGGCGACGAGGTGCTCTGTCCCGCGTACACCTTCTTCGCCACCGCGCTGCCGCTGTTCCAGCTCGGGGCCGTGCCGGTGCTGGTCGACTCGACCGTCGCCGGTCTCCTGGACCTGGACCTCGCGGAACGGCTCCTTGCCCCGCGGACCCGGGCGATGGTCATCACCCACATGTGGGGCTACCCCCAGCCGGTCCGGTTGTACCGAGAGTTCTGTGACCTGCACGGGATCGCGCTGGTCGAGGACTGCTCGCACGCACACGGCGCGTCGGCGGCCGGACAACCCGTCGGTGGTCTGGCCGACGTGGCGGCCTGGAGTCTGCAGGGCAACAAGACGGTCTCCGCCGGTGAGGGCGGGGTGCTCTGCACCGACGAACAGGAGATCTACGTCCGGGCCAACCTGCTGGGGCACTTCAACCGTCGGTCGATCAACGAGATACCCCGGGACCACCCACTGCACCGGTACGCCGACACCGGCCTGGGTCTGAAGTACCGCGCCCATCCGTTGGGCGTCGCCATGGCCGCGGTCTACCTCGACCGGCTGCCGCGCTGGCTGGCCGCCAGACAGCGCCACGTCGAGCAGTTCCTGGAGGCGCTCGGGTCGGTGGATGCCATCTCGCCGCTGCTGCCGCCGTCGCCCGAGGTCCGGTGCTCCTACTACGCGCTGCCGCTCGTGGTGCACCGACCGCCGGACGACGTGCGGCGGTTGCTCGCGCACGTACGCGAAGCCGGCTACCCGGAACTGACCGACGCCGGCACTTTCGGAAGCCTCTCCAACTGGCACCTCTTCCAGCACCCCAGGTCCCCGGTCACCGACCAGCCAGGTGTCAGCCTGCGTCGACCGGTGCCCGTGGCGGAGCACCTCCAGTCGGCGGTGGTGCGGGTTCCGGTGCCCGTGGGAGAGGACCCCGGCACGGCGGAGCGGTTCCGGTCCCTGGGCGTCTGCCTGGCGGACACCCTGGCTGAGCTCGACATGGTCGACACCGTGCCAGCCCGGCATCCCGTGGCCGTCTCCGTCTCGGCCGCCGTGGCCGGAGCCGCCGCCGACCGGGTCGAGCGTCTCGTGGTCGGCGCCGTGATCCCGCGGGCGGCGGGCGGCGGCACCGAGGTGCTGCTGGCGAAGCGGCGTCCCGACGACTTCATGGGTGGCTTCGAAGAGATCGTCGGCGGCGAGGTGGAGCCGGGAGAGGGCCTGCTCGACGCCCTGTGCCGGGAAATCCTCGAGGAGACCGGCCTGCGGGTCCGCGCCATCTCGGAGACCTTCGCCATCTTCGACTACGTCGACTCCGGCGGCCGGTCGGCCCGGCAATTCAACTTCACTGTCGACGTCGACCCGGCCGCCGTCCCCGTGCTCAGCCCCGAGCACGTGAGCCTCCGTTGGGTGGGGCGGGACGCGGCGGCAGCGTCGCAGTGCAGCAGCGACGTCAAGCAGGTGCTCCACCGGTGGTTCGCCTACCACGAGGTGGGATTGGCGGCACCCCGCCTGGTCCTCTGACGTCACTCACCGGCCGGTCGAGGGCCGCCAGAACGATCTCCAACACCGCGTCCACGACCTCGTCCGCCGGCCGCGACGAATCCACGAAAACGAAGCCAGCACGCCGCTGCGGATTACTCAGCAACTGCTGGTACGCCCGTTCCCGCCGCCGCAGCACGGGTAGGTCCTCGGGGTCGTAGTCGGCGCGATCCCGCAACCGGCGGACCCGTACCGCCTCCGGCGCGTGCAGCCAGATCCGGACATCCGCCGGGTCGGGAAGGGTACGCACGACACCATCGATCATGTCGCAGGCCAAGCTGTCGTCCAGCCCGTACTCGTCGGCCAGCGCCACGTGCTGGCACGCCACCACGCTCTCATGCCATCGATCCTTCAGCACCACCGTGTGGGCCCGGGCCGCCGCCGGCAGGGAGTACTCCAACGCGTACGCCAGGTCGGCCACGACCGAGAACACCTGCGTCCAGGCCGAGGGAACGTTAACCGGGTCGCGCAGGAAGCGATCGGCGGAGAGTCGGGTCATCAGGTAACCGCCGAGCGGGGAGGCAGTGAACTCCGGCAGCACCGTGGCGGACACCGACCGGGCCGCCAGGATCGCGGCACAACCGTTCACCACCGTGGTCTTGCCGGCACCCTCAAGGCCTTCGACCGCTACCACTAGCGCGGGACGCCGGGAGTCGCGCGTCACCGGAGTCCCGTTTCCACCCGACCATCACATCACGAGGCCGGAGCCACCGCGAGAGGAGAGACCACCGATGTCGACGGCGACGGTCAGCGGGACATCCGCACGTCGGTGAGGCCGACCCGGTCCAGGCGCTCGGCGAGGACGTCGATGTTGTCGTCGTTGACGACGTGCCAGTCCGCCAGCACGATCGGGGTGGCCTTGTCCAGGGTGCTGATCTCCCGGAGGTCACGCGAGGTGATCTCCTCTGGCGTCAGCGGCCGGTGGGCACGCTTACCCAGCCGCTCCTCGCGCATCTCCCGCGGGGCGTGCACGGCGAGGGTGCGCAGGGTGTCCGGGAAGCGCTCGGACAGGTACTCGTACTCGGCATAGCTGTACAGGCCATCAATGACGACCAGACGCTGCTCGGTCAGCTGCTTGCCGATCTCGTCGGCGGCGAGCTGGGCGACCGCGCTCATACCGTGCAAGCGGCGAACTTCCTCCCGAACGGTCCGCTCGGTCTGTTCGTTGACAGGGAGACCACGGCGGCGCACCTCGCCCACGATTACGCCGCCGAAGTACACCACGGGGGCACCGGTCGCCTTCTGTACCATTGCGACGACCGTCGACTTTCCGGTGCCCGCCAACCCGACTACCGCCAGAATCCCGTTCATTGCCATCCGTCCGGTCTCCCACCCGGTCGGCGGGAAGAGTGAGTAGAGGTCAACCGTGGAAAGCCTACGTCGCCTCGACGACGTGAGCTTGGCAGGGACCTCCGGCGTTCGCGAATGCGGACAGTAGCATTGGCGGTTCAAGTGCACCGGCACGGCGGCGAGGACGTGGTCGTGCTTCTCCGCTCCGGAGCGCGCGCGGCGACGTCCTGCCGTCCGCTCCGTGAACTGCTGATCCAACCTGGGAGTGGCATGACCGACAGTGACGGATGGGTCGAACTGCGCGAGCCCGACATCGACTCCGAGGATCTGTCCGGTCCGCAGCCCGTGGTGGCCGTGGTGGGCCGCCCCAACGTGGGCAAGTCCACACTGGTCAACCGCATCATCGGCCGCCGCCAGGCGGTCGTCGAGGACGTTCCAGGCGTGACCCGGGACCGGGTGCCCTACGACGCGCAGTGGAACGGCCGGGAGTTCACCGTGGTGGACACCGGCGGCTGGGAGCCCGACGCCAAGGACCGGGCCGCGGCCATCGCCGCACAGGCCGAGACGGCCGTCGTCACCGCCGACGTGGTGGTGTTCGTGGTGGACGCCATGGTCGGTTCGACAGACGTGGACGAGGCCGCGGTGAAGATGCTGCGCCGCAGCGCCAAGCCGGTGATCCTGGTGGCCAACAAGGCCGACAACACCACCATCGAGATGGAGGCGACCTCGCTGTGGTCGCTCGGTCTCGGTGAGCCGTTCCCGGTGTCCGCGCTGCACGGCCGCGGCTCCGGCGACCTGCTCGACGCCATCATGGCCGCTATGCCCGAGGCGCCGAAGATCGTGGAGAACCGACCGCGCGGCCCGCGCCGGGTGGCCCTGGTCGGCCGGCCCAACGTCGGCAAGTCCAGCCTGCTCAACCGGTTCTCCGGTGAGGAGCGGGCGGTGGTCGACTCGGTCGCCGGCACCACCGTCGACCCGGTGGACAGCCTGGTCGAGATCGGCGGCGAGACCTGGCAGCTGGTGGACACCGCCGGCCTGCGCAAGCGGGTCGGCAAGGCCAGCGGCACGGAATACTACGCCAGCCTGCGTACCGCCGCGGCGATCGAGGCGGCCGAGGTGGCGGTGGTGCTGCTGGACGCCGGCGAGGTGATCAGCGAGCAGGACCAGCGGATCCTCACCATGGTGGTGGAGGCCGGCCGGGCCCTGGTCATCGCGTTCAACAAGTGGGACCTGGTGGACGCCGACCGCCGCTACTACCTGGACAAGGAGATCGACCGGGAGCTGCGGCGGATTCCGTGGGCGATCCGGCTGAACCTGTCCGCGCAGACCGGCCGGGCCGTCGACAAGCTCGCCCCGGCGCTGCGCAAGGCGCTCGCGAGCTGGGAGACCCGGATCCCCACCGCGCAGCTCAACCAGTGGCTGACCGCGCTGGTCCAGGCCACCCCGCACCCGGTACGCGGCGGGCGCGCCCCGCGCATCCTGTTCGCCACCCAGGCCGGGGTGGCGCCGCCGCGGTTCGTGCTGTTCACCACCGGCCCGCTGGACGCCGGTTACCAGCGGTTCGTGGAGCGCAAGCTGCGCGAGGAGTTCGGCTTCGAGGGCAGCCCGATCGACATCTCGGTCCGGCCGCGCAAGAAGCTGGGCCCGGGCGGTCGCGGCAAGGCCCACGGCTGAGCAGTCGCACGGTAGCCGCCGGGACCCCACCCGGCGGCTACTTTCCTAGGACGCTCTAGGGGGAGTGACCTCGGTGCGGGGCGACGCGGCAGGGGCCTGTGCGTACGGTGCGAAGATCCTGCGCTAAGCTGTACCGGCTGCCGCGGGGGAGACCGCGCGGGGGCATCGGGACGTGGCGCAGTTTGGTAGCGCACTTGACTGGGGGTCAAGGGGTCGTCGGTTCGAATCCGGCCGTCCCGACCAAAGAAAAAGCCCTGACCAGCGGAAATGCTGGTCAGAGCTTTGACTTTCATCTATGGAGATTTGAACCGCCCCCGAAAACCCCCCGTTTACGTGGTGCGGCAACCAAGTTCGTCATCGATGTGCATCATTCTCTCCTGATGATGATCCTTGGCTGCTCGGGTGGCTGCCGAGCCGTTCGAGGATGCCGGACACGTCCGGGGCTTGTACCGGCTTGGCGATGTAGTAGGTGTCCGTGACCTCCTCGCTGGAGTGCCCGAGCTGCGCCGCCGCGCTCTTGGTGTCGGTCTCCTCCTTGATCAGGGTGGCGACGGTCTTTCGGAAGGTGTGCGGGGTGACCCAGTCGAGGTCGGCTTCGGCGCGGGCCTGGCGCCACTGACGGCGAACGTTGTTGGGTGAGAGCCAGGTGCCTCGTCGAGAGGCGAAGATCGCGTCGTGCGGGTTGTCCGCGGCGCTGAGCTTGCGGGCCATCAGCATGCCGACCGCGAACCGGGGGAGGACGACCCTCCGGTAGCCGGCGTCGCTCTTGGTCCAGGGCTGTCGGAAGAAGCCTTGCCCCTTGATGAAGACCAGCGTGCCGCAGATCGTCAGGGTCGGTCGTTCGGCGGCGAGGTCCAGGTCCTCCCAGCGGAGGGCGAGGATCTCGCCGATACGGGCGCCGGTGGCGAGCATGAGGTCGACGACGTCGGCCAGGTCGCCGCTGTGCCGAGGCCCGGGCTTGCCAGGGATGGGCCTGTAACCGATGGAACGTACGCCAGTCGATGGGCCGGGTCGGGTCGTGCTTCGACAACGCCGTCGCCGAGGCCACCTTCTCCACCATCAAGGTCGAGTACGTGCACCGCCGCCACTTCCGCACCCGTACCGAGGCCCGCGTGAAGATCGCCACCTGGATCACCGACTTCTACAACCGGCGCCGCCGGCACTCCGTCTGCGCCTGGCGCTCACCCATCGACTACGAACGATCAGAGACCCGCGCCCTGAAGGCCCAGGCCGCATAACGGAGCCCTCCACGAATCCAGGGGATTGACAGTGCAGAACGAGGATGGCCTGCACGATCGGGGTCGCTCGTCGTGGACAGCAGCGCAGCTTGTTGAGGATCTTCCAGGTCTTGAGGGTGGCGATGGCGCGTTCGCCGCGGGCGCGGATCTTCGCGTGGGTCCGGTTGACGGCTTTCTGCCGGCGTGACAGCTTCGGCCGGAATCGCGTCGCTTGAATGGGGTGCGCACGCTGCCGCGGGCTCCTTGGTAGCCCATGTCAGCGACGGTCATCGCGTCTGCGCTGGTCAGCACGTCGATGATGCCGTGGGTTCGGGCGGCGGTCAGGTCATGGACCGAACCGGGCAGGCCGGGTGAGGCCCAGACGAGCCGGCCAGCGGCATCTGCGATGACCTGCACGTTCACGCCGTGGTGCTTGTGTTTCCCGGAGTAGTACGGCCGCTGGTCGGCGACCCGGTCGATCGGGATCAGGGTGCCGTCGAGGATCGCGTACGCCAGTCGGCGGAATCTGTTGCATGGCGGTGGTCAGGTCGTCGGCTGCCGAGCTGAGCAGGGCTATTGCTTCCTGCACGTAGCGCCAGGCGGTGGCGACGCTGATCTCGAAGCCGGTCGCGAGTCGGGTGTAGGTGTCGCCGTTGCGCAAGTGGGCGAGAGCGAGCAGCGCCTGGCCGGCCGGGGTCGAGGCGCCGCCACCGGGATCGGCGCTGCTTGCGGTGGCCGCGGATGCGGTCGGCGAGGTGGTTCAGGGTGCGGCTGGACAACGGAATCGTGGCGGGGTAGGACAGCATGGCGAGGCTCCCGGTCGGGGCTTCGAGTCTTGGTCGACAGCTGTCCTACCTGGAGCCTCGCACCCGTCGATCATCGGGCCCACCGCACCCGCTTTGAGCTGCAAGATCAGCTTGGAAAAGGCTCACTCATCCCCGCCGCCGTCGCCGCAGGGAGCGCCAGGACGACCGCTGCCGCATGATCCCGGCCTGGCGGCGACCGGTTTTCCGACACCCGACCAGCAGCTCCAGCGGGCTACGGCACACCCGTCACCTCGCCAACCGGCACCGCGATAACGGACCAGCAGCTGAGAATGTCACACTGAACGACGACGAAGCGCCGGCAAGGACAAGGTCCGTGAGAAGACCTCGTCCTGCCGGAGCTTCTCGCTCAACACGCCGTAGCAGCCGTACCACAACAGGTCCTTCAACAGCAACGTTGCTCTTGAAGAGGCCGTGGTATGGGGTGACTTGTGGGCGTCTAGCGTGCCGCCGCAAACCGGCCATGTTTGCACACCGAGGAGTATTCGTGTCGGTACAGGACAAGCTTGAGTCGATCTTCACTTCGGTGGTGCGGCGCAACCCTGGCGAGGGCGAATTCCACCAAGCGGTGCGGGAGGTGCTCGACAACGTGACGCCGGTCCTGGAGAGGCATCCCGAGTACGCCGAAGCGAAGATCATTGAGCGGATCTGCGAGCCGGAGCGGCAGATCATCTTCCGGGTGCCATGGGAGGACGATCGCGGTGAGGTCCGCATCAACCGCGGCTTCCGGGTGGAGTTCAACAGCGCCCTGGGCCCGTACAAGGGAGGTCTTCGCTTCCACCCGTCGGTCTATCTGGGGATCGTGAAGTTCCTCGGTTTCGAACAAGTGTTCAAGAACGCGTTGACTGGCATGCCGATCGGCGGCGGCAAGGGGGGTGCGGACTTCGACCCCAAGGGCCGCTCCGATCGGGAGGTGATGCGGTTCTGCCAATCGTTCATGACCGAGCTATACCGGCACATCGGCGAGTACACGGACGTGCCAGCCGGCGACATCGGAGTCGGTGGCCGAGAGATCGGTTACCTGTTCGGGCAGTACAAGCGGATCACCAACCGGTACGAGTCCGGGGTGCTGACCGGCAAAGGCCTCAGTTACGGCGGTGCCCAGGTGCGCCGGGAGGCTACCGGCTACGGTGCGGTGTTCTTCGCCGAGGAGATGCTACGCGCCGATGGCGGCGACAGCCTCGACGGAAAGCGGGTGGTGGTCTCCGGCTCGGGCAACGTGGCGATCTACGCGATCGAAAAGGTGCATCAGCTCGGTGGCACCGTGGTGGCATGTTCGGACTCCTCTGGGTATGTCCACGACGAAAAGGGAATCAACGTCGAGGTGCTTAAGCAGGTCAAGGAGGTTCGCCGGGCACGGATCGACGAATACGTCGAGGCCCATCCGCACGCCACGTTCGTCGCCGGTCGCCCGATCTGGCAGGTGCCCTGCCAGGTGGCGATCCCCTGCGCGACGCAGAACGAACTCACGGCCGCCGACGCGCTCAGCCTGATTGCGGGTGGCTGCACCACCGTGGTGGAGGGGGCTAACATGCCCACCAGGCCGGAGGCGGTGCGGGGTTTCGCCGAGGCCGGGGTGCGGTTCGCGCCCGGTAAGGCGGCCAACGCCGGCGGAGTCGCGGCAAGCGCGCTGGAAATGCAGCAAAACGCCAGCCGCGACTCGTGGACCTTCGACCATTCTGAGCAGCGGCTGCGGGAAGTCATGCGGACCATCCACGCCCGCTGCTACGCCACCGCCGACGAGTACGGCATGCCGGGCAACTACGTCGCTGGAGCCAACATCGACGGTTTCCGGCTCGTCGCCGAGGCGATGCTCGCCCACGGCCTCATCTGAGTGAGCGTCCGGGAACTTTGGTCACCAGTTGCCCAGGGCCCCGGCAAAGTCGTTAGGTGATGCCGAGCAGTGCCAGCGGGCGGGTGCTGTCGCGGGCGTGATGCCGGTTGGCGGCGGCGATGTTGGTGACTCCGGTCAGGCGTAGGGCGCCGATCGCGGCGTTGCGCAGAGCGGCCATGACTTCGGGTCCGTTGGCGGTGTGGATCTGGCTGCGGTCTTCGTCGTAGGTGACGTCGCGGACCCAGTGGACCTTGTTCTCGATGGACCAGTGGCCGCGGGTCCACGCCGCCAGTTGTGCCGGTTTGGCTTGGTGGACGCGGAGGTTGGTGATGGCGTAGACGGTTTCGGTGGTGAAGCGTTTCGGCTGGTCCAGGCGGCGTCTGCGGCGGCGGATCTGGATGGCTTGGGCGGCGTACGGGAAGTCGATGCCGGTGGAGATCGTCAGGATCTTGCAGCTGCGGATCTCGCGGCGGCCGTGTCCGCGGTCGGTGTCGCAGGTGGCGTCCGGGACGGCCCGCCAGGGCAGTGCGGTGAGCTGGGCGTGCAGGTGGGGCTGGTTGCCTTTGACGGTGAGGATCCAGTGGGCGCCGCGTTGCGCGAGGTAGGTGACGTGCTCGCGTTGGCAGTGCAGGGCGTCGGCGGTGATCACCGTATCGCGGAGGTCGCTGATCTGTTCGAGCAGAGGCTGGAACCGGGTGATCTCGTTGGTCTTGCCGTCCACGTCGATGCTGGCCAGGACCACGCCGGTGCTCTGGTCGCAGGCGGTCATCGTGTGCCGGGCAGGGGTGTCGGTGGTGCGAGAGCCGCGCAGGGCCTTGCCGTCGAGGCGATCGCCCGCCCGGCCGTCGAGGTGGTGGCGGTGGCCCGGCCGGCGAGCCAGACACTGATCGCCGCGGTCAGTAGTTGTGGGTCCATGGCCTGCAACAGTCGACGGATCATCGCCTCCGATGGGCGTCGGTCGGCAGTCATGCCCAAGGCGAGAGCCGTTGTAGCCGGCGCGTCGGCGACCCATTCGGCGATCGCGGCGTACGAGCGGTAGCCGGCGACCACCGCACACACCGCTGCGGTGACCACGACCGTCAGCCGGTGCCGGACACCTCGCCTGGCTCGTGGATCAGGCAGACCGGCGAGCGCTTCGGGCAGCCCACCGGCGGTTTCGACAACGGTCAGAGCCGGTGCGCAGGACAAGGACGAGATCAGCGATGATGGCAGCGCGGGCATGACTCACTTCGGCGATCAGCATGGCGTAGGAACCTTGATGATCTTCCGAACAGGTCATGCCCGTCTTGCTGCCACCAACAGCGGCGCTTCTACTCCAAGCCTCACAAGTCAGACACCGTCACGACTTTGCCGAGGCCCTGGGGTGCTTCCCGGTGGCCGCAGCTACGGCGCGTTCGGCGACGGCCGCGCCGACGAGGACGGTCATGGCACCCACATGGCCGGCATCATCGCGGCGACGAACGCCGCCGCCGACGGCGTGGACGGGATCGCACCGGGCGCCAGGATCCTCCCCATCAAGATCAAGAAAGGGAAGGGTAAGGCCAGCAGCCAAGCGGTGGCCCAGGGCATCCGGATGGCGGTCGATGGGGGCGCCAAGGTGGTCGACGTGTCCGTCGGAAGTCCGGCTGCGGCCTCGCCGGGGGAGAAGCAGGCGATCACGTACGCCCTCGCGAAGGACGTCGTCGTGGTCGTCGCTGCCGGCAACATCGCCAAGGGGGAGCGGGCCGTCATCTCGCCGGCGAACATTCCCGGCGTGATCGCGGTGACCGGCACGACCCGTGGCGGCGCATTCTGGTCCGGTTCGGTGCAGGGTCCCGAGGCCGTGGTGTCAGCTCCCGGCGATGGCATCTTCAACATCGGCCCGGACCACGGCTACGGCTGGGGTGACGGCACCTCGGACTCCGCCGCCATCGTCTCCGGCGTCGCCGCGCTGATCCGGTCGAAGTATCCGAACCTGGACGCGACGAACGTCATCAACAGGATCATCCGGACCGCCCGCGACGCCGGATCGAAGGGCCGCGATCCGCAGTACGGCTTCGGTCTCGTCGACCCGGTGGCCGTGTTGACCGCTGATGTGCCGACGATCTCCGAGAATCCCCTGCTCGGCCCGGCGGCCCCGGCCACCGGTGCTCCCCAGGCAGCCGAGGACGACAACTTCGATGTCACGAGGTACGGCGACCAGGGTGGCCCGAGCGACAGGCAGGTCGCCGTGATCGCTGGTGGGGCCGGCCTGGTGGTTCTGATCCTGCTGGCGCTTGTGGTCTTCCTGGTCTGGAACCGCCGACGGCACAGGGCAGAGGAAGCTGTCCGGCACGATCTGCTCGATGAGGTTCCCTCCGCGGGATCCTCACGCCAGCCGCATTGATTCATCATCCTGAGGCGGGGTTGATGCGGGCGCTGGCGATCCGATCTGCTGCGATCACTCAGGGCGGCGAGGCGGTGACGCGCATTGATAGGGTCGCCGCCATGATGGCGTTGCGACGGGAGGACGCGTCCATCGGGCACGACCTGAGCGCTGCGGTTCACCCGCCTGCCCGGAGAGGACCAGTGCGATGACTCCCGGGTCGCGAGGACCATCCGTTCCCGAGGCCGCCGGACACCGCCATGACGTGGATGTCTGTTCGCCCGACCGGTCCGTCCGCATCGCTGCATCCAGTCGGGGTGACATCGCGGTTGAGGTCGACGGGCTGCACCGGCACACGGACGACTCGCTGGCCCGGCAGGTCCGAGCCGCGGCCAGGGTCGCTCTGGCCGCATTGCAGCGGCCGGCACACGACGTGGATGCTCCGGTGCCTGAGCAGCGGTCTCAGCGGTGAGTCGTGCGATGAGTAGGAAAGTCCTGGCCCTTGCGGCTGCGGCCGTTGTCGTCGTGGTCCTCGGCCTGCTCGGCCTGTGGCGGTGGGGCCCGCTCGGTCACGACGAAGTCGTTCCGTCGTGCGGGGATGTGGCTGACGCCCTCCCGGAGGTGATGGCGGGGTCGTGGACCCTGACACGTGCGGAGCCGAAGCGCGAGGTCGACCGGTCCCGGGTGCGCTGCGAGTTCGACTTCACCTCCGCTGACCAGGCCTACCGGGGCAGGATCCTGCTGAGCCTGATCGAGAGCGACGACGAGGCGTTCCTCCGCAGAACGGCCACGACGGGCCCGTGCGAGGGTGAGGCGGTCCCGAACTCGAGCGCGCCCCGGTACGAGGTGGCCCGCTCCTGCGCGCGGAGGATCAACGACAAGATCTTCGCGAGTGTGCTCCTGGCCTCCGATCGGCGCTACGCCTACATCCTCGCCGACTTCAGCAGTCCCGGTCGTCCGATCGAGCAGGTCATCGCGTACGCGAACCTCAGCGCGCAGCACATCACCGACCAGGCAATGACGCTCGACGCCACCGACTAGGAGCCCGCCGTGGGCAAGCTGGAGCGCTACTTCGACGACGTGGCCCGGATCCAGGCCGAAGGTGTCTCCACCAACGGCTGGGTGACCGTCGTCCGCGGCCACGACGGTGACCTCAAGGTCGACATTCGGCCCGGCATGCTGCGCCGGTGCGGTCCGGACGAGGTGGCGTCGGAGATCCGTACGGCCCTGCTGGCGGCGGTGGCTGATCACCGGCGGCGGTATCGGCAGTTGCGCGTCGACTACTTCGGCTCGCCCATCGGGGTGGAGTTGTTCACGCCGGTCGAGTCACCGCACGGGGAGAGAAGCGGATCATGACCACGGACACGTCGGCCCTGCGGGTCGAGTCGCGGGCGCTGGTGGCGTTCGGCAAGGAGCGCTACGAGGACGCCGTCACCTACAGCGCCATGCGCCGCTACCTCGGCGACATCGGCGCCGTACCGGTCGCGGCCTGGGGCACCCTGGAAGGAATCTCCGAGAAGCTGAACCGGGACTGGGCGACCGCGTTGGGGAGCCGGTTGTCCGAGGCGACGATCGCCCGCAACGAGATGGAACGCATCGCCGACGGGTTGATGCAGATCGCCGCCGACTACGAGGGCACCGACCTCGACGTCGCCACCGACTTCGACGTGTTCAATCAGGATCTGGGCCCTTACCTGCCGCTCGGCGAGGGGTACGGCGACAGCGTGCGGGTGCGCCCGGGCGGCGCCGGCATCGTCTCCCGGCCTCACGACCGCAGGCTGCCCGACGACCAGCCGGTGGTGGTGATCCCGGAGGGCAACGACCGTCTCGGCGCCACCCGCAGCGAGCGGCTTCCGCGTACGCGCGAGGTGGAGGAGCCGATCACGATCGGGAGCAGCGACGGCAACAACCTGGGCTTCACCGGTGGCCGGACCACGTACTACGAGAACGGTGAGGGCGACCGCCTCGACACGTTCATCCACGAGCACCGGGACACGCTTCTGCAGTTGGAGGCGATCCTGATCGAGCTCGGCACCGGCGACCGCCTTCCGCTGACCGATCTGATGGTCCACGCGTGGCGTTCTGCGCCGAAGGTGATCTGGAACCGGGCCGACCTGCTGCACTCGGCCGCCGGCACCTACGCCGAGCTGCGCGCCGAGATGGACGCGGAGCTGAAGAACCTCAAGCTCTACTGGGACGGCAGCGCCGCGCAGGCCTTCGGACAGTACGCCGACCGCGCCGTTGCCTACCTGACGCAGCTGGAGACGCAGACGCGGTGGTTGGCTGAGGAAGGCAAGAAGGCCGCCAGCATGTTGGAGGGCCTGCGCAACGCGTACGCGAGCCTGGGCTACCAGCACATCGGGACGCTCATCGACGTCCTGAAGGGCTACATCGAGGCCGTCAACGGGCTCTTCTCGTCGTGCTCCAACCC
Organism: Micromonospora sp. NPDC049282; assembly: GCF_043197045.1. Classification (NCBI taxonomy): domain Bacteria; kingdom Bacillati; phylum Actinomycetota; class Actinomycetes; order Micromonosporales; family Micromonosporaceae; genus Micromonospora; species Micromonospora sp. NPDC049282. The sequence goes on from NZ_JBICSL010000023.1 coordinate 42,595, forward strand.
GGAGGCGGCGGTGCAGAAGGTGGTGCAGGAGTTCGTCACGTTCCTGCTGGTCGCCGAGCGCCAGTACGTCGAGGCCATGGCCGACCTGATCAAGATCGACGAGCAGGAACGCAAGGAACGCCCCGACCTCGGCACCCGCAGCCACAACACGACACCGTTCCCGCAGGCCGGGGTGGGCGGCACCGCCTGGCTGAACGGTAGCGGGTGGACCCCCAAGGCAGACCGGCCGGCGACTTGACCGCTCAGGTCCGTGCCGGAAGCTCTGCGGCGCGCTGTGGCGCCGGAACCCTACTCTGGCTCGCTGCAGAAGCGCCGAAGGTCACGGACTGGTTGCAGGCGTGGGGAAGTATCGCCGGCGTCGTGATGTCTACGGTCGCGGTCTTGTTCACTGCCCTGCTGTTCCGCCAGGAGGTTTGCGTACGGCGCGAGGAGAAGTTGGAGCAGGAGGCTTCGCAGGCCCGGTTGGTTGCGGTGGGCGAGGGTGGGCCGCGACGCCCCCACCAGGCATGCCGACCAGCTACCTGAGTGGTTGATGTCCCGACATGCTCAACGGTCCGCAGCCCGCGCCCCGGCTCAAATTCGAAATGGCGACGCATGCGGCCGCCGTGCGGGTGCGGGCTCGCCGCCAGTTCCTCGCCGCCGCGTTCGCGCTGGCGTGCTCGGCTGGTAGAGGCCGATCCAGGCCATCGCATCGTCCAGCTCCTGCAGGCAGCGGTAGGTGTCGGTGAGGGTAGCCGGGGAGGCGTGGCGGCGGCCGTCGGCGTAGACGGCGCTGTCCACCATCCTGCTCCCGGTCGGCTCTGGTCGCTCGGCACCCGGCTCATGCTCGTCCAGGCGGCGTCCGAACCCTCCCGACTCCGCCGGCCACCTGCTGTCGCTCATCACCCTCCCGCAGGTCGTCCACCGCCCCGGCGCGGTGGTCCGCCTCCGATTCCCGTGGCCGCGCGGGTGAAACGCGACGCCGCAGGGCAGGCACCCGAAAACGTCGGAGTACGCGAGCCGGGAGGTCGCATCACCCACGGGATTTAGGGAGCAGGGCCTCGGATGACAGCCGGGACTCCGCCTGGGCCAGGTGGTGTGACTGTCAGCCGAGCGGGATGGCCCCGTGCAGGCGGAGTCCAGGTTGGCTATCGGTTCGGAACCCCGGTCAAGCCGGAGATTGCGATTCCCGACCGCACCTTGTAGCGCTTGTTGATCGAGATGAGGACCGCGGTCAACGGCTCCAGGTGACGCGCAAGACGAAGCGGGCCCGCATCGATCCCGGGCTTTCCGGTGACCGTGGCGGCTAGCTCGAGGACTTTGGCTTTCGCGGTGGCGTCGTCGCCGCAGACCAGAACATCCTCGTGGTCGAGCAGGTCAGCCCCGCTGATCAGGCTCACCGCGGACAGGTGGTGAAACGCCCCGACTACGTGTGCTTCGGGCGCCAGAGCCTGCGCCTTTTCGGCAGCCGAACTCGGGCCAAGATCCAAACCGTAGGGGCCGGCCTTGTCGAAGCCGAGCGGGTTCACGCAGTTCACGACGACCTTCCCGGCGAGATGGTCGCCCAACTCGGCAAGAAGTGCATCATGGCCGTCGTAGGGAACCGCAACGACGACGAGGTCGGCGATCTCGGCTGCCTTCACGTTGTCGGCACCGTCGAGAGACCCGCTCCCTGAGATCCGTAGCCGGAGCGCCTCGGCAGCCGCCGCGGCACGCTCTTTGGACCGGGAGCCGAGTACCACCCGGTGCCCAGCCTTCGCGAAGCGGTAGCCGAGCCCCTTTCCCTGCGGTCCCGTGCCTCCGATGATCGCGATCGTATCCATAGCTGACCTCCTCCTACACACTGTGAGTGAGCGGTAGCCGTGCGGTAGCTCGCCACCGCCGATGGCATCGCCTTCGTGGCGCTCCTGGTGGCCTTCGGCGCTGTTCGACGTTTCTCAACTCCGGGGCAGCGCGACCAGTCGACGGACGCAGCCGTACGCCGACCGGTGTCACGCGCCGATCAGACCCTGACGCCTTCGGTGAACTCCGCCTTCATCCCGTCGACCAGGCCGGGTGCGCGGAACAGGGCGCTCGCGGTCATCGCGAGCATCATCGCTCCGTCCAGCACCGCCTTGTCGCCGTGTTCGCCGCCGACGAGCTCCGTGGCCTGCCGGCTGTGCATGGTCAGCCCGGGCACGATCTCGATGTTGGGGTGGATCGATGGCACGACCTGGCTGACGTTGCCCATGTCCGTGGAGCCGGGGAAGACCTCCTCGCGGTGCGGCTCCGTGACGCGTCCGATCCGCCGGTAGGCATCGTCGACGATCTGTTCGAGCACCGGGTTCGGCGCGATGGAGAGGTACGGCGGATCGATGTGCTTGATGTCCGCTTGCGCACCGGTGGCCAGCGCTGCCCCCCGCACACAGTTCTCCACCCGCGGTCGCAGGCTCTCGAGTAGAAACCTCGGGTCTTCCGAACGAACCGAGATTACGACGACTGCGCGCTCCGGGATGATGTTGTGCGCTTGGCCGCCGTCGGTGATGATCGCGTGGATGCGGACGTCAGGGGTCACCTGCTGGCGGAGCAGCGCGATCGCGTTCAGCGTGAGCACCGCGGCGTCCAGGGCGTTCACGCCCTGGTGAGGACTCACGGCCGCGTGGGCGGCCTTGCCGGTGAACCGCACCTCCATGCTCGCCCGGCTGAGCGTCCGCATGGCGGAGAGGTTCTCTCCCGAGGGATGCAGCATCATCGCCGCATCCACACCGTCCAACACGCCGGCGTTGATGATCGGTACCTTCCCGCCGCCTCCTTCCTCCGCGGGGCTGCCGACCACCAGAAGCGTGCCGCCAAGCTCTTCAGTGACGAGCAACTCTTTGGTGAGCAGAGCCGCGCCGAGCCCTGCGGACGCGATCACGTTGTGCCCGCAGCCGTGTCCGATCTCCGGGAGCGCGTCATACTCACAGAACACCGCGACGCGTGGGCCGGGCCGGCCCGTGTCGAAGGTGCCGAGGAAGGCAGTCTCGAGACCTGCGAGCGGCTTCTGGACACGGAACCCGTGCTCCTTGAGGGCGGAGGCGAGAAGCTCGCTGGAACGCACCTCTTCGAAGCCGACCTCCGGATGCGCGTGAATGTCGTGACTGACGCCGAGCAGGAGCTCCGTGAGCTTCTCCAGCCGATCGCGGAGCAGCTGTTCGTCCTGGGGTGAGATGCCGAGAAGTTCATGGGCGCTGGTCTGGGACATGGCTCTCCTCTGCGGACAACAGCTGACGGCGCATCAGCCGCATCGTTCGCCGAGCCATGGTGAGGGGCACAGCAACGCGGTCCGTTGACCGAGACGGCCGTTGCCGGTTCACTCGGCCGCCGCGCGAGCCCTTGCCGGCGGAGAACCTGGAGTCCGGTCCTCAGGTACCGGGTGTTTTGGCAGCCGGCGCCGTCCGAGCCGAACTTGACGGGGCGGGAGTACCGCACCCGGATCCGGTGCTTCTGCTGCGCCCGCACCAGGTTCGCTGAACGGAACACCGTCGTAGCGCTGCACTGTGAGCATCACAACACTGAGGGCCCCCGTCGGAAGGATGACCGTGGGTGAGGTTCGAGTCGGCACCGCTGCCGTCAAACCATTCAGGGACTCTTGGGGCCGGACGCTGCGGGTACCGCCGCTGATCTTGATGATCCTGGGGCGCGTGTTGCGTGGCGCGGTGGTTCTCTGGCTGCTGTCTATCCTCGCCTTCGCACTGGTCCAGGCGCTGCCGGGCTCGCCGGTCGATGTCCTCGCGGGTCCCTACTCCGACGCCGATGCCAGGGCGCGCCTGTCGGAACAGCTGGGCCTCGACAAGCCGATGGTCGTCCAGTACTTCGCCTGGCTCGGACAGGTGCTCCAGGGCAACTTCGGCACCTCGATGTTCTCGGGGCTGCCGGTGAGCGAGATGATCGCCGATCGGCTGACGGGCACGGTTGAGCTCGCAGCCGCCGCCACGCTGATATCCGTGTTGTGGGGGGTCCCGTTGGGCGCGCTCGCCGCGCTCAACCGCGGCGGAGTCATCGACCGGCTCGCCCGGGCCGGCACGTTCCTCGGACTCGCCACGCCGGTCTTCGTCCTCGGCGTAGTGCTCGTGCTTGCCGCTTCCACCTGGGCGCCGAGCTGGCCTACCTTGCAGTACGTCGCGTTCGCCGAGAATCCGAGCGGCAACCTGAAGTCGCTGCTGTTGCCCGCCCTGGCTCTCGGACTTCCGCTTGGATCGACGATCTGCCGTTACATGCGGACCTCGATGCTCGAGGTCTACGAGCAGGACTTCATCCGAACCGCCCTGGCGGCCGGATCGACCCGCTTCGGCGCAACCGTTCGGCACGGCATGCGCAACGCGTCAGCGCCTGTCGTCACCATCGCCGGTCTGCAGATGGCTGGACTGATCGGCGAAGCAGTCCTGGTCGAGAACGTTTTCGCCATCCCGGGCATCGGTCAGCTGACCGTGAATTCCCTCCAACAGCAGGACTACGCGGTCGCCCAAGCCTGCCTGCTGCTGCTGGGTGCCGTGTACGTCGTGATGAACCTCGCCGTCGACCTGACCTATCCGCTCCTCGATCCCAAGGTGGGTGCCAAGCGATGACCGCCCTTGCCGACGTGTCCACCACGGCACCCGTGACACAGCCAACGAAGGGCAAAGGCCGACGCGCGGCGCTTCTGCGCGGCCGAGTCGAGATCGTGGCGGGGATCGCACTGCTGCTGACGCTGTTCGCCCTGTCGTTCGGGGTCGGAGTGCTACGTCCGTTCACGCCCACCGAGGTGGCCGGCATTCCATTCCAGCCGCCGAACGGTACTCACTGGTTGGGCACCGACGACATCGGACGTGACTATTTCGTCCGCCTCTGCGTCGCTGGCCGAACGTCCTTGTCCATCGCCCTGGCCAGCGCCCTGCTCGCCATGGCAGTGGGCTCGGCGATCGGACTGATCGCCGGCCTGCGCGGAGGCTGGCTCGACACGATCCTGATGTCGGCGGTCGACCTGTTGCTCTCCTTTCCCTCGATGCTTCTGGCGCTGGGCGTGGTAGCAGTCCTGTCCCCGAGCAAGACCACCCTGATCGCGGTGCTCGCGCTCGTCACCGTTCCGCACTTCGCCCGGGTGGTGCGTGGGCGATGTCTCGAGCTGCGCGAACGTGAGTTCGTCCAATCCGCCCGCGTGTCCGGTGTCGCCGAGCCGAAGATCGCGCTCAAGCACCTGCTGCCGAACGTTGCCCCACTGATGACAATCCAGCTCGCCAACACCGCAGCGATCGTCATCCTCCTCGAATCGTCCCTCAGCTACCTCGGGCTCGGAGTGCAGCCGCCGACGCCGAGCTGGGGCCGAATGGTGTTCGAGTCGCAGAGCTACATGACTGGATCTCCATGGCTGGTCCTCGGCGGCGCCGCAGCGCTCGTGCTCTCCTCCGTCGGTTGGGGCCTGATCGGAGAGGGCTTCGCCGTTTCACGCAAGTCGATCGTCTGAAAACGCACGTCCAACCTCCATTGCCGGAGATCCGTGAAAGGTAACCGACGTCATGACATCCAGAACAAGAATGCGACTCGTCGGGGTCGCCGTCACCGCGACCGCCAGCCTGCTCCTGACAGCATGCGGAGGAGGATCCGGCGAGGGCGCAGCAGGTTCCGCGTCGAAGCTGAAGAAGGGCGACACCTTCGTGATCGCCGACGAGACCCAGCCGCTCAGCGGGCTCGACCCCATCATGGCGCAGGCGCACGACGCCAAGCGCATGGTCGCCCAGTTCTACGAGGGTCTCCTTCAGTTGGCTCCCGACGGCAAGACCGTCGAGCCGGCCCTCGCGGAGCAGTGGAAGCGTACGTCCCCGACGGAGTACGAGTTCACGCTCCGTAAGGGCGTGAAGTTCCACGACGGCAGCGAGCTCACCGCCGAGGACGTTCAGTTCAGCCTCAAGCGGATCGTCGATCCGAAGCAGAACTCCCCGTACAAATCCTTGTACCGCATCGCCGATGTCGAGGTGAAGGGCGACAGCCAGGTCGTCGTCAAGCTCACCCAGCCGCAGACCTCCCTTCCCCGCCTCCTCGCCCAGCCCTGGAGCGGAGGCATCGTCAACAAGAAGTGGGTCACCGCCAAGTCGGTGGACGAGCTGAAGACCCAGGAGAACGGCACTGGGCCCTACAAGCTCGACGAGTTCAAGGAGGGCTCGACGATCACGACCTCGGCGTACCCCGACTACTGGGACGGTGCACCGGAAATCGCCAAGGTGCAGTACCGCGTCATGCCGGACGAGTCGACCCGGGTTCAGGCCCTCCAGTCCGGCGCGATCCAGATGACCCAGGTGCGGTTGCCGCGCAACACCCAGCAGCTCGACAAGGCCGGATTCACCGTCGGAGACACCTACCGGGTGGGTGCGTACTGGCTGGCGATGAACGTGAAGGAAGGGCCGCTGTCGGATGAGCGCATCCGTCAGGCGGTGAACCTCGGAGTCGATCGCAAGCAGTTGATCGAAATCGGCTCGCAGGGCGCGGGTGTCGCATCCGGCGTGATCCCTCCTGGTGACCCGTTCGGCGCCGACGTCGGCGCCGACATGCCCAACTATCAGTACGACCCGGAGAAGGCGAAGCAGCTTCTCGCCGACGCCGGCGCAAAGAACGTGACGATCACCCTGGCGATCCGTGCGGAGTCACCGGAAAAGCTCGCGACGGCACAGCTGGTCAAGGAGCAGCTGGCGAAGATCGGTGTGACCGTCGAGATCCGCCAGGTCGAGTGGAGCCGCCTGGTGAGCGCGATCACCTCAGGCAAGTGGAACGCCGATCTGGTCCAGCTGACAGCTGCGCTCAACGCAGACCCGAGCCAATACCTCGACCTGTGGTTCGCCAAGGGCGGCGCAGCCACCAAGATCAACGACGACAAGCTGTGGCAGATGATGGCTGCCGCGGTCGAGGATGCGCAGACCGACGAAGCGCGCACCGCCGCCTACCGGGAGATCAACCGGTACATCGCCGAGAAGGCCTACATCCTCATTCCGTACGCGTCGGTTCAGGTCTGGGAGGCGTGGGCGCCCGGCGTGAAGTTCAGCGCCGAGCCGTCCAACACCCGGTTGTTGCTCAAGGACGCGACGCTCCGATGACCCGGCCAGCCCTACCTCGTGGAGGCAGACCCACCCATGCGTGACACCGCCACCGCATCGCAGCCGCTCCTCGACATCAGTGGTCTCACTATCACCTACGGTGACGCACCGGCAGCGGTGCAGGATGTCTCGCTCAGGATGAAGCCGGGCGAGATCCTGGGGCTGATCGGTGAGAGCGGAAGCGGCAAGAGCTCCGTTGCCATGGCCTGTGCCGGTCTGCTTCCACGAGGTGCTCGTGTCGAGGCTGAGCGCTTGGCTGTCTGTGGCCAAGCCCTGCTCGGCCTCGACACGAAGGGCTGGCGCGGCATCCGTGGCCGCCTGGTCGGCACCATCTTCCAGGACGCAATGGGTGCCCTCGACCCGTCGATGCGCGTCGGCAACCAGCTCGCCGAAGTCATCAATCGCCACGGCGGACTACGGGGCCGGGACCGGCGTAAAGCTGTTGTGAAGCTGTTGGACCGCGTCGGCATCCCTGAGCCGGAACGCCGTGCCAGGCAGTACTCCTTCCAGCTGTCCGGCGGACTGCGTCAACGAGTCGCCATCGCGCTCGCACTCGCCGGTGATCCGCGAATTCTGTTGGCGGACGAACCCACGACGGCGCTGGACGTCACCGTCCAGGCCGGGATCCTCGAACTGTTCCGGGAGGTCCGCGACGAGTTCGGCGTCGGCGTTCTCCTCATCTCGCACGACATGGGCGTGATCGCCCAGACCGCTGACCGGGTAGGCGTCATGCTCGACGGTAAGATCGTCGAGCACGGTGCCGTGAGCGACGTCCTCCTACACCCCCGTGCTGACTACACGCGGCGGTTGCTCGCCGCGATGCCGCGGGTAGGAGAGACCGACGCGGCGCCCACAGCCCCCCGGGGACGGCCTGTCTACACCATTCAGGGCGTGCGGAAGACGTTCCGCTCCAAGGGCCAGCACATCGCCGCAGTGAGGGGCGTGTCGCTGGACGTGCGCGAAGGCGAAGTGCTCGCCATCGTCGGAGAATCCGGATCGGGAAAATCGACCCTGGCTCGGATGCTGGCGGGCCTGGAGGCGCCCACCGCCGGCACGATCACCTTTGACGGCCAGCCGGTAGAGCACCGGCGTCGCACCGCCCTGGCCGGGCGTCTTCAAATGGTTTTCCAGCACCCGCTGGGCTCACTCAATCCGAAGCTGCGGGTCGGTACGTCGGTCGGCGAGCCGCTGGGTAGGGAAGCGCGCACGAAACAGGGCCGCGACCAGGTGGCGGGCGCGCTCGACGAGGTCGGTCTTCCCGCAGGGGCACAGCGACGGTTCCCGCATGAGTTCTCCGGCGGACAGGCACAGCGGATCGCCGTCGCCCGCGCACTGGTGAAGCGGCCCGACGTGGTGATCCTCGACGAACCAACGTCCGCCCTGGACGTGTCGGTTCAAGCGCAGATCCTCGACCTGCTCACCGAGTTCAAGCGGGACCGCCAGCTCACCTACATCTTCATCTCTCACGACTTGGCGGTGGTGCAGAAGATCAGCGACCGGGTCGCCGTCATGTACGCCGGTGAGGTCGTCGAGATGGGCGACACCACTCAGGTCTTCGCCCAACCACGCCACTGGTACACGCAGGCGCTGCTCGCCGCAGTGCCGTCTCCGGACCCGCGGCAACGCCCCGAAGCGCGGCGCGGCAAGGTCAGACCTGGCGGATCCGCAGGGACACTCACGGCCGCCACAGGGTGCTCGTTCGCGACACGCTGCCCACGCCGAGAGGACGTGTGCGTCACGCAGCGACCAGTTCTGAACGCGCACGACGACCACCATGTCGCCTGCCATCACCCCGCCGAGCAGACGAAGGAGCCCGTCCGTTGAACCTCGTCGACCTGGACGCCACCGCGCAAGCCGAGCTGGTGCGCAAGGGTGAAGTCACTCCGCGCGAGCTCGTCGACGCCGCGATCGAGCGAATCGAAAAAGTGGACGGCGAGATCAACTGCATCACCCACCGCCGCTATGACGAGGCACGCGCCGAGGCGGAGCGCGTCGACAGGTCAGCGCCGTTCGCAGGCGTGCCGTGCCTGACGAAGTCCCTCAATGAGAGCGCCGGAGACCCGGCGAACCTGGGCAGCGTCTGGCCCGCCCGTCATGGGCGCCGCGCCGTCAAGGATTCGCTGATCGTCCAACGCCTGCGCAACGCCGGCTTCGTCATGGTCGGTCAGGCGTCGTCGCCGGAGTTCGGTGTGCTGTCGGTCAGCGAGACCAAGGTGCACGGCATCACTCGTAACCCGTGGCGCCCGGACCTCACCTCGGGAGGTTCGTCCGGTGGGGCGTCCGCCGCCGTCGCTGCGGGGATGGTGCCGGTCGCCCAGGGCGGTGACGGCGGTGGCTCGATCCGGATGCCCGCGGCCTTCTGCCATCTGGTCGGGCTCAAACCGACCGCGGGCCGGATCAGCGGTGGACCCGGCGCCCCGACCCGGTGGGGGCACAGCGTCCCGGCTGTGGTCACCCGGACCGTCCGCGACACCGCTCGGGTGCTCGACGCTGTAGCGATCTCCTCTCCGGCCGATGTGGGACTTCGCCGGCCATTGCCGGACGGTGGCCTCATCGGGCAGGTCGGCCGGGATCCCGGACGGCTGCGGATCGGTGTGATGGATCAGGCCCCCGGCCACGCGCCGCAGGTCGTCGGGCCGGTGCGCGCGGCGGTGCGGCAGACCGCGCAGCTGCTGGCGTCGATCGGCCATGACGTGGTCGACGACCACCCCGAGGCGATGGACGACTCGAAGTGCATGCCGATGTTCTTCGACGCCCTCAGCGTCACCGTGGTGCAAACGATCGAGATGCTCACCCGCGAGATCGGCCCTCCGGAGCCGGGTGACCTCGACCCCGTCACCGAGTATTGGGAACACCGCGGCCGCCGGATCACCGGTGTCGAGCTGGCCGACGCCTTCGCCTGGCAGGGGGCATTCCGGGCCCGGATGTCGACCTGGTGGGAGTCGGGTTTCGACCTGCTGCTGAGCCCGGTGTTCGCGACACCTCCCAAGCCGGTCTCGTGGCCGTGGCGGGAGCCCGACGGCATCCAAACCTCCATCGATGTGCTGTCCTTCACCGCTCCGTTCAACACGACGGGGCAGCCGGCGATCGCCTTGCCCGCCACGCTCACCGATGACCGGGAGCCGATCGGTATCCAGCTGGTGGCGGCACTCGGCCGCGAGGATCTGCTCGTCGCGGTGGCTGCGCAGTTGGAGGAAGCGCGACCGTGGGCTGCCGATCGCCCGGCGGTCTTCGCAGGATGAGCACCTCACCTGTCATGCGAGTGGCCCGGGTGCACGAGTTCGGCAGCCCGCCGCGCCTCGAGATGGTGCCGGTCCCGGTCGTCGCGGGCGATTCAGTATTGGTGGAGGTGCGTGCCGCTACCGTCACACACCTGGACCGGACCATCGCCTCCGGGACCTTCGGGCGTCGGCCGGGGTTGCCCTATATCGGGGGAAGCCAGGCTGTCGGTGTGGTGGTCGACGGCGCTGGCGCTGGCCGTTGGGTACGGCTTCGGGGCGCCGGGCTGGGGATTACCCGCGATGGGTGCTGGGCCCAATGGGTGGCCGCGCCGGCCGCCTCGTTGTCCAGCGCCCCGTCGGGGCTCGACCCCGCACTCGCGGTGGCACTGCCGAGCGTCGCCACTGTGGCATACGTAGCAGTGCACGACGTCGCCCAGGTGACCGCCGACGACACCGTGATCGTCACCGGCGCAGCCGGGGCAGTAGGCGCGGTCGCCGCACAGCTCGCCCGACGCGCCGGCGTACGCCGGGTGTATGGAGTCGTGTCGGCCGAGCACCGCGTGGCCGAGCTGCCACCAGGTGTCGAGCCGGTGGTCGGGCAGGGCGAGGCCTTGGTCGAGGCACTCGCCGCGACAGGGCCGGCCACCGTTGCGATCGACACGGTCGGCGGTCCGGTCCTCGAGGCGCTCCTGCGGGCGGGCGTCACACCCGGCGGCCGAATCGCAGCGCTCGGCCACACGGCGGGTACCGCAATCACCCTCGACCTGCCGAACTGGCTTCTTGCCGACGTCGCCCTGCTCCCGGTCAACATGCTGCGCCGCGGTGACCGGCCGATCGACGCGCTCGCCGCGGTCGACCGGCTCGCGGCGGAGGGCGCGCTCACCGTGCCGGTGGAGCGGGTCGGTTGGTCCGGCTTTGAGGACGCGATGACGCGGTTGCAGCGGGGTGAGATACGGGGGCGCCTGGTGCTGTGTCCGCACGACGAACAGGTGGTGCAAGACTGATGCGTAAGAACTACGCCGACACACGACACGGCCAGATCCACTACGTGGAGGCCGCGCGGTCGGGGCGGCGAGACGGCGAAGTGGGCTCTGACACCGCGGTGTTGTTGCTGCACCAGACGCCACGCTCGTGGGACGAGTACCGCGAGGTCATCCCGTTGCTGGCGCGTGACCATCGGGTGATCGCGCCGGACACCCTCGGCTTCGGCAGCTCGGACAGCCCGGCTGAGCCGTGGAACATCGAGCTGTTCGCCGACGGCGTGGAGGACCTCGCTGACGCCCTCGGACTCACCCGCGTCGCGGTCGTGGGCCACCACACCGGTGGAGTGATCGCGCTCGAGCTGGCCGCGCGCCGCCCCGACCTCGTCACGGCGCTGGTGCTGTCCGGGGTGCCGTACGTCGACGCCCGCAGGCGTGACGAGGTGAGCCGCCGGCCGTCGATCGACGGCGTGCCGATCTCCGACGACGGCAGCCACTACCAGGCGCTGTGGAACAAGCGGGTGCCCTTCTATCCAGCCGACCGTCCGGACCTGTTGCACCGCCTCGTCGCGGATGCCGTACGGGTGCAAGACCGGGTAGAGGAGGGCCACCTGGCGGTGAACGCCTACCGCATGGACGAGCGGATCGATCTCGTCCGCGCGCCGGCGCTCGTGGTCTGTGGCGAGCTCGACGCGTTCTCGCTCCCGGACGTACCGAAACTGGTGGCGCATCTGCCGCAGGCACATACGGCCACCCTGCAGGGCGTCGGCGTGCCTTCAGTCGACCACGACCCGGCGCAGTTCGCCGCGGTCGTCACAGAGTTCCTCGGCAGCGTGAGCGCCGACCCGTTCGGCTGAGTGCCGATGCCCGGACCGGCGGCCGCCGGTCCGGGCATCGGCCGCTCAAGCAGACAGGAAGGCGCGCAGGTGTGCGGCGACCTGGTCGGCGCACTGCTCCATGGCCGGGATCATCGCTCCTTCGAGGGGCGCGGTCGTTACCCGGGCCGCCCCGCTGAGGCCGGCCACCACCAGCGGTACGGCGGGCGCAGCGAACGGATCGTCGCTCGGTGCGAAGACCAGGACCGGACAGCGGACCAGGCCGATGCGCTCGTCCATGACGTAGCGGGCGCAGGCACGGTGGCCCTCCGCCGGGTCAACGCCGGGCGCGAGGGCGTCGCGGATGAACCGGTCAAGCAGATCGGGTCGCCCCTGCGGGTAGTAGGGCAGCCGTTGCCGCCAAAGGTCGACGAGGTGACTGCCGTCCGCGGCGGTCTGGGCATCGTCCACACCGACGCCGTGATCGCGAGCCCGTCGCTCCGGGCCGATCCACGGCATCCCGGAAAGCGCGAGGGCCTCGACCCGCTCGGGGTAGGCCGCCGCCACCTCCTGGGCCACAACTGCCCCGGTGTGGTGACCCAGGAGCACGACGGTCTCAACACCGATCGCGTCCAGCAGGGCTGGAACGCCCTCGGCGATGGCCTCGATGGTCTGGGGGGCGGCCAGAGGCGCGCTCAGGCCGAAGCCACGCATGTCCATGGCGATCGTGCGGAAGTCCGTGGACAGCTCATGCTGGACCTCCACGAACTCGTCCAGTGACCGCGGTGCCTGGTGGAGCATCAGGATCGTGCGGCGGCCGGCGCCGGCGTCGGCGTAGTGGAACTGGCCGAGGGCAGTGTCGGCGTATGCGCGTCGTAGGGGCATGTCAGATCCTTTCGGCTGTTGTCATCTGGGAAGCGGTGGGCCGGCGGCGACCCGCCCGTCCGGCCAGTGCGCAAGCAGCGGCGACGGCCATGAGCACCGCCATCACCGTCCACGCAGTGGGGAATCCAATACGGGCCGCCACCAGCGCGAAAAGTGCCGGACCCGCAGTTCCGCCGAGGAAGACGCCAGCCTGGGTGGAGCCGGTCGTGCTTGCGACCCGGCCCGGTGCCGTGGCCGCGACGAGCTGGTTGTACAGGCTGTTCCAACCCCAGCCGAAAGCCAGGCCGAGCACCGCGCCGAGCACGAAGGCGGCCGGTGTGCCGGGCACGAGCAGCAGCAAGCCAGCGGTGCCGGCCCCGATGAGCACGGCCATCAGCGTGAACCTGCGCTGCTCGGAAGCTTGGCTGACCGCGACCGGCGCAAGGACCCGGACGACGATGCTGCCGATGCTGCCGGCCATCTGCGCGCCGGCGACTGTGAACGGGCTCAGCCCTTGGGCGAGCCCGGCGGTGGCGATGAACGTCGGCAGCGCGGTAGCGGCCGCCGAGGCAAGGGCACCGGTGAGGACGAGTGTGGCGAGTTGTCCTGCCGGCACCGGGCGGGATGGCCTTGCCATCGGTGTGCGCCCTGGTGTGCGGGCGGGTGGAACCGGCGCCAAGCTTGCCGGTCGGCGCGGCACGACTGCCTGCACGGCGATCGTGCACACCGCGGCTACCAGTGTGGTCGCCCTCCAGTCCACACCATGGCTGGCGACGGCGAGGGCCGCGCCGGCGGCCAGCGCGGCCGCAGGGATGGCTGCCTGGACGACGCCGAACGCGAGCGCGCGCCGTCGCGGTGTCTGCAACTGAGCGAGCAGCTGGTTCGACGCCGGTTGCGACAGCGCATTCGCCAGCCCCACCAGAAGAAGTGCCCCCACCAGCTGCCAGACGGCGTGAGCGACACTGATGCCGAGGAGCCCGGCCGTGCACAGCGCCGAGATGATCCGGGCGACGCGGTGGGCACCGAGCTGCTGCACCAGCCGTCCGCCCAGCGGGGAAAGCACGCCGGCCACCGTGAAGGTACACGCCATCGTGATTCCGACCTCGGCCGCTGCGAACGGCATCTCGGTGCCGATGTGCGGAGCCAACGCGCCGACGAGGAAGGCGGGAAGCGATGCCGACACCATCACGGCGGCGGCGGCCACGACTCGGCCGCGATCACCGAGGGAACTCAACGGCCTCGGCCCGCGCGGATGAGGTGGCGACATGGCGTCACCACCGGTTGCCCTCGGGTACGGTGACCGGTCCGGCGGGCACGACGGTGTGCGCAGTGGTGACCGACCGGGCTCTGCGGGCGGCCAGCAGCGTCGCCGAGAGGGCCCCGCACATGAACAACGCCATGGCCAGCCACGCCGCCCCGAAGCGGTCGGATCCGGCGATCGCGGCGAAGACCAGGGGACCGGCCATGCCCCCGATGAAGACTCCACCCTGGGTGAGTCCGGTGGCGGTCGCGATCCGGCCGGGGTGGGCGTCGGTCACGATCAGGTTGAACAACCCGTTGAATCCCCACCCGAAGGTGAACGCCGCGATGGTGCCGGCGACGAAGCCAGCGCTCGAGCCACTGGCCAGGGCGACAAAGCCGAGCGTTCCGGTGCCCTGCAGCAGAGCCACTGCCACCAGCTGACGCCGTGCGGACGCTCGGCTCGTGAGTGCCGGCGCGACGACCCGCATGACCGCCGAGCCCACACTCCCCAGCATCTGCGCGGCAGCGATCACCCACGGCGCCAGCCCGAAGTGATGTCCGGTCGTCGCGGCGAACGAAGGCAGGGAAGTGACCGCACACGAGGCCAGGAACCCGGTGGCCACGAGCAGCCCGAGAAGGCCCCGCGCGGGGCCTCGCGCTGCGCTGGTCGAGCGACGTCGAGGCGCGGGCTGAACCGCGGACACCGCGCCGGTGTTGGGCGCAAGATTCGGGATGGGCAGCTGTGCCGCGACCGTGAGCACTGCTACACCGAGCACGGTCCAGCGCCATCCAATTCCGTAGCTGGCGACTGCGAGCAGCACACCCGCGATCAGCGTCGCGACCGGAATCGACGACTGCACGGCTCCGAACGACACTGCACGGACCTGGGAACTCCGCAGGCGGGACAACACCTCATTGCACGACGGCTGGACGACCGCGTTGGGAACGCCCAGGAGCGTGAGGAGCACGATCATCTGCACGGGGTTCGATGCTGCCGAGATGGCGGCGAGGCCGAGCGTGCTCAAGCCACACGCCCACCTCAGTGCGGCGGTCGGGCCCATCCGGTGCACCACGCGCCCACCGGCCGGCGACAGCACGCCCGAGACGAGGTAGAAGCCCGCCATGGCAATGCCCACGTCCCCCGTGTCGAGCGGAATGCTCAGGGCAATCCGTGGCGCGAGGGCCCCGACCAGGAACGGTGGTATCGCCGCCGAGACGATGGCGCCTGCCAGGCCGGCGACCGATCGCAGCGCACCGGTGTCGTGGGGGACGTCCTCATTCATGCGCCGCATCGCCGAGAAGTGGCAGCACTTCCCGGCCCACCGAGTGGACCAGCCGTTCCGGGAGGTCCCAGGAGCCGACGTGCTGCATGAAGACCGACGTGATGCCTAGGTCTGCGATGACGTGCAGGCGCTCGACAATGTCCGCGGCGGAGCCGAACAGGCAGAAGCCGCGGGCGAATGCTGCCGCGTCGGCGTCGCTGATCCACCGCGAGGACACCTCGACGGCCAGGTCCCAGTCCTCGGCGTGGATCAGGTCGGGGGTGACCTCGGGTACGTGCGCGGGCACGTCGACCTTGATCCCGAGAAGCTCCAGCGCGCCTCGGCCGCCCTTCTGGGCGATGGTCGCGACCACCGGCTTGAGGATCCGGGCATCGCGTTCGATGTCGTCGGTGACCATCGTGTGTGCCGCAACCGTGATCTGCAGGTCGTCAGGGTCTCGTCCGGCCTCGATCGCCCCTTGGCGGATGAGCCCGACCGCGTGGCGGAGCGGGTCGGCGGCGACTCCGGAGAGCAGGATCGCGCCATCACCGATGGCGCCGGCGAGGCGCAGATTGCGAGGCCCGGTGGCAGCGATGTGGACGGGGATGCCGTCAGGCCGCGGGTCACGGATGCGTGCCCGTCCCTCGCCGTAGGTGAGCTGCTCTCCGCGGACGAGCCTGCGGATCTGGTCGACGCCGTCGCGCAGCTGCGCCCCGGTGCTGGGTGCCACGCCGATGGGCTCGACCGAGCTGTGGCCGACGCCGAGGCCGAGGACGAATCGGCCGGGTGCGGCCTCGTCGATGCTCCGTGCCAGTCCGGCGATCACGGTGGGGTGGCGGGTGATCACATTGGAGACGGCGGTGACGAGCCGGATCCGGGAGGTGCGCACTGCCGACGCGTAGAGCGTCAGGTACGCGTCCCGCCACAGCGTCTGCGAGTCGGGGACGTACAGGGCATCGAAGCCGGCCTGCTCGACCTCGCAGGCAAAGTCACCGATCTCCCTCACCGGCTGGCAGGGAGGCACGCGGACGCCGACCTGCATCTTCCTTCCCATGTGCCTCACGTTCCTTCCGACCGACGGTTCAGTTCGGCGTGACCGTAGGCTCGTACGGCGGCTGGAAGGGCTCGTGCTGGACCGCTGAATGAAACGACCGGTGGGCTAGAGGCGCGCCGATGAAGGGCCGGTTGCCGGGCTTTCTCGGCGCAGGTCCGCGACCGGAACAGCGGGCGGGAGCGGCGCTTCGAGCTCGTCACCGACAAGGACGCGTCGCAGTCGGGACCACTGAAGTACGAGCACCCCCGCCTGCTGGAGATCGATACCCGGTCCAACCGTTTGCCCAGGCCCGCGAGATCTGGCGACACATCGTCAACCAGCAGCCGGCGAAGCTTCAGCTTCCACCGGACGACCGAGATCGCCACAATCCGGCCTGCGCCACCTTTCAAGATCGGGCTGGCGCGGCCTTCGCGGCACGAATTGGTGCACAATTAGCGAAGCGGGAAAATCTCTCGCGTTCCACTAGACGAACCGTCGGCATTGTGGCAGGCCACCGGTTCGTGTCTGCTCACGGCTCGAGCATGACCAGCATCACACGGAGCCGTGAACACCCAGTTTCGCGAAACCTGCCGGACCTTGGAGCAGCCATGACCGCGATCGCTAACCAGGAGCCCGTCGTGACCGTGCACCCAAACATCGCAGATGCCGCTCCTGGGTCCAACACCGGTGGGGCCGCCGCGCTGTCGTTGGACGCCGTCAACGTCGCGTTCGGTGACTTCGTCGCCGTTCAGGACGTGAACCTCGACATCCGCGAGGGTGAGTTCGTATGCCTACTCGGGCCCTCGGGATGCGGCAAATCGACGTTACTCTCGGTGATGGCCGGCTTCAACTCGGCCGCCTCCGGCGAGATCACCCGGGTGGGTAAACCGGTCACAGGCGCGGGCAAGGAGCTCGGCTTCGTCTTCCAGAGCTCCGACGCGCTCTTCGACTGGCTCACGGTGGCCGACAACGTGGGCTTCGGGCCGAGGATGGCCGGCATTGGAAAACGGGAGCGGGCGGCGCTCGTCGAGGAGCATCTGCGGCTCGTCGGTCTCGAGCACGCCGCGGACAAACGGCCCCCACAGCTGTCCGGTGGGATGCGACAACGCGTCCAGATCGCGCGTGTCCTGGCCAACTCGCCCCAGATCGTGCTGATGGACGAACCGTTCGGTGCGCTCGACGCCCAGACGCGCACGGTCATGCAGCACGAGCTGGACCGGATCTGGCGTGAGCGGCGCTGCACGATCGTCTTCGTCACCCACGACATCGACGAGGCGCTGATTCTCGCCGATCGCATCGCGATCATGACTGCGGGTCCGGCGGCGCGGATCAAGTCCAGCTATGAGGTCGGGCTGCCGCGCCCTCGTGACGAGGACAGCCCTCAGTTCGTGGAGCTGCGACACCAGATCCGCGCCGACATCACCGAAGAGGTTGCCAAGTCCCTCGGTGGCCAGCTGAAGGGAGGACAGCGATGAGCCTGGCAGCCCCCGAGACGGGCATCGCGGCGCCCGAACGCGCCCCGAAGAGGCGCTCGGGACGCAGCCCGTCCACGGCCGGTGGTGCAGGGCTGCGCCGTGGGGGTTCCTTCCTCATCTCGATCGTGCTCGGCCTCGTGGTCTGGCAGTTCTTCGCCTGGTACATGGGCCCCTCGCTGGTGAGCTCGCCTGCGACAACGTGGAGGGCTGCGGTCGAGCTCGCACGCGATGGAACCCTGCTGGAGTCGTGCCTGGTGTCGCTGCAGCGCATCATGATCGGCTGGGGAGCCGGCATCCTCCTTGGGGCCCCGCTGGGCATCTTGATGGCCCGGGTGAGCCTCATCCGCAACCTGCTTGATCCCTACATCGAGTTCTTCCGGTTCATCCCGCCGATCGCCTTCGTCACCCTGGCTATCGCCTGGTTCGGGATCGGCGAGACCTCGAAGGTCATTTTGATCTTCTACACCTCGGTATTCATCATCACGATCAACACGATCGCAGGTGTGCTGTCCATCAACGAGTCAAAGCTGCTCGCCGCCACCAGCCTTGGGGCCAGTCGGCGGCAGGTCTTCACCGCGGTGGTCCTGCCGGCCACCGTTCCGCATCTCGTCACGGGCGCACGTCTGGCCCTCGGCAACAGCTTCCTGACCATCGTCTCGGCTGAGATCGTCGCAGCGCAGACCGGCCTGGGATCCCTGATCTGGAACTCCCGGAACTTCGGCCGGATCGACTGGATCTTCGTAGGGATCATCGCGTTGGGAATCCTCGGCTACTTGTGCGACCGCGCGATCCGGGTGCTCGGACGCACGGTCCTTGCCCGATACGACGTCAAGGTCTGAATTTCACCGGGCCACCTGCCCGGGTTTGACCTCCCCAACAGATGCCCCGGTCTCCCGGATAGCTGTCACGACCCTCGAGCCATACAGGAGGAACATCCATGAAGCGACCCACAAGGATCCTTGTGGCGGCTCTGTTTACGGCATCGTCGATGCTGCTGGCGGCCTGTGGCAACGACTCGAACGGTGGTGGCGGCGACGGCGACGTGGTCCGTCTCGCCACCGGTGTCGACGCCTCATACACCGCGGTCTACGTCGCGGCCGAGAAGGGGTACTTCAAAGACCGCGGCGTCAACGTGGAGTACTCGACCTTCGAGGGCGGGCCCGCCATGGCTCAGGCCGTGATCGCCGGCCAGGCGGACATGGCAACGCAGTCCGACGCGACGACCACGACGATGATGGGCACCGATCCGGCGCTGCGGGCGCTGCTCGACTTCCAGCACTCCGAGACGTACATCAAGGTGGTCTGGGGCCCGAAGGTGAAGGACCCGTCCGACATCAAGAAGCTCGCGATCCTGCCGGGCCTGATGAAGCTCGCCACCGTGCGCTATCTCGAGAGCAAGGGCATCGACGCCGACAAGGTGACGTTGTCCACCGCTACGCCGCCCGACATCCCGGTGATGCTCAAGCGCGGCGACGTCGACGCCACGGTCATCTACGAGCCTTGGGCAACGCGCTCCGCCCAGGAATCCGGCGGCAAGATCGTAGGGTCGATCGGCGACTTCGGCGTCAGCTACTCACAGTGGTTGATCACTGACGAGAAGTGGCTGAAGGGCCACGAGGACGAGGCTGCCAAGGTCGCCGCCGCGTTCGATGACGCGAACAAGTTCATTCGGGAGCACCCGGAGGAGGCGCAGAAGATCGTGCAGAAGGCGGTGAAGATCCCCACCGACCAGACGGCACAGATCATGAAGGACCTCGTGTTCGAAACGCGTGATCTCGACGAGTCCACGGTCAAGCGGGCCACCGACACCGCCCAGTTCTTCGTCGACGATGGCGCCATGAAGTCGATGCCGGACCTGAAGCAGCAGATCATCACCGACTGGTGGTCTCAGCAGCGCCCCTGACGGCGTGCTGGACCCACCGACGGCAGGGGCTGTGATGTCGCACCACATCACAGCCCCTGCCGTCTCTGACGTGCGACAGCTCAGCACATCACCGAGCACCTTCGCACGATCATGTCCGGCAGTATCAACGACCTCGAGGCTGCGGCACCCACGTATCGGTAGCGCCAGGTCGCGCCTGGGCGACCGGGTCATCAAGCCAGCCGAAAGATGAAGTGGAGTACCAATCAGCTGAACTCAGCGGGCGGGCTCCGTGAGCCCGCGCATATCGACGAGGTCAGGCCGCCAGGTGGCGGCGCACCAGCGTGGCGAACGTGGCCGGCTGCTCGATCATCGGCGAGTGCCCGCATCCGGACATCTCGACTGCGCTGGCGTCGGGGAGCCCGGCGATCAGGGTGGCAACGTGCTCTGGGGTCCGGGCGCTGTCGTGCTCACCGCGGATCACGAGGGTGGGCGCGGTGATCCGCTGGAGTTCGGGGCGCAGATCCAGACCGCGCGCGGCCGTCAGCACGGCGCTGACGAAGCCGGGGTCCGCATCGAGGACCGCGCGGACATAGGCGTTGCGCTGCGGCTCGTCCGGCGGCGTGGCGACCAGCGCATCGACCAGCCGCGCCGCCAGAACCCGGCGGTCCTGCGTGCCGGCGATCCAGGCAGAGACCAGCTCTCCGAAGGCGGTCGGCGGTCCGCCCAGACTGGCGCCGGTGCCCACCAGCACCAGCCGACGTACCCGCTCGGGGCTCCGGGCTGCGAGCAGCTGCGCGACGATGCCGCCGACGCTGTTGCCGACGACGTCAACGGAGTCGAGATCGAGGTGGTCGACGAGTGCGATCGCCGCGCGAGCGAGCCCCTCCGGTGAGGCCCAGTCGGTCCAGGCCCCGTGGCTGAGCGAGTACCAGTCGACGGCATAGCAGCGCGCCCCCAGATCGTCGGCGACCGGGTCCCAGAACGCGCGACAGCCGAACCACGGGTGCAGCAGCAGGATCGGCACGGCACGGTCGATCGCGGCCGGTGTGGTCACCGAGTAGCGGAGAGTGGTGTCGGCGAGCGGCAGGGTTGAGATCATCGGTTCTCCGTGGGTCATCGCGCGGTATAGCCGCCGTCAACCTGGACGATGCTCCCGGTCGTCCAGCCGGCATCGGCGTCGAGCAGGCCGACGACGGAGTGCGCCACGTCGGCGGGCGTGCCCCAGCGGCCCACGGGGATGGCGTCGTCGAACTGCGAGCAGGTGTCCGGGCCCGTCGTGTTCATCGGGGTGCGCACCGGTCCGGGTGCGACGCAGTTGACGGTCACGCCGGTGTGGGCGAGCTCCAGGGCGATCGAGCGCGTCAGGGCTGCGACGGCACCCTTGGTCGCGGCGTACCCGGCACGGGCAGGTGCACCCGTGCTGCCCAGCACCGAGCCGATCGTGACGATCCGGCCGTGTCGCTGCTCCGTCATCCGCGGCGCGCAGGCGCGTATGGCGAGCCACGTGCCGTGCACGTTCGTCTGCCAGGCATCGGTGAACTCCTCAGGCGACAACCCGAGCAGCGAGCCGCGCGCCAGCCGGCCGGCGGCCGTGACGAGCCCGTCCAGTCGACCCCACCGGTCCAGCGCCGCCTCGACGGCGACGGCGAGGTCGCCCGGATTGGTCGTGTCGCCCGGGAGGTCGACGACATCTGCACCCGGCACCGAGGCGCGCAGGCGCTGGGCCGCTGCGGCGGCTCGCCCGGCGTCGCGCCCGAACATGACCACCGGCCGGTCCTGCCGGGTCAGCGCCTCGGCGACGCCCATGCCGATGCCGCTGGTGCCGCCGGTGATCAGGACCGGTCCTCCGCCGGCCGCGGTCACGATGACACGGGCTGGCCGGAGACCAGGGGTGTGTCGACGCCGATGTCGCCGAGGCGGGAGGCGCCACCGGGGTTGCCGAGCGGAGTATCCCGACTCGGCAGCGGCTTCTCGAAGAAGTCCCTCGAGTCGGCCAGGTAGACCGCCAGGCCCGGATCCTTCTTGGCCTTCCGGTCCACGACGATCGCCGAAACCGGGCACTCGACCTCACAGGCGCCGCAGTCGATGCACTCGTTCGGGTTGATGTAGCTCTTGCGGTCGCCGACGTAGATGCAGTCGACCGGGCAGACCTCGATGCAGGATCGGTCGAGGACATCGATGCAGTCGGCTCCGATGACGTAGGTCATGGTGGTTCCTCCGCGAGGGTTCGCTGTCAGGGCTCGTCGGTCGAGTGACCGGGAAAGAGAGTGAGGTCGGGGTCGAGGTCAACGGCGACGTGGTTGACGGCGAGTGCGACCTCGCCGAATCCGACCGACATCAACTTGACCTTGCCGTCGAAGTCGGCGATGTCGCCGGCCGCGTAGACGCGGGGCAGGTTGGTGCGCATCGCCCGGTCGACCTCGATCGAGCGGCCGCGTAGCGCCAGGCCCCAGTCGCGCAGCGGACCGATGTCGGAGATGAAGCCCAGCGCGGCGATCACGTGGTCGGCGGCGAGCACCCGCTCCGTGCCGGAGGTGTGCCGCACGGTGACCTTCTCGAGGCGGCCGCTGGCCAGGTCACCGTCGAGTGCGGTGACCTGGCACTGCGTGAGGACCGTCGTGATCGGCGAGGCCTCGACCCGGGCGAGGGTGGCCGCGTGCCCGCGGAAAGCGGTTCGTCGATGCACCAGCGTGACCGAGTTCGCGATCGGGGCCAGGGCGTCGGCCCAGTCCAGCGCGGAGTCGCCGCCGCCGACGACGACCACGTCCTGCTCCCGGTGCGCTTGGGGGTCGACGACGAAGTAGGAGAGGCCAGTGCTGAGCCACTCTGTGCCGACCTCGAGCGGCCGCGCGCGGGGCGTCCCGATCCCCGCGGTGATCACCACGGCGCCGGCGCGGATCACCGTGTCGTCGTCGAGGGTGACGACCGGCTGCCCGTCCTCGTGGGTGAGCGCCACGGCCTGGCGGCCCAGGAGGTACGTCGGCTCGAAGGCGTCGGCCTGCTCCTTGAGCGCCGCCACGAAGTCGCGCCCTCGGATGCTCGGCAGCCCGGCGACGTCGCGGATCTGCTTCTCGGGGTAGAGGGCCATCACCTGGCCGCCGACCTGGGGTAGGACATCGACCACGACGGTCGACAGGCCGCGGAAGCCGGCGTAGTAGGCGCCGTACAGTCCCGTCGGCCCGGCCCCGAGGACAAGGACGTCCATCGTCAATGTCTGTGCGCTGGTCACGCCGGCCTCCTGCGTTCGAGTGCGGGAGACCCGGACTGTAGGAACAGTTCGCGGCTCGGTCTTGTGGCGTGGATCGCTGACCGGAATGGCCCTTGTCAGGCTCGCGGGGGCGAGACCTGTCCCGCGCTTGAGCTCGATAAGCGCCGCGACCTGCAGGCGTTCCGGTGGATGAACCGCTCCTGTTGTGAGCCGCCACACGCCGGTGGTCTGCTCCGGGCACACCCCAACCTGAGCAACCCGGGAGCATGCCATGACCCAGCCTGCGAAGCCGGAGGCGGAGACCAGCGCCACCGAGCCCGCAGCGGCCGAGGAGCCGCGGAAGAAGCCCGTCCGCAAGCACCGCGCAGGCAAGCTGCCCGGCCGGCAGGACTGGTCGAGCTGGCCGCACTACCAGGCCGCCAGGGCAGGGTTCCGTGGCTACTGGTATCCGGTCTGCTTCTCCTCACAGGTCGGGGACAAGCCTCGCCAGGTGACGCTGTTGGGCGAGAAGCTCTTCCTGATCCGCGACAAGGGCACCGTCTACGGGATGAAGGACCGTTGCCCGCACCGCGGCGTCCCGCTGAGCTGCGGGGAGAAGGCATTCCCGGGCACGGTCTCCTGCGTCTATCACGGCTGGACGTTCGACCTGAAGACCGGCGACCTCGTCGCCGCGCTCACTGACGGCCCGCAATCGCCGATCTGCGGCAAGGTCCGCCAGCCGACCTACGACGTCGAGGAGCGCCTCGGCATGGTGTGGGTCTACGTCGGCGACGGCGAGGTGCCGCCCTCGATCGACGAGCAGCTTCCCGAGGAGCTGGTGAGCAATGCCGGCATCGTCGGCCACCGGATCCAGCCGCGTGAGGGCAACTGGCGGTTTGCGTGCGAGAACGGCTTCGACGAGGGCCACGCCAAGTACCTGCACCGCAGCTCACTGTGGCGGATGTTCAAGCCGATGCCGGCCTGGAACACGACCAAGATCGTGCAGCGTGGCCGCTGGCTCTACCGCGTTCAGGAGGAGCAGTTCTGGGAGGGCGACTATCCCGGAATCGGCAAGTGGCCGAACCTCGCCTGGTACCAGCCTCGTCCATCTCAGGACACGGGCAAGCAGAACGTCGGCAACACCACCTCGCACCGCGAGGTCAACCCGGTCATCGCCGCCCAGGACTTCCCCGGCTTCGCATCGGTGACCATGCCCGGCATCCTGCGCATCGTCTACCCGAACTTCATCCACTACGAGTGGTACGTGCCGGTGGACGAGAACAACCACCTGTACGTCGGAGCGCTTGTCGAGTTCCGCAAGGGACTCCGGACGTTGCCCTTCTACGCAAAGTACCTCGGCGCCGTGCGTTGGTTGTTCCACGGCCAGTTCTCCGCACAGGACAAGTGGATGGTCGAGGTTACCGACGCGCCGCCGGAGAAGCTCTACCGCCCGGACGAGTCGCTGCTGAAGTGGCGCAAGCTCGCCGAGGACGTCACCGAGGAGCGGATCGAACGGCTCGCGGAGTCCGGACTCACCCCGACGGGCCAGGACGACTGAGACGAGAGGAACGACGAGTGTCGGCGATCGCGCTCGGAGTGGGAGCGTCCCATTCCACGCTGATGAACACGCACTGGGACAAGGTCGTGCACACCGAGCGGGCCGTGGCCTTCCGCGACTCCCTCGGCGACGTGAACCGGCGACTGAAGGAGCTCCAGCCGGACGTCGCGGTCATCGTGGGATCCAACCACTTCCGCGGGTTCTGGCTCGACCTGATCCCGTCGTTCACCCTGGGTGTCGGCGAGGTCATCGCCTCCGGCGAGTCCGGCACGCCCAAAGGCCCGCAGAAGACCGATCCGACGTTGGCTAACAACCTGGCGACATACCTGATCGAGGCCGGCTCGGAGGTCGCGATCTCGGCGCGGCTACAGATCGACCACGGCCAGTCGCACGCCATCCAATACCTTCTGGATGGCATCGACATTCCGATCGTGCCGCTGGTAGTCAACGTTTTCGCCCGGCCTCTGCCGACGCTCGAACGCTGCGCCCAACTGGGTCGGCGGCTGGCCGAGGCGATCGAGGCACACGCCGATGGCCGCACGGTGGTGGTGATCGCCTCCGGTGGCCTCTCCCACCAGCTGCCGTGGCCCAGCAACTGGGCCGACCCGCAGGGCGACGACGAGGAGTTCATGGTCGACGCCTGGCTCAACGGCCGGGGGGAGTGGGAGCGTTTCGACAAGCGCCGCCGGGAGATCATCGTAGCCGCGCAGCCGTGCCTGTTCGAGGACTTCGACCAGCGCTTCCTCGCCGACCTCGAGGCCGGCCGACTCGAGGAGTACCTGCGCCTGTCGACCGCAGAGCTCGAGCAGATCGCCGGTAACGGCGGTCAGGAGCTGCGCACCTGGCTGGTGATGGCCGCCGCCCTCGGCTTTGCTCCCGGCGCCGCCCTCTGCTACTCGCCGATGCCCGAATGGCTCACCGGCATGGGCACCGCCGTCATCGAGCCGAACGTTGCAGGAGGAAGAGCATGACACTTGCCGCCCAGCCCCTCACCTCGCCCGCTGCCGGGCCGGTGCCAGAGAGTCACTTCGTCGAGGCCGACGGGGTCACCTTCCACTTCCACGACCTCGGCAGCGGCCCGGACACCATCTTCCTGCACGGAGGTGGCCCCGGCTGCACCGGCTGGAGCGACTTCGGCCCGGTTGTGCCGTACTTCGCGAAGAGCCGCCGGTGCGTGCTGCAGGACATCCTTCAGTACGGCAGGTCCGACAAGTGCCGCATCACCGGTCCGATGTGGGACTTCCATGCCGCCAAGACAGTGGCCTTCATGGACGCCCTGAAGATCGAACGGGCGGACTTCATCTGCAACTCCTGGGGCGGGACGATCGCGCTCGCGCTGGCGGCGTACTACCCGGACCGGGTGCGCTCGCTGGTGGTCACCGGCTCGATGCCGGTGTTCTACGGGCCGCTGGCCCCGCTGCCCGAGCGCGGCCACCGTGGGCGCGCCGCCCGCGACGTCTACTACGGCGGCGAGGGGCCCACCCGGGAGAAGCTGCGCCAGCTGATCACCCGGCTGGAGTGGTACGACGCCGACCGGCTGCCGGAGCAGACGCTCGACATTCGCTACGAACAGAGCCTCGACCCCGGCGAGCGCGAGCTGGCGGCGATGTCGGACTCGCCGCGCGGTGACTGGCAAGACCTCACGGAGCAGCTTGGCCGCATCCAGGCGCCGACGCTGTTCATCTGGGGCCGCGAGGACGCATTCCTCACCCCGGACTACCCGCTGATGCTGTCGAGGATGGTGCCGCGCGGCAACCTGCACGTGATGGACCACGTCTCGCACCACCTGCAGGAGGAGCGGCCCGGCGCCTACCACGCCGTCGTCGAGGGCTTCCTGCGCTCAGTGGATCACCCCTGACAGACGCGCCGAAGACGCAACAAGGAGAAGACATGACCGCACTGCGCACGCTGCTCATCCTGGCAGTCCTCGCGGGCATCGGCTACGGCGTCGCCCGGGCGGCGCGCCGCAGCAACACCCAGGTGCACCGCATCAACCATTGACCGATCCACGACTTCCGGGAGAACCCATGACCACCGCCCTTGCAGACACCATCTGGACCGAGCTCGCCGGTGTCGACTTCGAGCTCACCACCGTCGACGCGGGCGGTGTGCCCACGCGCTCGCTGCGGGCTGGAGCCGGCGAGCCGGTGATCTTCCTGCATGGGACCTCTGGCCACCTTGAGGCGTTCATGCGCAATGTTGCGGCGCACGCCGAGCACTACCGTGTCCATGCCATCGACATGCTCGGCCACGGCTACACCGGCAAGCCGGACTACCCCTACGAGATCCCGCGCTACCGCGACCACCTGCTGGCGTACTTCGACGCCCAGGGCATCGGGAAGGCGCATATCGTCGGCGAGTCGCTCGGCGGGTGGGTGGGTGCTCGCACCGCGATCGACGCCCCCGACCGGGTCGCGTCGCTGCAGCTACTCTGCGCCGGCGGCACCGTCGCCAACCCCCAGGTGATGGAGCGGATCCGCGACAGCACCCGCAAGGCGGTCACCACCGACGATGTGGAGCTGACCCGGGCCCGGATGCGCCTGCTGATGGCCGACGACGCCGATGCCACCGAGGAACTCGTCGCCGTCCGGCACGCGATCTACCACCAGCCGAGCTTCGTCGCCAACATCGGGAACCTGCTGTGTCTGCAGGACATGGAGACCCGACTGCGCAACATCCTGCGCCCGGAGGACCTGGCCAGGATTGACGTCCCGACACTGATCGTCTGGGGCCGTGACAACCCCTTCGGTGAGGTTCCGGAGGCCGACGCCGTGCACCGCAACATCAAGGGCTCCGAGCTGACGATCTTCGACGAGTGCGGCCACTGGCCCCAGCACGAGCAGGCCGAGAAGTACAACCAGCTCAGCCTCGAATTCATCGACCGTCACCGGGTGAGCTGATGACGACGACCATGCAGGCGGTCCGCGTACACGACTGGGGAA
This sequence comes from Micromonospora sp. NPDC049282, assembly GCF_043197045.1. Lineage (NCBI taxonomy): Bacteria > Bacillati > Actinomycetota > Actinomycetes > Micromonosporales > Micromonosporaceae > Micromonospora > Micromonospora sp. NPDC049282. The sequence continues at coordinate 70,099 of NZ_JBICSL010000023.1, forward strand.
TCGCCCCGGTGGTGGAGGACGTGCCGATGCCGCAGCCGACCGATGGCGAAACCCTGGTGCGGGTCGAGGCGGCCGCAGTCGGCCACCTCGACCGCACCGTCGCCGGAGGCGAGTTCAGGATGAAGCCCGCCCTGCCGTACGTCGGTGGTGTCGAGGGGTGCGGCCGGGTGGTCGCATCCGATGAGCTGGCCGAAGGTACCCAGGTGATGCTGCGGGGCGCCGGCCTGGGGCTGCTCCGCGACGGGACCTGGGCACAGTACGTGACAGTGCCGACGGCCAGCCTGTCCCCGCTGCCCGAGGGGATGCCGCCGTCGCTCGGTGCTACCTACTTCGTGCCGCTGACGACCGCCGTCACCGCCCTGCGCACAGTCGGCCGGATAGGAACCTGGGGTATCCCGGACGTCACCTCGGCAGCCGACGAAGTGGTCCTCGTGGCCGGCGCGGCCGGCGCGGTCGGGTCAATGGTCGCCCAGTTGGCCCTCCGCGAAGGTGCCCGCGTGCTCGGCCTTGTGCTCGACCAGCAGCAGGCGGAGCGCCTCCCCAGCGGTGTCGAGCCGTTGATCGCCTCGGGGGACGCGCTCTCGGTCCTCGGCAAGGAACGCCCGGCGACCCTCCTCGTCGACACCCTGGGTGGCCAACAGCTCAACGAGCGGATGGGCTGGGTCCGTGCCGGAGGCCGCGCCGTCTCCATCGGGTACGTCGCCGGCGAGGCCGCTACGCTCGACCTTCCCAACTGGCTACTGCTCGACGTGCCGCTGCTGCCGGTGAACATGATCCGGCGTAACGCCGAGGCCCGTGCACTGGCGGAGGAGTGGGCACCCTTGCTGGTCTCCGGCGAGCTCGTCCTCGAGACGGAGGAGTTCGACTTCGCCGAGGCGGGCCGCGCGCTCGAACTGCTCGGAGCGGGACAGCTCCGCGGTCGGGCCGTACTGGTGCCACCCACGAACTGAGACGAGAGACCCTGATGAGTGACGACCTGAGCCCGCCACTGGCGCTGGCCGCAGAGCGACTGCGCTACGCCGGCACCATGCACCGCACCTGCGCACCGGTGCGTGACCTGATCGGCGAGGGCAACATCGAGAACGCCTACGCCGTCCAACGCCACGTGGTGGCCCTGCAGGAGATTAGCGGAGGCTACGTGGTGGGCCACAAGCTCGGGCTGATGGCGCGCACGGTCCAGCATCAACTCGGCGTTCACCAGCCGACGATCGGCACGTTGATGAACACCATGCAGATCCCGGACGGCGGCGTGGTCCCGGTCCGGCGGCTGCTGCAGCCGCTGATCGAGGCCGAGGTCGTGTTCCGGCTCGGTGAGGACCTTGATCTGCCGGACGTCGACGCCGACCGGGCGCGTGGTGCGGTCGCCGAGGTGCTGGCCGCACTCGAGGTGGTCGACAGCCGGATCGAGGGCTGGGACATCAGCGCGGTCGACACCATCGCCGACAACGCCTCTGCCGGCCTGTTCGTGCTGGCCGCCGAGGGGCGACCGCTGGGGGACCGCGACCTGCGCGACCTTCGCATGGAGGTGCGCCGCAACGGCACCGTCGTGTCGACGGGCTCCGGGAGCGACAATTTCCACGGCGACCCGATCCGCGGCTTGACGTGGCTCGCCGGCGAGGCGCACCGACGTGGCACGCCACTGCGCGCCGGGCAGGTGGTCCTCGCCGGTGCGCTCGGACCGATGGTGGAGATCAACGAGGGCGACTCCTTCAGCGCGGTCATCGGCGACCTGCCGGAGGTGTCGGTGCACTTCCGGTCCAGCCTGGCTGCTCGTGAGGCGGGTGTGCCGGCGTGACCGAGACCGTTCGGACCCACGAGGATGCGGTCGCTGCGGTGCTCGCGCAGGTGGAGCGCGACCACCTGCTAGAGGCGGTCTGCGGCCTGGTCGATCGATCGAGCCCGACCGGGGCGGAGCGCCAGGCCGCCGAGTGGCTGGTCGACCACCTCGCCGCCGCGGGGGTGGACAGCACCCTCCAGGTGATCGACGATGCCCAGGCCAACGCGATCGGGGTACTGCGCGGGCCGGACGACGGCGAATCCGTGCTGCTCTACGCGCCGCTGGACACCTACACCACCGGCGATGCGAGCCTCGACATCCCGTTCGCCGGTCCGCGCATGCGCGAGGACATGCTGCCGCGCGCCACCGTGTACGACGATCTCATCATCGGTCTGGGTGCCAGTAACCCGAAGGGGCATGCCGCCTGCGTGCTCGTCGCCGTGGAGGCGATGGCGCGGGCCGGGATCGATCTCCCGGTCAATGTCGTGGCGGCCTTCGGCGCCGGCGGGATGCCCAGCTTCGCCATTGATGGCGTGGGTGTCCCGGGTCGCATGAACACCGGACACGGAGTCGGTGCGAGCTTCCTCCTCGAACGCGGGTTTGCCACCGATCACGCGATCATCGCCAAACCGGGCTGGACCGTCTCGCACGAGGAAGTCGGCCTCACCTGGGTGGATGTCGAGGTGCCCGGCGAGCACAGTTACGTCGGCAGCCGGCACCGGATGCCCTACCGCAACGCGGCGAGCGCGGCGGCCCGGGTGATCGAGGTGCTCGAGGCCTGGTGCGAGGAGTACGCCGTGCGGCACGAGGCCGGCACGATGCGCCCGCAGGGCGTCGTGTCGTCGGTCCATGGCGGCTTCGAGCGGCTGGCTGCGTCGACCACGGCCCTGGTCCGGGTGCGGCTCGACGTCCGCATGACGCCCGAGCAGACCGCGCCCGCCGTCGTACGTGAGGTGCGGGCGGCGCTGGCCCCGCTCGAGGCCGAGTTCGGCGCGCCGCTCGTGGTGCGCCAGGTCGCGTCCGTGCCGGGCACCCGGACCGACCCGGCAGCCCGGATCGTCCGGTCGGCTGTCGCGGCATGGGAGTCGGTTGCGGGTCAGCCGCATGAGCTGGTCCTGGCGAACAGTGGCGCCACCGACGCGAACATGATCCGGATGCGGGGGATTCCGACCGCCCGGGTCGGCATGCCGAAGATCGCGCAGGGTCCGAACGGCCGGGCGGTCGACTTCACCCTGGGCATGAACGCCGTCGATCTGAAGGAGGCGAAACGCCTGGTGGAGGTACTCGTGCGTACTGTTGTGGGCTTGGAGGAGGAACCACTGCGGTGAGGAGTGGTGATGAAGGTAGAACATGAGGGACGTTGTGGTGAGGAAAGATGACAAACGTCGCTCAAACTCGCGCCTACGGTGAAGGGCTGGGGCAGGGCGCCAACAGCGTCCTGGGCAAGGCTCGGCTGATTCTGGAGTCGTTCCAGCACGATGACGCCGAGCTGTCGCTCTCCGAGCTGTCCCGACGTACCGGCATCTCCAAGGCCTCCGTGCACCGGTTGGCACAGGAGCTGGTCGACTGGGGGATGCTCGAGCGCTCCGGCTTCGAGTACCGCCTCGGCATGCGGGCCTTCGAGCTCGGCTCCCGGGTGCCGCGCTTCCGCGTGCTCCGCGACGCCGCCCGCCCGTTCATGGAGCGGCTGCACTTCGCCACCAAGGAGGCGGTGCACCTGGCCGTGCTGGACGGACTCGAGGTCCTCTACCTCGAGAAGCTGGCAGCAGCACAGTCGGCCAAGCCCTCCCGCATCGCCGGGCGAATGCCGCTGCACGCCACCTCGACCGGCAAGGTGCTGCTCGCGTTCTCGCCGCCGTCGGTGCTCGAGGAGGTGGTCAGCCGCGAGCTGAAGCGCCTCACCCCACACACCACCGTCGCACCAGGGCTGCTGCTCGAACAGATCCGGCGGATCCGCGCCAACGGTTGGGGTGTGGAGCAGGAGGAGATCGCCGCCGGCTGGTGCTCGGTGGCGGTGCCGCTGTTGACCGGCACCCGGCTGCTGCTGGGCGCGCTGTCGATCGCGGCACCGACCTACCGGGCGGACGTCCCCAAGGTGGCCGCCGCGCTGACCGAGGTCAGCCGCCGGGTCTCCTCGGCCAACCTGATCAACTGATCACCGGCCGCTGAACCGCGGCTCACGCTTGTCCAGGAAGGCCTGCAGACCTTCGGCGGCATCGGCCAGATCGAGGTTGGCACGAACGCACGCCGCCTCGACAGCGAGCGCGTCCGACAGCGGCAACTCCATGCCCTCGGTGACGGCGCGTTTGATCAGCCCCAGCGTCGCCGTGGGCAGCGCCGCCAGCCGCGCAGCCTCGGCGGCCACGACGGCGTCGAAATCCTCGCCGGCCACGATGTCGACGAGGCCCTCGGCCAGCGCCTCGTCGGCGCTGAGCCGGGTACCGTCCATCATCAGCCGCTTCGCGCGGTGCGGGCCGATGAGCCGCGGGAGACGCTGGGAGCCGCCCGCCCCGGGAAAGATGCCGAGGCGGGACTCCGGGAACCCGAACGTCGCCCGCGCGTGCAGGATACGCAGATCGCAGGCGAGCGACAGCTCCGCGCCTCCGCCCAGGGCGTGTCCGTTCATTGCGGCGATGACCGGCTTGGGTGCGAGCTCGAGCAGCCGCTGCACCTCGACCCAGCGACGCATCGTCGTGTAGATGTCGGGGTCGAGCTGCCGCATCACCCGGATGTCGGCGCCGCCGATGAACACACGCTCCTTGCCACGGATGACGAGGCACCGGATGCTGACGTCCTCCGTCAGGCTGGGCAGCACCTCGATGAGCCGCTCGATGAGCTGTGGATCGACGGTGTTCACCGGACCGTTGTCGAGCACGAGCGTCGCCACGGCGCCCTTCCACTCGATCCGGAATCCCTGGGTCGCCGCGCCCTCGCGCGCCCTCAGGTCCTCGCTCGTCATACCAGAACTCCTCGTTCGCGGAGACCTGCGATCTCCTGGGTGGTCAGTCCGAGCAGCTCGCCGAGCAGCTCCTCGGTGTGCTCGCCCAGCAACGGAGCGGGGCGGTCGAGATGGGGTGGGGTGTCGGTCAGATGGTGCAGCACACCCTCGACGCGCACCTTTCCGGCGAGGGGGTGGGTGAGGGTCGGGTAGAAGTTGCGGGCGGCGAGTTGCGGATCGCGCTCGACGAGGTCTTGACCGTCTCGGACCGGGTACGCCGGGATCCCGTGCGCCTGCAGGTGGGCGGCGGCCTGATCGGCGTCGGTGGCCGCGGCATACTCTTCGAGCCGACGCACCGGGTCGGTTCCGCCGACGATGCTCGCGAGTTGCTCAGGTGAGACGCGGCCGACGGAGAGCCATCGGTCGTCCCCGGGCGCACGGAGCACGAAGGGGCCGAGCCGGTCGTCGGCGACGGCAGGGACGGCGGCGTCGAGCACAGCGGTGCCCAGGTGGGCAGCCATGGCCTCGAGTTGGGAGAGGTCGACATGGCCGCCCTCGCCGCGCAGCACACGCTCGAGAATGGCGGCGACCGCGGCGTTCGCGGCCACCATGTCGCCGAGCCCGAAGGTCAGGCCCTGCGGAATGCCGTCGGCACCGCCGGTGGCGTGGGTCAGCCCGGACCAGCCGGCCAGGGTGTCGGCGAAGGTGACCGCCGAGCGCCACGGCCCGGTCGCACCGACCCCGGACATCGAGACCAGCACCGCGTCGGGGTTGATCTGGTGCAGATGTTCGAAGTCCAGACCCCATTTGGCGAGCGTGCCGGGGGAGAAGTTCTCCACCACCACGTCAACCGTGCCGGCGAGGCGGCGCAACAGTTGCGGTCCTTCCGCCGAGCGCAGGTTGAGTGCCAGGCTGCGCTTGTTGCGGTTGAAGTTGAGGAAGTAGCCGCTTTCATCAGCTCCGGCCCCGGGGCGCAGTCGCATCGAGGGGGCGAACCGGGTCGGGTCCTGCCGGTGAGCCGACTCGACCTTGACGATGTCCGCGCCGTGATCGCCGAGAATCCTCGTGACGTAGGGACCAGCGAGTACCCAGGTCAGGTCGAGCACCCGCAGTCCGGAGAGTGCGCCGCCGCCGGCGAGCCGCATCTGCGGTGGCAGCTCCGCCGGTGGGGCGGCGACGTGCCAACGCGCGCCGATCCCGACGGCTTCGGGCGCAGCGAGCCGGACCGGCCGCGGCTGGCCGGGAGACTCGTATGGGAAACCGGCGTCGATGACAGTCCCTTCAGGCGTGCTGATCTGAAGGAAGAAGTCCCGGTCACGCAGTTGAGGGTTGGCGACCAGGTCGGCCGGCGCGGCAACCTCCGCCCACGGCAGCGCCCGCCGGCGCGCCTCAACGGCGATCTCCGCGGTGGTACGCCGAAGCGTCCATGCCGTGACCACCTCGTCGACGTGTGGACGGTGGCGCCAGCGGTGCACAGGGTCCTGCCACACATCGTCGGTGAGGTCGGCGGCCTCGCCGGTTTCGTTCATCCACGCCAACAGGTCGCTCCACATCCGGTCGGGCCCCGAGTAGCCGCCGGCGACGTAGCCGTCCGCGGTGGGGAAAACCCGGTGTGCGACATGGCCGTAGACGCCGCCGGTGCGGCCCGGGACGGTGCCAGCGTGGATCCAGGCGATGGCACCGGTCTCGAGCGTGGCGGCGACAGCCTCCTGTACCGATACCTCGGCCAGCTGGCCGCGTCCGATGCGGCGGCGGGCGATGACGGCGAGGAGCGCCGCGATGGCGGCGTGGGTGCCGGCGAGTTGGGTGGCTTGTCCCCGCGGCGGCGGCGTGGGTGCCTCGCCCGGCCGGCCGCCAAGCCAGGTCATGCCTCCGGCGGCTGCGGCGACGCTTTCGTCGGCGAGCCAGTCGCGGCGGCATCCGTTCAGACCGAACGGCGTGACCACGACATGGGCGACGTGCTCCCACGCTTCCGGGTTGGCCTTGCGCAGGTCGAGCGTGCGCAGGTCGCCGACCGGGCCGGACTCGAGCACGATGTCGGCGTCGACCAGCAAGCTGGCCACCACGCGGTCGAGGTCGACGTCGGGCACCGTGAGCGTCCGGGTGCCGGCGTACCAGTGCACAGCAGCCGGCGGTGTGGCTGGCACCGCGGTGTCCGTCCGGACCCGGATGACGTCGGCTCCCAGGCCGACCAGCAGCCGGACCGCGTTCGCGGCGAGGCCGTCGGTGAGGTCGAGGACACGTAGGAGCGGAACAGGGGTCATGAGATCTCCGTTGTGGCGGGGACGGATGACTCGGCGTCCCACACGTTGGGTGGGATGCCGCGCCGGCGTAGGGCGGCGCGGTCCAGCTTGTGGGTGGCTGTGTGCGGAACGGTGGCCTCGATCGAGAGATAGCGGGGGACCACAGCTCGTGGCAATGCGGCGCGGCAGTGCGACCAGAGGTCCTCTGCGGTGATCCGGCTGCCGTCGCGCGGCACCACCACGGCCAGCACCTCGTCCTCGGTGAGCTCGGACGGCACGGCGACGGCTGCGGCTTCGGCGACGGCCGGATGGGCGAGCAGCACGTCCTCGACGTGGTGGGGGTCGATGTTGACCCCGCGGCGCCGGATCACGTCTCCGAGGCGCCCCTCGACGTGCAACCAGCCGTCGACGAGCCGACCACGGTCCCGCGTGCGGAACCAGGGGCCGGCCCAGGCGCGGCGGGTTGCCTCCGCGTCAGCGACGTACCCGAGGAACGCGAACTCCGGCCGGCGGGGCCGGACCAGAATCTCACCGACCGTGCCGTCGGCGACGTCGCGGCCGGATCCGTCGACGATCCGGACATCGTGGTCGGCCACGATCCGGCCGGCCGCCCCCGGCCGCAGGTCGTCCATCGCAGTCGTGGCCACGTCGCCGAGCTCGGTGCAGGCGTAGGCCTGCCGAAGGGTGACACCGAATCGTTCCTGGAAGTCGTGAACGAGCCGGGCGGGTGCTGGCCCACCGTACGCCTTGGTGAGCACATGGTCCCGATCGCGGCTCGTCGGCGGCTGCGCCAGGAGCATCATGCAGACCGCTCCCATGAAGTTGAAGGCGGTCACCTGTTCACCTCGCACCAGGTCGAGGAAGCCGGAGGCGGAGAACCGCGGTGCCATCACCACACGTGCGCCGCTGATGAGGGCGGGCAGCAGGCTGGCGTGCCGGGCGTTGATGTGGTGCCACGGGAAGTAGCTCAGCAGCACGTCGCCGGGTCCGTAGTCCATGGCTCGGGTCACCCTGCGTGCTTGTCCGGCGGGGGCTCCGGCGGGCAGCAGCGCGGCCTTCGCCCGGCCGGTGGTGCCCGAGGTGGTCATGATCAGCGCGGGCGCCGTGGGTGGCAACTCGGCGGGAGCGACGGAGTGCGCCTCTGGATGATCGGGACGCAGGGTCTGGTGAGGCCCGTCGAGGAGCTGCAGCGGGTGTCCGGTGCGCCGGGCCAGCCGTGCCGGGAGTGCGTCCTGCGCCCGGTGGGCCGATGCGACGACGACGCGGGCGGCGGTGGTGGCCACCAGGTGGTGGGCCCAGTCCTCCGGTAGGTCGTTGCTCAGTGGCAGCTCGACGGCTCCAAGCGTGGACACGGCTGCGGTGAGCGCCACCGCGTCCGGGCCGGAATCGACACAGGTGACGACGACGTCGCCTCGGCCGATGCTCCCGGACAGGCCGGCGGCCCATGCGGCAGCCCGATGCCTCAGCTGCTCAGCGGTCCAGACCTCGACCCCGGGCACTCGAAGGACCTCGGCATCTGGCATCCACCGGGCGCGGTGCCACACGGCCTGCGCGAAGGTGCTCAGCTCTTCCCTCATGTCCAGCGCCGGCGCTGCCCCGCTAGACCCGTCCTGCTGCTGCCTGGCGCACTCATGGCACCACGATCGCGGTCCGACGACCGTTTCACGAGCGGGTCGTTCTGTTCAACGGAACCGCGAGCCCTCGGTGCGGAGCGCAGCCGCAGCACGCCGCCGACCATCCGACCCGACGCCGGACCGGTCAGGTCAGAAGCGCTAGAAGCTGCTGCCGGCTATCGCCCGCGGATCGGGTTCGGCGAGGGAGTCGATCGTGGCGACAACGGCGCCGACCGGTCGCTCACGGAGCGATACGGGCCGCCGCTGCCCACGATCATCCGACCGGCCCGACCAACACCTCCCGCGAGGCCTACCCGAGCGGCGAGTCCTCGTACCGGGATGACATGGCGGCAGGTCCGCCTTCACCGTGCCGCCCGATCGCGAAGGGTAGGCCGCGATCGCGCTGGCGATGCGGTCGCGCTGCGCCGGTGCGGGCGACACACCAGCCCTACGGTGCCGCCGGTTCCTGCCCCGCGAGCAAGTCGAGCGCGATGTCGACGATCATGTCCTCCTGGCCGCCGACCAGTTGGCGCCGGCCGACCTCGAGCAGGATCGTGCGCACGTCGATGCCGTAGCGCTCCGAGGCGGCCTCGGCGTGCCGTAGGAAGCTGGAGTAGACGCCCGCGTACCCCAGCGTGAGCGTCTCCCGGTCGACCCGCACCGGCCGGTCCTGCAACGGCCGGACCAGGTCGTCGGCGGCGTCCTGCAGCGCGAACAGGTCGGCCCGGTGCTTCCAGCCCTGCAGGTTGGCGACCGCGACGAACGCCTCGATCGGGCAGTTGCCGGCTCCGGCGCCATGCCCGGCGAGCGAGGCGTCGACCCGAAACACCCCCTCCTCGACGGCCACGACCGAGTTGGCGACGGAGAGCGAGAGGTTCTCGTGGGCGTGGATGCCCAGCTCGGTGGCCGGGTCGAGCACGTCCCGGTAGGCGCGGATCCGGTCGCGCACGCCATCCATCGTCAGCCGGCCGCCCGAGTCGGTGACGTAGACGCAGTGAGCCCCGTAGGACTCCATCAGCTTCGCCTGCTGCGCGAGACCGGCGGCGTCGTTCAGGTGGCTCATCATGAGGAAGCCCGACACGTCCATGCCGAGCTCGCGCGCGGTGGCGATGTGCTGGGCGGCGACGTCGGCCTCGGTGCAGTGGGTCGCCACCCGCACCGAGCGCACGCCCAGCGAGTAGGCCTGCTTCAGCTCGGCGATCGTGCCGACGCCCGGCAGCAGCAGCGTGGTCAGCCGGGCCCGGGAGAGGTTGGCGGCCGCCGCCTCGATCCACTCCCAGTCGGTGTTGCTGGCCGGGCCGTAGTTGACGGAGCTGCCGGCCAGCCCGTCCCCGTGGGCGACCTCGATGGCGTCGACGCCGGCCGCGTCGAGTGCGGCCACGATCCGGCCGACGTCGGCGGGAGTGATCCGGTGGCGAACGGCATGCATTCCGTCACGCAGGGTGACATCCTGCAGGAAGACGTCGGTCATGCGGGCACCTCCGAGAACTCGCGAACGGCCAGGCGCTCCGCAGTGCGCAGCGCCGCCGAGGTCATGATGTCGAGGTTGCCGGCGTACGCCGGCAGATAGTGCGCCGCGCCCTCTACTTCGAGGAACACCGACACCTGGTGACTCAGCGGCACCTTTCCGGCCAGCGTGTGCACCGGCTGGCCCTCGGGGATCGGCGTGATCTGCACCTGCTGCTTGAGCCGGTAGCCCGGCACGTAAGCGGCCACGTCAGCGACCATCTGCTCGATCGAGGAGCGGATCTGCTCGTGCACCGCCGGATCGTCGGCGCCGATCAGGCAGAAGACCGTGTCGCGCATGATCAGCGGCGGCTCCGCCGGATTGAGGATGATGATCGCCTTGCCGTGCGCCGCCCCACCGACGGTCACGATCGCGTGCGACGTGGTCTCGGTGAACTCGTCGATGTTGGCCCGGGTGCCCGGCCCGGCCGACTTGGAGGCGATCGAGGCGACGATCTCGGCGTACGCGACCGGGGTGACCCGGGAGACCGCGGCGACGATCGGGATGGTCGCCTGGCCGCCGCAGGTGACCATGTTGACGTTCGGTGCGTCGAGGTGCTCGCCGAGGTTGACCGCCGGCACCACGAACGGGCCGAGGGCCGCAGGCGTCAGGTCGACAAGACGCTTCCCGTACGACGCCAGCTGGCCCGCGTTGGCCTTGTGGGCCTTCGCGCTGGTGGCGTCGAAGACGATCCCGATGTCCTCGAAGCCGTCCATCGCGATGAGCCCGTCGACGCCGTCGTGGGTGGTGGGCACCTTGAGGCGACGAGCGCGGGCCAGGCCGTCGGATTCCGGGTCGATGCCGACCATCGCGCCCATCTCGAGGGTGTCGGAGAGCCGGATCACCTTGATCATCAGGTCGGTGCCGATGTTGCCCGACCCGATGATCGCGACCTTGGTCTTGCTCATGCTCACTCCTCCTGTGCTGAGAACGTGGTGGTGACGCTGCCGAGGCCGCTGATCTCGGCCGTCACCCGGGCACCTGGGTGGACGGGATGCATCGGGCCGAGCGCGCCGGAGAGCACCACCTGACCAGATCGCAGCGGATCCCCGAACTCCCGGGCGGTGCGAGCCAGCCAGGCCAGCGCCTCCAGGGGATCGCCGAGGCAGGCGGCGCCGTTTCCGGTGGACACGACCTCGCCGTCGACGAGCATCCGCATCTCGACCTCGACCGGCTCTACCTCAACGAGCGTGCGACGCTGCGAGCCGAGCACGTAGAGCCCGCTGGACGCGTTGTCGGCGACGGTGTCGGCGAAGGTGATGTCCCATCCGGCGATCCGGCTGTCAACGATCTCCAATGCCGCGACGGCGTAGGAGACAGACGCCCGTATCTGGGCCAGATCGAGCGGGCCTTCCGCCAGGTCGGCACCGAGGACGAAGGCGATCTCCGCCTCTGCCCTGGGTTGTAGCAGCTGCTCGGTGGGCAGCTCGGCGCCTGCGGTGAACGCCATGTCGTCGAACAGCACCCCGAAGTCAGGCTGGTCCACGCCGAGCTGGGCCTGGACGGCGGGGGACGTCAGGCCGATCTTGCGTCCGACCACCTTGGCTCCGGTGGCAAGTCGTAGCTCGCCCAGCCGCTCTTGCACTGCGTACGCCGTGGTGACGTCGTCGGGGTCGATGAGGTCGCGCAACGGTGGGCAGGGAATCCGGTCACGTGCGGCCGTGCGGAGGCGCTCCGCGGCCGCGTCGACCGTTGCCCGAGGGGCGGCAAGGGTGACGTCCATGCTGCACACCGTGGCGATCACTCGTCCATTTACCGAGCGGAGTGTTCCGCTTGCCGGAACGGGGCGCAGCCTTGCGGGTTGCCGGCGAGCTCTCGGCGATCTTCTCGGTTGTGCGCATGGATGAGTGAGCGCGAGTACAGCCGGATCCACGAGGACTGGAGTTTCCTGTGCAGCAACGTGCCGCGCAGCTCGACCTGGTGGATCCTTCCAACCATCGCCCGGGTTTGTCCGCGTTGATGGCGTATGCCGCCGGATGCCGTGCCCTGCCCTGTCTGTGCAGGTCAAAGACCACAGGCCGCCGCGGCACCTCAGATTCATCGGCCTGCCAGCGACAAATCCGGCAAGCGACGGGGGCGGCGGCTTCGTATGTCGTCTCCACCGGACGACTGCGGAACGCCGGGTTTCGACTCCGCCCGCCGGGTCACCAGCCGGCCGTCGCGGGCGACCAGATCAGGCCCGATGATGCCAAATTTCAGCCGGCGTTGACAGGGGGTTGTCGGGCTTCGGCTGCGATCTGATTGACCTGTCCGTGTGAGCCGCGCGGCATTCGGTGTCCGTGAACGGCAGGCCCGGCGACAGTTCATGGGTGACCTGGCCGCTGCCGTCCGGACGTTGCGACCTGACCGGACCTGACAGTGCAGCTCAGCGGGCTGTCAGGCGGGGTTCGCGGGCGTGGCTGGGGACGCCGTGGCACTCATCCGCCCCGTCCGACTGCCGACGCCCGCATGGCCGTCAGGTCCTTGACAGGTCCGGGTGGGGTTCGTGCGACCTGACTGCCGGTGTCCGGGTAGTGCGAGCGCGGCGGATGGGGTCGGCGGCCGTTCTGACCGGTCCGGTGGGGATTGCAGGTGGGGCCGCCAACGGACGTCAACGGCGCCGAACCGGCGTCAGCGGTCCTCAATGGATAAGCTGCTGACCTGCTGGAGTGCCGTTCCCGCAGTTCAGCGGGCTTGGTGTGGACCGTATTCACGCAGGCGCTCCAAGGACGGGCGCGCCAACTGCGTCGAACGGCATGAAACTGCAGGTCAACTGGCATGAATTGCCTTGAAGCGGCTGCCCGTTATGTTGGCTTTCATGAGTGACCTCTTTGCCGTTGGAGAAGTCCGGGCGGTGTCGAGTACAGGGTCCACCACGGAGGTCATGGGGCATGAAGAAGCCTCTTGCCATTCGCTCTACACCGGTGTAGGAAATGTAGTGCACTGGTGTGAATGTCGGCTGTCGCGGCTGTCGGGAAGGTTTCGGTGGCCGATCTCGATGGTGAGGCGCGTGCCTTCGATGCGGGAGGCCTTGACGCTCTGAGAGGGCGGTCCGCAGTAACTTGATCTGATCTATACGTTGCGTCCGGTTGGTGGCCTTGCGGCAGATTCGCCATTGATAGCGACCAGTCGAT